>CAWFFB010000021.1:0-207032 GCA_963814975.1 uncultured Acidobacteriota bacterium | reverse complement strand
ACCGAGACAATTGCCACATCGCCACCCGCAGCCATCGCCTGCGTTGTGGGCGACACGGAGAAGCTGCAGGCTCCACTTTGCGTGACGGTCACGGTCTGCCCGGCGACCGTCAGCGTGCCCGTCCGAGACGACGTCAACGTATTCGCCGATACGGTGTAACTCACGGTGCCGTTTCCCGTACCGCTCCCCCCGCTGTTGATGGTCATCCAGCCCAGACTCTCGGTCGCGGTCCACGCACACCCGCTCGTCGTCGTGACCGCGACGCTCGACCCACCGCCGGCGGCCGCCATCGCCTGCGTCGTCGGCGACGCGGAAAAGCTGCAGGCTCCACTTTGCGTGACGGTCACGGTCTGCCCGGCGACCGTCAGCGTGCCCGTCCGGGACGACGTCAACGTGTTCGCCGACACGGTATAAGCCACCGTGCCGTTTCCCGTTCCGCTGCCCCCGCTGTTGACGGTGAGCCAGCCGAAACTCTCGGTCGCGGTCCACGCACACCCGCTCGTCGTCGTGACCGCGA
Organism: uncultured Acidobacteriota bacterium; assembly: GCA_963814975.1. Classification (GTDB taxonomy): domain Bacteria; phylum Acidobacteriota; class Vicinamibacteria; order Vicinamibacterales; family CAVVIG01; genus CAVUXJ01. Next base: position 206,515 of record CAWFFB010000021.1, on the reverse strand, counting down.
CGCTCGACCCACCGCCGGCGGCCGCCATCGCCTGCGTCGTCGGCGACGCGGAAAAGCCGCAGGCTCCACTTTGCGTGATGGCCACGGTCTGCCCGGCCACCGTTAGCGTGCCCGTCCGAGGTGATGTCGACGTATTCGCCGACGCGGTGTAGCTCACCGTACCGTTCCCGGTGCCGCTGCCCCCACTCGTGATTGCCACCCAACCGGGGATTCCGGTCGTAGTCCAACCACAGCCGCCTGCCGCCGTAACCGCAACGCTCGCCGGACCGCCGCCGGCCGCCATCCCCTGGGTAGTGGGCGACACGGCGTAGGTGCACGGCACGATAAAGGTAAAGGCGTTGGAGACGGCACTCATGCCGACACCGCCCGGGCCGACAGCCGAAACCCTCGCCTCATAGAGAACGCCCGGCGCGGGACGTGGGCCGAGGGCGACGCGAATTTTGCCGTCCACGTCGGGACTCGGCTTTCCGAGTTGATTGACTTGAAACGGTTGCGCAGCGGCGATCAGGTAGAACCCGATCTCGTAATGATCGACAACGGGCACGCCGGAGGTAGTGGCGTCGTGATCGGCCGATGGATCGAATTCCGCAGTGGTCGGATCGACGACAGACTGCGCGAATGCGCTGGCAGACGTGAGAAGAAGCAGGTACGGCAATCGCCAGTGGGCAAAAGCGGCCAAAGCTGTGACGGTGGCGAGCGCGCGGCACGGCTTCAGGGCACGAACGGTGACTCATGCGCCGATGCCAGTGCAGGAACCAGGCCCGGTCAGATCATCGAAAATGCTAGTGTAAATCGGCGAGACAGCTAGAGAGCACGCAAAAACCGCATTATTGGGATGCAATCGTAATTTGTGTCGTCGAGGGCGCCTGCCAACCTCGAAGTATTCATTTGTTACGCTCGGCAGTGAAGCAGCCCTTGAGGTGACCGACAAGCAATCGAAGCGACGCCGGAGTTCTTTGTCCGCAACACATACGCCGCTGCACACGCTCGCACATCGACTGACCGAGGAGCGACAACCGCATGGAAGGGGCTGGCCGTTGAGGACATGCTCGTATGACGTGAGAGCTGTTTTCTTCCTCTCCGTAGCCTTTGGTCGCCTGCGGGACGCCACAGATGTCTGCCTCGGCTCGTATTTCATAAACTATCCTTCATTTTTCAAGGAATTTCACCGACTTCAACACTGACCTCCATCGCCTACGAAAGTCGGCAGCGTGCTTGCACGGCCGTAACAGGATCCAGGGCCCATCGCCTCCTCGCATTGTGAGCGGAATGCTGAACTTGCCTGGATTCGAGGGCCTCGTTGGCAGGAAAGTCTGAAAACTCGATGTCTCCAACACGGCAGCCCACCTACGGTACGGCGGCCCTTTTGATGCCCGTCGTCCAGAAGGTTCTCGTGGTGGCCCCATCTGCGCCTCTTGGCGAGACAGTTGGCCGCAACCCTCAGTGCAGCTGGTTACGCACCGACTGTGACCGGCGATTTCGTGGTGGCCAAGACGTTACTCGAGGCACGCGCGGATTTCCTCATCTCTGAGCTGAAACTGGGTGCATATAACGGGCTGCACCTGGCCATACGCGCCGCTGGCCAGGGCACACCTGCAATCATCGTTGGGGACGCGGATCCGGTTCTCCAGGCGGAAGCTGAGCGGTACAAGGCAGCGTTTCTGAAGACGCCTGTCGACCCGATGCGCGTCCTGGCCCTCATGCGCGAACTCGCGGCCGCCCCACCACGGAAGCGTCGTTCTCCCCGCAAGCAGGTAACGCTGCTATACGCCTTCGTGGATGACATTCAGGCGCGCCTGCTCGACGTCAGCTACGAGGGCATGCGAATCGAGACGAGCGAAAGAGAAGTTCGCACCCTACCGCCGCGCTTCACCCTGCGGCTGCCTCTCTTCAACTTTTCGGGTCAGGTTCAGCGGGTCTGGACAGCATCACCGAGCGGTGAGGGTTCGGGCGCGGCGTGTGGCGCCGAGCTCTCGACCGGGGATGCCAGCACCGCGCAGGCGTGGCGCATTCTTGTCGACTCGCTGCCCGCCGCAACGCTGCCCAACTGAACGTACTCGGGCCGGCGGCCCTAAAATCACGCCCGACGCCTACTCACTATCAGAGACTGAGCGGTCGCCGCCCACTCGAACCAGCCGAAAGGTCCCGAACAGGCGGAAAATCCGGCCAGATGACGCCTTTTGTCGGGTTGCCAATGGTCCATTCCACGAGGAAACTCGAGAGATCGTGCAAATATCAAACGGTATCTCAACTTCGTCATGGCATTCGCGTTGCTGCATCAAGAAGCGAGCAAGGCGAGTCCCCGTCATGTTGCGTCGAACGTGCAGTCAGAGCTGCACTGATCGGTGCAGTCAGGCCGACCGCAGCGCATGTCTGCGTGAGCTGCCAGGACGGGGTGCCGGGGACTCGCCGGCCTTTCTTGAAAATGGATCGCGCCAACTATGAAGATGGCTACAGTTCTTGTGGTGGACAGCAATTCCAGCGAGTTGGCTTCGCTGGTGGAGCCTCTGCGGAAGGCTGGGTATCGAGCGATTGGCACCGGTTCGTTCGAGACCGCGAGAAATCTGCTTCACACCCAATGGTACGACTTGCTCATCACCGATCTCAGGCTGGCGGCGTACAACGGCCTGCACCTGGTTCTACATAGTCGCGCGGTCAATCCTGCGGCCACGGCCATCATTGTGGCCGCGATCGCCGATGACTCGAGTGAGGTCGAGGCGCGGAAACTCGGAGCCCACTACGTGGCGAGGCCGTTGAATGCTGAGCGCCTGCTCGCGCTCGTCGGAATGGTGTTGGAAGGCGCTCAGTACCCGCTCACGAGCTCGTCGTAGAATCCATCTGGACGGCCCCCCCTAGGGAGCCAGGGCGCTTCCCGCCGCAGTGGCGTCAGCCGCTCCCCCCCTTAGCCGCGCTTCCGGTCTGCCAGCGCTCATCTCGTGGCTGCAAGCGCTCTTCTTCGTCGGACAACCGCACAGGCACCGCTCTGAATCGCTGGAACGGCATGTGGCACTCGTGCTTACGCAGGAAACTCAGGAAGCGCTTGTAGTCTGAGGGCTCGAGATTGAAGCTCTGAACCAGCACCTTGTAGTTGCCCCTTGTGCGTTCGAGGCCGCGGCTGACAATCGCCCGAAGATCGTCTCGCGTGAGATCATGAGCCATGAAGGGCTCATACACGACGGACCAGAAGGATTCCCCACCAACACTCATGCGCTTGTACAGCACGTCCGGCGTCAATCTGCCCGGCAGTACCGCTTTAACAGCAACCGGTCCGGACCATTTTCCCGAGATTTCCCGGGGGAGATCTTCGGGGCTGATAACCGCTCCCTCTCTGCGAATCACGAGGCGTTCGGCCGCGTTCTTCAACTCGCGCACGTTGCCTGGCCAGTCGTAGGCCACGAGTCTCGCCATGGTCTCTTCGAGCAGCGTCGGTGGCTCGATGTGGTGGCGCTTGCCATAGGCTCGGAGAAAGTGATCGAAGAGCAGCGGAATGTCCTCCCGCCGCTCGCGCAGCGCCGGTATGGCTAAGTGAATGACGTTCAGCCGGTAGTACAGATCCTCGCGAAACGTTTTGTTTGCCGTGTGCTCCAGCAAATTCTTGTTGGTCGCGGCGATCACCCGCACGTCGACCATCGAGCTGACGCGGTCGCAGCCGACGCGTTGGATCTCGCCGTTCTCGAGAAATCGGAGCAGGAGAGCCTGCATCCGCATGCTCATCTCGCCGACTTCGTCCATGAAGATCGTGCCGCCGTGCGCCTGCTCGAACCACCCACGCTTGTCGCGATGGGCATCCGTGAAGCTTCCGCGAACGTGCCCGAATAACTCCGATTCAAGGAGGGAGTCCGGCACCCCGGCACAGTTGATCGTCACGAGGGGACTGTGGCTTCGCCGGCTTCGCTGATGAATGAGCCGGGCAACCACTTCCTTGCCGACGCCGCTCTCCCCTGAGATGAGAACCTTGGCGTCTGTGCGGCGCAGTGTACAGCACTTCCTGCCCGATCTCGCGCATGGCCGCGCTAGCACTGATCAGCTGGTCTGCTTGTTCCACGTGTTGTTGTTCCAAGACCCTAGTTATACAGCCAAGAAGTCCGCCAGGTCAAGTACTAAGTGACCATGGAGCACTGAATAAGGACTAAAAAGGACCACTATAGGCACTCTGAAGTCAGCGATTTTCAGCCTTGACACTACTTCAACTGCTTACATCGTTCATTTATGAAGCACCGAGGAGACAGAACCCACCGCAGGATGATGCGGGCCCGCAAGGGCTACACGCTTATGTGGAAAGAACACTGCGTGGCGTCCTCCCCGGCCTTATGTGGAATGGGACATGGGCGCTGAGGGGTCGCCCAGACGAAAGAGTGCACAGGGACGATTGGTCGACCTTTGGCTCGTCGCAGGCGGTCGCTAGTGTCCCGTACCAGTGGTTCGCAGCATAACCTGCTGATCGTGGACGGTGACGGTTCGTAATGCGAATCGGGCGATGCTCGCAAGGATTTCATCGGCGGTCTTCGTCCACACATACGGCTGGCCGGCGGTGTTGGAGGCATCAATGAATTCGCGAATCGCGGACTCCAGCGAGCGGACGCTGTCGTGGACGCCTCGCCGCAATTGTTTCGTTTCGAGGGCCGCAAACCAGCGCTCGACGAGATTGAGCCACGACGCGTACGTGGGTGTGAAGTGCGGATGGAACCGCGGGTGACGCGCGAACCAGCGTCGGATGATCGCCGTTTTGTGCGTGCCGTAGTTGTCCATGATGACGTGCACGTCGAGGTCGGCCGGCACTTGCGCATCGAGGGCCGTCAAGAACGCGCGGAATTCGACCGCGCGATGCCGCCGACGGATCTGGCCCAGCACCTGGCCCGTCTTCACTTCCATCGCGGCGAAGAGCGACGTCGTCCCGTGCCGTTTGTAGTCGTGCGTGCGCCGTTCCGCTTGGCCGGGGCGCAGCGGCAGCAAGGGCGCCGTCCGATCCAACGCTTGGATCTGCGGCTTTTCGTCGACACAGAAGACCGCCGCGTGCTGCGGTGGGTTGAGATACAGCCCGACGATGTCGCGGACCTTGTCGATCAACAGCGGATCGGGCGAGAGTTTGAACGTCTCCGTGCGATGCGGCTGCAACCCGAACGCGTGCCAAATGCGATGGACACTCATCGGGCTCACGCCCGTGGCCTTCGCGAGCGTGCGCGTACTCCAGTGCGTCGCGCCGGGTGGCGTACTTTCCAGCGTCCGCGTCACGATGGTTTCCACCTGCGTGTCGTCGATCGTTCGCGGCGTGCCCGGCCGCGGTTCGTCCAACAACCCGTCCACGCCCTTGTCGATAAACCGCTGCCGCCACCGCCCGACGGTCGGCTGCGACATCCGCAGCTTCTTGGCGACCGTGGTGTTGTCCAATCCCGTCGCGCACGCCAGGACGATGCGGGCTCGACGTGCCAGCAGTGGCGCCGTCCGCGCTCGATGCGCCATCGAGTCGAGCGTCTGCCGTTGCTCCGGGGTCACCACCAACACCGCTTTCGGTCGAGCCATAATCTGCCTCCTGTCGCCCTGTACGACGCGAAGCAGACGGTTATTTACATAACTTCAGAGACACGACACTAGAAGAAAGCGACCGTATCGACCAGTCTACCGGATCAGTCAGACCTCGAACACAACCTTGCGCGCGTAGAAGGCCTCGGCATAGCCCTTCGGAGCTCGGCATTCCATGCCCCGCAGCCGCATCAGGCCCAGTGAACGTCTCGTCCGTAAACCAGTGCTTGTCGCGCTGGGTTCCGAAGGCCTCGTTCAAGGTACTTCACCTTGCGGGAGCAGATGCGTTGATCGAGGGGCACGAAACAATTGGGGGTGCCCAGGTCGCCGTCGAACTTCGGGAATTTCATATTCGAGTATCCAGATGATCGCGGAAGGTGTTCCACGTTAGGTCGGAGAGCACCCGATGGTCCTGGTGCCGATCGTCGCGGTAGTGGGTCAGGACGAGATCGGGCGTCGACCCCCTGCTTGAGCTGCTCGAACACGCGTTTGATCTTCGCGCCGTCGTACGGAAAGAACCCGTCACGAAAATGCTTGACGATGATGCTCTTGCGGTGGGCTCCCTGTAGAAACGTCGCCGCGCTCCGTCTGGCTTCGCGCTCCCGCGGTCCGACCGCCGAAAACACGACCCAGTCGATATCAACGGCCTTCTGCCTGCTGAGAAGGGAGAGGATCAGGCCGCCGCAGCCGATTTCGATATCATCGGAGTGGGCGCCGATGCACAGCACGCGGAACGGCCGCGGCGTGGCTTCGAAGGTTGAGCGCAGACATCGGCCCGGCGGCAGCGTTCGGCGTCCGCCTAGGCCGAAACCCCGGCGTAGGCCTTCACGGTCAAGTCCGTGCCGCCATTCCAGACTTCCCACGGGGCGTGGCCGAACCCTTGTCGTAGATGTCTTCCAGCTGCTGGCGGTCCTTGAACGTATCCATCGACATCCAGAACCCGTCGTATTCGTATGCGGCAAGCTGCCGCGTCCGCGACCAGCCGCTGGAATGGCTCACAGACCAGCTCTTCGCCGTCGCGCATGTAGTCGAAGATCTCGCGGCGGAACACGAAGAATCCGCCGTTGATCCGGATGGGCGACTTGCCGGATGTCGTCGATCGCGGTGACGCGGCCGCCGTCGGCGACCGAGACGAGATGATAGCTCAGGTTCGGCTTGACGCTGACGAAGCTGGCGATCGCGTTCTGCCGGCGGAAGTGCTCCAGCTGCATCGGGCAGCGACAGGTCGGTCAGCCCGTCGCTGTAGTTGGCGAGGAATTCGGGCTCGTCTCGCGACAGGCGCTCGACCGCCTTCAGGCGCTGGCCGATGTTCGAGGTCGCACCGGTTTCGACGAAGGTGATCTTCCAGTCGTGGATGTCGCGAGCCCATCAGCTCCAGCTTCTTGCCGCCTTCGGAGAGCACGAAGTCGTTCGACACGCACTCGCTGTAGTTGCAGGAAGTAGTTCTTGATGACGTCGCCGCGGTAGCCCAGGCAGAGGATGAAGTCCTTGTGGCCGTAGTGCGCGTAGTACTTCATCACGTGCCACAGGATCGGGCCGATAGCCGATCGTCACCATCGGCTTCGGGACATTCTCTCCGGCCTCGCGGATCCGCATGCCGAGGCCGCCGCAAAACAGCACTACTTTCATCGACGCATCCTTCGTCTCTGCTGACCTGGTTCAGCTCAGACCGTCACCGCGCTTTGCCATCGGAGGGTGGCATCGAGTCGGCCGTCGCCGAGCAGTTCCTGGATTCGCGCCAGCCTCACGTAGCCGCGAAAACATCTCGGCGTGTCAGTCCATGCTTGCACGAAATTCGTGTACAGCTCCTCGGCGCCCCGACGCACGGTCCATTCGGTGCGGAAGTCGGGAATGTACTTCGTCAGCTTCTCGCAGCTCACACGGTAGCAGCGCGGGTCCGGGCCGCCGCCTTCCACGGTACTTGACCACGCATCCGGGCACGACTTCCTGCACGATGGCGGCGATGTCGCGAATCTGGTAGTTCTCCGTGGCTGCTCCCGACGTTGAACGCCTGGTTGTGAATCGCCTCGCGCGGCGCCTCGAGCACGGCGAGAAACGCGCGCGAGATGTCCTGGATGTGCACGAGCGGCCGCCACGGCGTGCCGTCGCTCTGAATCAGCACCTCGCCGGTCGTGTACGCGACCCCGACCAGGTTGTTGACGACGATGTCGGCCCGCAGGCGCGGCGACGACGCCGTAGGCGGTCGCGTTGCGAAGATACGTCGGGCTGAACGATTCGTCTGCCAGCTTGGAGACGTCGGCTTCCACCAGCACCTTGGATTGGCCGTACGCGGTGATCGGGTTGAATGCCGCCGACTCGTCGAGCATCTGCGTCGCCGGCCGCTCCGTAGAGGCTGCAGGACGAGGCGAAAAGAAAGCGCGGAACGCCCGCGGCCTTAGCCGCGCGCGCGAGCGTCACGCTCCCCAGGTGATTGATGTCGAGGTGCAGGATTCGTCGAGACACCCGAGCGGATCGTTGGACAGCGCGGCCAGGTGGATGACCGCGTCGAACCCCCGGAGATCGGCCGGCACGACGTCGCGAATGTCCTTCCGGATCGAAGGAACGCTGAGGGCATCGTCGCCGAAGTCGCACCCGTCGTAGAGATCACGTGTCCAGGCCCGTCACCGCATGACCGGCTCGTGCGAGCACGCCCACCATGACGGAGCCGATGTAACCGTGATGTCCTGTAACTAATACCTTCATTGGACCTTCCTGATTAGCGCTTCAGTGAGAGAATCGTTCCGTCGACAGTCGTGCGGAGCACCGACGGCCGTCCACCGGAGCAAGGACTCGGCCATGACCATCTTCGCCACAACTCCAGGCGTACGCCAACAAATGCCGCCGACCAGCGACGCCGGAAGCCGCGGGCCGGCCACGCCGGGAGGCCAAAAGTCGCCTTGGACGGGGACTAAAAGTCGCAGAATTCCAGACCCGGCGATGCGACCTTGAGAGTGATTCAGACGCCGTGTTTACGGTGTTCCGAGATTGTCGGCGCGATGGCCACAGCCTTGCTCAGGCTCGGCAAACGCGCTGGACACAGGCTAGTGGCCTCGTCTCGAACGTCACGCGCGGCGGCGCGGCAGCAGACACATCATCATAAGAAAGCACAGGCATCACTCATGATTTTCTCAGAGACCACACTCGCAGGAGCATTTATCATCGACCTCGAGCGCCGCGACGACGAGCGGGGATTTTTCGCGCGCGCGTTCTGTCAGCACGAGTTCGCGGCGCACGGGCTCAAGCCGGTGATCGCCCAGGCGAACATCGGCTTCAACCGGCGCAAGGGAACGATTCGCGGCATGCATTTTCAGTCTCCCCCGGCAGCCGAGACCAAGCTGGTTCGCTGCAGCCGCGGGGCGATTCTCGACATCATCGTCGATCTGCGACCGGAATCGCCGACCTATCTTCAGCACATCACCGTGGAGCTGACCGCCGACAATCACCGAGGCATCTACATCCCGGAACGGTTCGCCCACGGATATCAGGCGCTCGAGGACAATACCGAGACGACGTACCATGTCGGCGAGTTCTACACGCCGGGCGCCGAAGGCGGCCTGCCGTACGACGACCCGCGCCTGGGCCTCGCATGGCCTCTGCCGGTCAGCGTCATCTCGGAAAAGGATCGACAGTGGAAGCCGCTGTCGGAGATCGGACTCGAGCTTCAGGCTCGCATGCGCATCAGCTGAGGAGGCAGACATGATTCTTGTTGACAACGCGCTTCGAGCGCGCGAGGCCGAAGGCAAACCTATCCGCGTCGGCCTGATCGGCGCCGGTTTCATGGCGCGAGGCCTGGCCAACCAGATCGTGAAGAGCGTCCCCGGCATGCGGCTCGTGGCGATCTACAACCGCCGCGTCGAGAGGGCCGTCGACGCCTTTACGTACGTGAGCGATGAGCTCGAGCCGGTGATCGCGGAGACGCAGTCGGCGCTGGACGAGGCCATCCGGCAGAGCAGCCTGTGGCAACCGCGGATGCGATGCCTCCTCGCGCGATCCGAGCAGATCGACGTGCTGGTCGAGACGACCGGGTTCGGTCGAGTTCGGCGCGCAGGTCATCCTCGAAGCGTTCAAGCATCACAAGGACGTCGTCCTGATGAACGCCGAGATCGACGCGACGATCGGACCGATCCTTCAGGTCTATGCCGCGAAGTACGGCGTCATCCTGTCCGCGTGCGATGGCGACGAACCCGGCGTCCAGATGAATCTGTATCGGTGGGTGCGCGGGCTCGGACTCATCCCGCGGGTGATAGGCAACATCAAGGGCTTGCAGGATCCCTATCGGAACTCCGACAACGCAGAAGGGGTTCGCCGAAAAGTGGGGCCAGAATCCCGCGATGGTCACCAGTTTCGCCGACGGCTCGAAGATCAGCTTCGAACAGGCGATCGTCGCCAACGCCACCGGCTTCGTGGTGAAATCACGCGGCATGTCGCGCGGCAAGGAATACCGCGACGACGTGATGACGATCGGGCGGCTCTACGACATCGACGAGCTCAGGCAGCTGGGAGGGATTGTCGACTACGTGGTGGGCACGCCGCTCACGAAGGTGTACTGCCTTGCCGAGCATCCGGATCCCGAAGCAGCAGCACTACCTGAGTCTGTACAAGATGGGCGAAGGCCCACTCTACTCCTTCTTCATTCCCTATCACCTCGTGCACTTTGAAGTGCCGAATGCGATTGCGCGGGCCGTCCTGTTCCGCGATTCAGCAGCCAAGCCGCTTGCGGGCCCGGTCGTGGAGGTCTGCGCGGTGGCGAAGCGGGACCTGAAGGCCGGCGAGACTCTCGACGATTACGGCTGCTACATGACCTACGGCGAAGCGGTGAACTCTCCCGAGATGCGTCGCGAGCGCTACCTGCCTGAGGGACTCGTCGAGGGCTGCAGCCTCCTTCGCGACATTCCAAAGGACGCAGGTGCTCACGTACGCCGACGTGACCTTGCCGCCCAACCGCCTGGCCGATCGGCTTCGCGAGGAACAGTACGTCCATTTTGCCGAACGAGAGTATCGCCCATCGGTTAGTCGACAGACAGGATCGATGACGCCTGGACCTTCTCGTTGTCGTCTGATTCGGCCGGCTATATCACGTCGAACGATCGAAGCTCACCATCGCGGCAACCGAGTAGACTCCAGGAGGTGTGCGTGAGCGTCGAACCTCGAATCTCAGCCGTCAGCTCGGCTTCCGCTGAGCCCCTTACAGGGCCCTCGCAGGACCGTCGCGTGGGCCATGGTGCTGGGGGTGTGTGTTGCTGTCGTCGCGGGCACCTTGGTGGACGGCCCGCGCGCAAAGAGCGGCCTGGTGGCGGCCTATGGCTTCGATGAAGGGACGGGCACGGTCGTCACGGACTCGTCCGGCAACGGCAACACGGGGACGATCGCGGGCGCGACCTGGACGACGGCCGGCAAGTACGGCGTCGGCGCGCTGAGCTTCAACGGCACCACCGCCCGCGTCACCGTTCCCGATGCCCCCTCGCTCGATCTGACCGATGCTCTGACGCTGGAGGCCTGGGTTCTGCCCGACCGTCGCCCCGTCGAATTGGCGCGCCATCATCGCCAAAGACGTCGACCGCTATTACCTGATGGCCGGCTCCAATACAGAACCGGCCGGCGTTTGGCGGCACGTTCGGCACAGTCAATCAGAACGTACCCATGCGCCGACCGCCCTCCCGGTGAATATCTGGACGCATCTGGCCGCCACTTACGACCGCACGACGGTGCGGCTCTACGTCAATGGGGTCCAGGTAGCCAACCGGCACGCAGACGCAGGCGGTGTCCACCTCAAATGCGGTGCTGACGATCGGCGCCAATTTCTACGGCGAATACTTCACCGGCCTGATTGACGAAGTGCGCATCTACAACCGCGCGCTCACCGCCGGGAGATTCAGACCGACATGGGCACGCCCATCACGCCGACGGGCCCGCGCCTGACCATCACACAGCCCGCCGCCGGCGCCACAATCGCCGGGACCACGGTCAACGTCACCTACTCGTCCACGGGCGATCAGACGGGCGTCGATCATGTGCACTTCCAGCTCGATGCCAATCCGGAGATCATGGACCTGACGTTCGATGGCGTCTTTCAGTTCGCCAACGTCCCGGCCGGCCCGCATACGCTCATCGGCCACCTGGTCCGCGCCGACCACTCCGGCTATTCCGAACACTGACGCCTCGGTTACCTTCTCGACCACCGTGCCCGATACCACGCCGCCGACGGCGCCGACGAATCTTGTCGGCAAGCGCCAGCGGCAGTCAGATCACGCTGACCTGGACGTGCGGCCACCGACAACGTTGGCGTCACCGGGTATCGCGTCGAGCGCTGCCAGACAGCGAGCTGCAGCACCTTCGCCGAGATCGCTCCCGTCATCGGTCCGACGTATGTGGACGTCGGCTTGACACCGACGACGAGCTACTCATATCGCGTGCGCGCGACCGATGCAGCCGGCCTCTTCGGACCATACTCCACGGTCGCGTCGGCCACGACCGGCAGCGCGCCGAGCCGCCCCCGACCGGCCTCGTCGCCGCATACGGCTTCGATGAACCGAGCGGCACGACGGTGACCGACGCGTCCGGTAACACCAACACCGGCACCATCACCAGCGCGACCCGCACGGCCTCAGGGAAATTCGGCGGCGCGCTCAGCTTCAACGGTACGACCGCCCGCGTCACCGTGCCCGACTCGGCCTCACTCGACCTCGCCAACGCGATGACGCTCGAGGCGTGGGTGAGGCCGAGCGTGACGCCCGCCGGCTGGCGCGCCATCCTTCACAAGGATGTCGATCGGTATTACCTGATGGCCGGCTCCGACAATCAGAACCGGCCAGCGGTCGGCGGCACGTTCGGAGCGGCGAACCAGAACGTGTTCGGCACGGCGACATTGGCCGTCGACGCCTGGACGCATCTGGCCGCCACCTACGACCGCACGACCATCCGGCTCTACGTCAACGGCATCCAGGTCGCCACCGGCGCACAGACCGATGCCGTCTCCACCTCGAACGCCGTCCTCACGATTGGCGCCGACTTCTACGGCGAACATTTCGCCGGCCTCATCGACGAAGTCCGCGTCTACAATCGCGCGCTGTCCGCCGCGGAGCTTCAGACCGACATGGGCACGCCTGTCACGCCGACGGGCCCGCGGCTCACGATCACGCAGCCTGCGGCCGGTGCGACGATCGCCGGGACCACCGTCAACGTCACCTATACGTCCACAGGCGACCAGACCGGTGTCAACCACGTGCACTTCCAGCTCGATGCCAATTCGGAGGTCATGGACCTGACGTTCGACGGCGTCTACCAGTTCACGAATGTCGCAGCGGGCGCTCATACGCTCATCGGCCATCTTGTCCGCGCGGATCACTCCGCCATTCCCAACACCGATGCCTCGGTCAGCTTTACGACGACGGTGCCCGATACCACGCCGCCGATCGTTTCGATGTCGTCACCTGTTGCGGGTTCAACAGTTTCCGGCACCATCACGATCTCCGCGAATGCATCTGATAACGCGGGCATAGCGGGTGTGCAGTTCAAACTGGACGGAAACAATGTGGGCGTCTGAGGACGTCACGTCGCCGTACTCAATTTCTCGTGAACACGACGCTCTTCGGAAATGGACCGCACAGCGCGACCGCTGTGGCGCGTGATTTCGGAGGAAACAGCGCAGTCTCGGCGCCCATCGCCTTCACGATTTCTAATGCGTCGACCCGAACGATCCGTCGTTGATAGGACAATGGTCGGCCGTCAACAGCTGGCCGATCGTGGCCGTCCACGCAGCGCTTTTGCCAACCGGAGATGTAGTGGCTTGGAGCGACTACACAGCAAATGCTGGTGCACAGCTCTGGCGGCCGGCCACGAACACCTTCGTGCCCAAGACCTACAACACCATGAACCTGTTCTGCGCAGGTCACGCATTCCTGGCCGACGGCCGCTTGTTCGTCGCTGGCAGGGACCGACGGAGCGCACGACTTTGGCCCTTTCAATTCGACCTTCTTCAATCCGGTAACGGAGGCCTGGTCGGGCGGTCCGTTCATGGCAGCTCGCCGCTACTACCCGACAGCTACGACTCTCGGGGATGGACGAATTCTCGTACAAGGTGGAACAAGCACAAGCGGCTCGGTCATGGCCGATCTGCCCGAGATCTACAATCCGGCGAGCAACACCTGGACGTCCATGGCTTCGAGCGCGAGGATGGCCTTCAGGTACTACCCGCACGTCTATCTTCTTCCCGACGGACGCATCCTTATGGCAGGGCAAGACGACGCAGCGATCAGCACTAGGGTTCTGAACCTCACGACGCAGACGTGGACCACCGTCGACTCAAGAATTATCGACGGTCACAGCTCCGCCATGTATCTGCCTGGAAAGATCATGAAGGCCGGCACTGCAACCGCCGACAGTCCCGGGCACCCTTCCGCAGCCACGACGTTCGTGCTGGACATGACGCAGCCTTCCCCGCTCTGGCAGGCAACGGCGCCGATGGCGTTTCCGCGATCCTACCTGAATTTGACGATCCTGCCGGACGGGCAGGTTCTCACGACTGGCGGCAGTTCGAACACAGACCTGGCGAACTTTTCCGCAGCCGTCTACGAGGCGGAACTGTGGTCACCGACCACCCAGACCTGGACAACCCTCAGCCGGATGCAGACGCCTCGGCTTTACCACTCGACGGCATTACTGCTGCCCGACGCGCGTGTGCTCGTTGCCGGAGGAGGCCGGCAGAACGGCCTCACGCTGCCGGATCCGAAGGATCAAGAGAGTGCGGAGATCTTCTCGCCTCCGTATCTCTTCAAAGGCCCGCGGCCGGTCATCTCCTCCGCCCCGGCAGTGGTTTCGTACGCGAGCGCTTTCTCTGTGGTCACGCCGGATGCGGCTCGAGTCGCGTCTGTGTCGCTGATCGCTTTGGGAGCCGTCACCCACTCCATTAATCAGAATCAGCGCTTCGTTCCGTTGACGTTCCAGCAAGCCGGTGGGTTCGTTGACCGTGACCGGTCCTGTTAACGGCAACACGGCCCCCCCTGGCCCTTACATGCTCTTCGTCGTGGACTCCAACGGCGTCCCTTCCGTCGCGGCAATGGTGCGGGTCGCCGCGACTGCCCCGCCACCTGACACCCTACCGCCGACGGCGCCGACGAATCTTGTCGCAGGCGCCAGTAGCACTCAGATCGCGCTGACCTGGACCGCGGCCAACGACAACGTCGGCGTCACCGGGTATCGTGTCGAGCGCTGTCAAACCGCCGGTTGCAGTACCTTCGCCCAGGTCGCCCCCGTCACCAGCCCGTCGTATCTGGACACCGGCCTCGCGCCGACTACCAGCTACTCGTATCGCGTGCGTGCCACCGATGCCGCCGGCCTCTTCAGCCCGTACTCCACCGTCGCGTCGGCCACGACCGGCAGCACCCCGCCGCCCTCGACGGGTCTCGTCGCTGCGTATGCCTTCAACGAAAGCAGCGGATCAACGGTCACTGACGCATCTGGCAATGCCAACACCGGCACCATCGCCGGCGCGACCCGCACGCTCGCGGGTAAGTACGGCGGCGCGCTGAGCTTTAACGGCACCACCGCCCGTATCGACCGTACCCGACTCCGCCTCGCTCGACCTGACCAACGCGCTGACCCTCGAAGCGTGGGTGATGCCGAGCGCGACCCCGGCCGGATGGCGGGCTCTCCTTCGCCAAGGATGTGGATCGGTACTACCTGATGGCGGGCACGGACAGCCAGGACCGGCCGGGCGTCGGGGGCACCTTCGGGGCGACGAACCAGAACGTCTTCGGCACGACCACGTTGCCCATCGGCACCTGGACGCATCTGGCCGCCACCTACGACCGGACGACCATTCGCCTCTACGTTGACGGCATCCAGGTCGCCACGGGCGCCCAGACTGCCGCCGTCTCCACCTCGAACGCCGTACTCGACCATCGGCGCCGACTTCTATGGCGAGCATTTCGCCGGCCTCATCGACGAGGTTCGCGTCTACAATCGCGCGCTGACCGCGGCGGAGATTCAGACGGATATGGGTACGCCGGTTTCCGGGACACCCTGACGGCGGTACATAAGTGCAGCACCGTCAACGGTTTCTTCCTGGCATCTTGGTCCTCGCGCTCGCCAGCGGGTTTCTAGTCGTCCGCTATCTCCCTCAGGACGTTCAGGTCACCAAAGCGGCTTCCCCGCCGGCGGCGGACCCCAGCAACCGCGCTGATATCGCGATCGACTCGCGGCGCCAGCAGCTTATCGGGGTCCGCACGGAGCGTGTGGTCCGGGGAGCCTTGGCTCCGACGGTCCGCGCTGTCGGCACGGTCCGGTACGACGAGACGCGACTCACCGACGTGAACCTGAAATTCGACGGCTGGATTATCGATCTCTTCGTGCACTCTGTGGGGCAGGCTGTCGCGCGCGGACAGGTACTCTTCACCGTTTTCAGTCCGGAGCTCCTGGATGTGCAGAACGAGCTCCTGCTCGGACTCAGAAACCGCGATCAGCTGACGAATTCGCAGGCGGCGGACGCGGGTGAGTTCGGCGAGCGCGTGGTTGACGTGCCTCGTCAAAAGTTGCTGCGCTGGGATATCCCCGCCCAGTTCGTGCGTGGCCTCGAAGACAATCGCCGGATACAGGCCGCAGTCGGATTTCAATCGCCGGCGGGCGGCGTTGTGATCGAAACGGCGTCCGTCAAAGGCATGCACGTCGAACGCGGGCGGACATTGTACCGACTGGCCGACCTGTCAGTCGTCTGGATCGAAGTCGAGTTCCCCGAATTGGACCTTTCAGAGTTGCGAGTCGGCGCACACGCCGACGTCACCACCGAGGCGTGGCTGGGCCAGCGGCTGTCCGGAACGATTGTCAACGTCTATCCGTATCTGACGGAACGAACATGTACCGTGAAGGCCCGCGTCGCGTTTGCGAACCGCGACGGACGCCTGAAGCCCGGCATGTTTGTCAATGTCGATGTGGCCGTGACGCCGCGAACGGGGCTGCTGATACCCGCTGATGCAGTCGTGGATTCCGGCCGCCGGCAGATCGTCTTCGTCGCGCAGGGCGAGGGACATTTCGAGCCGCGTGAGGTGACGGTCGGAGCGCGCGCCGACGGCCAGGCGCTCATTGTAGCGGGGCTGCAGGACCAGGAAGTGGTCGCCACGCGAGCGCGACCTTCTTTCTCGATTCCGAGAGTCAGATGCGAGCAGCCCTCCAGGATTACCAGCCCGCCCCGGCCACGCCCGCGGCGGCGGCCGTCGCCCCTGGCCGCGTCGAGTTCAGCGTCCAGACCACGCCGAATCCCCTGCGAACGGGCGAGAACGTATGATCGAAGTGCAGGTTCGCGACGCCGCGGCGCAGCCGGTCACCGATGCCGACCTTCGCGTGATCTTCTACCATGGCTGCGATGCCCTCGATGAACATGCCGGCGATGCGGGCCGAAGCCCGCCTCCCGCACATCGATAACGGCGTATACCGCGGCCCCGCGACGTTGTCCATGACGGGCCGCTGGGATATGACGGTGACCGCCCTTCGCCTGGGACAAATGATCGCCGAGACACCGCACATCGGTGGTGGCTCGCTGACATCGAGCCATACGCTTCGGCGCTCCGATGATTGACCGGACGATCGCGTGGTGCGTCTCGAACCGCTTCCTCGTGGTTGCGCGCCAGCCTCGCTCTCTCCGTCTGCGGGCGCCTGGGCGATGCAGCAGACGCCGCTCGACGCCATTCCGGACCTCTCGGACGTTCAGGTCATCATTCGCACAGAATGGCCGGGACGCAGCCCCGACCTCATTGAAGATCAGATTACCTACCCGATCGTGACGGCGCTCGTCCCGACGCCGGGAGTGCGCGTCGGTCCGGGGATTCACCGATTTCGGCGTTCTCGTACGTCTACGTCGATCTTCGAGGACGGCACCGATGTGTACTGGGCGCGGAGCCGCGTCCTGGAATATCTGCAGAGTCTTCGCGCCGCGCTGCCGGATGGCGTGACGCCGACGATGGGGCCCGACGCGACCGGCGTCGGGCTGGGTGTTCCAATACGCGCTCGTGGACGAAAGCGGAGGCACACACGCTCGACGAGCTGCGCAGTCTTCAGGATTGGACGCTGCGCTACGGCCTGGCAAGCATTCCTGGCGTGGCGGAGGTCGCAAGCATCGGCGGCTTCGTCAAGCAGTATCAGGTCAACCTGGACCCGAATCGGCTCGTCGGCCTACGACTTGTCGACTCAGGCAGGTGGTCGATGCGATTCGCGCGAGCAACAGCGACGCCGGAGGACGGCCTGCTCGAGTTCGCCGGGCGCGAGTACATGGTGCGGGCGCGCGGATACCTGCACATCCATCGCAGATATCGAGCAGATTGTCGCTCGGGACGGACACGAAGGGCACCCCGGTCCGCGTCGGCGACGTCGCCGACGTCCGCATCGGCCCAGATATGCGCCGCGGCGTGGCCGAGCTCGACGGACGCGGCGAAGCGTCGGCGGCATCATCATCATGCGCTTTCGGCGAGAACGCGCTGCGCGTGATCGACGACGTGAAGGCCAGGTTGGCGGAGATCCAGCGGACCTTCCAGCTGGCGTGACGATCCTGCCCGACCTACGATCGGTCGACCTCATCGAAGCGCGATCGCCACGCTGCGCCGCATCCTCGATCGAAGAGACGATCGTCGTCTCGCTGGTCGTCATCGTCTTCCTGTTTCATTTCCGGTCGGCGCTGATTCCGATTGTCACGTTTCCGATCGCGATCCTCGCTGTCCTTCATCCCGTCTGGTACTTGGGCGTCAGCGCCAACATCATGTCGCTTGGAGGGCATGGCACTCGCCATTGGCGTGCTCGTCGATGCCTCGATTGTGATGGTGGAAAACGCGCTACCGTCAGCGTCGTTGAAGAAGCCCATCCGATCGAATCGCGAGACCAGCTCGATTGTCGCGAGACGCGGCCTGCCAGGTTGGCCGTCCGGTGTTCTTCAGCCTCGCGGTGATCGTGGTGTCGTTCATGCCCGTGTTCCTGCTCGAAGACCAGGAAGGACGGATGTTCCATCCGCTGGCGCTGACCAAGACGTCCGCGGTCGCGGCCGCGACGCTGCTCGCGATCACGCTGGTTCCGGTGCTGATGGCAACCCTTCTCGTCGGCGAGTCTCCAGTCCGCACCCAGGCGGCCAAACCCGATCACGCGGTTCTGCGCTGAGGTTTACGAGCCCACGCTACGACTCGCCCTCCGCTGGAAGTGGGTCTTCCTCGGCGTCAACGCCGCCATCGTCCCGCTGACAGGGCTGCTCCTCTTGACGCTCGGCCACGAGTTCATGCCGCCGCTGTACGAAGGCACGATGCTGTACATGCCGTCGGCGCCGCCAGGTCTGTCGATCACCGAGGCGACGCGGCTTCTTCAACAGCAGGATCGCAGGCTCCTGATGTTTCCAGAGGTCGAGCGAGTGTTCGGGACGGCGGGACGCGCGACCACTGCGACTGACAATTCGCCCCTGTCAATGGTCAATACCACGGTAACGCTCAAGCCGCGCGACCAGTGGCGGCCGGGCCTGACGTTTGAGGGCCTGCAGGCGGAGATGAACCGCGACCTGCAGTTTCCAGGCCTTTCGAACGTCTGGACCCAGCCAATTCGCGGCCGTCTGGACATGCTCTTCACCGGCATCAAGACACCGGTCGGCGTCAAGATTCTCGGCTCCGACCTTGCCGTGATACAGGACACCGGCCGCCGGATCGAGCAGATTCTGCGCGCCGTGCCGGGAACCCGATCCGCATATGCCGAACGGGTAGCCGACGGGTACTTCGTGGATATCCGGGTGGACCGGGCCGCAATCGCACGGTATGGCCTCACGGTCCAGGACGTCGAGGATGTCGTGCAGACCGCCGTCGGCGGCAGCAGCGGCGGCCAGATGTTCGAAGGCCGCGAGCGCTACCCCATCAACGTGCGCTATCAGCCAGACTTCCGTGACGATCTGCCGGCTCTTGAACGGGTGCTGGTCAAGACGCCGGCAGGCTTACAAGTTCCGCTGGGGCAGTTGGCGAACATCGGAAGGACGACCGGACCGTCCATGATCCGCGATGAGAACGGACAACTGGCCGGGTACGTATACGTCGATGCGGCCAGCCGCGACATCGGCGGCTACGTGGCACGTGCGCGCGAAGCCATCGAACGGCAACTCCAGCTTCCTCCCGGCTATCTTCTCGAGTGGTCCGGTCAGTATGAAATGCAGCTTCGGGCCTCGAAACGCATTCGCCTCATCTTGCCGGTCGTGTTGCTGGCGATCTTCGTGCTGCTCTATCTGATCTTTCGTTCGGGACCAGAAGCCGTGATCGTGATGCTCTCGGTCCCGTACGCCATGACGGGCGGCATCGTGCTGCAGTGGCTGCTCGGCTACAACTTCTCGGTCGCAGTGTGGGTCGGGTACATCACGCTCTACGGCGTCGCCGTACAGACGGGCGTCATCATGGTCGTCTATCTGCACGAAGCGCTCGACCGCCGAATATCGACGGGCTCGCCGCTTACCGAAGAAGCGCTCATCGAGGCGACCGTCGCTGGAGCGGTGCAGCGACTTCGACCGAAGCTCATGACCGTTGTGGCAACAGTCGCTGGGCTGCTGCCAATCCTGTGGAGCGCGGGCGTGGGATCAGACGTGATGAAACCAATCGCCGCCCCGATCATCGGGGGCATGATCACGTCGGCCGTCCACGTGCTGATCATCACGCCAATCATCTTCTTCCTGATGAAGCGGCGGACGCTCGAGCGGGGGACACTGCGGGCCTCAGCACTGCTCCACATCTAACGGGAATCAACCTGTCCGAACAACGACTCCGATCTCAACCAGGCACTTTACGAATGGGGAATGCCCGGCGCCTGGTGCACGTGGCCGGGGCGACCTGCCGCCACGGATGCCCCGCCAGCGAGACTCGTCAACGGGATCAGCCAGTAGCAAAACGCGGGTAACGTGGAGGCCGTACCGAGCAGAAGGAACCATCCCCCGACAAAGCTGACGGCAAGGCAACCTGGCCATCCAGCCGACGGCCAGAGACCTGCGCACGCCACCGCGACAAACACGCCGAGCACCGCGGCCGCACCAGGGAGCAAAGCATCCTCGTAATCGGACTGACCGCCGCATGGAATGGGGCGCTCGGTGCCGGCTACCGGGCTGCGCGAGCCCGCCGAGTGGGCGGCAACCTGTTCGTCCAGCTCATCAATCGCTGTTCCATGCAATTCGGCGGAGACCTCGGCCTTCGTCAGGGCACGCGAGTAGATACGCACATCATCAACGGAACCGGCGAATTCAAACCCCTTGATATTGCTGCGACGACCGACGTAAACCGCCTCGCGGGAACTGCGCTGAGCTCCGGTCACCGATCCACGCAGGAAGCCGTTGTCAGGTTTCCCATTCAAGTACACATCCAACGTCCGTGCTTCAGCGTCGTAGACGCCGGCCACGTGGTACCACGTGTCAATGTCCAGCGGAGTCGCCCCGTAACGGGCCATGAGGCTTCCGCACGCGTTCGCGAGCTTGAACCCGATCGTCCGCGGCCCTCTATCAACGGTCGTGTCCAACTGGTAGCCAAGCCCATTGTGGTTCGAGACAATCGACGCATCGTCTACCGGGAAGGAGCTGGGGTTGATCCAGGCGCTGATCGTCATACTCCCGACCAGGCGAAGAGGAGTGGATCGCCCGAAATCGATGTAGTCCGCCGCACCATCCAGCTTGACCGCATGTCCCAAGACGCCGGCGATGCGGGTCGGTTCCTTGCTGAACCTGCCGTGCAAACCATGGCCCGATGAATCCAGTGCAACGCTCCCACGGCTTTCATCGAACCTCCAGTACGCTTCGAGTGTTCCCGTCGACGTCGCTCCGCGATGATTGGGGGCGTAGCCCGATGTCGCCCGTACCGCAAGAATCAGCACGCACGCGAGCGCCGCCGCGACGACCGATTTCCATCTGCTGAGCGTGAACCCAGGCGAGCGAATCTTCCAGCGCTCGCTGACGACAATCCCCAGGACCGCGCCGATCGCGTTCGCGGCAACATCAATGGCAGAGGGATCGCGATGCAGCATGCCGAGCTGACTCACCTCGGCAAACGTCGCCATCGAGACTGCGACCACCAGCGCCCGACCAGGCCCCAACTCTCCGAGCACAATCCCGACAGGCACATAGCCCGCGATGTTCGCCAGGACGTCGGCGGCGAAGATGCCGAAGCTCAATGCTGCCTGGTGCAGAGATCGAAGCTCGATGGGAACTGCGGTCGCACCGATAACCATCACGATGACAGGCACTCGCAGCCGGATCCTCGCCGTCGAAAAACTGCTGTTGGAAACCCTCATGTCCGGGCGTTGGAAACCAACATTTGTGCACGTGCCTCCCAGGGCCGATCCGACGTGTCGGCGGCCTGAAGGATTGTCAGTCGCAACGCCTGCGCCACAAGACTCCTCCGTTCGAGCGTCCCCCCGCCCGCTGAAGTGCACCGCGGCGGTTGCGTTCGATTGGTATTTTAGTCCCCGGTTGACGCTAAGTCTTCTGTCTGTGTTGTTTGTCCATCCTGGGACAGCTGGGGCGCATCGGAACGACGGCTCGTTCTCCGACTCGGACCCGTTCTCAGGTCACGTCGGCTGCTCCGGGGCAATGACGCGATCGAGGCGGTATCAAGAAGGTCTCCGATTCGCGTTCGTCGGCGTCTAAAGAGCACCAAGCGGTTGACTTTGGGTGAATTCCACAAGTGACGGCGACCGCATAACCTCATTCCTTTGTGGTGTTTGGTTTGAAGACGCTTCGGTGAAGGAGCGGGGCACGTGCCTTGCGTGCGCCATTGCCAATCGTACTGTGCAAGCTTGAAACAGTAGGGGAGCCTTGGGATAACCCATGACGAGATTAGGACTCATCGCCGCGACCTTCGTGCTGTCGGCCAACAGCCTCTACGCGGAAGCGATCGGCCCGACCTGTAGCACCTGTCGCAACACGAGCTGGGAGCTCACGTACACCGTATTCAACCCGCTCGAATACATCTACGACTTCACACTGACGGCGACAGGTGGTGGGTTACTCGACTATGCCTATATCGACGCAGTCGCGATCAAGGTCGCGTCGAGTGACAGCAGTTATGAGGGCGTGCAGGATCTGCTCTCGGCGCCGGGTGGGACCGGTGCCTGGGTCGATCCAGCGCTGCTTGGCAGCCTGAGCGCCAGCGCATGCAACCAGGGCTCGAGTGCCGGCTTTGCCTGCTCAACCGCAGTCGGCATAGAAC
Organism: uncultured Acidobacteriota bacterium; assembly: GCA_963814975.1. Taxonomy (GTDB): domain Bacteria; phylum Acidobacteriota; class Vicinamibacteria; order Vicinamibacterales; family CAVVIG01; genus CAVUXJ01. The sequence continues at coordinate 183,809 of CAWFFB010000021.1, read as the reverse complement.
CCAACGGCGCGCTCGCCGGCGGGACAGATTCGTGGGTGTTCCGAATCAATCTGATGAACACGCCCGGGCTCCTGTTGACGGGAATCGACGCGGCGTCAATCAAGGCGCGGTTCACCGATGCCAATGGCGCGAAGGCGGGCAGTCTGCTCTCCGAGAACATCACAATCACCAACGTGCCGGAACCCGCAAGTCTACTGCTGGTGGGAGCTGCCGCTGGAGTGTTCGGTTACGCGCGGCGGCGGCGAAGCCGGACAGCTGGGCACGCCGCGGTTTGATGCCTGAGGCCATCCTCCTGTGCACCGGGGGATGGCCTGACTGAGACGCGACTACCGACACTTCCTTCCAGACCGCCCACTTCTCCTCAGAACGGCATCGCGGCCAGGACATCTCGAAGCGAAATACCAGCCCACGACAGAGTCGTCACCAAGACAGCGACCACGCAAAACAGGATGCCGATGATGCGCTTGTGTCTGCGGAATGAATTGTCAATTCCTGATGCGCTCATCGTTTCCTTCGGTGCTCACCGGTGCCTACCGGACAAAATGCCACGGGTGCTTTACGTTCAGCCCCGATAGGCCGTCGGCAACGGACGTTATAACCGCCCGAAACACGCAGGTTGAGGTACGGCGCAAGGCGTCCGTATCGGTACTCAGACTGAGGACCCGATAACGAACCGGCCCTGTCGGGGATAAACTTGAGGCGATATGAGTCTCATTGTTCCGCAGCGGGCGCCGCGCCGATCGCGGTCTTTTGATCGAAGACCATGCTGCACCGCGAACGCCCGTGCTTATCGCGACTTGGTTCTGTGGGTTGTGAACAGCGGGGATCCCTCCTCCACACGGTGGCGTGAGGGGCGCCACCCGCGTCGTAGCTGAAGCCGTACACACTGCCATTCCCGGTGACCGACCCCACTTGGCTGTAGGTCGCCCCGCCGAGTCCAACTAACCCATCAGCTTGGGTCCATGCGAATCCTTGAAGGCCCTGGCCATCAGGGGTCACGTTATTTCCCACGATAAGACCGTCCGAACTCACTCCCGTGGCATAGCTGTCGTTGCCGCTAAGGGTTCCGAGGTCGATCATACCTTCGGCTAGGGTCCATTTGAATGCACGAAGCACTTCGTTGCCAACCGTCGACGTGTAGCCGACCACAACTCCGTCATCGTTTGCGGCAAGGGCATAGCCGCCATTCCCGTTGCGAAGTGTGCCGAGATCGATCATTCCGGTCGCGTCGGTCCATGCAAACGGATGTGGGTAAGAGACCGGACCGGCGGTGTAGCTGTAGCCGACTATCATGCCGCTGTCGCTGACGCTGAGAGCCTCTCCGAAGTTGCCTCCGAGAGTCCCAAGATCGACCATCCCGCCGAACTCGGTCCAAGCGAATGGGCGAGACCCCGCGTTGCCCTGGGTATAACTCGTTCCGACGACGAGCCCGGCCTTGTTGACCGCGTTAGGATACGTGTCGCCGCCGAATGTGCCGATATCAACCATACCCTCGGCTCGGGTCCATGCGAACCCATGCGTCGCGAAGTCATCGACCGTTTTCGAACTAAAGCCAATCACAAGCGTGCTCTTGCTGACGCCCGTCGCATAGCTCTGACTGAAAAGGCCGGGAAGGGTACCGAGGTCGACCATCCCCGCCTTCTTTGTCCAAACGAAAGCATGGCTATTTGCGTTCGCGGTGCCACTGGCGCCGACCACGACGCCCTTCTCACTTACTGCGGTGGCAAGACTGAAATCACCACCAAGGGTGCCAAGATCCTGCATCCCGCCCTCTCGAGTCCACCTGAATGCGCGGCTGAAAGCGGAATTGGCGGCCTGGCTGTTTCCCACCACGACGCCATCGTCGCTCATGCTAAAAGCGTAGCTCGTGGCCCCCCCAAGCGTGCCCAAGTCAATCGGAAAATATGCAGGCACCGCCAGAACGGTTACGAGTGAGGCAACGCTGACGACCCAGAGTGCGGCAGCTGAGCCGATAATTCTCCACCACCGTCGAACGTGTTGCACCGGCGCTTTGACATGGCCAGGTTGGAGTGCGAGACGGCTACGATGAAGTCTAGGTTGCGGTATAACTCGATTGGCGGTCGGCATAGTCATTCTCAGGGAAGACTAAAGTCTCCATTGGATTAGATCTCTTAACGATGGACATCGACATCTGCGCTATGCCTTCTGTCCAAGCGTGCAACAGAGGCTAGTCGAGCAGTATGAGAGGCAATCTCCGTGCCCTCGCGGGGTCGCAAGATTGCGGACGCCCAAGTGCTTCTGGTGTGGCAGTCAAACTCGCCCAGCAATACGTCGGTGGACTGTTCGAACCCAAGAGACGCTCGAACAACTACAGGCAACGTCAGTGTGTCAAGAAGCCGGATCGCGGGGTACCAAATGTCGATCAGGCTCGGTACTAAAGTTCGATGTAGCGGCGATATTCTCCGGCGGTCCCGCAAGCCTCGCTCCGTGAATCAGTCCGCTAAGTAGCTGTGCATAAGTGCTTTATCTATGCCACTTCACAGTTCAAGCCATGCGGATGGATCTTTGCTGACTCCGATACCGAACCTCATGGGTCAAACCCTTTGCCTCATTCGCAGAGCAGCACACGTGCGTCGCGGGCAAATCACATGGGCTGTTACTCTGAGTGCTCTGCTGGTGAGCTCGGCCTGCACCTCAGATCCCGCAGCCGCAGCGCGCGCCTACGTGGAGAGCGGGGATCGGTACGCGGCGGCCGGCAAGAACGCCGAGGCTATAGTCGAGTACCGGAGTGCCGTACAGCGAGACCCTCGCGCGGCCGACGCCCGGGCAAAGCTTGCCGAAGCGTTACTGCGGGCCGGGGACCTCGCGAACGGTCTGCTTGAATACGTTCGCGCGGCCGACCTTCTCCCACAGGATGCGAACCTCCAAATGAAGGCCAGCAGCCTTCTGTTGCTTGCTGGCCGCTTTGACGATGCGAAGGCGCGCGCAGAAGAGCTCCTGATGCAGGATCCGCGGAACGTCGAGGCGCTGATCGTTGTCGCGAACGCGCTGGCGGGACTCAAGGACGTTGACGCGGCCGTCGGGCAGATCGAGGACGCGCTCCGGGTTGATGCTACCCGAAGCGGCACGTATTCGAGTCTCGGCGCGCTCGAACTGAGCCGGGGCAAGCGCGACGCCGCCGAGCAAGCCTTCAGCAAAGCCGTTTCGCTCAAGCCCGAGTCGTTCGCCGCGCAGCTGGCGCTGGCTAACTTCCATTGGCTGACCGGCAGGCTGCCCGAAGCGGAAGCGTCGTTCAACCGGGCGCTCTCGAACGATCCGCGGAACCCGCTGACTAATCGAGCTCTCGCCAATTTCTATCTGGCTACGAACCGCCGTGGCGAAGCGGAACGACCGCTCAAGACAGTCCTCGAGGTGACCAACACCGCAGAGTCCGCCTTTGCCCTGGGCGAGTACTACACCGCAATGGGCAACGACGCCGCGGCGAGGGCTATTCTCATGCCGGTCCTGAGCGATCCGCGGGCATCCGCGACCGCGAACGTCCGTCTGGCCGCGCTGGACTACAAGAGTGGCAGCCACGACGAGGCGTACAAGCGGCTGGCCGGCGTCCTGGCGAAGGACCCGGCGAGCTTGCAGGCGCTGCTCTTGAAGAGTGCCTTTCTTGCGTCAGACGGCAAGACGGATGAAGCGCTTGCAAGCGCGAGCACGGCCGCGCAGCGCCACCCCGATTCCACCGCGGCGTTGTTCATGCTCGGCCGTGTGCAAACGGCGCGCAAGCAGCCTGCGGCTGCAATCGTCGCCTTTCAGGAGGTGCTGAGGCTGAACCCACGGGCGACTGACGCAAAGGTCGCCCTCGCGCAGCTGAATCTGGCGCAGGGTAAACCCGACGCCTCGATTGGATTTGCGACAGAAGCCCTGGCGAACGAACCCGAGAACGGGAATGCACAACTGATATTCGTTCGCGGCCTTCTGGCGCGGGGAGAGCTCGAACGGGCGGGTGGTGAGCTCACGCAGCTCGTGGCGCGATATCCCGACTCCGCCGTCGTGCGCACTCAGATGGGGATGCTGCTCGGACGCAAGCGCCAGTACGAGGCAGCACGAGGAGAGTTCGAGCACGCCATCAAGCTTCAACCAGCCGGAATCGAGGCGCTGGCGGGGCTTGTGACGCTCGACCTCGCGTCCAAGAATCCCGGAGCCGCACGAGCGCGGATCGACGCTCGGATTGCCGCTGGTCCTACGGCCCCGCTGCTCGCGCTGGCCGCGCACACGTACGCGGCAACCGGCGATCTACCGAGCGCCGAGCTGTTCCTACGTCAGGCGATCGAGCTCGACAGCAGACTATTGAGCGCTTACAGCGCTCTTGGACAGCTGTACATGACGCAGGGGAAACTCGCAGCCGCGCGGAAGGAATTCGAAGCGCTGGCCGAGCGTTCACCGAAGTCGGTGGCCGCCCTGACCATGGCCGGCATCATCCTGCAGGGCGAGGGAGATCTGAATGGCGCGCGCGCGCGATTCGAACGTGTGCTCCAGATCGATCCGGAGGCCGCCGTCGCCGCGAACAATCTCGCCTGGATCTACGCCGAGCAGGGCGGCAACCTCGATGTCGCATTGCGTCTCGCTCAGACCTCGCAGAAGCAGCTGTCGGAGCTCGCCGAAGTGAACGACACCCTGGGCTACATCTATTACAAGAAAAACCTGGCTTCACTCGCCGTTTCGGCGTTCAAAGTGAGCGCTGAAAAAGATCCGGGCAATTCGACATATCACTATCACCTCGGGCTTGCGTATGCGAGCGCGGGGGACGTCGCGCGGGCACGGCAATCGCTGTCGCGGGCGCTCGCGTTGAAGCCGGATTTCGACGGTGCGCCGCAGGCCAAAGAGCTGTTGAGCTCGCTGGCTTCTCGCTAGTTGCGGGTTCATCCCAGACCGAGCCGTTCCGGTTGATGTAAGTGAGAGGGCGAAGCTTTGTCTCGTTTCGATATGCAAACAGCTCCACCGAACACGACGACGCGCATCGGGTCAACGGCCCTCCGGATCGCGGTCGCACTGACGGCGGTCGCCTTCTGCTACGCCGGCATCCTGGTGGCGTTGGTCGGCACCTGGTCGACTATCCCAGTGTATTCGTATGGTTTTGCGGTGCCCCTCATCAGCGGGTACATGATCTGGTCGAAGTGGCAGACGCTGCGACTGTTGCCTCTGGCGCCAGACTACCGCTGCGGGGTGCCCGTGATGGTCGTTGGTGCCACCCTGTTGATTGCAGGTCAGCTGGGGGCGCTCATGACTCTCCAGCAGGCGTCTCTGATTGTGACGCTGACCGGTCTCGTCCTGCTGATCGGCGGCCGCGCGGTGTTCAAGCTGTTGTGGTTTCCGATTGCGTACCTGGCCTTGATGGTACCGATCTGGGACTACCCGATCGGTCTGCTTCAGGATCCCAGCCGGCTGCTGTCGGGGGCGATTGCCGTGAATCTGTTACGGCTGGTGAGCGTCCCGTCGCTGCAGGAAGGCACGGCGATAATCTTGCCGCACCTTGTGCTGCAGATTCTGCGCGAGTGCAGCGGCGTCAACCAGCTCATAGCCATCACGGCCATGGCACTTCCCGCCGCGTACCTCTTTCTTGAAGGCCGTTGGCGGCAGATCGTGCTCCTGGTCACCGCAGTGGCCGTCGCGTACCTGAGCAACGCAATCCGAATCGCCCTGGTCGGATTCCTGGCTTACAAGGGTATTGGTGACGGTTACCTTGGATCGCTGCATCTCGTCGAGGGCCTACTCGTCTCGATTGCGGGCTACGCAGTGCTTGGCGGATGCCTCTCGCTTCTCTCGAGGCGGCCGGTTCGCAGCGATGCCGCAGAAGCCGTTTCGACGATGCGAGCATAAGCATGCAACGCCATCCCCGACGCGACGGCCCTGGGTCGAAGCGGGAGTCCTCGGCCTGATCCTATTTGCAGGTACCTGTCAGCTGCTGTTCAAGCCCCTCGATGTCCGACTGACTGAAGAACTGCAGTTGTTGCCGCGCCAGATCGACGATTGGACCATCGACAACACTGTGGAGCCAGTCACAGCCATGTTTCCGGCCATTGATGATGAGATCCTCGATGCTTACCCCTCTCCCTCTGGCGGGCGGCGGTTTGCCGACGTCGACGACGAGCTCGTGCGAGCGTATCGACGACGCTCCACGGGCGAACGCGTACGGCTCTACATCGGCTACCACCGGTCCCAGGAGGACGGAAAGGAACTGACCGGTGAGGCCAGTGAGTTGCTCGGCGCCGCGGCTTCGCCGGTGGCACTACAGGTCGGGCCCAAGACGGTTGTTCTCAACGAAGTTCTGCACCGGAAGGCTGGCGCGGAACGGGGCGTGCTGTTCTGGTACGACGTCAACGGCCGAACCATCTCGAACATCCACTTTGCGAAGGCGTACACCCTGTGGGACGCGTTGACCCGCCTCCGAACGAACGGCGCCGTCATCATGGTCGAATGGGATTCCCCAGAGGGCGTGCCGTCCGATGTGTCCCGGCAGGAGGCGATCGGCTTCGTGCGGGCGCTCTTTCCGTTGCTGCCTGAGTACATTCCTTCGTAGCACAGGCGGTGCACTTGCGCCCGTCAATGCTGATTTCCGCCAACACGCTGACTTTTCGTCGCCGTTGCCGAGACTGCGCGGCCGCATGTCCGCTACCAAAACGCAGACCTCGCGTGCTCCACGCGTAAGTCATTGTGTGAGCATGCTTTAGATGCCAACCTCATGCGCGCGCGGAATTCGCAGCGATGGCGATCGCTTTGCACCGCCAGCTCGTGGATCAACCAGCTCAATGAGTGCCCTCAACCAGCAGCATGCACCCGAAGGTGCGCGAATGTCGGAACAGACTCGGAACCAGCCGAATCCCGGTACGCGCGTCCTCGCAAGCGAAGGTGGACCTGGGCCTGGGCACGGGTACAACGCGGTGGCGTTCCGCTATTTCCTGAATATTGAGCGAAAGCGGTCCGAGAGGTCCCGCCGTCGCTTCCTGCTCCTCCTGATCGACTTGAAGAAGCACGCCGACGCCGACGGGTGGATCGACTCAGGGCTCGCGTCCAGGCTGGTCGCGATTCTGGCGCCGTGCCTTCGCGACACGGATTTCATCGGCTGGTATCACGAAGGCCGTACGATCGGCGCAGTGCTCACCCAGCTCACTGAACCGCCGGAAACGGACATTGCCAGCGTGGTCAGCGGCCGAGTGCGCCAGGCGCTCTCCAGCGGACGCCTTCCCCTCGACATCGCGAATCGGCTCCAGGTCCGCATTTATCAGCTGCCGCCCGCGTTGGAGCACCGAGGTTGAACGTGACACCCGAACCGATGTCGTCGACTGGCCGTGTCGTGGCACAGATCCCGAACGAACTGTTCACCAGTCGCGCCTTGTCGGCCCGGCGTTACGCTCCGCGCGTCCGCCTTCAGGCCGAGCGCCCCAGAACAGACGCACAGTCACCGAACGCTCCGCCCCACATCATCAGCGAGCGGATCTTCGCCTCGGTCTTGATCCGGGAAGGGAAGCGCGCCGAACGTGTCGATCAACCGCTGGTGCTGATGATCGTCCGCCTTCAGGCCGACGTGACCACCGGCCGCACCGAGATCCTGGATCGGACGATCAACGCGTTCACCACGACGAATCGGGAGGCGGACATTCTGGGCTGGCTCGAGGAAGGTGTCGCGATGGGCGTCATCTTCACCGATGTGCCGGCTGGCGACCCGATGGTGGCCGGTGCGATTGAGCGGAGGATCCGCCGCGAGCTCGCGGAGCAGCTTGGCGCGACCACCCTGGCGAACCTGTCGATTCGCCTGCACGTGCATCCCAATCCGAAGGGTCTGGACAGGAAGGACGATGGCGCTGCGGTCGATCCCTTGCTCCTCAAGATCCGCCCTGCGCAGGAGCCCGCAACATTTCGCGACGCGCTGAAGCGGGCTTTCGACATCGTCGGGAGCCTCGCGCTGCTGGCGGCTCTTTCGCCTGTGCTGCTGGTCATCATGGCCCTGGTGAAGCTCAAGTCGCCGGGCCCGGTCTTCTTCCGACAGGCGCGGATCGGCCAGATGATGAAGCCCTTCATGCTGCTCAAGTTCCGGACGATGCACGTGAACGCCGACCACGGGATCCATCACGAGTTCGTGACGCAGTTCATCACGTCGAAGCCGAGCCAGGCGGTTGCGGGCAGCAAGGATGCGCTGTTCAAGATCGCCGACGACCCCCGAGTGACACCCGTCGGACGCGTTCTTCGACGCACCAGCCTGGACGAGCTGCCCCAGCTCTGGAACGTTCTGCGCGGCGACATGTCGCTGGTCGGACCGCGGCCGCCGATTCAATACGAAGTGGACCAATACAAGGCCTGGCACTGCCGGCGCGTGGTCGAAGCCAAGCCGGACTCACCGGGCTCTGGCAGGTCACCGGCCGGAGCCGGACGACCTTCGATGAAATGGTGCGGCTCGATCTTCGCTACGCGCGGATGTGCTCCCTCTGGACGGACATCAAGATCCTCCTCGCGACGCCGGCCGCCGTCTTCACGGGGAAAGGCGCCTGTTGACGATGACTGCCAGCCCGGATCTACAGGACCGTATATCAATGAACGATTCCAACGCGATCGCGCCGGATGTGAAGCTGGGCAAGGACGTCAAGCTGGCGCGGTTCATCAATCTTTATGGCTGCGAGATCGGCGACGAGACAAAGATCGGGACGTTTGTCGAAATCCAGAAGAACGCGACCGTCGGCCGACGCTGCAAAATCTCGAGCCACACGTTTATCTGTGAAGGCGTGACGATCGAAGACCATGTGTTCATCGGTCACGGCGTGACCTTCATCAACGACAGCTACCCGCGGGCGACAACACTGACCGGCGAACTGCAGACCGGGACCGATTGGAAGGTCGAGGCCACACTCGTCAAGAAGGGCGCTTCGATTGGATCCGGAGCGACGATCCTGTCAAACGTTGTCATTGGCGAGAGAGCCATCGTCGGCGCCGGAAGCGTGGTAACACGCGACGTTCCGGACGACGCGATAGTTGCTGGCAATCCTGCGCGGGTGCTGCGAGGCGTCATCGCGACTGAAACCAGGAGCTCTGAATGCTGATCGGCGACAACGTTCCGTTACTGGAAGCCATCCCCAGCGATCTCCAGATCGCGGCACGGGCGGCCGGGCAAAAGCGCTATCTGCACGAAAAGGCCACTGATGCCGTCCGCGTCGGCGTGATCGGCTACGGATATTGGGGACCGAACATCGTCAGAAATTTCCACGGCCTCGAGAACTGCACGGTGGCCGCTGTTTGCGATAAGAGCCCGGCTGCGCTCAAACGGGCGGGACGAGCCTACCCTGGCGTTCATCTCACGACTGATTTTTCAGAGGTCCTGACATCCACCGAGATTGACGCGGTCGCCGTCGTCACGCCTGTCTGGACTCACTACGAACTCGCCAAATCGGCGCTGCAGAACGGCAAGCATGTGTTCGTCGAGAAACCGTTCACCTCGACATCCGCTCAAGGAGAAGAGCTCATCGAGCTGGCAGACCGGCAGAACCTGAAGATCATGGTGGACCACACCTTTCTCTTCAGCGGCGCGGTCCGGAAGATCCGGGAGCTCGTTGACAGCGGCGCGCTTGGCTCGCTCTATTACTTCGACTCGACGCGCGTCAACCTGGGGCTCTTCCAGCACGATGTCAGCGTGATATGGGACCTGGCGCCGCACGACCTGTCCGTCATGGACTACATCATCACCGACAAGGCGGAAGCGGTCAGTGCCACCGGCAGCAATCATCTGAACGGTCACGCCGACATGGCGTTCATCACCGTGTACTTTCCGGGCAACATCATCGCGCACATCAACGTCAACTGGCTGTCTCCAGTGAAGGTGCGCACGACGCTGATCGGCGGCAAGGACAAGATGCTCGTGTGGAACGACCTCGAGGCCGACGAGAAGATCAAGGTGTACGACAAGGGCGTGCAGATCAGCAGCGGTCAAAGCGTGTACGACCTGCTCGTCAGCTATCGCTCCGGAGACGTCTGGTCGCCGAAAGTCGAGCAGACGGAGGCGCTCAAGGTGGAGCTGGGTTATTTCATCGACTGCATCAATGACAATCGGATTCCGTCGAACGACGGAGCGGCGGGATTGCGCGTCGTCAGACTCCTCGAGGCCGCCGAGCGGTCGTTGAAGGAAAGGGGAAAGGTCGTTTGTCTCTGAAGGTCCCCTTCTTAGATCTCGTCACCGCACACGTGGAGGTCGAAGAGGAACTGGTGTCTGTCTTGCGGCTAGCCGTGAAGACGTCAGGTTTCATCGGCGGTCCGATGGTGGAAGCCTTCGAACGTGAGTTCGGCGATTTCTGCCAAACCAGTCACTGCGTCGGCGTCGGAAGCGGAACGGACGCGCTGCGGTTCGCGCTGATGGCCGCCGGCGTGAAAGCCGGCGACACAGTCGTCACCGTACCGAACACCTTTATCGCGACCACCGAAGCCATCTCACAGGCTGGCGCGCAGCCCGACTTCGTGGACGTGGATAAGCGCACATACACGATGGATCCAGCGAAGCTCGGAGCCTATCTCGAGCTGAACTGCACGCAAGAGGCACAGACAGGACAATCGATCCTCAAGCGCACCGGGAGCCCTGTGACAGCCGTGGTGCCCGTGCACTTGTATGGGCAGATGGCCGATATGGATCCCATTCTCGAGTTGGCCGCTCGGTACAACCTAGCTGTCGTCGAGGACGCGTGCCAGGCGCACGGCGCCCAGTACTTCTCGCGAAAGGAACAGCGCTGGCGGACGGCTGGCTCGATGGGTCGCGCCGCGGCCTTCAGCTTCTACCCTGGAAAGAACCTTGGAGCCTGCGGTGAAGGCGGCGCCATCACGACAAACGACGAGCAGATCGCTTCACAGTGCCGGATGATTCGCGACCATGGGCAGTCGAAGAAATACTTCCACGATATCGAAGGCTATAACGGCCGGTTGGACGCCATTCAGGCCGGCTTTCTCAGGGTGAAACTGCAGCGCCTGGCGGTATGGAACGAGCGGCGAGGCGAACGGGCGCGGTACTACGAGAAGCTCTTTGCCGAGGTGTCTGACGTCGTCATGACTCCCCACGTGCCGGAGTGGTCGCGTCCGGTCTATCACCTGTATGTCGTGCAGGTTTCCGATCGCGACGGTCTCCAGCAGCAGCTGGCGAACGCTGGGGTGGGGACGGGTATCCACTACCCAATCCCGCTTCACCTCCAAAAAGCCTACGCGCATTTCGGGTACGGTCCGGGAAGTTTCCCTGTGGCGGAAGCCGCCTCACGCCACATTCTCTCCTTGCCAATGTTTCCCGGCCTCTCCGCAGAGCAACAGCGCCAGACAGGGGCGGAAGTCCTTCAGCTGATGGCACGATCCGCGTAAGCGTTCCCCGCACCCACGCTGCCGCTGGGTGCGGTTCTGTCGGAAAACACAAGACCATGAAAGTCGTCACCATCGTTGGGGCCGGCCCCAGTTCATCAAGGCGGCTGCTGTCAGTCGGCAGCTTCGAACGAAGCACCGGGAGATTCTGGTCCACACCGGGCAACATTACGACTACGAGATGTCCGGTATCTTCTTCGACGGACTGGAACTTCCACATGCGGATATCAACCTCGGGGTCGGTTCCGGTTCCCACGCAGCGCAAACGGGCGCGATGCTCAAGGGTATCGAGGACGTTCTGATCGCGGAACGTCCGGACTGGCTGCTCATCTACGGCGATACCAACTCGACGCTGGCCGGCGCGCTGGCCGCATCGAAACTGCACGTGCCGGTGGCGCATGTCGAAGCCGGACTGCGCAGTTTCAATCGTCAGATGCCAGAGGAAATCAATCGCGTCGTCGCCGATCATCTTTCGGACCTCTGCTGTGCCCGAGCGACACCGCGGTGGCGAATCTCGCGGCTGAGGGCATCGCAGCGGCACGTGCATCTGGTCGGCGACGTGATGCTGGACGTCCTGAATTGGGCGAAGCAGCGTACCGCGAGGACACCGACCGGGGATTCTGCAACGGATCGGCCTGCAGCGAAGGCCTATCTGCTGGCGACAGTGCACCGCAGCGAGAACACCGACGATCCCGCTCGTCTGTCGAGCATCGTGAGCGGCGTTCAATGCGCTCGACGAACCGATCGTGTTCCCGGTTCATCCTCGCACCCGCAAGGCGATCGCCGGCACGGGCTATCAGCCGCTCGCTCACGTCCACCTAATCGATCCCTGGGGTATCTGGACATGGTCGACGTTGACTCGGCTCCGCGCGGATGGTGCTGACAGACTCGGGTGGACTACAGAAAGGAGGCCTACTGGCTTGGCGTGCCCTGTGTGACGCTGCGGGACGAGACGGAATGGGTCGAGACTGTGGACGCAGGCTGGAACGCTCTCGTAGGTTCTGAGTTCGGAAACATCGTCGAGGCTGTGACCTCATTTGCGCCGCCCGGCTCACACCGCCGCCCTGTACGGCGACGGTGCCGCGGCCGCGCAGATGCGTCGATCTGCTGGGCCTCGGCGTGCAATCGGAAGCGATTGAATCAATCGCAAATGACGCGCGTCTGACGGAGGACGTCAATGGTGAGTAAGGCAATCAACAAGTCGGGAAGTCGCGTGGCCGTCGTGGGAGTTGGCTATTGGGGCAAGAACCTGGTGCGGAACTTCTATGAGCTCGGGCGCTCTGCCGCACTCTGCGACGACCGCAAGGGTCGTGTCGAGGCCAGCTGCAAGCGAGAGCTACGAGAACGTCGACTTCTGCCGTGACTTCAGCGACGTGCTGTGCCGATCCGTCGATCGCAGCAGTCGCGCTGGCGACGCCGGCGGTCACCCACTTCGAGATGGCGAAGGCCGCGCTAGAAGCGGGCAAGGACGTGTTCGTCGAGAAGCCGCTGGCCATCGACGTCAAGCACGGCGAGCACCTGGTTGAGCTGGCGGCGGCGAAGAGCAGCGAATCCTGATGGTCGGCCATATCCTCCGATATCACCCGGCCATTCTGAAGCTGCAGGAACTGATTCAGAGACGGTGCGCTCGGCAAGATCAACTACCTGTACTCGAACCGCCTCAACATCGGCAAGATCCGCACCGAAGAGAACATCCTCTGGAGCTTCGCGCCCCACGACATCTCGGTGATGCTGTCGCTGCTGAACGAAATGCCGAACCAGGTCTCCTGCCAGGGCAGCGCCTATCTGAACCACGATGTCGCCGACGTCACTTTGAGCCACTTCGATTTTCCGAGCGGAGTCCAGGCGCACATCTTCGTGAGCTGGCTGCATCCGGTCAAGGAGCAGAAGCCTGGTCGTTGTCGGCTCGGAAAAGATGGCCGTGTTCGATGACACCGCCGACCACAAGCTGGTGCTGTATCCTCACAAAGTCGAATGGAAGAACCGGATCCCAACAGCCGTCAAGGCGCTAGGCGAAGTCGTTGACGCTGGACAATCAGGAGCCCCTGCGGGCCGAATGCCAGCATTTCCTCGACTGTGTCCAGTCCCGAACGTCCCCAGTCAGCGACGGCGCCGAAGGTCTCCGCGTCTTGCGCGTTCTCGATGCGTGTCAGCGAGCGCTCGCGAACGGCGCAGTCAGCGCTCGAGCCGTCGAACAGCCCGAGAAGAAGGAGCTGGCCTACTTCGTGCATCGAGTCCGCCTATGTCGACGAGGGCGCCGAGATCGGCGCTGGCACGAAGATCTGGCACTTCTCCCATGTCATGAAAGGCGCGCAGATCGGCAACCGATCCATCATCGGCCAGAACGTCAACATCGACGGCGGGACGATCATCGGCAACAACGTCAAGATCCAGAACAACGTCTCGGTCTACACCGGGTCGTGATCGAAGACGATGTGTTCCTCGGACCGTCTTGCGTGCTGACGAACGTGACGAACCCGCGCTCGCAGGTCAATCGACATTCGCTGTACGAGACGACGTGGCTCAAGCGCGGGCTGCACGATCGGCGCCAACGCCACGATCGTCTGCGGCGTCACGATCGGACGGTACGCTTTCGTCGGCGCGGGTCGCGTCGTCACCAAGAGACGTTCCGGACTATGCTCTCGTTGTCGGCAATCCGGGCCGCCAGGCGGGCTGGATGAGCCGGCATGGCCACCGGCTCGAAGCGCCTGACGCGAATGGCGTGATGCGGTGTCCCGAAAGCGGTTACCGGTACGTCGAAGCAGAGCCCGGGTTGCTCAAGTGCCTTGATCTGGATGAAGAGGCTCCCCTGCCGGCGGAGCTGAGCAAAGGCACAAAGTCGTATCGACAACTGAAAGAGGAAGCTCACGTATGAATGTTCCGCTGCTCGATCTTAAAGCGCAATACTCGGCGATCAAGGCCGAAGTCGATGCTGCCATCGCTGAAGTCATGGAGTCCCAGCATTTCATCCTGGGACCGAAGGTGGAGCAATGCGAAAACGCCATTGCGCGTTACAGCGGCTGCTCACACGCAATCGGCGTCTCGTCCGGGCAGCGACGCGTTGCTCGCCTGCCTCATGGCGGAGCACATCGGACCCGGCGATGAAGTCATCACGACGCCGTACACCTTCTTCGCGACCGCCGGCGCCATCGCCCGGCTCGGAGCGACCCCGGTGTTCGTCGATATCGATCCGTCGACGTACAACCTCGATGCCTCCAGGATCGCAGCGAAGGTGACTGCCAGAACCCGCGCCATCATGCCCGTTCATCTCTACGGTCAGATGGCAGACATGGACGCGGTCATGAGCGTGGCCGCGAGGCACGGACTCGTGGTCATCGAGGATGCCGCCCAGGCGATCGGCGCCGAGAACAAGGGCCGCCGCGCCGGTTCGATCGGACACTACGGATGTTTCTCCTTCTTTCCGTCCAAGAATCTCGGCGCGGCCGGCGACGGCGGGATGATTGTGACCAACGATGCCGACGCGCGCCGAGAAGCTGCGGCCCTCCGCGGCCATGGTTCAAAGCCGAAGTACCACCACAAGATCATCGGTGGCAATTTCCGCCTCGATGCCCTCCAGGCGGCCATTGTCTCCGCCAAGCTGCCCGCACCTGGACGACTGGACCGCGGCGCGACAGCTCAACGCGAGCGCGGTACGACCGCCTCCTCTCCGAGACAGGCATGGTCGCCCAGTCGGCCTGCCCGGCCGTGACAACCGACCGCCACATCTTCAATCAGTACGTCATTCGTGTTTCGCGTCCGGGATGAGCTGCAGGCGCACTCTGCAGAAGCAGGGCGTCGGCACCGAGGTCTACTACCCGGTGCCGATGCATCTGCAGGAGTGCTTCGCGTATCCTGGGCCATGGCGTCGGAGCGTTCCCCGAAAGCGAACGGGCCGCGAGAGAACCCTCGCCCTCCCCGATTCAGTCCTGAATTGACGGACGAGCAAGCGCGCTACGTCGTCGAGTGCATCCGCGAATTCTTCGCGCGGGAAGGCGCTCACGATGAGCCGGTTGAACGCGGCGCCTCGGCGTCGAGCTGTCCGCTGATCGCCGCGGGAGCGAGCCTCAACGTCACGTGATCGGCAGTTCTTTCAAAACCGAGCCAGATTCCGCATTGTGGAGGAGTTCTTCGAGCTCTTCAAGACTCCCTGGGAATTCTATCGCCCAGGCGAGACCTACGACGTCGTCATTGCCACCTGCGACGATGTTCCGACGGTGGACGCAACGCTGCTCGTCGACTACGGATCCGGACCGAAGACCAGCGACCGTCGTCATGGTGTGGACGTGGCCGCCCAGCATCAAGCGGCTTGCTCGAGCTCGCGGGAATCGCCCTCCCCATCTACGGAGAGTTGGCCACGTTCCGGGGACTGGCGCCAACGCGCCGTGCCTTCAGGCTTCAGCGGGTGTCGCGGGAGTGCGCGGCAGCCATGGACCGTTGTCCCTCATAAGGGTCGGGTACGACCTCTTCGAGAAGCGCAACTCTTGCTCTCCGTCGGCCAGCCGCCCCGGAACGCGCACATTCCGTCACTCGACCTTCACATCAGAATGTTGCGAGAGTGGATTGTCGGAGCCGGAATTCCGCTGCGTCGAGATTCCTCCGGTTCCTGCCGGTCATGATTTCGCTGTGTGCCTCACTCACGACATCGATTTCGTCGGAATACGACAACACAAGTTCGACCACACGATGTGGGGGTTTGTCTATCGGTCAACGGTCGGCGCCGTTCGCGATCTCTGCCGGGGCAGGATCTCGATGGCGCGTCTCTTCCGGATGTGGCGGGCGGCCGGCATCGTTGCCCTTCGTCTATCTGGGTCTGGCGAAGGATTTCTGGGAGCCCTTCGCCTGGTATCTGCAGGTCGAAAAGGATCTGCCGGCCACGCACTTCCTGATCCCCTTCAAGCGCACACGGGGCGAGAAGGTCACCGGAAAGCATGCGCGGCCCGGCGAGCAACCGCCTACGACGTCACGGATCTTCCTGAGTGGACGGCGACTCTGCAGAAGAACGGCTGCGAGCTAGGCGTGCACGGCATCGACGCGTGGCACAGCGCCGCCAAGGGCCGTGAGGAGCTGGCCAGGACTTGCGTCCGTGACCAACGGCCGCTGCGGTTGGCATCAGGATGCACTGGCTGATGCAGGATTCGGCCACGCCCTCGATCCTGGACGAAGCCGGTTTCAGCTACGACTCGAGCGCCGGATACAACGAGACAGTCGGCTATCGGAATGGCACGACCCAGGTGTTTCGGCCGCTGGGAACGAAGACGCTGCTCGAGCTGCCGCTGCATCATTCAGGACGGCGCATTGTTCTTCTCCAACAGGCTCGACCTCTCGGAACCAGAGGCTGAAACACGCTGCCAGCCCCTGGTTGCCAACGCCCGGAACCTCGGAGGCGTCCTGACGGTTCTCTGGCACGACCGCAGCCATGCACCGGAACGTTTCTGGGGCGACTTCTATATCAAGCTCGTCCGCACGCTGAAGTCACAGAACGCGTGGTTCGGCACGGCTTCGCAGATGGTCGGATGGTTTCGCAAACGGCGTGAGGTTCGTTTCGAGCGAATCGACTCGGCCAATGGCAGCCGCGCGTCGTTGCTGTACAGCGGGGATGACGTGATCGACCCGCCGCTGCGAGTTCGATTGCACCAGGCTAACGTCCGCCAGCAGAATCGATCGAGCCGCGTGAGCCGCGCTGACCACTTACCTTGATGTTGCGTGGAACGGACGAACGCCCCTTGACGTGGACGCACTGTTCAAGAGCGCGTCCGAACGTGCATCCACCCTGCCGACCGAGCTGTGTTCCATACCATGAAATCCATCTGTCTTCTCGTTCAAAGTGTCTACGACTCCGACCCTCGAGTGCGGCGCAAAGCCGAGGCGCTGGCGGCGGCCGGGTACGTCGTGGACGTGCTCGCGCTCTCCCCGCAAGACGGCCGGAAGACGTATACGCTCAACGGCGTCAACGTCCATACCATCTCTCTCGGCAAGAAACGCGGATCTCTTGCTCGATATTTCTTCGAGTACGCCGCGTTCTTTGCGTGGGCGTTCGTGCGCGTGCCGCTCCAGATGCGGCGGAGGCACTACGCGGTCGTCGACGTCAACACGCTGCCGGACTTCCTGGTATTCGCCCCGATGCTGGCGCGGTGGATGGGCGCCAAGATCGTGCTGGACATGCACGAGATCACTCCCGAGTTCTACATGTCCAAGTACGGCATCGCACGAAGCTCGTGGGTCGTGCGGCTCCTGACGTATCTGGAACGAATCAGCTTCACGTTTGCCGATCAGGTCATCACCATCAACGAACCGATCGAGGATCTGCTGGTCGTCCGCGGTCTTGCCAGGTCGAAGTCGACTCAGTAGTCATGAATGCCGCTGACGAAGCGCGCTTCCAGCAGAAGCCGGCGGCGGACGCGCCGCCACGTCCGGACGCGTTCGTGATGATCTATCACGGGACGCTGACGGCGATTTACGGGCTCGATCATCGCCATCGAGGCGTTCGCCCTGGCACACACCGAGATGCCGGGAGCGGAAATCTGGATCCTGGGCTCCGGAACCGAAGCGCCGGCCCTGGCGAGCCTGGCGGCGCGACATGGGCTCACCTCGAAAGTCAAGATGATTGGACAGGTGCCCTCGTCGGACATTCCGGGGTGGCTGAGCCGAGCCGACGTGGGCATCCTGCCGATCCGCCGGGACGTCTTCCTGGATTTTGCCTTTCCCAACAAGCTGCCGGAGTTCATCGTCGCCGGAAAACCTGTGCTGATCTCCCGCCTGAAGGCGATACGACACTACTTCAGCGAAGACGCGTTGACATTTTTTGAGCCGAACGATCCGGCAGACCTCGCGAAACAGATGGTCGCGCTCTACCGGGCTCGACCGCGCCACGCTCAGCTAGTGGTGAACGCCAGGCGGGAATACGCGCCGATACGCTGGGATGTGATGAAGGTACGCTACCTCGAGCTCGTTGGCGAGGTCACGAAAGATACCAGGACACTGACAGTCGCTCCCATTGCCCGCTGAGATGCCTTCTTCGAAGCCAGACGTCGTGGTCCTTTGCTGGAACACCCCAGCGACATCAGATCGTCGCGCACAGGCGATCGCAGCGTTTCTTGGGGCGGAGTCGACATGTGTGGCGTTGTCAACGGCGGTACTGGGCGATGGCCTGGCGATTCGAAAACTGGTGCCCCGATGTGCCTGTCTCGTCGTAGACGTGGAAACCCTCGCCAGCGCTGCTGATGTGACGCGATCGGGCGCGGCCGGACTCTCCGGGCTGACCGCCGACTTGGCAGAACACGTCTTTGTCTACGGATTCGAGCCGACAGACCGCCACGCTGCGGTCCTGCGCGCTCTGTCCTCCGATGGCCTTCTTGGAGTCGAGCCATTGCCTGATGAGGACGCCATGTTTCAGGTTGGAGACGGCGATCGTGAGTCGTGCGGTGCATTCTCCGGTCTCCGTCTGGGTCTTGTCGACCCAAAGAGGGACCGCCGCTTCCTCGAGAGCAGCGGCGGATCACGGCCGCACGCGATTGTTCGCGTCGCCGGGAAACCCTTTTTCGTGCGCACGACGCTCGGCGGGTCACAGATCTTCTTCCTGGCATGTGCCGAGTTGGCTGACCTGGACGAAAGGGTGGGTCGCGAGGCTCGAGTGCTGTCCTGGTTCTCGAGGCTGGTGCCGATGATGATGTTCCTACGCGGAGCGTTGGGAAGCCGCGTCTGGCACAACGACAACCCGCGAGCCTGCTTCACCATCGACGATCCACTGCTGAGGAGCGGTCGCTACGGGTTCCTGGAATACAGGCGGCTCGTGGAAAGCATGCGGCAGCGCAACTTCTCGACCAGCATCGCCTTCATACCCTGGAACTACCGTCGGTCGAGCAGCGACGTCGCGAAGCTCTTTTCGTCGAAGAGCGGAGTGCCGAGCTTATGCGTTCATGGCTGCGATCACACGCGTGGTGAATTCGCCACAACGGACGTCGATTCGCTCCGAGCGAAGGCTCACACGGCGCTGGAGCGGATGCAGATTCATCGTCAACTATCCGGGGTTCCCTTCGACGATGTGATGGTGTTTCCGCAAGGACTGTTCTCGGCCGAAGCCATCGCGGCGTTGAGTGCCGAGGGCTACCTGGCTGCCGTCAACAGCGACCTGTTCCCGTCGACTCAGGCAGAAGCCCTGGTGCTGCGGGATTTGCTCGAGGTGGCCGTCACCAAGTTTGCCGATTTTCCGCTGTTTTGCCGGCGCTATCCGCACGACCTTGGGGAGTTCGCGTTCGACCTCTTTTTCGGGAAGCCGGCTCTAGCGGTTGAGCATCACGGCTACTTCCGGGACGGATACGGGGCTCTTGAATCCTTCGTCGAGCGACTCAAGGGCCTGGATGAGCGACTCGAGTGGTCCGACCTCGGGATGATCTGCTCGAGCGCCTGTCTCACGAGAACCGGGGCAGACGGCGAGATCCACGTCCGGTTCTATACGAACCGTTTCTCGCTGACCAATCGCGGGACATCCCCTCACATGTACGTTCTGGAGCGCCAACTGACACCCGACGGCATTCCGCGCTCCGTCACCATCGACGGGCGCACGCGGCAAGCCGACCTGGAAGACGGTCAGTTGAAGGTGAGTGTGTCGTTGGCTGCCGGGCAGAGCGCCGACATTGGAGTTGCGCCCGATCAAACGCGCTCGATCGGTCCGAAACGCCGACAGACGAGGCTGCAGAACGCGAAGGTTCTGATCCGCCGGCACCTCTCCGAATTTCGCGACAATCACATGGACACCAACCGGGTCTTGAGCGGCATCCTCGCACACGGTCGGAGTTGAAGAAGGCACGATGTCGTCCCCATTCCCTCGTTATGTGCTCGTGACGCCGGCACGGAACGAAGTGGCGTTCATCGAGAAGACCATCGAGTCGGTGATCGCGCAAACGGCGCGGCCCTTGAAATGGATGATCGTCAGCGACGGCTCGACCGATGGCACCGATGAGGTCGTGCGCCGATATGCTGCTCAGCACGGATGGATCGAATTGGTGAGCTTGCCCGAGCGTCAGGAGCGGAGCTTCGCAGGCAAGGTGATCGCCGTGAGGGTGGGCCAGGCCAGGGTCGCCGGATTGCAGTACGACGCGATTGGGAATCTGGACGCCGACATCTCGTTCGACGAAGATTATTTTTCCTTCCTGCTGCAGAAGCTTGCAGAAGATCCCAAGCTGGGCCTGGTCGGCACACCGTATGTAGATCCTCTCAGCCGGCCATCGGACTACCGCTTCGCGAGCATCGAGAACGTCACGGGGCCTTGCCAGCTCTTCCGGCGCGAATGTTTCGAGGCCATCGGCGGATACATGCCGGTGAAGGGTGGCGCCATCGATCGCATTGCGGACATCGCCGCGAGAATGTATGGGTGGAAGACGCGACGGTTTGCGGACAAGGTGTACGTCCACTATCGGCATACAGGGACCGCTCAGCAGAGCGTGCTGATGTCGAAGTTCAAGGATGGCGCCAAGGACTATTCGGTCGGAAGCTCGCCGATCTGGGAGATGTTCAGGACTGTCTACCAGATGACCAAAAGGCCGTTTGTCGTCGGAAGTCTCATGGAGGCGTCCGGCTACGTCTGGGCGCTGGTCCGACGGGTGGAGCGGCCGGTCCCTCCCGAGATGGTAGAGTTTTGCCGGCGAGAGCAGATGCAGCGGTTGAGAGCCCTGGTAGCGGGGTGGTCTTTTGGCCTTGATCAGCTTCCCCGCTCTTCCCGAGCTCTTCGGTACGGTCGTGCGTTGGGCGCGAACGACGGTCGAAACGCCGCGCCTGCCAATGTTCACGACGAACCACTTCACCTTTCTCTTTTACATTCCGCGTATCTGCCGCCTGTGCAGCAACTGGCCCGAATATCTGTTCAACTACCTCTCGCGCCGGCGTACGCCGGCGGAGTACCGGATGCGGAACGGCGCGCGGCTCGTTGACGGCACGGGCGTATTGCCGGGAACCATCGCTGTGGTGTTCATCCGCCGCGAGTACGGGGCGCTCGAAGGGCTTGGAACCATCGTCGACATTGGCGCGAACATGGGCACGTTTGCCGTCCATGCCGCGCAGTGCAGTCCCGACGCCCGAGTCTATTGTTACGAGCCCGAGAGGCATACGTTTGGTTTTCTGAAAGAGAACATCGGGCTCAATGGACTGGAAGACCGCGTGTCGATCATGCAGTGCGCGGTCGGGTCGTACGATGGCTTGAGGGACCTCACGGTGGGCGACTCTCTCACGAACTCGTTCTACCTCGTTTCCGATGGGGCAAGTCGCCAGACGGTCAATTGCACAACCTTGAGAGACATATTGGCAAGACACGAGCTGAAAGCCGTCGACCTGCTCAAGATCAATTGTGAAGGCGCCGAATACGAGATCCTCGAGAGCTGTTCGGAGACCGATCTCGGCCGAATCAGGAATATCCGGCTCGAGTATCACAATATGAGCACGCCCGAACGAAATGGGCGCACGCTCTCCAGATTTCTCGAAGCGCGGGGCTACAGAATCGATCGATTTACCAGCTACCGGAAGACCTCTGGATTCATCTGGGCCTCGCGCACCGCATGGCTCCTGACCCTGCTGGAAGCGTGAGTACGTCTTCGTCGACCGACGGGGTGCGAAGGACCTCCCCGACCACTGCTCTTCCAGGCTCGATCTGAACCACATCTCACGAACATGCCAGGGATCGTCGGACTCATCACGGATATGCCGCACGAACGCGCCAAGCAGGAGCTGGCGCGGATGGTGGAATCGCGTCCGCCACGAGTCGTTCTACGTGACGGGCACGTGGATGGACGAGTCGCTCGGCCTGTACGTGGGCTGGGTCGCACGGAAGCATTCCTTCGCGCACGGCATGCCGATCTGCAACGAGCGCGGGGACGTGGTTCTGGTGTTCGCCGGTGAAGAATACCCGGATCCGGGAACGGCGCGGCGCCTCGAGGCACGAGGCCACACGCTGAAGCCGGAAGGGCCTCCTATCTCGTTCACCTGTACGAGGAGGACCCGCCTTTCCCTCTGGCTTGAACGGCCTCTTCCACGGCGTGGTCGCAGATCGAGCAAGTGGAATCGCGACGCTGTTCAACGACCGATACGGGATGCACCGCCTCTACTATCACGAATCGAAGGATGCGTTCTACTTTGCGGCCGAAGCGAAGGCGATCCTGGAGGTCCGTCCTGAACTCCGGACGCTCGATCCATCGGGGCCTCGGGGAGTTCGTTTCCTGCGGCTGCGTCCTGGAGAACCGGACGCTGTTCGACCGGATTCGCGTGCTTGCCCGGCGCTGCGGCCTGGACCTTCCGCAACCGCTGCTTCGAGCGCAGGGGCGCGTACTTCCAGCCGCAGCGAATGGGAGCAGCAGGCCCCCCTGGACCCCGAGAGCTATTACCGGGAACTGCGGGACGTGTTCTCTCGCAACCTGCCTCGCTACTTCAATGGCCACGAGCGGATCGGCGTGGCTCTGACGGGCGGCATGGATACCCGCGTGATCATGGCATGGCGGAAAGCGGCTCCCGCCTCACTGCCGTGTTACACGTTCGGCAGCATGTTCCGCGACAATCAGGACGTCCTCGTGGCGCGGCGGGTCGCCCGGGAGTGCGAACAGGCGCACCACGTTGTTCAGACAGGCCCCGACTTCCTCTCGCGCTTTGCGCACTACGCCGAGCGCAGCATGTACCTCACGGACGGCTGCATCGATTTGACTCGCGCCCCCGACCTGTACGTCAGCGAGCAGGCCCGCGAGATCGCTCCCGTGAAGATCGTCGGCACCTACGGCAGCGAAGTGCTCACGCTGGTTCCGACGTTCAAACCGATGAAGCCGCTGGTCGGGTTGTTCAGTCCGCAGTTGATGGATGAGATCCAGCGCGCGGGGGTGACCTACACCGCACTCCGTCAAGAGCATCCGCTGACATTTGCCGCGTTCCGGCAATCGCCCTGGTCGCACTATGGCGTGCTCTCGCTCGAGCAGACCCAGCTATCCGTCCGGTCTCCGTACCTCGACAACGACTTCATACGAACGGTGTACCGGGCGCCGCAGTCTGCCGGCGCGAACGGCGATGTCCGCCTGCGGTTGATCTCCGAGGGAAATCCCGCCCTCGCCCGGATCCGAACCGATCGGGGTCTCGGCGGCGATTCAGGGCCGCTCTCCGCAACAGTTTCACGGATGCTGCTGGACTTCAGTTACAAGGCTGAATACGCCTACGACTACGGCATGCCGCAGTGGCTCGCCGCGATCGACCATCGATTCTCGGCACTGCACCTCGAGCGTCTGTTTCTCGGCAGACACAAGATGTTTCATTTTCGCATCTGGTATCGTGACGTCTTGTCCCAGTACGTTCGCGAGATACTGCTTGATTCCCGCTCACTTTCTCGGCCATATATTGAGCGGAACGCGGTTGAAGCCCTCGTCGAACGCCATGTCAAGGGCGATCGGAATCACACCAGTGAGATTCACAAGCTCCTCACTCTTGAGCTCATCCATCGTCAATTCATCGATCCCAGATGACCACATCGCCCGAGTACCGATAGTGAGGAGAACCTTACGTCACCTCTGAACGCCACAGTCGTCTTCGGCGTGGGCATCTTCGGGCTCTTCGTCCTCAACCGCGATCCAAAGGTTCGATCATCAAGTGCAGTTTGGATCCCAGTCGTGTGGGTGCTGCTCGCCAGTTCACGTCCGGTGACCGAATGGTGGATGAGCACCGGGCCCCAGAATCTGATCGCTCAGGCGGATCAGTTTGGCGAAGGAAATCCCTTCGAACGGAATATCTTCGCCGTGCTCGTGGCGATAGGGCTCGCTGTACTCGTCCGCAGAGCGCCGAGACTGTCGGCGGTTCTGCGACTGAATGCGCCTATTCTCGTGTTCCTTTTCTACTGCGCCGTAAGTGCCCTCTGGTCCGATTATCCCGGTATCGCCATCAAGCGTTGGGTCAAGGCGTTCGGCGATTTCGTGATGATCATGATCGTGCTGACCGATTCCGATCGTTCTGCTGCAGTGAAGCACCTTCTCGCGCGCGCGAGCTTCGTCCTCCTGCCAGCGTCCGTCCTCCTGATCAAGTACTATCCGCACCTGGCTCAGAGATACAACCCTTTTGACGGAACGCGGCAGTTCATAGGCGCGGCAACCGACAAGAACATGCTGGGCTTGACCTGCCTCGTCTTTGGAGTGGGTGCGGCCTGGCGTGTCATCAACGCTGTACAGGCGTCTCAGCCCAAACCGCTGCTGGCGCACGGTGTCATTCTTGGCATGGTCGCCTGGCTCTCCTGGAAGGCCAACTCGGTCACTTCCATGTCCGCGTTTGCGATGGCGACTGCCCTGATGATACTGACTACCGTCCCCGTGTTGGGGCGAAAGCGTGCTGTTCTTCACGTCGCCGTCATCAGCATGTTGATGTTCGCTTTTGCCGCGCTGTTTCTCCACGTCGGGAGCGGCCTCGTGGAAACCATGGGAAGGGACTCAACGATCACCGGGCGGACGGAACTGTGGAGCGAGCTGCTCGTCATGAATCCCAACCCGCTCTTCGGCGCGGGTTTCGAGACGTTCTGGTTGGGTCCCCGACTGGCGAAGCTCTGGGGTCTGTTCAGGTGGCATCCGAACGAAGCCCACAACGGCTACCTGGAGGTGTTCCTGAATCTGGGGATGATCGGCGTGCTCATGCTCGCAGTCCTGATCGTTACGGGATACCGGAATGCCGTTCGCACTCTCATCCACGATCGCGAGGCGGGGATGATCAGGATCGCGTATATCCTCGTGGCGCTGGTCTACAGCTACACGGAAGCCGGCTTCAGAACGATGAACCCGGTTTGGATTGCATTCATGCTCGGGGCGATGGCTATCCCGACGGCGGCGACTGCCACGGATTCCATCACCGGCACGATCGCCCGACGAGCCGTTCAGCGGAAGGTCAGGGCCCCGAGTGTTCCACAGTCCATACCCTCTGCTGCAAGAATGCGGTCTTCATGAACGCCAACTATTCAGACTTGGCGCAACCTGCTCCCGCGATGCACCCGGCTCTGTCCACCGCCACACACAGCGCGACCACCGGAAGGTCTTTGAAAGGATCAGCGCCGGTGCTCGAAATCGCGTTGCTCACTGGAGGAGGGGACAAACCGTACGCCTTCGGCCTGGCGACGGCCCTGCTGTCGAAGGGCGTTCGTCTGGATTTCATCGGGAGCGACGAGGTCGACAGCCCTGCGCTTCGCTCAGATCCGAACCTGACGTTTCTCAATTTGAGGGGCAGTCAACGGCATGACGTCGGCCTCGTCACCAAGACATCCAGGATCGCAATCTACTACGCTCGCCTGCTGAGGTACGCCTTCGTCGCCAAGCCGAAGATTTTTCACATTCTGTGGAACAATAAGTTTCAGATGTTCGATCGCACTCTCCTGATGCTGTACTACCGGCTTCAGGGCAGAAGAATCGTGCTGACTGCTCACAACGTCAACGCCGCGAAGAGGGACTCGCACGACACCCTGCTCAATCGCCTTACGCTCAGAATCCAGTACCACATTGCCGACCATATCTTCGTTCACACGGAGGCCATGAAAATGGAGCTCCGAGAAGACTTCGGAGTCCGGCCGTCCTCGATCACCGTCATCCCACTCGGCTTCAACAATTCGGTTCCAGACACCGATCTCAGTCCGGCACAGGCCAAACAGCGGCTGGGTATTGATCAGGCCGATCGGGTGCTCCTGTTCTTTGGCCACATCGGCCCGTACAAGGGCCTGGAGCTACTGGTCTCGGCTTTTCAAAAGGTCGTGGGCAACAATTCCGCGTACCGACTCCTCATCGTGGGCAAACCCAAGACGGGAAGTGAGCACTACGTCGACGTGATTCAACGGGCCATTCGCAACGGGCCAGGCCGGGAACGAGTCACTCAGAGGATCGAGTTCGTCCCGGACGAAGACACTGAGTTGTACTTCAAGGCGGCGGATGTCCTCGTGCTGCCGTATGTCCAGGTATTCCAGAGCGGTGTCCTCATCCTGGGATATACCTTCGGGCTGCCGGTGATTGCAGCCGACGTGGGTTCGCTCCGAGAAGACATTATCGAGGGAGAAACCGGGTTCATGTGCAAGCCAGGCGATCCAGCCGACCTCGCGAAGACCATCGACAAATACTTCGAAGCTCCTCTGTTCAAGGCGTTGGAACGCCACCGTCCGACCATCCGTGACCATGCGAGAGATCGCTATTCCTGGGACGCGGTAGGCGCCACCACCTTGAAAGTGTACGCAGAGCTAGGATCGTAGCAGTCCAACGCCATGAGAATAGCCTATGTCGCGAACTATCAGGGCTCGAGTCTGGTCCATGCCCGCCCGTGCCTGCACAACTTCAGCTTGGCAGCCAGAGTGAAAATACAGTTGATTGCCGAGCTGCTCCAGCGCAGCTCGCACGAGGTGGAGATCATCTCTCAAGGAGCGCTTCAACCGCTGACCGCCGGCGACAGACTCAAGTTCAGGTTCTACCCCTCGTTTTCCGAGAGCGATCGCTTTCATCCCGATATTCCGATCCACTACGTGTCGGCGTTGTCTGTGAGATTCCTGATCGGTTTCTGGGAGAGCATCCAGACGCAACGCCTCTTGAGCGCCTTGCACAGGCGTCGTGGATTCGATGCCGTGATCATTTACAATCTGCAACGCGCCCAGATCGGATGCGCGCGCTACGCGTCTCAGAGGCTCGGCTTGCCCGTCATCCTGCAGTACGAAAGACGATGCATTTGTCGACGTTCACGGGCGGGCAGCCAGCGGGATGATCTCCGAAACGTCATCGGGCCACCTGCAGGAAAATCTTGACGTCGGTCTCCGGTGCAACCGCCGTTTCGCCCTATCTCCTGTCACAGCTGCCGGCTGAGACGCCAAAGCTCCTGCTCCGCGGCGTGGTGAGCAACGAGATCATGAAGGCCAGCGAGGGACCTGACGGCTCGCGGAGGAACTGGGTCGTGTTTTCAGGTACACACGAGGGCACCCAGGGTCTCGAGCAACTGGTCGATGCCTGGCAGACGTTGAAACCCGCAGACTGGGAGCTGCATATTGCGGGGCAGGGGCCAATCACGTCCAGGCTAGAAAAGATGGCGGGAGGAAACCGCACGATCGTCTTCCACGGGTTGCTGAACCGGCTGGACAACGCTCGCCTGCTTTGCGCGGCCAAGATCGGGATGAATCCACAGGATGTGACCAGGATCCCTGGAAACGTCTTTGCCTTCAAGATTGTCGAATACCTTGCTGCCGGAATTCATGTCGTCACCACGCCGCGCGGGACGCTCGAGCCGGAGCTGGAAGCCGGGATGACCTACATTCCCGACAATACGCCCGAGACCATTGCGACCTGTCTCGGGCAGCTGATGGCGAGCGGACGATACGACCGTAAGGCGGAACAGGCCGCACGACACACGTATGGTCCCGAGGCCGTGTCCCGGTCCCTGAACAACCTACTCGTGCAGGTAACGGCACGGGCCGAAACAGCCCGTCGAGGGTCCCCCACCGGGATCATCGCATCCGCTTCCGAGTGAGTCACTGAAAGACAGCGCCCACATGTCACCAACGATGAAGATCTCGCTGATATTCGGTACCCGACCGGAGGCCATCAAGCTCGCTCCCCTTATCCTGGCTCTGAAGCAAGAGGCCGATTTCGAATCGAGCGTCTGCGTGACCGGTCAACACCGGCACATGCTCGATCAAGTGCTGGATCTGTTTGACATCGAGCCGGATCATGATCTGCATCTCATGGTGCCCAACCAGGCTCTCGCTGGACTCACCGCCCGCGGGATAGAAGCGGTCGATCGGTATCTGGCGGAGGACAAACCCGACTTGATCCTGATTCAGGGAGACACCACGACCACATTGTGCGCGGCGTTGGCGGCATTTTACCGTCGCATCCCCGTCGGTCACGTGGAGGCCGGGCTGCGCACGTGGAACATGGCGGCGCCATGGCCGGAAGAGGCGAATCGTATCCTGGTCGCGCGGTTAGCAGCGCTCCATTTTGCGCCGACCGAGGTATCCCGGAGGAACCTGCTTCGAGAAGGGATCGACGATCAGTCGATCTATGTCACGGGCAATACCGGCATCGACGCCCTTTTCCTGGCGTTGGGAAAAGTGCACGCCGTCAGGCCGACCATCGCCGGGCTTCCCGCAGACCTCCAGCCAGGTAAGCCCGGCAGCGACGGCGCGCCGAGAGTCGTGCTGATCACCGGTCACCGCCGGGAGAATTTCGGTGACGGGTTCGAGAATATCTGCCGTTCGATCGCGGAGCTGGCGCGGCGCTTTCCGGACACGCAATTTGTCTATCCGGTACACTTGAACCCCAACGTTCGCGAACCCGTAGGCCGCCTGCTGGGCCTGGCGGGGTCCAGCGGGGCATCGCTGCCAAACGTCCATCTCCTGGAGCCGTTGCCCTATCTGCCCTTCGTCGGCATGCTTGAGCGCGCAACCGTCATCCTGACCGACTCGGGGGGCGTTCAGGAGGAGGCACCGAGTCTTGGCAAACCCGTGCTGGTCATGCGCGAGACCACTGAACGCCCGGAGGGAGTTCAAGCGGGAACCGTCCGCCTGGTCGGAACCGATCCGCACAAGATCGTGGGAGAGGTGTCGCGACTCCTGACGGACTCGCACGTCTACGACCAGATGTCTCGGACCCATAATCCCTATGGTGATGGCCACGCCACTGAACGCATTATTGCCGCTTGTCGGAAGGCTTTACGAGCAGGGCCGGTGAGTACAAGCGGAAGCATCATTCCCGAGGCGACTGGCGTCAGCGGCCTCTCTCAGCGCCACACATAGCTCCGCACAGCGAACGTAACATTCCAGGCAGCGAAAGGCCCTATGGCAGTTGCATCTATGCAAAAGACAATAGTCGTGATCGGCACGGGGTACGTTGGACTGCCGGCGGCTCTGATGTGGGCGAAGGCCGGACAGAGCGTTGTCGGCGTTGATATCAACGAGAACGTCGTCCGGGCGATCAACGAGCGCACGATGCTCCTCAACGAAGAAGAGCTCCATCAGCTCCTCAACGATCCGGTGGTGACGCCGCACCTCGTCGCACGCACAACGCCTTGCCCTGGGGATGTATTCGTGATCGCCGTGCCGACGCCGGTGGACCAGCTGAAGAAGGTCTGCGACATGGGGCCGGTTCAGTCCGCGATCGAATCGATCTGCCCTCATCTGCAACCCGGCAACCTGGTCATCCTCGAAAGCACGGTGCCGCCGACGACGTGCCGCAGCGTTCATCAAGCCGCTGATCGAGAAGCTCACCGGAGTTGCAATGTGCCGGACGATATGCTGCTCGCCCACTGTCCCGAGCGGATCCTGCCTGGCGACATCTTCCGCGAGATCGTCGAGAACGATCGGCTCATCGGCGGCATGGATGAGCATCCCACGCGGCCGCCGCCGAGGTCTACGCGACCTTCGTGAAGGGTGAACCTCGCATCGCGACCGACGACATCACGGCCGAGCTCTCCAAGCTGATGGAGAACACCTACCGCGACGTCAACGTCGCGTCTCGCGAACGAGTTGCCGCGATCTGCGAACTGCTCGGCGCTGACGGCCGAAGCGTGATCGGCTATGCAAACAAGCATCCGCGCGTGAAGATCATCGAACCCCGGCATCGGTGTCGGCGGGCACTGCATCCCGGTGGATCCCTGGTTCCTGAAAGAAATCGCGCCGTACAACTCGCGGCTCATCACGATGGCTCGGCTGATCAACGACGAGATGCCAGCGCCGCGTCGCCGGGAAGATCCGACGGACGTTGCCGACGTACCCGATCCCAAGATCGTTGCGCTTGGCGCGACCTACAAGAGGAACTGCGAAGACGATGCGCGAGAGTCCTGCGAACGAAGTCGTGCACCTCCTGAAGGAGGATGGCTACGACGTGCACCACTACGACCCGCTGGTGCCCACGATGGATTTCCCTTCGCTTGACAAGATCGCCGAAGGAGCCGACCTGGTGGCCGTGCTCGTCTGCCACGACGCCATCAAGCGCGAGCTGACAGACGAGCAAGAACGCGATTGACCAGGCGATGCGGCACGCACGGATCGTCTTTTTCGACGAGTAGCAAACATTTTGTCAACGACCGGCATGACGCCTGAGCCGCCGGTTTAACAAACTCACAACACGTCACGAAGAGTCCATGTCCAGCAAAAACATTCTCGTCACCGGCGGCCTTGGCGCCGTCGGCACCTATCTCGTCAGGGAGCTCCGCGCCCGCGGTCACGACGTGTTCGTGGCCGACATGCGCCACCATCACGACCCGCAATACGCGCGATGCGACGTGGGCGAGTTCCATCAGGTCGAGCGGCTGTGGACCGGCGGCGGCTGGGCGCAGGGCTACGCCCCGACCGGGCGCAAGTTCGACTTCGTCTATCACCTGGCCGCGGAGTTCGGCCGCTGGAACGGCGAGGACTACTACGAGAACGTCTGGCGCACCAACGCCGTCGGCACGAAGAACATCCTGCGGATGCAGGAGCGCGAGGGCTTCCGCGCCGTCTACTTCTCGTCGTCCGAGGTCTACGGCGACTACGACGGCGTCATGTCGGAAGACGTGATGGACACGGTCGAGATCAAGCAGATGAACGACTACGCGCTGTCGAAGTGGGTGAACGAGATGCAGGTGCTCAACTCGGCGACGCAGTTCGGCACCGAGTCGGTGCGGGTGCGGCTGTTCAATACCTATGGCCCGGGCGAGCACTACAGCCCCTACCGCTCGGTGATCTGCCTCTTCTGCTACCGGCTGCTGCACGACATTCCCGATTACGGTCTACCGCGGCTACAAGCGCACCAGCACGTTCATCACCGACATGGCGCGCACCCTGTCGAACATCGCCGACAACTTCGTCCCTGGCGAGGTCTACAACATCGGCGGCGACGATTTCCACTCCATCGAAGAAGTGGCCGATCTCATCCTCAGGCTGCTGGGCAAAGAGGCGCAGCGCGACGACGCTCGTGATGTTCAAGGACGAAGAGATGCTGACTACGCGCGAGAAGAAAGTGGATTGCACCAAGGCTCGTCGGGATCTCGACTTGAAGACAACTGTTTCGCTGGAGGACGGCGTTCGTCAGACGCTCGATTGGATGAAGGACCTGTATCGTAAGTCTTGACGACCGGTCTCCACTTCAAACATTCGCCTTTCACATGAACAAACCCTGCGTGAGTGTTCTGACGCCCGTTTACAACGGGGAACAGTACCTGGCGGAATGCATTGAGAGTGTACTGGCACAGGACTACGCCTGGTTCGATTACACGATCGTGAACAACTGCAGTACGGATACATCGCTGGAGATTGCGCAATCGTACGCGAGGAAGGATCGACGAATTCAGATCAGGACGAACGGCACATTCGTGAGCGCAATTGAGAACCACAACCTGGCGTTTGGTTTGGTGCCGGCTCACAGTAAGTACTGCAAAGTGGTCAGCGCAGACGACTGGATCAGGCCAAGGTGTTTGACGAAGATGGTGCAGTTCGCCGAGGGGCATCCGACGGTCGGCATCGTTGGCTCCTATCAGGAAAGCGGTGATACCGTCAAGTGGCGAGGCGTGCCGTCTACGGTGAGCGTCCTACCGGGCCGCGACGCCGGACGCCTGGGATTGCTCGACGGCGTTCACGTTCTGGGCACGCCGACCAGCGTCCTGTATCGGGCGGATCTCCTCAGAATGCGGCAGCCGTTCTTCCCGCATGTGCGGTCGCACGCCGATACCAGCGCGTGCTACGAGTCTTTCCGGTATTGTGACTTGGGATTCCTGCACGAAGTCCTTTCGGTCGAGCGGGTTCACTCCGGGCAGTGGAGCGCAACGATGGATGAGCTGGACGCGGGCTCCGTCGCCTATCTGGAAATTCTGCTCCACTATGGTCCTTTGTACCTGAGTGCTGAAGAGTTCACGACGCGGCAGAAGCAGGTGTTCGATGCCTACTATCGGGCTCTTGGAGGATGCCTTCTGAAGTTGAAGAGTTCCGCCTTCTGGACGTTTCACAGGTCGAGATTTGGGGAGATGGGGTGTGAATGGGAATGGGACAGGATCGTCGGAGCAGCAATTAGGGAAGCGGTGACCGAAGCGAGGAATCCGGCTACGGCCCTTCGAAAGCTCCTGGCGGTGATGAAGTCGAAGCGACTCCACCCGCGTGTCGGGATGTGAGCGGACCGGGCCCGACGATGACGATGAGTGCCTCTCCATTTCCGTCTAACGTACGGCCGCTGAATCTTCGAGCCGACGAATGGGTTGAAGTCAAGAGCTCAGAAGAGATCCTGGCAACGCTTGACTCCAATCAGTGTCTCGACGGGCTGCCGTTCATGCCTGAGATGCTCGCTTATTGCGGAAGGTCATTCCGCGTCTACAAGTCCGCGCACAAGACCTGCGACACGATCGAAACGTTTCTGATCCGGCGAATGACCGATGCTGTTCATCTCGAGGAGCTCCGGTGCGACGGGCAAGCTCATGGCGGCTGTCAGGCAGGATGTCTGTTGTTTTGGAAGGAAGCGTGGCTCAGGCGGAGGGGCGACGAGCGAGCCGCTGCCGGGAAGCCGCGCGGCGACTTGACGAACCCGGCAATAGGCAGACTACATGAGGCGACCACTTCAGCGGGCACTGACAGCGAGTCGCCGCGGTACCGATGTCAGGCCACCGAACTGCGCAACGCAACAACGGAGGTGACGAGACGGGACAGATGGGACCCTCGCTTCTACTTGAAGGACCTGACGTCCGGAAATGTCCCGCTCTGGGACTTCATCCGCTTCGGCGCCCTCGCGATCATTAACTCGTTCCTCTTACGCTGGTTCGAGCGTCGTTACCCAGACCTGCGCGGTGTCGCCGGCGAGAAGACTCCGGCCGGCACATCGAGTCTTCAGGCGGGGGATCTCGTCCAAGTGCGTTCCAAGGACGAGATCATGCGCACATTGAACAGCCAGCTTCGCAACCGAGGTCTCGGATTCGATGTCGAGATGCTCCCCTATTGCGGGAACGGGTCGCACAAAGTCCTTCGACGCGTGGAGAAGATCATCAACGAGAAGACGGGCTACATGATGAAGTTGCCGAACCCGTGCCTGATTCTTGAAGGCGTTGTCTGTAGCGGTAATCAGAGCCACAACCGCATGTTTTGCCCAAGAGCTGTCTATCCATATTGGCGCGAGTTATGGCTGGAGCGAGTCACACCAAGGGACGACCGGCGCGAGGGAGAAGGGGCCCTGCATGTCTGACATTGCGCCGCCCCTCAAGGCACTCAACGAGCGCGACGCTCACGAGCTGAAACAGAAGACCGTACGGGGAGCGCTGGCTTCGGGAGCTGCGCAGGCGGCCGGACTCATCCTGCGCACCGGCTCGATGATCATCATGGCTCGCTTGCTGTTTCCGGAAGATTTCGGCCTGTTCGGCATGGTGATCGCGTTCACGGGTCTTCTGGGATTGTTTCGCGATTTCGGACTGTCGATGGCGTCGGTGACGCGCCCTTCTGTGACCAATGAGCAGCTTTCAACTCTATTCTGGTTGAATGTGTTGGTCGGTGGCATCCTGGCGTTGACATGCTTGGCCGCCGGGCCGGTGTTGGTGTGGTTTTATGGCGAGCCGCGCCTTCTCATGATCACGATCTCGGTCGGCGTCGGGTTCCTCTTCCTGGGTGTCGGTGCACAACACCGGGCGATCTTGCAGCGGGCGATGCGTTTCGGGGCGATTGCGGTTGTCGACACATCTGCGTTGCTGCTGGGGATCGTCGCCGGGGTCATGATGGCGTTGTTCGGTCAGGGCTATTGGGCGCTCGTGGTGATGACCGTCGGTCCGCAATTCGGTTCAGCAGTCGGCGCTTGGATGTTCGCGCGGTGGATTCCTGGACGGCCACGGCGCGGCTCGGACGTGCGATCCATGTTGTGGTACGGCGGCAGCCTGACCTTCAACGGTGTCATCGTCTACGTTGCGTACAATCTGACAAAGTCCTGCTGGGACGCTACTGGGGAGCAGAAGCCCTCGGCATCTACGGCCGTGCCTATCAGCTCATCAATCTCCCGCTTGACAACCTAACGTCGACCGTCTCACAGGTTGCGTTTCCCGCGCTGTCACGGCTTCAAAATGACCCGGCACGCCTGCGCAGCTATTTCCTCCACGGGTACAGTTTCTTTTTTGCCCTCGTTCTTCCAATCATCATCGGGTGCGCGTTGTTCCCCGAGGATATCGTTCGCGTGTTCCTTGGCTCGAAATGGCTCGAGGCCGCTCCTATTTTCCGGCTTCTTGCGCCGACGATGTTCGTGTTCGCCCTTATCAATCCGTTCGCCTGGATGTTGATGGCGACCGGCCGTATTTCGAGAAGCGTGAACATGGCCTTCGTGATCGCGCCCACGGTGGTGGCGGGTTACGCCATCGGTCTTCCTAGCGGAGCGCACGGAGTCGCATTTGGGTTCTCGGGTGCCATGTTATTGCTGGCTGGGCCGATGGTCGTCTGGGCGGTCCGGGGAACACCGATTCCATTGCAGGGCGTCGTGAAGGCTGTCTGGCCCTCATTGCTCTCGATCACGATTGGAGCTGGAGTGGCCCTGACAACCAGTCAATACCTCCAGTCTGTCCAATTGCCGATTGTCCGGCTCGTGATTGAAACTGGAATCTTTTTCGGCACTTACGCTCTCGTCCTCCTGTTTGCGCTGAACCAGCGAGCAAGCTACGTCAAGGTCTTCCGGGAGCTCAGATTCTGGCGCGTTCAAGTAGAAACGCCAGCAGCAGTTGCTTAGAAAGAAAACCGATGTGTCCTCTGTGGTCATGGAACCCGCCGGAGCTTCAGCACCGGCCCGCCCGGGCACTATCTCCGAGGCTGGACTGGACTGGACGGGGGGCAGCGTGATTTGAGAAGCGGGACAGCCAAGCCACTGCACAGCGGTACGCGCGGTTCGATGCTATCGGCGACGGCAGTGCATTGGTTACCTGCGCGAGTAAATTTTACCGGCTGTACGTGCTCCGGGTGGCCTGACGCCCTTGTCGAGTCCTACGGACGTTTTTCGTCGGTCCGATTACAATTCCCCTACCGAACAATGTGCATTTTCGTGTGCGCCCGTCGTTCGGTAGCCTGGCCCTCGTAGCGTGACCCAGGGCAGAATCTGCTTGGTACAAGTGTTGCTACGGATGCCATGTTCAACACGGTGCCAAGGCCCCCTGACAGGGGCGCTCCGACAAATCCCACAGGCACACTCGCCATGGCATTCAAAACCATGAAGGTCGCTCAGTGACTCAAAAATTGACACGCCGCGAACTGCTCTCAGGGGCTGCTACGCTTGCGGCCTATGGAATGTTGCCACGTGCGGCTTTCGCAGCTGACGCCGTCCAAGGGAGCCGCCTCGTGTATGGAGGTTCATGGCAGGGTCTTGTGGGAGTCAGCGGGGGGATTCCAAATCGGACGACTCAGTCTGGGCCCACCATCGCCGCCTACACCGGCTCCGCAGGGACCATCAATTCGGCGATCGCCAATTGCCCGGCCGACCAGGTTGTGCAACTCGGTGCGGGTACTTTCAGCCTTAGTTCCAGCATCGCCTTCGCCAAGAGCCGTGTGACGCTTCGTGGTGCCGTCAACTCGAGTGGAGTCCCTGACGACGATTTTGAGGTTTACAGGCGGGGCGAGTGGTCTTATCTTGTTTGACGCCACTGGTGGGTGGGATCTCGCCAATAGTGGAGCGTTCACAAACGTCAACGTAAGCTCCAGCGTCGCGCGAGGCGCGACGACCGTCACACTTGCGTCTACACCGACCTCGCTCTCAGTCGGTCAAATGATGTTCATTAGTGCTCCACCGAGCGCAAATGTCACACCGAGTAACCGAAGCTGGTCCGACCTTTTCGGGACGAAGCCTTTCACACAGATCGTGCGGGTTGTGAGCAAGAGTGGCAACGCTGTCACGTTCTCGCCTGCGATTAACGCGGACTATCTGAGCGGTACGATCCAGGCTCACTGGCGCTC
This sequence comes from uncultured Acidobacteriota bacterium, assembly GCA_963814975.1. GTDB lineage: Bacteria > Acidobacteriota > Vicinamibacteria > Vicinamibacterales > CAVVIG01 > CAVUXJ01. The sequence continues at coordinate 147,598 of CAWFFB010000021.1, read as the reverse complement.
CGCTGGAGCGTCGGTGCGGCTGAGTGGAATTGAAAATCTCAGCTTGACGCGGTCCGGCGTGGGCGGGCACTACGTCGCTTTCAACGGCGCCGACGAGTGCTGGGCCAAGAATATCAAGAGTTACGGAGTCCCGTCCGGGACCTATCACTACTTTCCCTACGCTGCATATCGGTGCGAGATTCGTCACTGCGACATCTCGCACATGGACAACCTCACGAATTCAACATATTGCATCAATCCAGCGCAATGTTCGCAATTGCTCATCGAAGACAACTGGTTCCACGACTGTCCAAACGTGATGCCGATGTTCGGCCTCAGCGGATCGGCGTTCTCCTACAACTACATCAACGACTTGCCTTATAGCCCGTCGAACTGGCTCTCGCAGATCATCTTCTTCCACGGCAGCCACAATCACTACAACCTGTTCGAGGGCAACTGGTGCGCTTCCAGCTACAACGACGCCGGCGCCGGATCGCGCAATACACTTTGGTTCAGGAATCGGATGCGCGGATGGGATCCGAACGGCCCCAAGACCAGCAATACTGAAGCGATTACGTTGTGCCTCAATCACACCAACGTTGTGATGGCCGGTAATGTTCTCGGCGAGAACGGCTATCACACGAACTTGAGCACCACCTTCTCGGGGTCCGGCGACAATTTTGCCTCGAGCTCAATCTATAACGTCAACACAGCCGCGACGTTCGAAAAGTTCGGGAATTACAACACTGTGAACGATGCCGTCCCGGCCGCGGAGGCGCTCGGCGGTCTCATCATTCCCGCCAGCTATCTGTACTCGTCCAAGCCGGCGTGGTTCGGCAACCTGCCCTGGCCATGGTGCAACCCGTTGAACTTCGCCCAGTCGAACGACTACCGGAATTTCCCGGCCGGCTATCGTGCCGCGAACGGGGTCGACTCTGCGCCTGGGACCGGGCAGTCGCCGGCGGCGCCAACCAATCTCCGTATCATTCCCTGACGACTGGGAGAGGCTTCGACTGCGCGTCGACGGTGTGCAGCCGCGCTGCGATCAGCAATCGCCTTCGATGAGTGCCTTTCGATATCGGAGAGCATAGAACCGCCGGTACCACATCGCTCTCAACTGTTTCAGCCGGCCGACCATCGCTTCGGGAAGCACGGGCAGCAGGCCCCTGTGCAGCCCCAGTCGGAGTGCCAGCCTCCCTTTCGCGGTCAGGGGAACGTAATATCGCGGCAGGCGTTTCTTTTCGAACCCGTTCCGGCGCTTGAACTCCGCCAACGAGCCGGTCCCCCAATGGAGATACACGAGGTACGGAACCTTTTCGCGTGCGCACACCTCCACCGCTTTTGCGATCAGACAGTTGTTCGTGCCCTTGTCGCGATGACTGATCATCGAGATGATCTGGCCCGTCACCGCGTATTTCCCAGCCAACGCGATCATCATGAAGCCTATCAGTTCGCCTTCGTAGTACGCGCCGATCAACAGTTCCCGAAAGAGATACCTCGAGAACTGACGCTTCACCGTGTCGAAGTCCTTCCCGTAGTGCCAGAAGGGCCTTCCCTGACGCATCGGTGATTCGTTGAAGATCCGCGTCATCCCCTGGACGAAGTCGTCCGTGAACTCGACCTCCCTGACGGTCACGCCCTGCTTCTCGGACTTTCTGACGAGTCCTCGTGTTCTCGATTTGATTTGGTTGGACCACCAGTGCTCGTATGTCGTCACCGGGAGCGCCGCCACCTCTTCCCACTCCGTGTAATACGGATACCTGGGCTCGAGGTCGGGCAAGCGCTGCCAGAAAGTCAGGATGTCGGCCCGGGATGGCTGCTCGGAGAGCGCGGCAATCAACTCTTCCGGCTTTTCAAGGTCTTCGTACCACTCCTGGTCGAGCCTGGCCTTTCTCAGGAGGCTGCCACCGATGACCACGTCGAGATCGTGAATTCTAAGAGAAGTACTCATGAGTATTGTGGGATCTCCGAGACTTGAAGACCTGCCTGACGGGCCATCGCCAATTGGCGCATCACCGCGCGCTCGACCATATCCGTCGAAATCAGATCCATGCAGTTCGGCACGAAATCGCAGCTCGTCTTGTAGCAGCTCAGACACGCCATCTCCGGCACGACCTTTTCGCCGAGACCGTACAGCTCGATCTCCGCCGCGCTCGTGGGTCCGAAGAGGACGACGGTTCGTTTTCCGAGCGCCAGGGCGAGATGCATCGCCAGCGTGTCGCCGGTCACGACGACGTCGCAGTGGCTGAGGAGCGCGGCAAAATGGCGCACGGGGTTGTCACATCCCGGGTCGAGCAGACGGAACCGTCGACGCGGCCTTGAGCCGCTCGTTGCGGTCCCGCTCCCCAGGCCCTCCGAGAAGCAGGAACTGCACGTCTTCGCGCCGGCCCAGCCGCGCGACCAGCTCGACGTAGCCCTCTTCCCTCCACTGCTTCAGCGGCCATCGTCCGCCGGCGCCGGTATTCAGTCCAATCACCGGTCGCTCCGAAGTCGAGGCCGATCGACTCGAGGTGGGCCCTGCGCGCGCGCGCGCTCCGTCGTCGCCGAGCTCGAACACGTAGCGATGCTGCCGGCCGGCCAGGCCGAGGATATCGGCCATGCGATCCTGGTAGGTCGCGGTGCCCTGACGCTTGATGTCGTCGAAGATGCCGGCTTCCAGCCAGCGTCGCGCGGCTTCGTTCGTGGGCTGCACGAAGCCGCGCTCGTCCAGCACGAATCCGTCCTTGCGGTCGGAGCGGGCCGCCGTCGCCAGCGCAGCGCTGATCTTCGAGGCGTCGAGGTTGATCACCCGATCGAACGTCCGCGTCTGAAGGTGCACCAGCGCCTCCGGCCCGAGCTCCAGCACCTCGGCGACGTACGGATTGCGCTGCAGCAGCGGCACCGATTCCTTACGGGTAATCCACGTGATGGCCGCTCGAGGATGCACCTCGGCGAGCGGAGGCAACAGCGCCGTGGACCGCAGGACGTCGCCCATCGCGTCGAGCTTGATGATCAGCAGGCGCTCCTCGACCTGCTCGTAGTGATCGCACGTGCAGAGCACGCCCGTCTGCTTGTGCCAGACACACGGCCGATCGCCGAGAAAAAATCTGCAGTCCAACGCGATCTCGCGGGAACCGGTGACTGGCAGGATCGTGTCCATTGATCTATTGAGAGCGGCCGAACCGTCAGGAACTGGCCACGGCCGCCGCCTGGACAGCGTCGAGCAGGCCCGGAGGTGGACAGCCCGGGAATCCGGCTGACGATGTGAATCGTCCCGCCGCCGCGCCTGACCGTGTCGCTCTCGATGCAGTTCTCGCCGTACTCGGAGCCGTTGACGTGGACGTCCGGGTTGAGCTCCTTCGAGGAACGCGATCGGATCGGTCTCGTCGAAGATGTGGACGTAGTCGACCATCCGCAGCGCCAGCAGCATCTCGGCCCGCCGCCGCTCCGTCACGATCGGCCGATTGGGTCCCTTGTACGATCTCACCGACGCATCGCTGTTGAGCCCGACGATCAGCACGTCGCCCCGCTGGCGGGCCTCGTTCAGGATGTGCAGGTGGCCGTTGTGGAGCATGTCGAACTGACCGTTGATCGTCACGATGCGCTTGCCCTTGGCCCGCAGCGTCGCCGCCAGCTGCGAGAGCGCGTGCCGAGGCACGAGTCGGAGCGCGTCGGTGTCCTGCAGGATCTCCTCGGGCGTCACGGTCGCCGTTCCGAACTTGCCGACGACGACGCTGGCGGCCCGGTTGGCCAGGGCCACGGCCGTCTCGTGATCGGCGCCGGACGCGCGCGCCAGCGCGAACGCGGCAACGACGGTGTCGCCGGCGCCGCTGACGTCGAACACCTCCCGCGCCAGCGTCGGCAGCGAGAACTGCTCGCTGCCGTCCCTGCTCTGGAACAGGATGCCGTGCGCGCCGAGCGTCAGCACGACGTTGGTGCCGAGCTCCGAGGCGAGCGTGCGCGCGACGCTGCCGACGGCCTCCTGCGAGGGTTCCGCGTCGGGCAGCCGCAACAGCGCGCGTGACTCCTTCCAGTTGGGCGTCAGATAGTCGCAGCCTCGATAGCAGTCCCGATTCTGCGGACGAGGATCGACGACGACTTCGAGGCCGACGTCGTGTGCGCGTCTGATGATCGCCTGCGAGAGCGACGGCGACAGGAATCCCTTCGCGTAGTCGGAGATGACCACGATGTCGCAGGCGCCGACGGAGGCTTCGAACAGCTTGAGAATCTCCGACTCGAGGGCCGGACCTCGGCGGTCTGGATGTCCTCGTAGTCGAGCCGGACAATCTGCTGATGCTGGCCGACCACGCGCGTCTTGCGAAGCGTCGTCCAGCCCGTGATCGACGGCCAGCAGATCGACGCCGGCGTCCGGCGCACATCGCCTCAGGGTCTGTCCCCCCTCGTCGTCGCCGACCAGCGCGATCAGCGTGGCGCGCCCGCCGAGCGACACGATGTTCGCGGCCGTGTTGGCGGCGCCGCCGAGCACGCGTCTGGACGCGTTGACCTTCAAGACCGGGACGGGCGCTTCAGGCGAGATCCGGCTGCAGTCGCCGAGCAGGTATTCGTCGAGAATGGCGTCGCCGAGGACCAGCACGCGGCGGTTCTGGAAATCGGCGACGTACCCGGCGAGGAGATCGGTCAGTTCGTTGAGAGTCATCGTTACGCATTTCGGGCCGACAAGAAGCCAAGGCGGCCGGCCCGGCACATCCTCCTTACGCAAAGGCCACTCCGCCATGGAGCGGTTGGCCAACAACCGCTGTCGCCGTGTACTTGTTGACACTATGGAAGTTATCGACAGTGCGTCTGATACAGTCCGCTCGCCAGTCAGACGGAAGTCTCACAATCTGCAGACTATAGTTCTCCCTCACACTAACCGACGCTTCGAGAGTACCCAGGAGCGTCATGGAGCGCGCCATGTCATTCGAACCGACCAACCTCCTCCGCCAGATCTTCGACGAAACGACGGCTGCCCACCAGCGGTTTGCCACGGTCGGCCTGGAGCGAGTGGTGGCCGCCGCAGCAGCGATCAGCGCGGCGGTCACGAGCGGCCGGAAAGTGCTCGCCTTCGGCAATGGCGGAAGCGCGTCGGATGCCGAGCATCTCGTCGCCGAGCTCGTCGGGCGCTTTGAGACCGAGCGTCGGTCCCTGTCAGCCGTGGCGCTCACCGCCGATTCGAGCGTCGTCACCGCCATCGCGAACGACTACGGGTACGACCGGGTCTTTGCGCGTCAGATCGAGGGGCTCGGCGATGCCGGCGACGTCGCCTTTGGCATCTCCACGAGCGGTCGCTCGCCAAACGTGCTCGCCGCTCTTGCCGCTGCGAAAGCCAGGGGCCTGGGTACGATCGCTCTGACCGGACGCGACGGCGGGCCGATCGGCGCTGTCGCGGACATTCACCTCAACGTCGCGGAAACGTCTACACCCCGCGTGCAGGAAGTGCATCGGACGATTCTGCACGCGATGTGTACGCTGGTCGACCACCACATCCAGGTGGAACCGAAGGCGTGACACGAGCTCGCCGGGCCCGCTCCGGCTACGTGGTCTGGTAGTGCCCGTAGTAGTCGTTCGCCTGAAGGGACTGTTCCTCGACGCGATTCAGTACCGTTCCAATGATGCGATCGGCGCCGAGTGCCGCGATGCCGCGCTGGATCATCGCGTAAGGCGTGACCCCCGCGGCGATCACGAACAGGATGCCGTCGCTCGCTTGCGCGATGAACTGGGCATCGGTCAGAAGACCGACGGGCGGTGTGTCGAGGAGGACCCAATCAAAGCGCGCGCCTGCCTCCTTGACCACGGTGCCAAACTGCTCGGAACAGAGCTGCGCCATCGGATCGGCGCTCAACGGTCCGGTTGGAAGCACGCTCAGATGAGGCGATACTTGGACGATGGGCGAGACTCTGTCATCGCCGCGCAGCAGGTCCGACAGACCGGCCTTGTTCGGCAGGCCGAACACGTCGTGAAGGGATGGACGCCGCAAGTCGGCGTCAATCAAGAGAACCCGTTTGTGATAGGACTCGCTGAAAGTCAGCGCGAGGTTCGTGATCGTGAGGGTCTTGCCTTCGCGTGGAACGGCGCTGGAGACGACGATGGTCTTGAGGCCTTGCTGCTGCTGCAGGTGGTGCAGGGAAGCGGCGAGCCGGCGATACTGTTCAACCGTCGCCGGCGCGATGCCCTGGCTGACAACGAGCCTCGCTTCGAGCGATGGCGCGAATCCATTGAGCCGGACCTGCCGGTTGGCTTCGAGCGGCCTCAGAACATCCGACGGTCGCGGTTGCCGGCTCTCCTGTCGCTTGAGAGGCCGTTCAGGCGCATACCGTTCAAGGCTCGCCGGATCGATGGCGGTCGCGTGAGGGCCCGCCGCCACCGCGGAATAGCGCTCGTCTCGATCGTCGGAGAGCGCGGCCACCGCCGCCAGCCTCAACGCGTCGTCAATTCGACTCATCTTATCCTATTCGCCGTCGCACGGCAGTCAGCGTTCACGAAACAACGAGAATCGGCGCGGCTTGCCCGCCTCTGCGAAAAGCTTGCCTCCTTCTCCGGCGGGCGCCTCCGACTCCTCTTCGCTGGCAGGCCCCTCGGCACTGCCGCCTTCGGTCGCCGAACGCCGCTGGGGAGCGGCATCGAGGCGCGGACCAGGCTTCGAAGGCTCGACATCCACACGCTCGAGATCGAAGTCCCGGTACGACCTCCGCCACAATCTCGCGATCCACGCGACGCCGTTCCAGCGCAAATGCGTTCATCAGCGCGTTGTCGCAGATCACGCTAATCGTGCGCGGGATGCCACGTGAGTGCTCGTGAATCAGCATCACCGCTTCCCGGCTGAACAATCGCGCCGCATCGCCGCCGGCGGTCTTGATGCGGGCGGCGATATACGCCGCCGTCCCCTCGACGCGGAACGGGTGAATCTCGCATCTGAGCGTCACGCGCTGCTTCAACTGGCGCAGGCCCGGCTCGTTCAGCCGATCTCTGAGCTCCGGCTGGCCGGCCAGGACCAGCGGCAGCAGCTTTTCGGTGGCTGTCTCGGTGTTTCCGAGGAGCCGGATTTCCTCGAGCAGTTCTGCGCTCATGCTCTGGGCCTCGTCGATGACGAGCGCGGAGATCTGTCCGCGCGCCCGCCGTTCCCTGAGCATGCGATCGAGCTCCTCCAGCAGCGCAGCCTTCGAATCGCTGGTGCCCGGACTCAGCTCGAAGCGCCGTGAGAGCGTTTCGACGAATTCCGCCCGCGTCAGCGCCGGATTGTTCACGTAGACGCAGCTGACGGCGCGGCAGACCTCGGATTCTAAAGCTGCCTGCAGCAACGTGGTCTTCCCGGTTCCTGCCTCGCCGATGAGCACTGTAATCCCTTTGGCGGCCGACAGGCCGTACTGAAGATTACTGAGGGCTTCGCGATGCTGTGGCGGCAGAAACAGATATTTCGGGTTCGGCGTCAGCTGGAACGGCATCTCGCGAAGTCCGTAGAAATGCTGGTACATGTGTGTGCTGCGGCGGCGCTAGATCCGCACCCTCCACATCACGATTGCCGCCGCGCCAACCAGGAGAACCATGACGGCTGCGATCCCGCCAAAGAGCCAGCGCCTTCTGCGAGTCCGGCGCTCGGCTTTCGATATCATCAGGGGCACGAGTGCCAGCACCGGCAGGTCGAGCAAACGAACGACATCGTGTTCAGACTTGAGGGTCGAGTCCCGATATTCGAGGAACCCCGTCAGCAGCACGCCGATCGAGAGTCCAGCTACAACGCCGCCGGCGGCGATGAGGGGCCGGTTGGGGCTGAACGGGCGTTCCGGCAGCCTTGCCGGATCGAGCACCTTGAACTGTTCGCCGATATTTCTGCGCTCGAGGTTCGCGGCGATTTTCGAATCCTCCCGCTTCGCCAGCAGGCTCTGGTACGTCGTCTGAAGGGTCGTGTAGTCGCGGGTCAACTCGACCAGCTCGGATTCGCGCTTGGGGACGACATCCAACTTGGTCTGGTAGCCTGCAATCAGGTCACGCAGCTGCCGTTCCTGTTCCTGCTTGTCCGCCAGCTGGCGATCGATATCACCGATCTCCGCGCTCAGATCGCGCATCCGCTTCTGTCGCAGGATCTCGGCGGTTGAGAGGGGCGCTTCTGGCGCAGCCGGAGACGGGTCGGCCGCTTGCGAATGCGCGGCCACAGCCTCCGCCTTTACCTTCACCTCGAGATCTCGAATTGCGCGCTCGGTGGTTCGGACATCCGGATGATCGGGTTTGTAGTGGGACAGCAAGACCTGAAGGCGCGACCGCGCCGCCTGAAGCTGCTGCGCTGCAGGCTGGATGGGGGGTTCCCCCGCAGGCCCCTGAGGCACAGGCACGGGAACAACCGCGACCGGATCCGACTGAAGCGCTATCAGTTGTCGTTCGAGCAGCAGCCGCCGTTCACGCGCCCGGTCAGATGCGTCGGCGCTGTTCTGCAGCTGCGTCTGGGCATTCTTGATGGCTTGCAGGTTGGCATCGGCCTGTGACGGCAACTCACCGCTATAGCGGCTGCGATATGCTTCCAGTCGTTTTTCGTTCTCGACCAGCCGCCGTCTGGCGTCTTCCAGCTGCGAATCGAGGAACTGGTTCGTGTCTTCGGCCTGGTTCTCTCGATCGCGAAGGTTTTCCTCGATAAACAACGACGCGAGCCGCTCGGTCGTCTTTTGAGCCGTCTTGGCGTCCTCGCTGACATACGAGAGGCGAAACGACTCCTTGCCCTCGACCTTCGGGATGATGTCCCCTCGCATGCGTTGCACCACATCTTCCATTGGAAGCGTATGCCGCAACGATTGATAGAGGTCGAGGTCCAGGATGATGCGCTCGAGTCGCGATCGGCTCAGGATCTGGTCCTCGAGCGTCGCGAGGCGGTCCTGTATATCTGACGTGACCGTCGACTTCACATAGCTGTCGGGGATCCGTTGAGGGATCAGCATGATGAGCGTTTCAGATCGGTATTTGTCCGGCAGAAGCTTCGAAACGGTGACGGCGGCCGCCGAACACAGGATGAGCGGGATGGCGAGCACCCACCATCGGCGTGCCAGAATCCGGGTGATCTCCTCAGGTGAGTACGTCTTTCCAGGTAACACGACTATCTGTGCCTCACAGGAACCCAGAGCGTCAGCCCGGCCCGAACGCCATTTCGCGTCAGACCATGAGGGACTCCGGGTGGTAGTTGAATGGACCGGTCGAAGTCGTAGAAATAGTAGAAGTATTCCGCGTAGGTTGCCATGATCCGGTTTGCGGCAACCTCCAACCGAACGCTGCCAGTGTACATTGTAAAGGGAGAGGACCTGATCGAGAGGGCCAGTTCGCCTGTCGAATAGGCCGCCGAGACCTTCAAACCTGTCCGACGATTGAGTACCCGCCGACTCCAGTGGTGACCCCATCCGTATAGGTTGGCCTCTGTAAGACTTCGGTAAATGTCATCCCACGGTGATAGCCGCCCTGGACGCTCCAGGTTCGACCGAGCTGATGTTTCAGCCAGAGACCGGCGCCAGTCCCATACGTTTCGCGCGACACCTGGCCAATCGAGACCCCGGTCACCCGCTGTGGTATCAGGCTGAATCCGACCGCGGTTTGGCGTGTCCGCGAGTGCGGCCGGCTGTAGTCGATTCCGATTTCGAGATCGTGCTCGGTCGGGCGAAGGATAGGCGAGTACTGTGCTTGCCTGTAGGTGTACCCGAGTCGTAGCTTGACATCTCTCCTCACCCCATAGGTGAAACGCCCGCCGCCGTCATATGACCGCAGATCTGAATAGCCCGGGTGGCGGATGTTACCGAGGATATCGGTATACTGGTAATCCGCGTTGAACCTCAGTGCGGCTCGCGGGTTGAAACTGTGTGTGAGGCTGGCGCCGGTTGTGAAGATGTACGACCGGACAGCGTCGACGGCGTAGCTCGGATCTGGCGGAGCGCCTTGACCAGACGCTGATGGGTCGAGAGTCGCAAACAAACCATACAAGGTCGATGGCGCGTACATGATGCCCTGATTGACCTCAAACATCGTGTGCCGGGTGACGGTAGCGCCAAACCCCACGCCAGCGTCGTGGCTGGTGACGAGAAACTCCCTGGACTCGGCGAAATACCTGGTATTCGAGCCGCCGTTGAGAGCAATCTGGAGTCGATTGCCCTTTGATTGGAACCCCAGGCGGGGCGCAAAAAGCGTGTAGAAGCCGCTCACTTGATATGCCGACGGCAGGACTGGTCCAGACTCCGCAAGCAGGTCGTCGTCGTACGCTTCGGCCACGTCAACGGTGAGATCCAATGCCTGCTTGAGAGCACCCTCGGCTGTGCGGCCACCGAAGACAGGTCGAAAATCAGGGTCCTGAGCAAGGCCCCGCGACGTGCCGAACAGCACGGCACAAAGCGCAAGCAGGGCTGTCCGACCAAGAGCGTTTTTCACAGCTATCCAATCGATCAACCCGCGCTATGGCACGACGACCGTGTCGCCCGGCTTCAATGAAATGTTCTGTCCCGCGCCCTTTTGCTTGACGACGTCTTTGTAGTTGAACTTGTGGCGGCTCTGCTGGCCGGCGACCGTACGGATGATCACGATGTTCTTCGCGTCCGCGTACTCCAGCAAGCCCCCCGGCAATGGCGATGAGCTGCAGCACGGTCATGTCGCCGTTCAGCGGATACGTCGCAGGCTTGGCGACGTTGCCGGTGATGAACACGTTCCGGCTGCGGATTTCCTTGACGACCACGGTCGCGTTCGGCTCCTCGATGAACTTCGAGGCGGCTTCGATCAGCGTCGTCCGCAGCTCGTCCGGGGTGAAGCCGGCGGCTTGCACGTCATTCAGCAGCGGCAGCGAAATCTTGCCGTCGGGACGCACGACCACGTCCACCGACATGTCTTTGTCGCGCCAGAACACGATCGACAAGACATCCGATGCGCCCACAACGTAGCCGGGCGGGAGCGTCGCCGCGACCGCCGCTGCGGCAGCGGCGGAACGAGAGGGCGGCGCCGACGGGTGCCTGCCTGTTGCCCGGCGGCTCCCGCGGCAGTTGCTACCAGCAGTGCGACGACCACAGCGGAATACCTCACCACTCCAGGCATAGCTTTGCCCTCGCCTCTCGCTTCAGCACAGCCCTCGAGCGGCATCACTGCCGGTATTCCTTGAACGGCAACTGGCAATCGTGCTTCCGCAGGAAATTCAGGAACCGCTTGTAGTCGCCGCGCTTCCATGTTGAACAGACGCATCACGATCTTGTAGTTCCCGCGCGCCTCCTCCAGGCCCTTGTGCACGAGATCCCGGACGTTGCCCCGGGTGATCTCCCGATTCATGTAGAGGGGATACACGGCCGTCCAGAACGATTCCCGTTCGCTTGGTCAGCTGCTTGAACAGGTCTTCCGCGACGGTCCGGCGCCGCTCCCGTCGCGGTCGCACACCCGATTTGCAGTGGCGACCGGACCTCCATCGGAAGATCATCGACCGTGATCATCTCCTGGCGGCCCGTGACCACCAGTCGCTCGATCGCGTTTTCGAGTTGGCGGACATTGCCGGGCCACGAGTACTGAGACAGGGCCGCGACGGCCTCCGGCGTGATGCCGCGAACGACCGTTTCAGGTGCGTGGCCGTGACCGTTGCCGTTGCCGTTGCCGTTGCCGCCACGGGCATCATGACGGTCGGTCACGAAGTTCTTCATGAAATGCTCGATCAACACGGGAATGTCTTCGCGGTGCTCGCGCAGCGGCGGGACCACGAGATGAATGACGTTGATGCGATAGAACAGGTCTTCGCGGAACAATCCCTCGGTGACCAGCTCCCGGAGATTCCGGTTCGTGGCGGTAATCACACGGACATTGGGCGCGATCGCCGCGCGCTCCGCGCCGACTTTCTGAATCTCGCCGGTTTCGAGGAATCGCAGCAGCAGGCTTTGCATCCGAAGCGTCATCTCCCCGATCTCGTCGAGGAAGATGGTGCCGTTGCTGGCCATCTCGAGCTTCCCGGGCCGGTCGCGAAAGGCGCCCGTGAAGCTGCCCTTGACGTGGCCGAAGAGCTCGGACTCGAGCAACGTTTCAGGAATGCCGGCGCAGTTGACGGGCACGAACGCAGCCTTCGCGCGAAGGCTCCCCGCGCCGATCGCCCGCGCAACGATCTCCTTGCCGACACCACTTTCACCGGTAATCAGCACCTTGGCGTCGGAGCGGGCGACCCGGTCGATCTCGGCGCGCAGTTCCTCAATCGCCGGGCTCGATCCAATCAGATCGTGTGTTGCGTTCGGTCTCATACGTCTTGGCCTGTTTCGAGGGGGGACAACTGGGTCGTGGATCTCGCGGTGGTCCCATCCGTCGCGAGCCTGTTGTTCGGGTTGTTGACTAATGGTAACCAGATGGGTCCGTCACTGCAAAGAGATCACCAACCCGCCAATCTCACACGCGAAGCTGGATATCGCATGTAATGAGGTGTTTAGCAGCGTGATGCGGGATTTGGTGGCCCCAATCGCGCGAGGGGCGATTCCCAGATACTCGCGACAAAAGTCTCGTGATTTGCGGACTTATGTCGGGAAGCCGGCTCAGGCGGCGCACGACAGCTGGGCTTCAACGCTTGCGCAATCCACGCCGCGATAACCGCCGCCACAAGGGCGACGGCGTAAAGAAACAGCACGCTTCGAGGCTCAGAAAACCCAATCGAGACCAGCCGGTGGGATGTGTGATCGGTCCCGCCGCGCGTCGCCCGTACGTCCGGCCATCCAGCGCAGGGTCGCGACGAACGAGGCTTCCCCGAGGGGGACGATCAGAGCGACCGCAAGCGCCATCGGCCAGAACGGGTTGCTCTTTTCTCCCCCGAACCAGGGAACGAGAGAGCAGCCGGCCATGAGAGAGCCGATGAACAAGCTCCCGCCATCACCCATGAACAGTCGCGCCCGGTGCAATATTCCAGGGAAGGAATCCAACGAGGCTCCCCGCCAGGGCCATCAAGAGGATGGCAGCGAACGGCGCGCAGCATTCAACCGGCACGAACGCAAGCCCCAATGCCGAGATTGCTCCGACGCCGGCAGCCAGGCCATCGATGTTGTCGAGAAGGTTGAATGCATGGACCACGGCCGCGAACCAGACCACCGCCAGGACGACGAACGGCGCCGGCGGAACGCGGGTCGCGGATCGGCTGAGCAGATAGACGAGAACCGCGCCGAGGGCGAGCGACCCGACCAGTTTGGCGGTGGGACCGAGCGCGAACCTGTCATCGATGACCCGAGTATGAGAGCGCCGGGACCCGAGCAGCGCGGCCTGGCTCCAGTCGCGTGGGCTGAACACCATGGCGCGAGGACGGTGCCCGCCGCGATGGCGACGTCACCCAGTAGGGGGTGGGCTTGCGGTGCCAGCGGTCCATGCTCGGCAGGCTTACCACGCCGACCCGCACCGCCCACCGCCCCACGAGGGGGCAAGGCGAGAAGCAGATCACCGCGGCGCTCACGGCCGCCAGGACAGCGGCCGACAGGATCACCGGTGGAAAGCTGAATTATCTAAAGAAGTTGCCAGATTATCGCATGGCGCCAGGGGCTAGATCTCTCGTACTGGAAGTGTGAAGCGTACCCACAAGAGCGTAATGTTGCTGTCGGGCTGGATTCCATTTGGTTCATTTTCTGGCCCATTTTCAAAGAAATCCCGATACGAGCCCAGCGGTACCGGGCTTGCCCCCTTTGGTTGGCATGAACCAATCACGCGCAACGCGAATGCTGGGCGTAGCTGCCCTTGTTCTGTTTTGGGCCGGTGCTGCGCAAGCTGCGACGGTGACGCTTGCGTGGAACCCTAGCGCAGGAGCTACGGGGTACAGAGTCTACTGGGGAACTCTGCCCGGGACGTACTCGGGCAGTGTTGACGTCGGTGCTCACACGGCCCAGCAAGTGACCGGACTCGTCGATGGAACGCCCTATTACTTCGTCGTCCGCGCATACAACGCCTCAGGCGTCTGAGCAATCCGTCAGTGGAAGTGTCGCGGCGGGTCGGCGTGCCCTTCTCGGTCTTCGGGCGACATCGACGGCGACCGCAAGGCAGACATTACGGTTTACCGCCCGTCCAACGGCACTTGGTACATCCAGACAGTCGCAGACCAACTACACAACGTGGGACATCCATCAGTGGGGCCGTCAGCGGCGACATTCCCGTGCCGGGCGATTACGACGGCGACGGAAAGACCGACGCCGCAGTGTACCGCCCGTCCAACGGCACCTGGTACCTCCTGAAGTCGAGCACGAACTTCACGGGATTCGTGGACCATCATTTGGGGCCCAGGCGGGGACATGCCCAGTGCCGGGCGACTACGACGGCGACGGCAAGACCGACCTCGGCGGTCTATCGCCCGTCGAACGGGGCCTGGTATCTCCTGCAGTCGAGCACCAACTTCACCGGGTTCGTCTCTATCAGTGGGGCCTGAGCGGGGACATCCCAGTGCCGGGCGACTACGACGGCGACGGGAAGACCGACCTGGCGGTGTATCGCCCCTCGAATGGCACCTGGTACGTCCTGCAGTCGACCACGAACTTCGCTGGCGTCGTTCTACGTCATGTGGGGCCTGACCGGCGACATCCCCGTGCCTGGTGACTTCGACGGCGACGGCAAGACCGACGTCGCGGTGTATCGGCCCTCCAACGGCGCCTGGTACATCCTGAAGTCGAGCACGAGTTTCACGGGGTCCGTTTCCCATCAGTGGGGCGCAGACGGGGACACGCCCGTGCCGGGCGACTACGACGGCGACGGGAAGGCCGATCTCGCAGTTTATCGGCCGTCCAACGGCGCCTGGTACCTTCTGAAGTCGAGCACCAATTTCACTGGGAGTATTTTTTACATTTGGGGCCAGAGTGGCGACATTCCCGTCATCATGAGACCGTAGCGAAAGACGTTGGCTGTTGCGCGTTGCCACGTCCTGGTCGACTACGAGCCAGCCAACCAGACGGCTGCAACTACGGGTGCCGCAATGGCGAAAGAGCGCACACTTCGGACCCATCGCTTCCCCAGGCATTTCTGCCGCTCGTTGAACCGATTCACGAATACGACCAGGGCCTCGGCCAATCCATCAGCGGCAGATACGTGATCGCGGCTGCGGGCTGGGACTGATGTACACGGCCGGTATTTTTTGGACGGACCTCCTCAAACCGATCGATTACACGACCGCGCTGGGCGGTATCGCGAGGCTCGGCAACGTCAACTCGTTCGGCTCCACGCCGCCAGCGAGTAATATGTTGGAAGCTACGCGGCGGGTCATCGTCAAGTTGCTTGGCGAGGGAGCCCGGGCACCGGGCGATTTTGATGCGACGGGAAGTGGACATCACGGTCTACCGGCCGTCGAATGGCGGCTGGTACTCCCTGCAATAGCGAGTTCAGTCCGAGGACGAGGACGTTCAAGGTACGGTTTTCGGCGCGCCTGGGAGATAATGCCCAGGACTCGATTGCATGTTGAGTCCACTCTCAAGAATCAGCCAGGCGCTCGGACACGCAGGTTGGATGTCTGTTGAAAGGATCCGCCGCATGTCAAGAGGCAGCCGTGGTTCACTGCCAGCCGCCCCTGCAGAGTTCGTGGAGGCAGAGCTCTTTGGGGGGATTCATTGGCATCAGCGCTGGGAGGTCTTCGACGGTATTCACCTGCCGGGACGAAACGATGTCCAGACCATCCTCGAGTACGTGGGCCTGCCCGACGACCTGACTGGCAAGCGGGTGCTCGACGTGGGCGCCTGGAACGGCGGCTTCAGCTTCGAATGCGAGCGACGCGGTGCTTCTGAAGTGGTTTCCCTTTCTCTCGAAGATCCCAATACCTCTGGATTCAGTCGCCTGAAGACCATTCTCGGTTCGAAAGTCTCGTACGTGCTGGGCTCAGTCTACAACCTCGATCCGGATTCACTCGGACAGTTCGATATCGTTCTCTTCCTCGGTGTGCTCTATCACCTTCGCTATCCGCTGCTTGCGGCCGACAAATTAAGATCCGTCACCAAGGGCGAGTTGCTGATTGAAACGCACGTCATCGACCGCTGTTTCATCCCGGCTGGCATGACGTCGGCTGAAGCCTTGTTGCTCACGCACATTTCGCCGGCTCTCTCCAAGGTGCCACTCTGGCAGTTCTACCGCCGTGACGAATTGGGAACGATCCCAGCAACTGGTTCGGACCCAATGTCGCCGCGGTCCTCGAGGGCTTTGGGTCGGCTGGGTTCGAGGTCAGCCTCACTCGCGACTGGGGCACTCGAGCGGCGTTCCGTGCAACGCCCTCGCCGAAGGTCGACTTCGGCGGTACGTACGAGGGGCAAAGCCCGGTGCTTCAACAGGGGTTGAAGCTGCAGTTCGCGGACCCACCGATCTAGACTTCATGTATGACCTCACCGCTCTTCGATTCCCGCAACTGACATCGCACGAGCTGGACAGTCAGTTCGCGGAAATCGCCGTTCGCTCGCGGAATGAATGACGGAGATACGTCGAGCCGCACCTCCCCCCCCGCGAGGGGAACATCGATCCGAAGATGTCTTGTCTGGCCGCGTTCGAGACGCAGCGTACGCATCCTGCGACCATCGAGATCGGATTGCACCGTCGCCGCTGGATGCGGATGCCAGTCGGGAAGGTGGATCTCGAAGTCCCAGAGAAGTTGGAGATTTGAAGCCCCCGCCACCGCAGTGACCACCGGGCCGAGCCAGCGATCATCGAAGACACCCTCGACGAAAGGCGCCAGCACGTGCAGGCCTCGGGAACGCACCTCATCAAACACGTCCAGATAACGCTCAACCATGTCGGCCGATTCGAAAGCCCTTCAGTTGTTGCCGGCCCCGTTCGATGAGGGTTCGGCGCAAGGCCGGTTGATTGAACAATTCCTGCAGCGCAACCCCAATGTCCGTCGGTCGTCGTGGATCGATGTAGCGTACCGCCTCACCTCCAACCTCGGACAGGCTCGCGAGCCGACTGCACACGATAGGCGTGCCGAACTGCATCGCCTCGAGCAGAGGAATGCCGAACCCTTCGTAGAGACTCGGAAACAGCAAACAGAAGGCGCCGCGCCACAACGCGGAGAGCTCCTCGTCGGACACGAAGCCGAGCAGGTGCACGCGTTCTGCGAGGCCCATCCGCGCGACGGCGTCCTGCAGCTCGGGACCAAGCTGGAGCAGGTTGCCAACGAGAACAAGGTGGAGCGGAATCTCCGGCCGTTCTGCGACGAGTTGAGCGAAGCCGACCAGAAGCAAACGGTGATTCTTATGCGGCCACCCGTTGGCTGGATAGAACGCGTAGGGCGCGTCCCCGAGGCCGAAGCGGGCTCGGGCATGTCCGGACACCCTCTTCCGCGGAGGTACCAGCCGGCTGTGGACAGCAATCGGGATCGCCCAGACGCGGTCCGGGGCGAGTCCGAGCCGGTCCATGACGTCACTGCGCGTGAACTCCGAGATGCACACCACACCGCTCGCCGCGTGCTGGACCCGCTTCAGGAACGCATCGCGGTTCACGCGCTCGGCAGGCGTGAAGAAGCTCGGGTATGCGAGATGCTGCAGGTCGTAGACGGTGCAGACGGTCGGAATGCCGCGCTCCGCGTGCAAAGGGTCCGTCATCGGGCAGAAGAGGAGCTCGACGCCCCGCGTACGCGAGCCGTCCGGCGGTCTTGCCTCTCCGTGGGCCATGCCACAATCGTCGTGGCCATTCTGGTCTGGCCAGTGGCGGTCTCCGTAAGGCACAACCGTTCCATGCCAGGCTGCTCGAATGCCGCAAAACTGGCGTGGTTGCCCGAGCTCGTGAGGAGCATGTACCGATGACGCCTGCGCCTGGCCAAGCCGTCGATCAGTGCCAGCACGAACGCCTTGGCTCCGCCGTTCTCACTCCCCGGGAGGATCGGCGTGACGTCAATGGCAACGAGCGGGCGCTCCGGCGCCGTCTTACTCCGACGGAGGCTGAAAGCCGCGCGTTGCGCGTGGGGTGCTAGAATCCTGGTCCGCAACTCATCGAGCTCGGCGTGGGCCGCCATCAGCGCCTCTCGGGTGGTCTCGAGCATCTGCTCTAGATGCCGCTGGCTCACTTGGAGTTCACCAACCTGCTCCACGGTACGCTGGTGCAATGCGAGTCGCGCCGCCCGATCCTCACCCGCTTCTGCCAGCAGGCGCTCCACCTCGGTTGCGAGCGTGTGAACCTGGTCCAGCCACGCCACCCTATCCGCGTTGGCTTCCGCCAGAAGTTGCTCCACCTCGTGGATCTGGGCGAGATGGGCTGCGACATCCGGATTCTCCGCCTTGAGTAGATCGCCGAGCGTATGCACGTCTTCCAGTCGCGCGGCTCTGTCCGCATTCGCTTCCTGCAGAAGGCGCCCCAACTCGTGGATCTGCGTGAGACGCGCCGCGCGGTCGGCGTTCGCCTCCTGGAGCAGAGCCTCGAGGGTGAGTGTGTTCTCAAGCCTCGCAGCTGCGTCGCCCTCGACGCGTCTGAGCTGTGCCGTCAGCGCAGCACGCTCGCGGTCGAGATCGAGCAAGCCGAGCACCAGGCGCGATTCCACGGTGCCCGTTCCAGTAAGCACCTCGATCGCTTCGCTCTCCTGCCTCGGCACAAGCGACGTACGGCTCGCGACAACGAACATGTCGTAGGCCGCGAACATGGCCGGTTCGAACGTCACGTGCGGGCATCCCACTCGCTCGAACAGGGCTCGAACCGACGTGCGGCTGAACAAGTAGATATGTTCCTGCGGCCGAAGCATGTTCGAGAAAGGGGGACCGTGCGCCTGCATGTCCTCGAACGACATGCCTTCTGGATAGCAGGGAGTCTGGAAAACAAATTTGCCGTGTTGAGTGAGCAAGCCGGCACAGTGACGGACCGTCTCGAGCGGATCGCGGAAAGTGCTCCAGGACGTCCATCGCAAGCACGAGATCCAGGGAATCCGGCGCGATTGCCTGTTCCTCTACATGGTCCGGTAAGAACCTGTACGCCGAATGTTCGCGTGGCGAACTCGGCGATCGACGGACTCAGCTCGAGACCTCGCGCCTCGAAACCGACGGTGCGAAGCATGGCGACGAAGGCGCCATGCGCGCAGCCCAGCTCGAGCGCCGCCCCTGGCGGCCGCTGAAAGCGGAGCACGGTTCTCAACCAATGCAGGCACCGCTCGGGCAGATCCCGTCGAGCGCGTTCATGAATGTCGATGAAGCCAAGTTCCTGCTGATGGCCGAACCAATAGTCCTGGCCGTAAAAGTCCTGGGCATCGTTCTCGACCCGACCTTTGGCTGCGGTCGTCACCCGCTGGAGTACCAGCGTTTCGCAGCGGGCGCACCGCGACATAGTCTGCGTTGAACGGCGCGAGGTCGGTGTTGCCGCACCAGCACGGACGTGGAGCTATCACTTTTCCAGCCAGAGGATGAGACCGGCGTGGTCGCGCGAATCGGCCGACATCTCGAGCAGCCCTTGGAACACTCGACGGAGGCCGACCGTACGGTTTGGCGTCTCCAGCAGTCGTGCCGCGAAGCCGTCGCCGAATTCGCCGCCGTCAGATTCGACGTGCCACAGCTGATCGAGCAGCAGAAATATCCAGCCGGCCGGGCCCTGCACAATCGGTGTCCACTCGCGCGCCTGGAATCCGGCCCGCTCGCATCGCGCCACCCATTCGGCGCACGGAAAGGCATTGACGAGATGGTGATACGACTCATGCCGCGCCTGGGCCGCACGGCCGGCTTCGGCCGCGTGGCACGCCTCGAGAAGGGACTGAAGCGGTGCCCACGACACGAACGTGTCGGTCACGACGCTCATCAGGAACACTCCCCCGGGCCGCAACACCCGCCGGATCTCAGCCAAGACCTCGCCCAGTTGGTCCATGTGTTCGAGCGCACAGTTTGCGAATACGGACGAGAAGGCCTCGTCCGGCAGTGGCAACTGGTGCGCCGGAGTGAAGCTGAACAGCGCTGTACACACCGGATCGTCTCGCCGCTTCGACGGCGGTCTCGCTCAGATCAACGCCGACGACGACGTCTATATCAGGAAAGACGCGGCGAAAGAACCGGCCGTCGCCGCATCCAACGTCCAGCACCGGCTCGGGCAGGCGATACTTGCAATAGGCTGCGAGCTCCCATGCCCGCCACATGATCAAAGGCGGTACATGACCGTACATATCGGCGAGCCGATCGAAGCCGACAAGCACCTCCTCCTGACTCACGCCGACTTCACGCATTCGGTGCTCCAATGTCGAGAATGTCAGCGAGGCGTCGCCCTCCAAATCGCAGAGGCCATGATACGGCAGCGCCTGGCCGTGCCTCCGCGTCACGACCGAAAACGAGCCGGCATTGCTGACGACCAGCAACTGACGGGTTTGGCTCGCCAGAACTCTCATACGACACCTCTCCAGCATGAGTGTAGTCCTGCTGCTGCGATCGACGCCAGGCCGAGGGCGAACGAGTAATGGCCCTGGGCGACGCTGATCGTCATCCGTTGCCGAAAGCGCAGCCGCGTTCCCCGCTGCGCGACGCCGTGAACGACGACGCCGTGCTGCAACGAGTTCTTGCCGTGTACGACGATGTTCCGCTCGTTCAGGATCTCCACCCCGCCAATCGGTGCCTCGATATCCTCGTCCAGCGTGAATTCGAAGAAGAAGACCGCCGTCCTGCCCCATCTCGAACAGCCGGCGATGGCTGCGCCGCTTTCGTCGCAGAGCGCGATACCGGTGCATCGGCCACCGCTTCCGAGGACCGCGAGGCGGTCGAGAGCGCGAAACGCAGCCAGCGTCCGGCCAGTCGGACTAGCGCCGCGGCGGAGGCAGCGCCGCGCGCTGCGCTGACGCTTGCGACAGACGCGACACCTCGGCTGTCTGAGGCGGTCCCGGCGTTGAGCGCTGCAAGGCCAAGTAGGCCGCACGCCTGTCGCCGTATCGCCATGGAAGATCGCTTGTCCGCGTTCGAGCACCAGCACGGCGTCACAAAACTGATGGACGACCGACGCGTCCTGCGTGACCAGCACGATCGACACGCCATTTTCGATGAGGTGCTCCAGATGGCGAAAGCATTTCTGTGTGAAGAACACGTCCCCGACGGCCAGCGCTTCGTCGATCAGCAGCACGTCGGCATCCACGCTTGTCGCCACGGCGAACGCGAGTCGCACGAACATGCCGCTCGAATACGTCTTGACCGGCTGTTCGATGAACTGACCGATGTCGGCGAACGCCTCGATCGCGTCGAAGCGCTCGTCCGTCTCCTGTTGCGACAGGCCGAGAATCGACGCGTTCAAATAGACATTCTCGCGCCCTGTGTACTCGGGGTTGAAACCGCTGCCCAGTTCAAGCAGCGCGGCCACGCGGCCGCGAACCTCTACGCTTCCGGACGTCGGGGCCAGCGTCGCGGCGAGGATCTGCAGCAGCGTGCTCTTGCCGGAACCGTTCCGGCCGATGACACCAAGGCGCTGGCCGCGGGCAAGTCGAAACGACACATCGCGAAGCGCCCAGAAGTCCCGGCTGAACCGCCGGCCCAGCCGGCCGAGCAGCAGCTCTTTCAGTCGATCGGACGGCTTGCTCGTACAGCCGGTACACTTTTGAGAGTTGCTCGACGCGGCACGGCGAGATCTTCGTCGAGGGCCATCCTCAAATCACGTCCGCGAACGCCCGTTTCGTCTTGGCGAACCAGGCGTGCCCCAGGCACAGCACGATGAAGCCGACGACCATCGAGAATCGCCAAACTCTTCCCACTCGGGCAGCAGGCCAAGCACGCTGACGCGACGCGTATTGTCCACGATCGACGCCAGGGGGTTGAAAGTCGACAATGACGCTGCAGGCGGCCGGGCAGCGCCTCGCGGGCGTAGAAGATGGGCGTCATGAAGAACAGGATCTGCATGACCAGCGCGACGGTATGCCCGATGTCGCGCAGGAACACGCCCAGGCTCGCGAGAACCCAGCTGATGCCCAGCGCCATGCACGCCGAGCGGCAGGAGGACCAGCGGAAGAAATACGCCGTCCACACCGGCCCGCCGCTCACGACCTGCTGCACGACGATCAAGATGAGCACGCTGATGCCCGTGTGAAAGAGCGCGGATCCCAGCACGCTCACCGGCAGAACTTCCAACGGGAACACGACCTTCTTCACATAGTTGGGCGACGCGGTGATGAGGCTCGGCGCCCGGTTCACGCACTCGCTGAACAGCGAGAAAGCCGTCAGTCCGGCAAAGAGCATCAGCCCGAATTCCGCCAGGTTCCCTGTGCGGGTCCCGGGCCATCGCGCTTTGAGCACCACGCCGAACACGAACGTGTAGAGGCCAACATCACCAGCGGCGTGACCAACGACCACGCAAAGCCCAGCGCCGAGCTGCGATAGCGGCCCGTCACCTCGCGCCACGTCAACTGCCGAATCAGGTGACGATGGTGCCAGAGCGCCGGCAGGAACAGAACGGGGTTTGCCTGTGCCAGAAACTCCGCGACCAGGCCTCGTGGCGCCACCCGGGGGTCAATCCGCCTGGACACGACCAGTGTGGACGCTCATCTGCGTGATTCGCTCCCAAGCAACGCATCGTACTCAACCAACGCCACATCCAGCGCGCGGCTCCACGAGTATCCGCTCGCCAGACCGACACGCCGCCGCGCCCAGTCGTGCTCGACCTGACGCGTTCGTCACAGACCTTTCGATCAACTGCGCCAGGAGATCGACGTTTCCCACCGGCGCGAGCAGCGCGCTGTCCCCGTCTCGAAAGATCTCTCCCGGCCCTCCGTGATCGTAGGCTACCACCGCCGCCCCGTTGAGTGCAGCTTCGAGCGACGTCACGCCAAAGGATTCCACGTAGCTCGGGAGCGCGAACACGTCGATGGCGGCGAAAAAATCCCTCCGTTCCTCGTCCGACAACTCGCCGAGGTTGACCACCCGCTCGGGAAACCGGACACGTGCCCACCGCCTGCTGAAGCTGCGCATCTCGGAGCCGGCGAGGACGAGCACGAACGACACACCCTTGTCCCAGAGCCGTTCCGCAGCGTCAAGGAGATCGACGGTCCCTTTGTCCCAACTCTTGTTGGCCAGATGTCCAACCACAACCGCGCCATCGGCCACCTTCCAGGCCCGGCGCCCTCGCTCGCGACTTCCGCCGGTGCACTCACTCGGCTCGACACCCAGGCCGACGATCGTCTGAGCGCTCGGTCGCCAGGCCCGCCTGGGCAAGCACCTGGCGCTCGCGCTCTGTCTGCACGAAGAGCCGGTCAGCGCGTCGAGAGCAAGCGCACGTTGAGCGGCGAAAGATAGGCGCGCCGTATGCCGTGCGCCCGCCGGCCCCGGTGGCGCGACATGGGTGAATGGGCTCATCACCAGCCGCGCACCCGTACGTTCAGCGAGCCTGACTCCCGCAAACAGCAGGGAGCTGTAAGGCAGACCGGCGGCATGCACGAGATCCACCTGCCCCGGAAGGATGCGTGGCGGCACGGGTGAGCGCGGGCACCCACGGGGTCCAACGAAGCGTGTCGCACTTCCACCGCGTGCCGAACGGCAGATAGTGCGCTGCCGTGCGGACGTAACGTTGAGCGGGCACGTAGCGAACCGGAAAGCGCCGGACCTCGACGCCGTTGATCGTCTCGGGACCGGACGGCAGCCGCTGCCCGGCGGGCGACGTGAATCCCTGGACGGCCGATGCGTCCGTCGTCCAGACCGACACCGTGTGCCCTCGACGGTCCGCGGCCTCGCTGAGCTTGATGAAGAAGAGCTCGACTCCGCCCCGAGCCGGAAAATATCTTGGACAGACATGGACGATGTTCGCCATCAGACGACGAGCAATCGCCAGTTGTCGTGAATGTACGAGGCGGTGGCCTCAAGGCGCGCTGCCAGGCGGGCCGCGATCGGTGGTCTCCGTCCGACCTCAAAATGAACCCGGCGCTCGAGTGCTTCGCTGATGTACCAATGCCACGGCACCGCCCCCGTTTCACGTCTCACGATGGCGGTGGCTTCTCGAAAGTATTGCGTCCGGCGGCGTCGGGTCTTCGTCTCGCCATGATCCCGCGAGGCGGCGACGACCGCATCGAGATAGCCGATCTCGCCGAGCCGGCCCAGGCGCCACCACAAGTCGTAGTCGAAGCACATCTCCATGGACGCGTCGAGGCCGCCGACGCGTTCCCAGGCCCATCGTCTGACGAGCGTCGCCGGCTGGCAGATCGTGCACGCGCGAGCGAAGCGTGCCGAACGAAAACGGTTCCGTCGGAATTTCGGCGATAAGCACGCCGTCCTCCGACGCCAAGGCTGCTCTTGCCGATACGGCGAGCCAATCCGGATGATCGACGAGCGCCTGCCAGAGCCGATCGAGCCCATGCTCCAGAAACAAGTCGTCGGCATTGAGCCATCCGACGGCCCCGACGACATCAGGATGCGCGAGGCACAGACCGCGGATGCCTTCGTTGATGGCCGCGGCCTGCCCGGCATCCGGCTCGCTGCGCCAGAAGTCCAGCTCCGACGCGCGCGCCGCAATCAGCTCGCGCGAGCCGTCGGTCGAGCCAGCATCGAGGACCGCGCGCAATACCGCGACATCCGTTCGACCGAGGGAGTCCAGCGCAGCGCCCAGGAACCGTTTCTGGTTCAGGCTCGGTACGGCTATGGCGATGCTCATTCCTTCCGCAGCCTTCGAATCACGCCTCGCAATGAGGAGCCGAGCGCTACGGCCCGTTCGCGGCGTGTTGTCGGGGCGCAACCAGCTGTTGATAGTACGCCTGGTTGTACCCTTGCAGCCACCAGCTGTCACTTTCAGGATCAATCAGAGGGGCGTCGGTTCGCTTCAGGAACGCGGTGTTGTCATCCACGATCTCGAGCAGTTCGAACATTCTGTCGGCCTTGATGACGTCGAACATCCTGCCGATCGATGGAATCTGTAGGTCGTCAAGGATCAACAATCCGCCGGAGTCGATCGTGGGATACAGATAGTAGTACTCGAGATCGGGAAAGGGGTAGCCGTGCGGACCATCGATGAGCACCAGCTGGTGTCCGTGCGCGAACCTCTGTCCGGGCAGCGTGCGTTGTGTGGGGCCTTCAACGAACGTCGTGCTGTGAGCGTTGAACAGGTCGCTGTTCCTGACCTGGCTGATGGACTGTCCTGCATCGACCGCGAAGACGACGTGGTGTGACGACAGGTGCGAAAACAGGATCGTGGTCCTTCCCGATCCCGTCTCGGCCGAGTGATGGATGGCGCCAATCCGCTGAGCGCGGTTGACAATAGCTCGAAGGACGTTCTTGCTCACCGATCCCGCGCCATGCCAGTCGCCCGGCAACTGGGCGATCTTCTCGACCAGATCGAGAACGTTGGTTGGCATCACCTTCCGACCTGATTCACGCAATTCGAGATGCCACGATGATGTCCTGGACCTGTGCTGGGCTCGATGACCATGTACCGTAAAAAACGCCTTCTATCGCGAGTTGGCATCGCCCGAAGAGCTCTCGCACGACGGTCCTCTTCATGGGCAACGGCCGACTCCGGGTTGTCTGCCTTCTGTACCCGGCACTCGTCGAGTGTGTTCTTGAAGTCGAAGGCACTGATTCCCGCGCCAATGTTTTCTCTCGCTTCGTCATTCAGCAGGTAGAACGAGACGAAACATTGCCCGCCGCGCTTGAGCACCCGCGACACTTCCATTACATACCGTTCCATGTCGCGCGAAAGCATGTGCGTGAACACGGACGCCAGAACGACGAGATCGAAGGAGTTGTCATCGTAGGGAAAGCGGTACTCCGACGCGCGAGTGCGTCCTTTCGGGTTGTAGGTGCGATTGTGGACGTCCGCCAATTGGAAGCGAAAGTTGGGAAACCTGGCGGAGACATGTTTCCTGCACCAGGCGATTTCCTGCGGAACGACGTCGAACCCGTCGTAGCGGCCATTGCGATCGAGGTAGCCAGTCAGAGCCACGGCGATCCGGCCGACACCGCATCCCACGTCAAGGACCCTGCCGTCTGGTCTGAGTCCGCAATGCGCGACGAGGAATTGCAGGAACACGCGTCCTGTTTCCTTGAAATCGCTGTCCGGGTCCGTCGCGAAGCGCAGCAGTCTCCTGGGGGGTGTGATCGCGTCACGTCTGCCTCCCACCAGATCGAAACCGTCGAGCGCGACGCAATAAAGATTCAGAAGGAACGGCCGCAGGCTCTTCGGAACGAGCGTCTTGAGGCTGCCTTGAAGACTTGCTTTGAGGCCCATGGGGATGTGGCGCGTCGATATAATACCGCCTTCAGCGATGTCACCACCGACTCGGGCCATCGAGCACCATGAACTCGCCATCCCTCTATTCATCACCTGTTTTCCTCTGGCCTGGCTCGCGTTCTTCAACAAGACGTTCTACTTCGATTGGAACATCCACCTGTGGATGATCGCCTACACAGGCGAATATCTTCGCCGACATCTGTCATTTCCGCTGACATTCAATACGAGCGAGGTGATCGGAATCCCATTTCCGCTGTTTTACGGCACCCTTTTCTACCCTGTCGCTGGGATCGTGAGCGCAGTGGCAGGGGCGGCGATTGCGCTCCGTGTGGTCGTGGTGGCCCTGTTCTGGTTGCAGTGTACCCAGATTGCGAAACTTGTCGGGGCCGTGTATCCGGGGAGGTATGTCGCATGGAGCGTGGCGGCGGTTGTCTCCTTTGCCGTCTACCCGCTGACAAACCTCTACAACCGGAATGCGATCACGGAATTTGTCGCGGTCTCGTTGCTGGTGTCCGCTTGCGCGGTCTGGCTGCGGGTCATCTATGCCGGCGGTAGTCCGGACACTTGGATGTCTGCGTCGTTCGCGTGGATACTGCTGACCTTTTCCGCCGGCTCGCATCCGATTACCGCCGTACTTGGGAGCGCGTTGTTTTGTGCACTCCTCGTCGGGGGGCTCTTTGGAGCCGCGAATCGGC
This sequence comes from uncultured Acidobacteriota bacterium, assembly GCA_963814975.1. Lineage (GTDB taxonomy): Bacteria > Acidobacteriota > Vicinamibacteria > Vicinamibacterales > CAVVIG01 > CAVUXJ01. Next base: position 120,890 of record CAWFFB010000021.1, on the reverse strand, counting down.
GCGCATTTGCGGCATTGATCGCTGTCAATGCGCTGATGTTCGTCCTCGTGCTTTCGCCGTGGCTGTATGCGACGCTGACATTCCAGCGAGACTTGCAGGTCACGTCGATGGTCAAGTCGGTTGTCGTCATGCCGGGTTCCATCGATTCGTGGTGGATTCGGTTCTTTCCAATACCGTTCGACATCCGGCCGCTTCGGTCGGACCGCCTGAGCTCGGTGTCGACACCTTACCTGGATGCCCAAATCAATGTCGGGCTCGTGATGATTGTGGCTTTCCTCATCTTCCAGGTCGTCGTTCGAATGCGAAGCGGCCAGATGCGGCTGACGAAGGAAATTGCGGCGGCAGCGGTGTGCCTCGGCCTGTTTGCCCTGGTTTGCTATGGCTCGATTTCGGCTGGCGTCTGGCCGCTCTTGCCGCGGTTCCTGGCATTCTTTCAGTTTGCCTATCGTCTCGTGACGTACTGCGACCTCCTGCTGCTCGGAGGGGCGGTGGTATTACTGAGCTCTCTACGACATTTCCACGAAGAGCTTCGGAACCCGCTGAACGTCTGCCTGGCACTCGTCGTCACGCTGATGGCCCTGGGCGTTCTCGTGAAGTTCACGCATGTCGCGTCCATTCAGATACCGGGGTCTTGCCTGGAATCGGGGTCTCAGGCGAACGGGATACCCTCACTCATCCACCAAGATTCCTGCCGTGGCCTGCGTACAGTGCCGTGAATGGCTTTGCCGGGGTCCTTCCCGACGCCCCTATGGTCAAGTTGCCTACCGGACTCGGAAAGCGCTTCGGCGAAGTGAAGAATGTCCTGTTGTCACCGCAATCACAGAGGGTGCTGACAAACATCGAGGCGTTCCCCTGGAACCGGGTTGTACTGGATGGACGCGAGTTGCCTCGAGCCGAGACCTACACGTCACACCGTATTCTGAGCTTCGTGCTGCCCCCCGGGACATCAACCCAGCATGTGGTTGGCTACCGGTTTGTTCCCGACCCGCTCTACTCCGTATTAAGAGCGATATCAGGCATCGTTTTGGCTGGTTGGGCCGCGGGGCTGTCGGTCGCGACCTGGCGGAGGGGACGCCGGTCATTTTCCCGCTCACCTTTGCACTGAGTTTGCGGGTTGCAGCGATTCTGGGATCGCTACATCACGCCAGAACCCTCGAGACTTGTCTTGAGGCCGTGGGATGTGGCGTCTCGATATAATACTGCCCATCCAGAACGCCTCTCGCCCGGACTCAAACGACGAGGGCTCACACGCGCACCTCGCGATTGGACTCCTCTTCGTCCTCGTCTTCCTCGTTTTCAGTGTGACCGCGCGGTTTCGCGTGCTCTACAAGGACGACTGGGACTGGGTCGCGCCACTGCTCCTCCACGCACGGTTCCGCGACTACGTTTTCCTCGCTGGCAACGAGCACATCATCGTGATCCCGCGAGCCCTGATGTGGTTGGACTACCGCCTCAATGGTTTGCCGGGGCCGTTGATGTGGGCGGTCGGGCTGGGCTGCTATCTGTTCACGGCTGCCACTTTCGTGGAACACGCATGGCGACGGGCTGATCTGCCTCCAGCGTTGTCCCGCGCGGCGACGGGTACGATACTGTCGCTGATCTTTTTCACGTACCAGCTCCAGGTTTTCCTGTCTCCGGCCGGCATCACGATTCCGCTGGCGGTCGCCCTTGCGGTCGGAGCCATGCTCGCAGCGATCCGGGCCGGCCGCGGTCTCGAGCGAGGTCGCCTCGGGGCGTGGTGGTTGTTCGCGGCCGCGGGATTCGCCATCGCCGGTATCCTGACCTCGGGTCAAGGTCTGGCGGCGCCGTTCGCTCTCGCAGCCATCGTGCTGACGGTACGGGGGGCGCGCGTCATCCCCATGTCAGTCGGACTCCTGGCCTGCGCCGTCGTGGTCTGGCTCTATGCGCGCGCGACCGGCGTACACGGGCCGTCTCCAGACGCGCACACCATCGCGGTAACGACCTTGTTCGGGCTGGCGTTTTTCGCAGGACCTGTCTCATACGCCAACGTCGCCGCTGGGGTCTTCCTCGGTGCGGTTGTCCTGGCCGCGGGTATTTACGAAGGGTGGATCGTTGTTCGAAGCGGCCGAACCTCGACCGACTGTCAGCTCTTTTGCTTGGGCATGAGCGTCTTCGTGCTGATAACGGCCGCGATGACGGCGATGGCGAGGGCGAGCTTCGGGGTGGCTCAGGCATCGCAGTCACGGTATGCGCTGTTCGCGATGCTTTACATCAGTGCGACGCTCGTTCTCTGGACCATTCGCATGTCAGGATCACAGGTGGGGTGGCGGCGGCTTCGTCTGGCGCTCCCCGTCGTCCCGGTGCTCATGATGGCCGCGCTGCCAATCGATCTATTCGTGGGCGCGGTCTGGTGGGCCAAAACGGAGAACGCCCGCGCGGCAACGCTGGCGCTCGATGTCCGCGTCCCCGATTTCGATTGGATCCGAACGCTGCACCCCGACCCCGCGCGGCCGTACGAATTGAGCCGCGCGCTCCCGGTCTCTGGCCCGATGGGATTTTCGCCGGCCGCGGGCGACGCCGGATGGGAAGGACTACTCGCTGGAGGCGCGACGCCGCGATGCCAGGGCGACATTCGACTTCAGCACGTGGAAGCTGGACGGTTCTTCCGGATGTCCGGGCGACCCGCGGCTCCGGCCGGTGCGACAATTTTTCTCCAGGACAATGCCGGAACCATCCGAGGCCGCGCCGAGCCCGCGCCAATCGTCAACACACCCGATCCGACCTACGGCCAGGTGATTGCCGCCGTCTGGCTGGCGTTGCGACGCGGCAGGCTTCACGAGCCGGAATGGTTTGGGTTTGCGCAGCCCGGAACTGGTCCGCCGTACCGCGCGTTCGTGATGGATAAGAGTAGTGAGAGGTGGGATACGAGGGAGATCCTCTGCACAGTCTCAGTGTCCGAGCTTCAGTGAGTCACACCTTCTGTTTCGCGTAACTCTCGCCCGGCCGCTGATCCGATGGGGCCTCACTGCCGGAGCGCAGTGCGGCGTCGAGCCACCTCACGAACAACCGCGTACCGGCGAGAGATGCCGTGGTCGCACCCCATGCCGCCACGAATGTGGCGAGCCTGTCTCCGGTCGCTAGCGGGTCCACCGATGAACAGATCGAGCGTGAGCGCCAGCCCCGTTGTGGTGCCGAGCACGATGGATACACCCTCGCGCGCTGAAAACTGCTGCCAGTCCGTCCGATAGAGGCCCAGCACCATGAGCCACGTGAGGACGGTCGCTACCGCAACGGGGGTGACGCGCGCAAAACGGATCACTTCGACAGCCCAATCAGGGCGGCCCCCGAACAGGAAAAGATACGAGCCGTACATCGACAAGACGATCGTCGTGGCGTCCACGAGCACCCAAACCACCTGCCGCTTGTACCGGAACTCCGAAGACAAACGGAAGCCGGGCCGTCGGCGGGCATCCCCTCCCTCCAGCACCTCTGCTTCGTCATACACACGCACCCGGGCCAGCACGATGCTGAACAAGACGAACCCCAGTGCCAGCAACGCGGCCCCGAACCAGGCGTCAGAACCCAACCTTGTAGAGCACGAACGCAACCAGGCCGGAGACGGTGGAGATACTCCACAACACCAGCACCGCGGCCGTCTCGCTCAACCCGACAGCAACCAGCCGGTGCGACACATGATCGCGGCCACCCTGGCTGATGGCGCGCCCGGAAAAGTGCCGAACGACCGACACGAAGGTGGTGTCGAGGATCGGAATCGCCAGCACGAGGACCGGGAAAAACAGCACTGAGAAGAGGCTCTTGCTGTACGCCTCCCCATTTGTCAGGTTGAGCGCCGCGAGAGCGAACCCGATCGTGAAGCTGCCTGCGTCGCCCATGAAAATGGACGCCCGCGGATAGTTGAAGACGAGGAACCCCGCAACCGATCCCATGAAGACGGCGCTGATCGTCGCGCCCTCGACGTTGCCGGTCTCCCGGAACCAGATGAAACGAAACGCGCCGGCAATCAACGCGATGCCGGCGGCCAGACCGTTCATGTTGTCGAGCAGGTTCACGGCGTTCGTGATCGCCACAACCCAGATGACGACGATGGACAGATCGATCCACCAGGGAAACGCATCGTTGAAGTGGTAGCCGGACGAATACAGCAACATCCCGCTTGCCAACTGGACGACGAGCTTCGTTTGCGGACCGAGATGCCTCGCATCGTCGATCAGCCCCGCGGCGAACATGAGGGTGATGAGCAGCAGGAGTGCGAGAAGCGAACCTGACAGCGGACGGGTCGCCAGCAAGCCCGCAACAAAGGCCGCGTAGATGGCGACGCCGCCAAACAGCGCCGTCGGCTCGCGGTGCCAGCGATCAACGCGCGGCAGCGCCAGCCATCCTCGTCGGCGCGCAAGGTTGCGGACCAGCCACGTGATCAGCGCCGATGCGCCAAAGCAGCCGAACGCGATCGCGAGGAACACTGCGGGGCCGGGCACGCGTTACATCCTACATTGGTCCGGCCTGCTCGAAGGTCCGCCTCATAATCTCCAGGGTGCCCCCGCTTCGAGTCGGCTTCGACGGTCACGCCTTCGACTCGCCGGCAGGCGGCGTGCGCCGCTACACCACGGAACTGGCGCGGGCGATGATCGAGCTCGACCCGGAACTGCAGCTAATTGCCGTCGGCGCGAATCCGCGACCCCCGCTGCCCAGGGCGTCCTCCGCACGTCCGCGCGCGGCTGGTTGCCGACGAATCTCGGGTGGTGCATCGACGGACTGCCGCGCGCGGTTCGTCGGGCAACGGTCGATGTGTTTCACGCTCCCGCCTACACCGCTCCTCTCTGGGGCGTGCACCCGCTCGTCCTCACGATCCACGATGTGAGCTACGAACGCCATCCCGAATGGTATCCACACCGCATCGACCGCGCCCGCCGCTGGTTTTACCGACGCAGCGCACTGACGGCCGATATCATGATCACCGATTCCGAGTTTTCACGCCGGGAGATCGAGGCCGCGTACGGATTGGGCGCGAGATCGCGTCCGCGTCATCCCCCTTGGCGTCGGAGCACCGTTCGCGCCGGAACCTGACGCTGCGCACAGGGCGCGGTCGACCGTGCGCCAACGATCCTGCACGTTGGCGATCTCCACACCAGGCGGAACATCGGCGTCCTCGTCGAAGCGCTCGCCCTGCTGCGGGCGCGCGACGATGTGCTGAAAGGCACCGAGCTCGTGCTGGCGGGGCTGGACCGCGGCGCCGGAGGATCGATCGTCGAGCAGGCTGAAGGCTCGGGGTCACTGACGGGATCCGGTTCGTGCCCGGGGGCGACGACCGGCCTTCGTGACGCTCATGCAACAGGCGCACGTCTTCGTCTACCCGTCGCTGTATGAGGGATTCGGTCTGCCCGTGCTCGAGGCGATGGCGTGCGGCGTCCCGGTGGTTGCCTCGACCGCAGCTTCGATCCCTGAGGTTGTTGGAGAGGCCGGCTTGCTCGCCGATCCACATGACGTTCGCGGCTGGTACGACGCGCTTGTAGAAGTGATGATGTCCGAGCCGCGCGCGGTGGCGATGCGCCGGGCTGGTCTCGCGCGCGCCGCCCTCTTCACATGGCGTCGAACCGCGGCGCAGATGCTCGACGTCTATCGGGCGCTCGTCCCCCGGTAGGAAGTAGGCGTGCTCTTCACCGATCCGCTCTTCCTATTTTATTTCTTGCCGGCGGTACTCTGTCCTGCTGCGCGTCGCCAGTGTTGGCGGCCAACTGCGAGAGAGCGCCAAGGTGGTGATTATCTGCTCCACCCTGGTGTTCTATGCGTATCAGAATTGGCTGTGGACTCTCGTTTTTCTCGTGATCGTCGGAGGGGCGTATGGGTACGGCTGGCTAATCGCTCGAACGGCGAATGGAAGAGGACAGCGCCTTTGGTTGGCGGCGGCCCTGGCACACTGCCTGCTGTTTCTGGCCGCCTTCAAATACCTCGACTGGGCGGTTGCGTTCCTGCCGGCGCTTGAAGGAGCGCGCCGCTGGATGGTGCCCTGGTTTGGCAGCAACGGTCACATCGGCTGCCCCCAGGCATCTCCTTTTACGTTTTCGAAGCCATCAGCTACTGCTTCGACATTTACCGGCGAAAATTTCGTCCGCCGCGCAATCCCCCTTCGACTTCCTCTGTTTCATCGCCATGTTTCCGCGTTTCATCGCGGGCCCGATTGTCCGCTACGCGGACCTGGAGAACCAGTTGCGCAACTGGCCGGGAATGCAAGTGGCCCGCGGCCTCACGCTGTTCGCCACCGGGTTCTGCATGAAGTGCCTGTTTGCCGATCAATTCGCTGTCTTCGTGCCCTACGGCTTTACCGTCTCCCAGCCCGACTTTGTCCAGGCCTGGCTCGGCGTCCTGGCCTATACCTTCCAGCTCTATTTCGATTTCTGGTCCTACTCCATCATGGCCACGGGCCTGGGAGTGTGTCTTGGGTTTGAGTTCCACGACAATTTTCGCTCACCGTACAAGGCGGTGAGCCTTTCACGATTCTGGCGGCGGTGGCACATCACGCTCTCATCCTGGCTCCGGGACTACCTTTACATTGGCATCGGAGGAAATCGTCACGGCGCGTTACGGACGTACGGCAGTCTGCTGCTGACGATGACGCTGGGTGGGTTGTGGCACGGCGCGAACATCACGTTTCTCCTCTGGGGCCTTTACCACGGCGTCGCCCTGGCCCTCGAGCGGGCGATCGGGGAGGACCGTCTTGCTCGTGTACCCAGCGCCATCCGCCATGCGGCAACATTCGGCCTGGTCGTCATCGGCTGGGTGCTTTTTCGAAGTGCCAACCTGCCACAAGCTCAGGCCATACTAGCGGGGATGGTCGGAACACATGGTTTCGCGCCAGCATTCAATCCGCTCCTCCTGCAGAAACAAACGTTCGCGGCAGGACTCACCCTCTTCGGTCTGGCGTTTTTCGTCTGGGGAGAACGTCGGCTGGTCACGGAGAGCCCATTGGCCAGTCGCGACTTCCCATTGGCGATTCAGGTGATGGTCTTCGCCTTGTTTGCCGTCGCGATCCCGGTCGCGTTGAGCAGCGCAGCCATCCCGTTTCTGTACTTCCAGTTCTGATGTCGCGCCTCGGCTCGATGGTGGTCGCCGGTCTCTACGCCCTGGTCCCATTGCTGGACTGGGCACCAACTGGCGCGCCGATCGACATGGGACCGATGTCACCCGCATGCCCGTCTTCAGGATCGTCCGCGAGAATAATCGGGTAACCAGACACGTCTTTCCGGCAGGCATTCCCAGGCTCGATCTTGCGGCCGTCGAGTCGTCGCTCAATCGACTTCCGGCCGTGAGCCTCGCGCGGCAACTCGGGAACAGCCTCCGCATCGCCAGCGGCCAGACACTGACGGGTCGTGTGGGGCGGCCTTCAGCCCCTGATGCTCTTCCCTCAAAGCGAACTGTGGGTCTCCGAAGGCATCAACTCTGGCGGAAACCGTCAACTTGTGGATGAGGCTGCCAGCGCTGTCAGGAAATATGCGGCGCTGTTGAAATCGGAAGGCTGGACTCTTGTCGTTGTGCCAGTGCCGACGAAACTGTCGATCCACCGGGACCTTGGCCAGTGGCCAATCCTCGACAAAGATCTGTCTGTCTCGAGACCCGATCCTGGAGGACAGGTCCGATGAAGATCGTTGATGCGCTGTTCCAGCACTTCGACCAGGACAGTGTCTTCCATGTCGATCTTCGCGCGGTCTATCGGAGGCATCTGGCTGCCCATCGAAGGGATCTGCTCTATGGACCGGGGGAAAGCCATTGGTCCGGTCTCGGCATCGAGCTGGCTGCGCAAGCGACAGCCGAGACGTGTGTCACACGCGGCCAACATCCCGCTCAAGTTGCGCGTGCCGACGTATCTGGAAGTCGAGCGCGTTGGTGATCTGGCCGCGGCTTTCGATGCGCATCCACAATGGCTGAGCCGCCTGCGGCCGGCGTACAGCTTCCAGATCGATTGGTCAACGGAGAGCAAGGCAAGGGCTACATCTACGCGACGGAACCCAAATCACTGCTCGTCGTCGCCGGCACGAGTTATACGGGCCAATACACGTGGCTGGTTCGCCAACCCGTTGGGTTCACGTGGGTGATTGGCGGGCTGCTCGAGGATTGTGAATTTCAGAATCGCCCATTTGCCGGGCTCGGTTCGTTCTACGCGTTTCGGCGATTTCTTGATGAGCGCGATGCCATTGCAACGGATTTCATGCGGAGAAGACACTTGACAACCTTCCCCAAGGTGGTTGTGTGGGAGTTCCCGCTTCTCGATCTTGCCGTAGTCATCGGTCAATAGCGCTCAAGGACGCTTGAGCACCGGGATGTCGCCGCGCGTGCCCCACTGATAGACGATCCACGTCGTGAAGTTCGTGCTCGACTTCAGGATGTACCAGGTGCCGTTGGACGGGCGATACACCGCACGTCGGTCTTGCCGTCGCCGTCGTAGTCGCCCGGCGACCGGGATGTCCCCGCTCGATGCCCCACTGATAGACGCTCCACGTCGTGAAGTTCGTGCTCGACTTCAGGATGAACCAGGTGCCGTTGGACGGGCGATACACCGCGACGTCGGCCTTGCCGTCGCCGTCGTAGTCGCCCGGCACGGGGATGTCCCCGCTGATGCCCCACTGATAGACGATCCACGTGGTGAAGTTCGTGCTCGACTTCAGGATGAACCAGGTGCCGTCGGACGGGCGATACACCGCGACGTCGGTCCTGCCGTCGCCGTCGTAGTCGCCCGGCACGGGGACGTCCCCGCTGATGCCCCACTGATAGACGTTCCACGTCGTGAAGTTCGTGCTCGACTTCAGGATGTACCAGGTGCCCGTCGAGGGGCGATACACCGCGACGTCGGTCCTGCCGTCGCCGTCGTAGTCGCCCGGCACGGGGATGTCGCCGCTGATGCCCCACTGGTAGACGCTCCACGCGTGAAGTTCGTGCTCGACTTCAGGATGAACCAGGTGCCGTTCGACGGGCGATACACCGCGACGTCGGTCCTGCCGTCGCCGTCGTAGTCGCCCGGCACGGGACGTCGCCGCTGATCGCCCCACTGATAGACGCTCCACGCGGTGAAGTTCGTGCTCGACTGCAGGATGTACCAGGTGCCGTTCGAGGGGCGGTACACCGGATGTCGGCCTTCCCGTCGCCGTCGAAATCGCGCGAGACCGTGAGCGTCGCCGAGTTGCTCGTGGCCGTTCCCGCCGAATTCGTCACGCGGCATCGATAGGTGCTGTTGTGGTCGGCCATGGTGGCAGGAGGCGTGGTGTACGACGCCGACGTGGCTCCCGGAATGTTCACGCCGTTCTTCTGCCACTGATACGAGAGCGGCGTCGGCGCCGGTTGCGCTCACCGTGAACGTCGCGGTGCCGCCAACCGGCACGGTACGACTTGCCGGCTGTTGCGTGATCTGCGGAGCGCTCGGGCATGACGATCTTGCCCACGCTGCCGGCATTGCGCGCAAGGTAGTACAGCGCGCCGTCCGGCCCCACCTTCAGATCAACGGGACCGGAGATATCGTGCGGCAAACTGGGTCGCCGTGGCCGGGCTGCTCGGATCGATGTAGTAGATCCAGCCCGAGCAGACGTCGGCGAAGAAATATTTGCCGATATATGACGCCGGAAACATCGGGGTGGGGGGGTTGTAAAACGCTCCCCCTGTGATGGCGCAGCCCGTCGGCGTACCCGCGCTGTGCTGGTAGGCTGTACAAGGGATTTGTGAAGTGTCGGAAATTGCCGGATGAACGGTCCTTCGGTTATCGGCCATCCGAAATTGTGACCCGCGCTCGCGTCGTTGATCTCCTCCCACGTTGACTGCTCCAACGTCGTTCACGAAAGCCAGGCCCGTGCCTGGCTGAAAGCTGAACGTGAATGGGTTGCGCAAGCCCCATAGCCCAGATCAATCGATTCTTCCCGAGACGCCCGGTCGCCGAAGAACGGATTGTCCGTCGGGATCTGGCGTCCGGATCCGGCCACAGGGTTCATGCGGATGATCTTGCCGAGAAGGTTGTTCAGAGCTCTGCGAGTTGGCAGCGACGGCATTCTCGCCGTGCGCGGCGTAGAGCTTTCCGTCCGGACCGAAGTGCAGCGCGCCGCCGTTGTGGTTCGTCGCGCCCAGGTTCTCGAAATCGAGCAAGACGACTTCGCCGACTGACGGGTCCTTGACGTCCCCAAGTGCCTTGAAGCGGCTGATTCGATTGTGAACGGCCGGCGTCGTGGCCGTGTAGTAGACGTACACGAATTGATTGCGTGGCGAAATTGGGGTCGAACGTGATGCCGAGCAATCCGCGTTCGCCGACTGCATTCACGGTCAGCGTGAGGAACGGCGTCGCGAGCAGCACGCCGTTCTTGATGACGCGTACCTGCCCGCCCTGCTGCGTGACGAAGAGCCGGCCGTCCGGCGAAAACTCCATCGCCGTTGGACCCGAGAGCCCGCTCACGACCGGCACGTCCTGAAACCCCGGAGGAAGCCCGGTCGCCGCGCGTCCAGGCTCCACAGAGCCGCACAACATGATGAGCACGGCGGCAACCACAAGCCGACACCGCCCGCGCTGTGGGCCGTGCGACGCGCATGATTCTGCGCAGTCCCGATGAGGCGGCGGACGTTTTCGCGCGCACTATTGTTGCCGCGCCAAGGCAAGATCCGTTCCTTCGAACTAACAGGGCTGCGCGGAACTTTCCTGCCGAAACGGCGCGCACGACGTTCAGTGCTGTATGGCATTCGACACCTGCAGTAATTCCTGCATCGGTTTTCGAAATCGTTGCAAAGCTGACCGGCTCAGCCGGAGCGCTGCGATGGCCGAGCTCCTGGCCGTGCTCATGCGACCAGGAGGCGAGGAAAGGAACCGATCCCGCCGCCGACTACGGACGCTTGAGTACCGGGGATGTCGCCGTTCTGCCCCCAGATGTAGAAGACGGACCCGGTGAAATTCGTGCTCGACTGCAGGATGTACCAAGCCCCGTTCGAGGGCCGATAGACCACCACATCGGTCTTGCCGTCACCATCGAAATCGCCCGGCGCGGGGATGTCGCCGTTCTGGCCCGTGAAGATAGAAGACGGACCCGGTGAAGTTCGTGCTGGATTTCAGGATGTACCAGGCGCCGTTCGACGGGCGATACACCACCACGTCGGCTTTGCCGTCGCCGTCGAAGTCGCCCGTGTACCGGATTGTCACCTGCCTGTCCGCCCCAGATGTAGTAGACGAACCCGGTGAAGTTCGTGCTCGACTGCAGGATGTACCAGGCGCCATTCGAGGGCCGATAGACCACCACGTCGGCCTTCCCGTCGCCGTCGAAGTCGCCCGGCACCGGCACGTCGCCGGGCTGGCCCCAGATGTAGTAGACGAACCCGGTGAAGTTCGTGCTCGATTGCAGGATGTACCAGGCGCCGTTTGACGGGCGATACACCGCCATATCGGTCTTCCCGTCGCCGTCGTAGTCGCCCGGCACCGGCACGTCGCCGGGCTGACGCCCCAGATGTTGAAGACGGAGCGCCGTGAAGTTCGTGCTCGACTGCAGGATGTACCAGGCGCCATTGGACGGGCGATACACCGCGATGTCTGTCGTGCCATCGCCGTCGTAGTCGGCCGGCACCGGGATGTCGCCGGACTGTCCAAAGATCTTGAAGAAGAAGTCCGAGAAGTTCGTGCTCGACTGCAGAACGTACCAGGCGCCGTTCGACGGCCGATACACCGTCACGTCCGAACTTCCCGTCGCCGTCGAAGTCGCCGGTGCGGGAGCTCGGCGGCGTGGTGGTGATCGCGACGGTAGAGGTCCACAGTTCCGTCGAGATGCCCCGCGAATCGCGCGCCGCCGTACAGCACCAACTTGCGTGACGCGCTGTCGTAGACCATGGCCGCATGCTGGCGCGGCGTCGGTGCGGCCTCCAGGGTGGCTCGCCTGTTTCCACGTCGTTCCGTTCCAGATCCAGGTGTCGTTGAGCTGCGCGGCGGCGCCGAGCCCGCCGAACATTGCGACTCCGGGTGTGGCGACGTCGAGGGAGGAGAGCGCGGCATAGGCGCGAGCCGGCGGAGAGACGGCGGGGAATTTCTGCTGCCAGGCGCCATTCCATTCCCAGACGTCGTTGAGCTTCTGCCGCCCGCATTCTCGCCGCCAAAAAGCACGATCACGCCGCGCGCCGCATCGTAGGCCATCGCATGGCCGAACCGCGGCGATGGTCCACCGGCGGCGGCTGCTCCACGCGGCCCCGTTCCATACCCAGGTGTCGCCGAGCGGTGTGCCGTTCGCGGCGCGTCCGCCGAACAGAATGGTCTGGGCGCTTGGCGGCGTGGTACGCCATGGCGTGATCGTCGCGGGCCTGGGGCGATGTCGCGGGCGACACGTTCGTCCACGTGAGCGCCGCTGGCGCCCCGTTCTACAGCCACGTGTCGCCGAGTTTGCTGCCGACCACATCACTCGCCCGCTGACGTCCTCCGAACAGGAGGATCCGTTGTCGCGCTCGATCGTAGACGAGGGCAGCGCCGGTTCGCCCATTCGGTCCCGGGCGGTAATACCATCCCCACGTGGAAGTTGGGACGGTCAACTCCCAGCCTTCCAGGCTCCCGCCGCCGTACATGTAGACCTTGTTGCGAGTCGTGTCGTACGCCATCGCATGCTGGTCCTGGCCGGGCGGCCAATCCCTCCGCCCGGGCACCGTGATCCACGGGCCGTTCCCACTCAACTCGATGACGTCTGCCAGATACCCACCGAAGACGACGACTCTGTTGCGCCCCGTGTCGTAAACCATCCCGTGGCTGTCACGAATACCGGGACCAGAGCTCTGCGGTACCGATTTCAGACCACGTTCCGTTATCAAACGCCCACGTGTCGCCGTAAGATACCTGGGGCGCTTCCAGCCTGTAGCCGCCAAACATCACCATCCGGGTGTTCACTGTGTCGTAAACGAGCTGCGTCCAGCCTCTTCCTGGTGGACTCCCGCCGGCCGGCGTGACCTTCACCCATGAGTTTCCATTCAGTTCCCAGAGGTCGTTGAAGTCGATCACCGGTGGCACGGGCTGGCCGTTGACTGGGGCAAAGCCGACGCCTCCGAACACCGTGACCCTACCGTTGGAGCTGTTGTAGGCGGCGCCATGGAAGGCGCGTCCAGCAAATGACTTGGCCGGTGATGACGTGGCGGGCACCTGTGTCCACACGCGAGTGTTCAGGTTCCACGCCCATGTTCCGAACTGGTCCTGTGATGTGTCCGCCGGATCGCTGTACGGAAAGAAATGGTTTCCGTCAAGGCCCCCGACGAGGACCATCCGGTCGTTCAGCACATCCTTGACCATTCGTGCACCCCGGCGCCCCGACAGTAGGACCGACTGCCCCGCAGGCGTGACGTTCGTCCACGTCTTGCTGACCGTGTTCCACTCCCACGTGTCGTTGAGATACACCTCGTTGTCGTCGAGGCCGCCGAACATGATGACCACTCTGCGGACTGGATCGAATGCCATTGCATGGCCTGACCGGCGGGGCGGCAATGCGCCAGTGGGCGGGGTGACGTCGAGCCATGTTCCCGCGGCGCCGTCTGTACTCCCAGATGTCGTTCGTCCGGTTCCAGTTGAGATCGTAGCCTCCGAACATGATCGCGCGGTTCGAGACGCTGTCGTGCACCAGCACGTCTTCAATGCGAGGCACCGGCGTCTGGAGGAATCTGTTTCGTCCAGGTGACCGAGTAGGATTGGGCCAGAGCCGAAGGTGCGTGCAGGAACAGCAGCGCGATGAGGGCCGTGAGCATGACACCGGATTGTTGGCCCGTCAGCGAAAAGGAACTGGTTCGTTTCAAGAGTGATCGAGTACGTGCCGGTCACGGGCCGGGCACACTGATTTCCAGGCAGGCTCTACAGCCCGTGGTGAAAGTCGATAACCGCTGACGAGTCCGTTTCGTCAACGTGGGCGGTGTACTACAATGCCGCGCATGGCCATGGGCAAACGTCGAGCGACCCGCCAGACAGCGATATGGATCGCCACCAGCGATCTGCCGACGCCGGCGGCACACCCGTTCTATCAACGGCTGAATGCGTTGCTCGCGAAGGCCGAGTTTGACGCGTTCGTCGAAGGGCGCTGTGTCGGATTCGATGCGGCCACGATGGGGCGCCCGGGCTTGGCCCCGGCCGTCTATTTCCGGCTGTTGCTGATTGGGTATTTTGAGGGCATCGATTCCGAACGCGGGATTGCTTGGCGCGCGGCGGATTCGCTGGCCCTGCGGGAGTTTCTCAGTCTCGGTTTGGACGAGGCGCCGCCCGATCACTCGACGATTTCGCGCACCCGCCGCCTGATCGATCTGGAGACCCATCAGGCCGTGTTCACGTGGATCCTGGAGCGCGTCGCCGAGGCGGGCCTGCTGAAGGGCAAGACCCTGGGCGTCGATGCGACGACCTTGGAAGCGAATGCGGCGCTGCGGAGCATTGTCCGGCGCGATAACGGGGCCACCTATCAGGAGTTCTTGACCAAGCTGGCGCAGGCCTCCGGTGTCGCGACGCCGACGCGGGAGGATCTGGCGCGGGTGGATCGGAAGCGGAAGAAGAAAGGCTCGAACGACGATTGGACCCATCCGCATGATCCGGACGCGCGCATCACGAAGATGAAAGACGGCCGCACCATTTGGCGCACAAGGCCGAGCACGCCGTCGACTTGGCGAGCGGCGCGGTGGTCGCCGTCACGATCCAACCCGCCGATCGCGGCGATACGGACAGCGGCGTCGACACGGTCCTTACGGCCCTGGACGAACTCGACGCCGTGCAGCCGGAGGGCGACGACGATCGCGAGATCGTCGCGGACAAGGGCTACCACAGCACCGACCGCGTCAGCGATTGGGAAGGCATCGGGCTGCGCACCTATATCTCGGAACCGAAGCGCGGCCGGCGGCGCTGGCACGGCCAGACCGCGTTGCGCGACGCCGTCTATCGCAACCGACGGCGGATTCGCGGCACGCGCGGACAGCAGCTGTTGCGCCGACGGGGCGAATATTTGGAGCGACCGAATGCGCACCTGTACGAAACCGGCGCGCTGCGGCGCACGCATCTGCGCGGCCACACCAACATTTTGAAGCGCGTCCTGATTCATACGGGTGGGTTCAATCTCGGGCTCATCATGCGTCAACTGATCGGCGTCGGCACGCCGCGCGGCCTGCAAGGCCGAGTGGCCGCGGTGATCGCCATCCTTCTCGCGCTCCTCAGCGATGTTCGCCGCCGATTCGGCCCCATACGCGCGTCGCTTCCCGTTCTCACGATCACGCGCGGCTGGGCGACAACCCCGACCACCCTCCTTGTCAACTCGTCAGCGGCGGCGACTTGTACCACGGGCTGCTAGCATTGAGTTTCCAGACAGCTCTAGCGTTGCGCATCTCGGGAGCAAGGACAGTACCGGATTCAGGAACACAGTTTTCGCCCTGAACTGGCAGAAGCAGTGGCCGGGTCCCAGAGTGGGGCACCTGAATTACAATTCACGTCATCGCATTGCGTCTCTCTGGCTTATGACTCCGAACCGGTTGACCGTTATTACGCCCTCGTTACAATCAGGCACAGTTCATCCGTCGCACGATCGAGAGTGTCCTGTCCCAGGGTGTGCCTGGACTGGAGTATCTGGTGTTCGACGGCGGCAGCACCGACGGCACGGCCGACTTCCTTCGCGAGTACGCGCGGAAAGCTGACCGCGGTGATCGAACCCGACGCCGGCCAGGCCGATGCCGTCAACAAGGGGCTCGCGCGCGGCACGGGCGCCGTGATCGGCTGGCTGAATTCCGACGATGTGTACTACCCGGGAGCGTGCGCCCGCGCGCTGGACGTGTTCGAGAGTCATCCTGACGTTGATGTCGTGTACGGAGAGGCCGACCACATCGACCAGGACGATCGGGTCATCGAGCCGTACTACACCGAGCCGTTCAGCTATGAGCGGCTGAAAGACGTCTGCTTCCTCTGTCAGCCGGCGGTATTCTTCCGCCGCTCCGTTGTCGATCGCTACGGTCCGCTCGCAGACCGGTTTGCGCTACTGCATGGACTACGAATACTGGCTGCGGATTCTGGCCGAGCGGCCCGCCATTCTTCCTTCGAGCGAAGCTGGCGGGATCGCGCCTGCACGCCGAGACCAAGACGCTTGGCAGCAAGGAGGCCGTGCATCGCGAAATCCTGGAGATGCTGACGGAGAAGTTCGGCGTGCCTCCTTCGCGATGGATCCACAACCTCGCACACGTCATCGTTCGCGAGCGCGGGCTGACGCGTGACACACCGGAGCAGGACCGGCGGTTCGTCGGCAGCGCTGGTCGATGTCACGGAAGAGGCGTTCGAGCAGTATTGCGGCGGCGTGCCGCCGGACGAACGCCGACCTTGGAGGCGTGGCGCCACTTCGCCGGGGACGCGACACGGCCATGAGGATCGGGTTCGATGTCAGCCAGACCGCGGAGCAGATGACCGGCTGCGGCATCGTCGCCGATCAGTTCCTGCGCCATCTCGTGCCGGCAGAGCCCTTCGGATGTGTTCATCCCCTACCCTGTGTTCGGGAACTATCGAAATCCGGAGTTTGCCCGCGGCCACGCGCCCGGACGCGCCGAACGTGGTGGGCGACCAATTCGGCCTGAGCTGGGACGAGCTCAACCAGGGCATGGGACGCGACCGGATGGCGACATGCGCGCGTTTCTTGGCGATCCCGACGTCGTGCACGCCAACAACTTCTTCTGCCCGACAAACCTGCCGGTTCGCATTGTCTATACGCTGTATGACATGAGCCAGATCGAGCACCCGGAGTATCACACCGAGCGCAATCGGCTGGCCTGCTTCAACGGGTTGTTCGATGCCAGCCTCCATGCCGACCACATCGTGTCGATTTCGGAGCATTCGCGGACGCAGGTTCCTGAAATGGTTCCCGCATGTGGAACCTGCACGTGTGTCGGTGGTCTATCCCGGCCGCGCAGGCCGTCGATTGCCGCCCCGCTGGACGGCGACAGCAAATCGAGAACGTCCTTCGCAAGTTCGACCTGACGCTCGACGGGTTCTGGCTGGCGGTCGGAACGATTGAGCCACGGAAGAACTACGGCCTCCTGCTGGAGGCCTACGCGCAGCTGGTTGCGGAGTCTGCCCGGACAGGTCCCGCCGTTGTGCATCGCCGGACAGGCCGGATGGATCGAGTCGTCCCTCGCGCCGCGCATTCAGCAGTTGGGCCTCGAAGACCGCGTGCGCTGCCTGGGATTCGTGGACGACTGCGGAGCTCGCCGCCCTCTACCGAGCCTGCTTTGCGTTTGTCTATCCGTCGCTGTACGAGGGTTTTGGCCTGCCCGTTGTCGAAGCGATGGCGTGCGGCGCCGCGGTCATGGCCATGCGATCGACGAGCCTGCCGGAGGTTGTCGGCGAAGCAGGATTGCTGGTCGTCGCCCCAGTCGCCGGCCGCCTATCTGTGACGCCATGAAACAACTCGTGCTCGAGCCGAGCCGGCGCGCAGACTTGCGTGCCGCAGCTCCGCACCAGGCCGCACGGTTTTCCTGGCAGCAGAGCGCCGCCGCGCTGCTGGATCTCTATCAAGCGGTCGCGTCCCGGCCGTCGCGACACGCGCGCGGCGTAGCCGGCGTGATGCCAAGCGCGAAGCGACGCAGCCCCACCGGGCGATCTGAACGTGCTCGTGCTGAACACGGATCTGCCGATTTTCCCCGGAGGCGGCGCCGTCGAGTTCCTCACCATGAAGAACCTCGCGGCCCGCGTCGCGGACGGCTGGGCCTCGTCTCGATGGCACACACGCGCGACGATGTGGATCGCGTTCGAGCGCGCTCGCGGATGCCGGCGTGCAGCTGTATCTCTGGCACAGTCAATGGCTCGATCGGGCTGCCCGCGGCATACACGGCGAGGCGCAGGCCCCGTCCGAGCAGCGCACGGATGGTTGCGCCGGCTCGTCGAGGCCGCCCGTGCCCCGTCCAACCGGCCGTCCGACACCCGCGTCATGGACGCCGCGTTCAGCAACATGGCGCCGGCGCTGATCCAGGCGCTCGCTGAACGGCCCTGGCACGTGCTGGTCGTGGTGCAGAGCAGCGCGGCGGCGATGATCGACTCCGTGCCGCGTCCGCTCGTCTCGGTGCTCGTGATGCACGACATTCGAGCCCGCCTGTACGAGCGGCGGGCGGAAGTCGCCGGTTCGGCCGTCGAGCGATGGCGTCTGCGGCGCGAGGCACGGCGATATCGCGACTTCGAGCGCGCAGTACTGCCAGCGGTTCGATTTGGTCGTGACGGTTTCGGGCGAGGATGCGCGGTGGGTGCAGGAGCAGTATCGGCCGCCGCGCGTCTACCACCTGCCGCTGCCGGTGGACGCCGGCTACTTCGCGCCGCAGTCACCCGAGCTGGAGCACGCGGGCCGGATCATCTTCACCGGGCTCATGAATCACCCGCCCAACGTCGATGCGGCCGTCTACTTTGCCACCGACGTGCTGCCACTCGTTCGCGCGCGCATTCCCTCCGCCGAGTTTCACATCGTCGGACGCAACCCGGTCGAACGTGTGACGTCGCTCGGCCGGCTGCCAGGCGTCCGGGTCTTCGCCGACGTGCCCGGATATCCGCGCGCACATCGCCGAGGCCGTCGGTCGTCGTCGCACCGCTGCGATATGGATCCGGCGCCCGCCAGAAAATCCTGGAAGCCTGGAGCATGGAGAAGTGCGTCGTCGCGACGACCATCGGCGCCGAAGGGCCTCGAGTACGAGCACGGCGTCGAACCTGCTCGTGGCCGACGGCACCGGCGAACTGGCCGACGCCGTGACAGCGGCGCTTTCCAGCCCGGACGCGCGCGATCGGCTTCGCTCGTGCCGGCCGGTCCGTGGTGCAATCGCAGCACGATCCGGAGCGATCTCTCGGCCGGCTACGTCAACGAGCTCAGGACGCTTGCCGCTCGAGAAAGCGGCCCTCGACGTGCCGATGCGGGTGCTGCTCGACATGCGCTGGATGATTCCGGGGCTGGCCGGAGGGTTGGAGAACCTGGCGCGCGCGTTCTTCCAGCACCTGACGACACTCGACACGCTACAACGCGTACACGGCGATCGTGCCGGCCCGCTCCCGCAGCGACTTCGATCTCCGGGGCCGGCCGAACTTCCGTATCGTCGTCGCTCGATTCGGCTGCTGCGCTGATCGCTCGCGAGTGGAGCCTTCTGACCCGTCGCGTCTGCGCAGCCGCTCCGGCTGCCGGACTGGCGAACGCCCGACGTGCGACAATCTGCAGTGGCTGCGAGAGTCTGGATGTCGAGATCGCGTACTCGTTCCCGGGCTACATCCATCCGCAGCTCCTCCCGCTCCGCCACGTTCTTGTCGTCCCTGACATTCAGCACGAATATCTGCCCGAATTCTTTTCGCCGGAAGCGCTCGACGGAGCGACAGCGCCTGTACACGGAATCGGCCCACCGCGCCGACCACATCTGCGCGATCTCGGAGTTCACGCGACAAACCCTCATCGACAAGCTTGGCGTCGCCCCGGAAAAAGTGACGACGATCCTGCTCGCGGCGGATCCGAGGTTCTCGCCCGAGCCTCGTGAAGACGGACGCGACGCGCGTGCTTCGGCTCGTACGGGCTCGAGCGCGGCGAGTATCTGTTTTTCCCCGCGCACACCTGGCACCACAAGAATCACCGGGCCGCGATTGAAGCGCTGCGCGTGCTGCGCGATCGTCACGGCATGCAGCCGGACGCTCGTCTGCACCGGCGAAGCGCGCGAGGCGCAGCCGGCTATCGACGCGCAAATCGCGACGGTCGGGTCTGAGCGCGACAGGTTCGTTTCCTCGGCTACTGCCCACAGCAGCGATCTGCCTGCGCTCTACCGCGGTGCGGCGATGCCTCGTGTTTCCGTCGCTTTTCGAGGGGTTCGGCATGCCGGTGCTCGAAGCCATGGCCAGCGGGTGTCCGGTCGTGTGCAGCGACACGACCAGCCTGCCGGAAATCGCGGGCGACGCGGCGCTGCTCGTCAGTCCGAACGATCCGGAGGCGCTTGCCGCAGCGCTCCAGCAGGTGCTGACCGACGCGGACCTCCGCTCGGAGCATGGTCGACGCGCGGGCATCCGGCGAGCAG
The DNA here is from genome assembly GCA_963814975.1 of uncultured Acidobacteriota bacterium. GTDB lineage: Bacteria > Acidobacteriota > Vicinamibacteria > Vicinamibacterales > CAVVIG01 > CAVUXJ01. The sequence goes on along the minus strand of CAWFFB010000021.1, from coordinate 100,901 downwards.
CAGCCTTCTCGTGGCAGCGCCACACGCTCGAGACCATCGCCGTGCTCCGCCGCGTGCACAATCAGATGCGGACGGTATGAGCTCGATGGTGCCTCCGCCCCGGATCTCGATCGTCACGAGCTCCTTCAACCAGGGCGAGTTCATCGCTCGCACGATCGAGAGCGTGCTCGCGCAGGACTACCCGAACGTCGAACACATCGTCGTCGACGGCATGTCGACCGACGGCACCGCCGACGTGCTCGCGAGATTTCCGCATCTCAAGAGTGATCCGCGAGCCCGATCGCGGGCAGGCCGACGCCATCAACAAGGGCTTTCGCGCGGCGACGGGAGAGATCCTCGGCTTCCTCAATTCGGACGACACGCTCGAGCCCGGCGCGCTTCGATCGGTCGCCGACGCGATCGATCCCGAGGTCGGGCCGTCACATCGTCATGGGCCGCTGCCGGTTCATCGACGAAGACGACAGGTTCATCGGCGTCGAGCATCCGAGCGCGTTCGAGAGCCACCGGCGCGTTCTCGAAATCTGGAAGGGACACTGCCTGCCTCAGCCTGCGATCTTCTGGACGCGCGACGGTGTGGGACGCCTGCGGCCCGCTTCGACACGCTGAGCGGCTGATGCTCGACTACGATCTGTTCTGCCGGTTCTCGCACCGATATTCGTTCCACCGCGTCGATCCGGTGCTCGCCAACTACCGCCTGCACACGCGCTCGAAGACCAGCTCGGTGACCGACGAGCAGCGGCTCGAACAGGCCATCGCCGTGAGCCGGCGCTACTGGGGCTCGCCGCTCGGTCGGCAGTACTGGCAGATTCTTGCCTCGTACGCGGCGTTTCGGCTGAATCGCCGAGTGAGGGCCGCGCGGCTGATGCGTGGCGGCCGCGATTTGTCTCGGGAAGGGAAGCGCCTGCGCGGCGCGGGACGCCTTGCGGCTGGTGCGATGCTCGCGCCAGATGTCGCCACCGACGTGGTCGTGCTGCCGGTGTTGATGCCGGTGCTTTCCAGGATGCGGGGCCGGCGAGCGTCCGCAGCACGTCCCGTCCTGCCCGCACACGGAAGCCTGGTTCCGCCTCACCGCACTTCACGCCGACGGGTGGGCGGGACCGACGCTGGTGATGGAGCTTGATGTCGAGGCGCCGCAGGCGGTCGCTGTCGCTCGTGCGGCACGACCGACCCAGGTCGTCTTGCGGGGCCCGCTCGAACTCGAAGCGTTTCTCGATGGACGTTCGCTGGGCCGGCGATCGGTCGGTTCAAGATCCGAATTCTCTCTGACGTGGAGCGTCGCGGAGATTCCGTCCAGGGCGGCACGAGCTGCGTGTCGTGGCCAGCACATTCCTGGTGCCGCACGATCAGTTCGGGAACCAGGACTATCGGCCGCTCTCATATCGCGTGACTGGCGTGGACCTCGACGACGGTGCCTCGGCAGGCATGAAACACTCGGGACCTACAACGGGATCCGGCGTGTGTCGTGGTTTGCATCCCACTCCATGAGATAAGCTCCCGGATCCACAGTAGATTATGCCCCTCGCCCCAGCTCCATCAGATTTCCTACTCTATTCGCTGGCAGCAGCTCCTGCTGATGTTCGCCGGCGTCGGGGTGTTCCGCCTGCTGCGAGCGCCCATTGAGGGCCCGTTATCTGGTTGCTGGCGCCGGCGGTAGCCGAAGGCGTTTGGGCAGTCGTTCTTGGCCTCGGCACGACTGAGAGAGTTCCCGTTCGACTGCTCGCCGGGCCGATCTGGATTGGCACGTGCGCGCTGGCTCTTTACGGATACCGCTGGAAGCGCCCGTGGGACGGCGCGACAGGGAGCCTGATTGCGCCCAGCCTGGGCCTTCCTGTGCTCGTCATGCTGCCCTATTTCGTGTTCGGACTTGCCAGATTACCCGGGAGTCGCCTCCCGGATGGGTGGTCGTACGTGGCCTACGGCCAGTACCTATGGGACTATGCGCGAGGTGCTGAGGGCGGTCTCCAACCTCTGTATCAGTACACCTCCCATCTGTCAGAGACTCGGCATGTGGCGCCTGCGGAACTCGGTCTACTCTCTGTGTTGTCTGATGCGGGAAATGCGCAAGCAGGCGTTGGCCTGTTTCTCGCGCTGATGCTCTACGGGTTCGCGTCCGCCTGCGCAGCGTTCGTCCAGTCACGCGAATGGCCCTTGGGCCGGTCGCTGCTCGCTGGTGACTGTGGCAACGCTCTCGGGCTGGATGATGAACACCGTCTTTGCCAACAATTACGACAACCTGGCCGCGTTGGCAGCCTTCCCGGCGCTCGCAACGCTCACGACTCTTCTACGGGAACGAACGCTCAGTCTCTGGGTGCTCATCGGCCTGGTGTTTGCTGGATTGGTTTACACCTATCCGGAGCTTGCGGTCGTGGTTGGCTCTCTCGTTGCCGTCATGGTCGCGGAGCGGCTTTGGAAGACGCCGACCTTGCGATTTTGGGCTGGTGTAGCCAGTTCAGCTGCGGTGTTCGCCGCGCTTGTCAGCCCCTACGCATCGACTGCCGTTCGTTTCCTGCTAACTCAGGCTCGCACTGGCTTTCAGGCTGGTTCGCGCCCTGGCGAGGGTTACTTCCCAGGCCTGCTGGTCACGGCAGATCAAGCGTCGGCGTTCTGGTCGCTCGGCGGCGAGAACCAGATCACCACATTTCGCGGTTTCCAGACTCTCGCGGCGGTCGGCGTTGTTTCTCGTCCTGGCCAGGGGACTGACGAGGCTCGTGCGTGCACGCGATGTCGGGCTTCTTTGTGTGCTCTACCCTGCCGCTGTTGGCTGCCCCTTTCTTCATTGCGAAGAGCGGCGTACAGCTACGGTGCGTACAAGATGATACGTGATGGGTTGGTGGGCGTTGGCCTTTGCCGTGGTGAGCGGGGCGAGCGAATGGCGAGGATCTTCCCTGGCGAAGACCTTCGCCTCGGCTCTGGCGTTGGCGGCTTGCCTCATCCGTTCCTGTTGTGGCCACCGCTCGGGCCATACGCCAGGTTGCCAACCCGCCCGCTTCTGGAACCGAGCGATTCCGCTCTGTGCGCGATGCGGCGCCGCTCGCGGCCGGCTCCCCCATCGGCGTTTTCGTCGACGATTGGGAGGCCAGCGAGTGGGCTGTCTATTTCCTGCGTGGCTCTCCCATTCGCTTGGGAGACTTCGACGGCTATCTGGCCATGCCCCACGTGCGAGCACGGCTGGCGGGGGCGGCGGTGTATCCCTGGGCAGATGTGCGGTTTATTCTCACTGACGCCATCCAGCAAGGTCCAGTGCGAGGAAATGCAAGGGTGGACTCTGGTGTGGCAAAACGCGGTCTATCGACTCTGGAACACGGGGTCGAGCAACTGGGCGATCGTCACCGAGGTCCGGGTTCCGAACGGGCTCGAACGGGTCGCCGAGAAACCTTTCTTCTGGATGGGCGGAGGTCCTACGAGGCTGCGCCTAATCGCACGGGAGGCAGGATGCGTGCGCGTATCGGCCACGATGATCCCCGGCCCGCGCGTGAAACGCACCGACGGTCGGACGATCACGATTGAGAGCACGGCCGGTCAACACGAAACGGTCGCGCTCAGCGCCGGGTCAGAACCGCTTTGCGTGGCGCGTGCAGCCCGACGTCAACGACATCACGCTGGCAGCAAACGACAAGCCCGACCTGCCGCCGCAGGGACCGGACAAACGGCCGTTGGTCGCGGGGCTGACGGATGTCACGACTCAAGTTGAGCGCTCATTCGCGCGAATCCACGCTATCGACAGTCCAAATGGACTGGAGCACCTGGACGGCCAGCCGTTTTTCTGGCTCGGGGCCGGACTGGCGACGGTACGTGTTGTGAGCGACACAAGCGGGAAAGTCTTGCTGACAGCTGACCTTGTGGCCGGCCCCTCCCTCAGCCCGACCGTGACGACGCGACGGCTGCGGGTTCGCAGTCCTGCCACGGGCGATTCACAGGACGCCGTCGTCACCAGCGGCCGCTGGACCCTTCCCATCAACCTGGGCGTCGGAGAAACGCTCGTGCAGATTGAGGCCCTTGACCGCCCGACGTTGCTTCAACAGGCGAATGGCGACCGCCGGCCGCTCGTCCTTGGCGTACGCAACCTTCGCCTCGAATCGAACGCGCTTTCACCTTGTCGATAATCCATACCCTGGCGCTCTTGACAACCGCAGTCATGGCTGCCGGCGTTTACGGTCTCCTGATTGCGATTGGACCGTGCCATGACATCCCTTTCGGGAAAAAGCGTCGGTGAGCACACAAGTACCACTGGTTGGCGTTTCGTCGAAACAGACGCTACGAACCTGAAGCGGTCTCCAGAGCAGCCTCGACGTCGGTCAAACCAACTTGCCCTACTTCGGCACTAGCGTCAGGCCCACGACGAGGTTGAGCGCGATCGGCAACCCGGGCAGCGGCCAGCGCTGTTCGTGTGTGATCCGAAACCGCCGCGTCAACTCCCCATGGATTTCGCCGTACGTGTTAACGTGCTCACGCTCGATGAACCACCGATACGGGCTTTGATAGGTCTTCTCGAAGATCCGCTGGGCCGAAATCCGTCTGGCTAGAGCGTAGGCGAGGCCGCCTTCACAGGGCGCGACCACGGACAGAACCCCGGTAGGCGAGAGCAGCCGCCGGATCTCGTCGAGCGCGGCCGGAAGATTGCTCAGGTGCTCGAGCACGTGCACAACGACGACGCGATCGAAGTATCCGTCTCTAAACGGCCTTCGCTCTTCGATGTTGCCGAGGACAGCATGAACACTCGGGTAACGGCTCTTGAGGACGTTCAAGACGCTCTCGCGCATCTCGAGCGCGTGGTAGTCCTGAAGGCTGAGATCCTCGTAGCCGATATGTGCCCCAAGGCCTGCGCCTACTTCGAGCGTTCGGGTTCGTCCGGCCGCCTGGGTGAACTTCAGGGCCGCCCAAGTCCGAACCGGGTATTCGTGATTGAACCGCTCGATGGCGCCGTACCGGCGAGGGAGCACCTCCAGCCAGTACTTGACGAAGTCGTTGCGGATCGCCTCCTGCTCCGAAGTGAGGGGCGCGAAGCGCTTCGGCCACCTTTGAGACTGAGGCGTGTCAGGGTGCGGTTCCACGCGTGCGGACAGGTTCATAGTAATCTCGCCATAGTCGCTTTGACGCAGGGATGGGCGCGCCTGGACGATCATCGCGATCCCGGGATGCCGCGCGGCTGGTGTCGCCAAGTCCGGACCCGGACACAAGTATATGTTGAAGGTCCAGCACAGCAGGCCTGAAGAATTGTCGTTCGATTGGCCGCCACTGCATGGACTGCGTCCCTCCTGGACTGGCCGCGGCTTTTTGGTAGACGGTCAGGCGCAAGCCACCCTCGACTACGAAGCCGGCGATTCCGGCTGGAGTGAGGAACTGACTCTCTTCCACGAAGTTGCCGCGGGTGAAGGCACCCATCCTATTGACGTCGCCTCTCGCCGCCGGGCGCGAAAGGCGCTAAAGCGTTTCGTGCGAGATCCCTCGAAGAGCACGGTGTTGCTGGAAGTCGGCTGCTCGAGCGGATTTCTCTTGCAGGAGCTCATATCGGATTGGCCGCAGAGTCTCGTGATCGGAGCGGACTACATCAGTGGCCCTCTCCATCGCCTCGCGGAGCGGTTGCCCACGCTCCCGCTGATGAGGTTCGATCTCGTCAAATGTCCCTTGCCGTCCGCCAGCGTTGACGCGATCGTGCTGCTGAACGTACTCGAACACATACAAGATGATCAGACGGCACTTCAGCAGGTGATGCGAGTTCTGAAGCCTGGTGGTGTGGCCGTCGTCGAGGTGCCGGCAGGGCCTCATTTGTATGACGTCTACGACAAGTACCTTCACCACTTCCGCCGGTACACGCTGAGAGACGCCGGTGCAAGGCTCGAGCAGGTCGGCTTGCGAGTTGTGCATCGCTCACACCTCGGGTTCTTCGCGTATCCGGCGTTTGCCCTGGTGAAGCGCCGCAATCGACGTTTCCTGAATTCCCCGGAGGACGTGCAGCGGTCCGTCGTCGAGCAGAGCATCAATCGCACCAGGATCAGCCCGGTGCTCGGCTGGCTCTCGGCCCTGGAAGAGCGATTGGGCACACGGGTCAACTATCCGATTGGTATCCGATGCGTCCTGAGTCGCGTGCAAGCCACTCGTCTGAAACCAATTCTCAAAGTGGCGTGGACGCCCAAGTTCGCGCTGAGTATACTGTTGCCGCCTTACATGTCGAGTCGTCGGCGACCCCACAGCAGTTCGCTCACTTCATGAAGCTGGTCAGCCTGATCATTCCGGCGTACAACGAGGCCGCGCGCATCCGGACGACCATCGGCGAAGCGCTGGACTATTTCGATGGCAAGGGCCTGCCGTGCGAGATTATCGTCTCGGCTGACGGCACCGACGGCACGCGCGAAGCGGCAGGCGCGCTCGCCGGCGCAGCGCCCTGAGATCAACGTGATCGGGCAGCCCGAGCGACGCGGCAAGGGCCGCGGCATTCGCGAGGGCGTCGGCTGTGCGCACGGGCGACGTCATCGGCTTTATCGACGCGGACAACAAGACGCCGATCGCCGAATTCGACAAGGTCGAGCCGCTCTTGAGCGATGGATGCGACGTGGTCATCGGCTCGCGCGGCCTGCGTGCCTCGCGCATCGAGCGCGCGCAGCCGCTGTATCGGCGGTTGGGCTCGCGGGGCTTCGGCCTGTTCATGCACGCGTGCGTCGGCCTGAACGACATCCCCGACACGCAGTGCGGGTTCAAGTTCTTCCGCGGCGACGTGGCGCGCGACCTGTTTCGGTTGCAGCAGATCGACGGCTACATGTTCGACGTCGAGATTCTCTATCTGGCACGGCAGCTCGGATACCGGATCGCAGCAGGTGCCGGTGCGCTGGCGCGACGATGGCGACAGCCGGCTGCAGCTGGTGGCGGGCAACATTCGCAATGTCCGGGACATCGTCTCGATTCGATGGCGCCATCGCACCGTCGTCTCCGCCGCTCCCGCCGAAGCCGCTGCACGCCAGAGCAGTCCTTCCTGAGGACTTCTGCTAAAGTGCCCGAGTGAACGCGGCCTTTGTCACGGGAGCCGCCGGCTTCATCGGCAGCAATGTCGTCGATCGACTGCTCGACCTGGGCCTCGATGTCGTCGGGTTCGACAATCTGTCCACCGGCCTGCCCGAGTTCCTCGATCGGGCTCGAACACATCGCTCGATTCCGCTTCGTGCAAGGCGACACGCTCGACACCGAGACGCTGACGCGCGCGATGGCAGGCTGCGACTTCGTCTTCCACTTCGCCGCCAACGCCGACGTGCGGTTTGGCACCAACCATCCGCGCAAAGACCTCGAACAGAACACGATCGCCACGTTCAACGTGCTGGAGGCGATGCGGGCGAACGGCGTGCGACGCATCGCGTTTTCGTCGACGGGATCGATCTACGGAGAGCCCGAGATCTTTCCCACGCCTGAGGTCGCCCCGTTCCCCATCCAGACGTCGCTCTATGGCGCGAGCAAGCTCGCCGGCGAGGGGTTGCTGAGCGCCTACGCCTCCGGGTTCGACTTCGAGGCGTACATTTTCAGGTTCGTCTCCATCCTCGGCGAACGCTACACGCACGGGCACGTCTTCGACTTCTTCAAGAAGCTGCGGGCCGATCCGCGCCGCATTGAAGTGCTCGGCAACGGTCGGCAGCGCAAGAGCTACCTGTACGTCCAGGACTGCGTGGACGCGATGCTGACCGTGATCGACAAAGCACACGAGCCGGTCAACATCTTCAACCTCGGCACCGATGAGTACGTGGTTGTGGACGACTCGCTCGGCTACATCTGTCGAGGCTCTTGGCGTCAGCCCGGAACGCCACTACACGGGCGGCGAGCGGGGCTGGATTGGCGACAGTCCCTTCATCCTCCTCGACACGACGAAGGTTAAATCCCTCGGGTGGGCGCCTAAGGTTTGACGATCCGGGAGGGCGTGCTGAAGACGCTCGACTACCTTCAGGCGAATCCCTGGGTGCTCGACCGCCGCCAATAGATAGATGACCGCCCAGCCGCTTCCCCGCGTTGCCGTCGCAGGACTCTGGCACTCTGGGCACGGTGACCGCCGCGTGCCTGGCTTCGCGCGGACATTCCCACGCTCGGATACGACCCCGATGCCGCCGTCGTCGCCGGCTCTCGCCGAGGGCCGCCCGCCGCTGTTCGAGCCTGGCCTGGACGATCTCGTGCGCGTCGGGTCTCGAGCGCGGCACGCTTCGCTTTTCGCACGAGCGCGCCGCCGTGGCCGACGCCGAGATTCGTCTGGGTCACATGGGATACACCGGTCGACGATGAGGACCGCGCCGACGTCGAGTTCGTCATCGGTCAGGTGACGGCGCTGCTTCCCTATCTGCATGACGACGCGCTGGTGCTCGTGTCCTCGCAGTTGCCGGTCGGATCGGTCAGCCGCCTCGAGCAGACATATACGGACGATGACGCCGTCGGGACGCGCGTCGTTCGCCTGCAGCCCGGAGAACCTCCGGCTGGGCAAGGCGATCGAGGCGTTCACGAAACCGGATCGGGTGATCCTGGGCGTCCGGTCCGAACGCGACGCGGATCGGGTCCGTGCGCTGCTGGCGCCATTTTCGCCGCCCCTCGACGTCGTCCGCGTCGAATCGGCCGAGCTCACCAAGCACGCGCTGAATGCGTTCCTGGCCACCTCGGTGGCGTTCATCAACGAGATCGCGCGGCTTGGCGAAATCGTCGGGGCCGACGCGCGCGAGGTCGAGCGGGCGCTCAAGAGCGACGTGCGAATCGGCCCACGGCCTATGTGCGGCCGGGGGGCGCCTATGCGGGAGGGACGCTGGCGCGCGACGTCAGCTACCTCATCGAGCAAGGCGAGGCGCGCGGATGCACGATGCCGCTGTTCCGCGGCGTCCGCGACAGCAACGACGTCCACCGGGGGTGGGCGTACGACGCGCTCGTCCGTCTGCTCGGCCCGCTCGCCGGCCACTCGATCGCGGTGCTCGGACTGACCTACAAGCCCGGCACCGACACCTTGCGGCGGTCGCCGGCCGTGGACCTGTGCCTGCGCCTGGTCGCGACAGGCGCGCGTGTGATCGCGTACGATCCGGCGGTCAAGACGCTGCCGCGCGAACTGGCGGCCTCCATCGAGCTCGCGGACACGGCGCACGACGCGCTGCGCGGAGCCTCAGCCGCGGTGATCGCCACCGAATGGCCCGAGTTCCGGACGCTCGACGTGCCGAGGCATTCGTCGGCGGCCGGCAGCGAGGCCGATCGTCGTCGATCCCGGCGGGTTTCTCGCGAGCAGCGCTCCAGCACGAGCCGCGTATCCGCTATGCGGTTGTGGGAACACCAGCATGACACTTCAGGGAGTGCGGGCGATCGTCACCGGCGGCAACCAGGGATTCGGGTACGCGGTCGCGGAACGATTCGTCGCTGAAGGCGCGCGCGTGTTCCTGTGTGCGCGCGACGGTGACCGGCTCGCAGGCAGCCGCCGGCGCCTGCAGGAAAAGGCGCCAGGCGCCCGACGCCGTCCAGTGGGAGCGAGCCGACGTGTCGGTGCCGCACGATGTGACGCATGGTCGTGGAGCGCACGGTCGCCGCGTTCGGGGGTCTGGACGTGCTGGTGTGCAACGCCGGCGTCTACGGCCCGAAGGGCCCGATTGAGGACGTCGATTGGGACGAGTGGGTCCAGCGCCCTCAACGTGAACCTGCTGTGGAGCGGTTCTCTGCTGCCGGGCGGTGCTTCCGCACTTCCGCGCCCAGCGGTCCGGCAAGATCATCCTGCTCTCGGGCGGCGGCGCCACCAAGCCGCTGCCGTTCCTGAGCGCGTACGCCGCGTCGAAGGCCGCGCTGGTGCGTTTCGGCGAAACGCTTGCCGAAGAGGTCAAGGACGCCGGCATCGACGTGAACGCGGTCGCGCCGGGGGCGCTCAACACCCGCCTGCTCGACGAGGTGCTCGAGGCCGGCCCTGACCGCGTGGGCGCAGGCCTTCTACGAACAGTCGCGTCGCTCAAAAGGCAAACGGGTGGAACGCCGCTCGAGACCGGCGCCGCGCTGTGCGCGTTTCTGGCGTCACCACGAGAGCGACGGGATCACGGGGCGCCTGATCAGCGCCGTGTGGGATCCGTGGCCGGATCTTCCCGCGCGCCGCGACGAGCTCGCTGCCTCTGACATCTACACCCTCCGGCGCATCGTGCCCGAGGACCGCGGCAAGGACTGGAGTCGCCGCCAGTGAACGTCGGCATCATCGGCTGCGGGCTGATCGGCCAGCAAGCGCGCGCGGGCGGTCGGCGAAGGTCATCGCGTGTCGTGGCAGTCGCCGACGCGCTGATCGACCGCGCGGAACGCCTGGCATCGCAGCATCCAGGCTGCAGCGTCGTGCCCGACGCTCAGGCCGCTCATCGCCAGATCCGACGTCGACCTCGTCGTCGTCGCCACGACCAACGACGCGCTGGCGGCGCTGACGGCGCGCCGCCGTCGAGCGCGGCAAACACGTGATCGTCGAAAAGCCCGCGGCACGCCGCGCCGCCGAGCTTGAGCCCGTCGTCGAGGCAGCGCAAGGCACGTGGCGTCGTCGTCAAGGTCGGCTTCAATCATCGGTTTCACCCGGCGTTCCTCAAGGCGCGCGAGATCTGGGACAGCGGCGTCTGCGGTCCGCTCATGTTCATTCGCGGCCGTACGGCCATGGAGGCCGGTTGGGCATGGAGCGCGAGTGGCGAGGCGACCCGGCCCTGTCCGGCGGCGGCGAGATGCTCGACCAGGGCGTGCACCTGATTGATCTGTCACGCTGGTTCGCGGGCGACTTCGTGGAGGTCCAGGGCCGGGTGGAGCGGTACTTCTGGAACTGGCCGGTCGAGGACAACGGCTTCGCGCTGCTGCGGACGGCCGCGGGTCTGTCGCGTGGCTGCAGGCGAGCTGCACGGAGTGGAAGAACCTGTTCTCGTTCGAGATCTACGGCCGCGACGCCAAGCTGCAGATCGACGGCCTCGGCGGAAGCTACGGCGTTGAGCGGCTCACGTTCTACAAGATGCGGCCCGAGATGGGGCCGCCGGACGCGACGACCTGGGAATATCCCGGAGAGGATACGTCCTGGTCCGCAGAGTTCGCCCACGTGAGCGCCTGCATTCGCGACGGTCGCCCGTGCTCGGGCGACCTCGACGATGCGGTTGCCGCGCTGCGGATCGTCGAACAGCTGTATGAGCGTCGACATTGCGGCCTTCGTGACCCCGGACCGCATGATTATCACGAGGAGTCCTCTTCGCATCTCGCTCGGCGGTGGCGGCACCGATCTGCCGTCGTACTACCGCGAGCACACCGGCTTCATCGTCGCCGCCGCCATCGACAAGTACGTCTACATCACCCTGCACCGGACGTTCGTGGACGAGTTGATCGTCAAGTACTCGAAGATGGAACGGGTCCGGACGGTCGAGGAGGTCCAGCACCCCATCATCCGCGAGGCGCTGAAGCTCACGCAGGTCTCGGCTCCCTACCTCGAGATTGCGAGCATGGCCGATATTCCGGCCGGCACGGGGCTGGGTTCGTCGGGCAGCTTCACGACGGCGCTGCTGAAAGCGCTGCACGCGCACCGCAAGCACCTCATCCACCCCGAGGAGCTCGCCGAGCAGGCGTGTCGAGATCGAAATCGATCGCCTGGGCGAGCCGATCGGCAAGCAGGATCAGTACATCGCCGCCTACGGCGGCATCACCTGCTTCCGGTTCCAAGCCAACGGCAAGGTCGAGGCGTGGCCGCTGCGGATCGATCAGGACACGCTCTTCGGCCTCGAAGACAACCTTCTGCTGTTCTTCACGGGCTACTCGCGCGCCGCGTCGGACATTCTCCGCGAGCAGGACACGAAGAGCCGTGACAGCGACAAGGACATGACCGAGAACCTGCACTTCATCAAGGACATCGGCCGCCAGAGCATGGAGGCGCTCGAGGCGGGCGATCTGCACGCGCTTTGGCGAACTCATGAACGTGCACTGGGAGCACAAGAAGAAGCGCTCCTCGAACATGAGCAACGCGCATATCGACGAGTGGTACGATCTGCGCGCGGCAGAATGGCGCGGTCGGCGGGAAGCTCATCGGCGCGGGCGGCGGCGGGTTCCTGATGTTCTACGCCGAAGACAAGGCGCGGCTGCGCAAGGTCATGCGTGAGGCCGGGCTTCAGGAAGTCCGCTTTCGGTTCGACTTCGAAGGCACCACCGTGGTGACGCAGTCGTAGGAGGCGGGGTGCCAGGTGCGGAGCCTCATGACGGCCTTCTGCCGGTCGCGATCCTTGCCGGCGGCCTCGCGACCCGGCTGCGCCCGGTCACCGAGAAGATTCCGAAGGCGCTGATCGACATCAACGGGCAGCCGTTCATCGCCAGGCAGCTCGAGGGCCTGCGCACCCAGGGCGTCGTCTCGCGTCGTTGTCTGCGCCGGGTACCTGGGCGAACAGATTCAGGAGGTCGGTGGGAGACGGATCTCGATTCGGCCTCCACGTGGATTGGGCGTTCGACGGCCCGACGCTTCTCGGCACGGCCGGGCGCGCTCAAGCGAGCGCTGCCACTCCTTGGTGGGCCATTCTTCGTGCTCTACGGCGATTCCTATCTTCCCATCGCGTGGCGTCCGGTTCAGGAGGCGTTCTTCGCGAGCGAGCAACCCGCCCTCATGACCGTCTTCCACAACAACGAGCAGTTCGATCGCAGCAACGTCGAATTCGAAGGCGGCCGCATCACGACGTACAATAAACGGCACCCGACGCCGCAGATGCGCCACATCGACTACGGGCTTGGAGTCTTTCACCCTTCGGCGTTCGAAGAAGTGCCCGACGGCAGATCCGCCGACCTGGCGGACGTGTACCAGTCACTGGCCGAACGCGGCCGGCTTGCCGCATGTGAAGTGCACCAGCGGTTTTTCGAGATCGGATCGTTCGAAGGCCTTCAGGCGACGCGCGACTATCTTGCGGGCCTGTCTTCAGGGCAGAAAAAGGGCGACACATGATCTTTGCAGACCAGTACCTGCGCGAGGTCGAGGATATCGCGCGCGGGCTCGACCGCGACGCGATCGAGAAGGTGGCGGGGATCCTGGCAGAGGTGCGATCCCGTGGAGGGCGGTTGTTCATTCTTGGCGTGGGGGGCAGCGCGGGTAACGCGTCGCACGCCGTTAATGACTTTCGGAAGATTGTCGGAATAGAGGCGTACGCGCCGACAGACAACGTGTCGGAGCTGACGGCGCGGACGAACGACGAAGGTTGGGCGACGGTGTTCGCCGCATGGCTGCAGACAAGCCGGTTGACGAGCCGTGATGCCTTGCTGGTCCTTTCGGTCGGTGGAGGCAACCTCGAGAAGAACGTGAGCCCGAATCTGGTGGCCGCGCTCGACGTGGCCAAGGCGGTTGGCGCCCGGATTCTGGGCGTCGTCGGTCGCGACGGAGGATACACGGCGAGCGTGGCTGACGCCTTTGTGCTCGTGCCCACCGTCAACCCCGAGCACACGACCCCGCACACCGAGGCCTTCCAGGCCATCGTGTGGCATCTGCTCGTCTCTCACCCGGCACTCAAGGCGCACGAAACGAAATGGGAATCGGTGCGATGAAGCGGCCCGTCTTCATCGATTACGATTACCTGGCGGACAAACTTATGCCACCACGAGATACGACCGTTCGCTCGCTCAACCCGGGGGGCGCCCGGGTGTCCGGTCAGTCCCAGGCATCAGCCCGACTCGAGTGGAAGCCAAGCCCGGCCGCCTTGCGGATCAAGCTCTTCGCCGACGGTGCGGACCGGGCGGGGATGCTCGAGATGTATCGCAACCCGCTGATCAAGGGGTTCACGACGAATCCAACCCTGATGCGTAAGGCGGGCGTCACCGACTATCCGGCCTTTGCGCGTGAGATCGTCGCGGCGATTCCCGATCGCCCGGTTTCGTTCGAGGTGTTTTCGGACGAGTTCGAGGAAATGGAACGCCAGGCGGCCATGATTGCCGCTTGGGGCGGCGAGATCTACGTCAAGATTCCCGTCACGAACACGCGTCGGGAGTCGTCGATTCCGCTCATCACACGGCTGGCCAGAGCCGGCGTCAAGCTCAACGTCACCGCGGTGCTGACGCTGGCGCAGGTTAGAGACGTGTGTCACGTGCTCGCGGGGGGACCGCCGGCCGTCATCTCGGTCTTTGCAGGCCGCATCGCGGACACGGGGCGGGATCCTGTGCCGGTGATGGCTGCGGCGCGCGAACTGACCCGGATGGCGCCGAACGTGGAGCTGCTCTGGGCCAGTCCCGCGCGAGCTCCTGAACATTTTCCAGGCGGACGACATCGGTTGCGACATCATTACGGCGACCAACGACGTGCTTAAGAAGCTCGAACTGGTCGGCAAGGACCTCGATGAGTTCTCGCTCGACACGGTCAAGATGTTCCGTGATGACGCCGTGAAAGCGGGGTTCACGCTGTGAGTCAGGAGGTGACCGCACCGAACGAGTACTGGCATAGCAAGCGCGTGGTGGTCACGGGTGGGGCCGGTTTCCTGGGCTCCTTCGTCGTCGCGCGACTGAAGGCCCTGGGATGCGCCGACGTTGCGGTTCCTCGCAAGCGTGAGTTCGACTTGCGTCACGAGACGGGTATCGCGCGGCTGATCGACACGTCCAGGCCCGATGTCATCATCCATCTGGCTGCGGTCGTGGGCGGTATCGGGGCGAACCGCGAGAACCCCGGGCTGTTCTTCTATGAGAACCTGGCAATGGGCGTGCACCTGATGGAAAAGGCACGCCTCGCCGGAGTGGCCAAGTTCGTCAGCATCGGCACGATCTGCTCCTATCCCAAGTTCACCCCCGTCCCCTTTCACGAAGACAACCTCTGGGATGGCTATCCCGAGGAAACCAATGCGCCGTACGGCCTCGCGAAGAAGATGCTGCTCGTTCAGGGCCAGGCGTATCGGCAGCAATACGGCTTCAATGCCGTGCATCTCCTGCCGGTGAATTTGTACGGGCCAAGGGATAATTTCGATCCCGGCTCCTCGCATGTCATCCCCGCGCTCATCAAGAAATGTATCGATGCCCAGGAGGCGGGCGACCAGCATGTGACGGTCTGGGGAACAGGCACTGCGACGAGAGAGTTCCTCTACGCCGACGATGCGGCCGAAGGCATTCTGCTGGCCGCCGAGCGCTACGACGGCGCGGAGCCGGTCAATCTGGGAGCAGGATTCGAGATTTCCATCCGGGACCTGACCCAGCTCATCGTGCGGCTGACGGGGTTCTCCGGGACTGTCGAGTGGGATGCCTCGAAGCCGGACGGCCAGCCCAGACGCTGCCTGGACACCTCTCGCGCAGCACAGTATTTTGGCTTCAAAGCCAGCACAGATTTCGAGATGGGGCTTCGCAAGACGATCGAATGGTATCGTGGGGTCAGGCGGGCCGTTTCGCCGATCCCGCACCAGACTCGCGGGTGACGCTGCTCGCGCAGGTGGACCAAAGCCCTCCCGCCGTCTCAATCGTTGTTCTGAGCTACAACGGGCGCGCGTGGCTCGAGCGGTGCCTCGGTGCTGCGGTCGCTGAGCTTGCACCTGACTGTGAGCTGATCGTCGTCGACAACGGATCCAGCGATGGATCGGTCGACTTCGTCCAAGGGTCCTTCCCTGCGGTGCGCGTCATCCCGCTCGAGCGCAACATGGGTTTTGCGGCCGGAAACAATGCCGGCGCGCAAGCGGCGCGCGGCCGCTACGTGGCCTTCCTCAACAACGATGCCGCGCCCCAGCCCGGCTGGCTTTTGGCGCTGCGAAGCGCTCTCGACGGCGACCCTCATCTCGGACTTGCCGCTTCGTGCATCGTGTTCATGCACGACCCTTCAGTGATCGACAGCGCTGGAGATGGCCTGACGCGGTGGGGAGGGGCATTCAAACGCGGGCACGGCCGCCCGGTGCAGGAGTCGCTGGACGCTGGCGAAGTGTTTGGCGCCTGCGGCGCAGCGTGCCTTGTTCGCCGTGAGGTGTTCGATGAGCTCGGAGGGTTCGACGGCGCGTTCTTTGCCGTCTACGAAGACGTCGATCTTTCCTACCGCTTCCAGCTGCATGGATACCGCTGCATGTACGTGCCGGAAGCGGTCGTCCACCATGCGGGAAGCGCAACGCTCGGCTGGTTGAGTCCCCAGTCCGTGTTCTGGGGCCAGCGCAACCTCGAGTGGATGTACATCAAGAACACGCCCTGGCCGCTGTTGCTGATCACTCTGCCCGGTCACGTCGTCTACGATCTGGCCGCGGCGGCATATTTCGCGAGGGTCGGACACCTGCGTACCTTTCTGTCGGCGAAGTGGAGTGCCCTGCGAGAGTTGGCCCGAGTCTGGCGACAGCGTCGTCATGTTCAACGGGGACGGTGCATTTCTTCGTTGCGAATCTGGAGAATGATGGACCGCCGATGGATTGCCATCAAGTTGCGTGAGAAACGATTCGATCTCGACCCGACCCGTCGAGGATGAGCTTCACGCGTTTGGTGGTCGCGCACTGAGTAGCTTGAGGAAACACTAGCTTCGTTTGTAGTGCGAGGAAAGACGTCAACACGATGTCTCGATTGTCTCGCACTTTCAATGAGCGGACGCCGCGACGGAACGCCTCCCTCCAGAGTCCATGAGGTCGGAGCACGCAGCACTTCTCAGGGTAAACATGGTCCGGCCGCCGCCCCGCTGGCGCTTCGACAGCCCGCTGACAGGACCCGCGAGTTGGAAATTGGTGAAATTACCCGCGCCATCGTTCAAGTACTCCAGCGGGCCAACCCCACTGAGGAGATAGCCCACACCGCAAGTCGGGCGATCCCATGACCGCCCGTCCCAGAACGGAAGGGAATTGCCATCCGCTGGCGGCATCGCCGACCAGGTGCCGATCGTAATCGGGGCAGCCGACGCCATCGAAGGCGCTATTAACAGTATCGTCAGAACAAGACTCCGTAGCTTCATCTGTAGTGTTCACCTTGATCGTCTCGTTAGCGCCGCGCACTTCGGTTCTGTCAGACGCTAGGAGCAAGAAGACGGCCGGCCAAACTAGACCCTTTCGCGTCACGGTAAAGCTCTAATCGTGAGTGTATTAAGAGAATTAAGTTCGGCTGGCTCTTGAAGGCGAGACCGATCGTAACGGACTCAGACCACTACCTAAAGTCAACCCCGCGAGGAGCCGCAAGGCGCGACTTCCGGTGAAGGCGGGTCCCGGTATATAGTCCGCCGAACGGCAAGCCTGGCCGCGTCCCTGTGAACACGTGCCCTCCCGAGAGCCTGTTTTCGTCTCAATCTTGATCGTCAACTATCGGGCGTACACTGACCTCGCCTTCTGCCTCGAGTCGGTACAGCGCTTCGACGTCGACGATCTCGAAGTGATTGTTGTCGATCATGCGAGCGAGCCGGCCGCAACGACCCACCTCCTCCAGAGATTCCCGTCGATTCGGTTGATCGACGTGAGCACCAACCCGGGATTTGCCGCGGGGGTGAACCGCGCAGCCCACGCCGCGACAGGCAATTACCTGCTCCTTCTCAACCCGGACTGCATCGTCGATGAAGATGTCGCGCACACCCTTGCCAGATGGCTCGACGAACACCCGCGCGTGGGCATTGTCGGGCCGCTCGTGCGTGAGCAGGACGGATCGGTGCAGGCGTCAGCCAGGCGATTTCCCAACATGACCACAGGGTTTGCTGGCCGAACCAGCTGGCTCAGCCGCGTGTGGCCGAAGAACCGCTGGACCCGCCGCAATCTCCTGACGCGAGAAGTCCTGCGCGATCCGGTTGAGGTGGATTGGGTTTCGGGCGCCTGCATGATGGTCCGGCGCACCGCGTTCGAATCCGTCGGCGGAATGGACGAGCAGTTCTTCCTCTACTGGGAAGATGCCGATCTCTGCTTCAGGCTGAAGCGCGCCGGGTGGTCGACGGTCTACAATCCGGTGGTCGGCATCACCCACTTGACCGGGAGCAGCAGTTCGCTGGCGCGAAGACAGTCGATCGTTGCGTTTCATCGCAGCGCGTATCGGTACTTTTGCAAGCACGGCGGACGTGTCGCCCACGCCGCTGCACCGTTGGTGTTTCTTGGGCTGCAGGCGCGATTGTTCCTGAAGCTCACGTCGCTGCAGCTGGGCGGAAAGACTCGCCATGCGTTTCGGAAGCCCGGAGCCGACACATGAAAGTCGCTCGCGGCGGCGGGGACTCGAGGAATGCATGGAGGAGTGGATGGCGTATCAGAAATGAAGATCTCCCAGCTGTCTCTTCCGGGCGTCGCGTTGATTGAGCTCGACCTTCATGGCGACGGCCGCGGGTTCTTCGTGGAGCGCTTCAACGAGCATCGCTTCCGTCACGACGGCCTGCCCAGCTATTTCTGCCAGGACAATCACTCCCGCTCGGCCCCGGGATCGCTGCGCGGTCTCCACTACCAGTTCGGTCCGCCCCAAGGAAAGCTCGTCGGCGTGATTCGCGGCTCAATACTGGATGTCGTCGTGGACATCCGGCCAGGGTCGCCGACCTACGGGTCCCATCTCGCGACCCCACTCAACGGTGAAGACGGCTGCCTTCTCTGGATTCCCCCGGATTCGCGCACGGCTTCTGTGTGACGGGCCATGAACCTGCCGATGTCCTGTATAAGGTCGATAGTCCATACGATCGCTCCACGGAAGGTGGGATTCTGTGGTCCGATCCGGACCTGGGGATCGTTTGGCCCGTGGACAATCCAACGGTCTCCGACCGGGACCGGAAGCTCCCGCGATTCGTTCAGTATCGCGAAAACCCGATTGATTGGTAGGAGCTTCGCGGTTACGAGAGACGCCCAACACGTGCTCTAGCGGCGTCCGGCGTGCGGCGCCGCGCCTGCTGGAAGGGCGGCCAGAAATTCCCATTTCACGAGAAGCCCCCGCTCGCGATCGTCGGCGATTCCGATATCCCTCGGCCTGATGACCCGACTGACCCACGTTTCGAGCATGACCCGCTGGCGGCCGCCGGGAACAGAGATGTACTGCGTCACCGGCGCGGTGCTCGTGAGATGCTCCGCGACCACCAGCTGCCGGTCGCGCCACACCTTGACATCAACAGGCCGGATCGGTTGGTTGCTGATCCCCGAAGCTGACGAACCACCGGCAATCTTGAACGGGTTCACCGAGACGGTCAGTGCCAGCCAACGTTGCGGAGCGTCGATCACGGCGACGGCTCGCTGTTCTGTCCACCGGTACTCGCCGCCGCCTTCACCTCGTTCCGGCGGGTAGAAACCATACGAATACGCCCAGCCGCCCCGCGTCGCCCGGACCGGGACGCGCAGCTCGTTTCCTGCGGCCCACACTGTGCCAGCGGCATAAACCGCCAGAGCCACGGCGATGGCCGCCCACGCCGGGAGCCTGATCGGCGCCGGCGGCGGTGCGCCGACCAGCCAGACGTACCAGAACGCCATTGTCCAGAACGTGATCGCCACGGAGGTCTCCTGGCCAGGCATGCCCAGGAGCGAGATCAAGGCAAGCGCCACCAGGACGCCGCGGGCGGTCCACGCGGCCGGCGGCGCGTCTTTGCGGCCCTTCATCACGAACACGGCAAACAGGACGACCCATGCGATCCAGGCCAGGCTGCCGAACAGGCCGAATTCGGCGAACTGATGCCGGTACCAGTTCTGCGCGTTGTCGGGGGGCAGCCGCCGCCCTTCCATCGGGGCAGCGAACTCCGGGAGAAGGTTCTGGAACGACCCGACACCGACTCCAAACCACGGAAACTCGCGAATCATCGCGGTCGATGCCGACCCATAGTCGTTCCGATTCCACATCTCCAGGGCGGCGGTACGGACCGACTCAACTGACGGTTCCGGAAGGGTCGCCCACAAGCGGCGGGCGGGGCCGACGACGCCAAGGTCGGCGGTGGCCAGAAACGCCACCAACCCAAGCAGCCCGGCGGCTGTAATCGCGACCAGCGGGAGCGCCCGTCCGCCGGACTGGCGGCGGCGTTCGGTGTACAGCGTGACAAGGCTGAACGCGGTCACGAGCACCGCTGCGGCAAAGGCCGTCCGCGAACCGGACGCCCATACGGTCAGCCAGCCAATCGTCATGCCGGCAACAGCCACGTGCGGGCGCCAGCGACCGAGCTGGTTCGCCCAGAGCACGGCGCCGCCAATCCACAGGGCGGCCACGGTGCCACACACGTTGGCATCGAACAGGGTCCCCGACGCACGACCCAGGCCGGCATACACGGTCGGATTCATGAACCTGACGTTCACGAACAACTGGTAGATGGCCACAACGGCCATCCCCAAAGCGCTCGCAGCCAGCGGGCCCGCGACAAGCTCGTGAAAATCGATGCGAGGCATCCCGAACAACCAGTCGAACCACAGGATCCCGAGCACCAGCACGAGCGACGAGTGCAGCACGAACCTCACGATGAACGCTGGCCATCCACCGCGCGCGGTATTCGCGATCGTCGAGACGTGGATCAGCGCAGGCGTGAAATCGACCTCGCGCACAACGACGATCGACGCGCCGACGCCGACGACGAGCGCCCAGCAGACGAGCGCGCCGCGCCACGGCCCGGGAATATGCCATCCGGTGCGGACACTCGCCGGCGCCAGCGCGCCGAGCAGAGCGGCCATCCAGACGGCGTCGTACAACACGAAACGTCTTCCGGTGTAGAGGTAGATGAGAGCCGGACACAGGTACGTCAACGCCAGCACGAAGGCAATTGCGCGCCGGTCGAACGCCGTGAGGACCGCCGCAAGCGTGAAGGCGCTCAGGGCGAAGAGAGGGAGCCGCCAGCCGCCCAGCAGCCAGATTTCGGCGGCGAGAGCCGTGCATGCCCAGCCGACGACGATGAGCTTGGTGGCACGGTCCATAGAGATCGCCGCAGTGCAGCCCTTCCGCCTTCGCGCCTTCGGCGCTTCAGCGCGCCCCGCCGACCAGCCTCCGCCAAGGCTACGGCGGGCCGAAGCTTTAGCGACGGCGGAAGCTCGCCCGAAATCGTGCGAGCGAAAACGGAAAGGTGCGCACTACATCAGGAGCGACTCTTTCGCAGGCGCTTATATGCGGAATATCGACGACTGCGGGAAGCCTCTGAGCGCGTTGCGCGTGTCAACCATGAGCCCCAGACCGGCGATGCGCGCGTAGTCGAACGTCCGGTGGTCGGTTGCAATCACTCCGCAGTCACACGGAGAGTTGATCGCCAGGCCGAACGGCACCGATTCGAGGTGATGGCCGGCGTGTGACAACGTCGGCACGTATGGGTCTGTATACGTCACGTTGGCGCCGCGTCGCACGAGCAACTCGATGATATCCAGTGCTGGCGATTCGCGCACGTCGCCGACGTCCTTCTTGTAAGCCACCCCGAACACGTGGATCGCGACCCGTTGATCGCCTTCTTCACCGAATTCAGTGCTTCGGAGATGCGCTGCACGACATACTCCGGCATGGCGCTGTTCACCTGACCAGCCAGCTCGATGAAGCGGCACTCGAAGCCATTCTGGCGGGCTTTCCACGACAGGTAGAACGGATCGATCGGAATGCAGTGTCCGCCCAGACCGGGGCCGGGGTAGAACGGCATGAAGCCGAACGGCTTGGTCTTCGCCGCCTCGATCACTTCCCAGACGTCGATGTCCATCTTGTGACACATCAGTGCGATTTCGTTGACCAGGCCGATGTTCACCGCCCGGAACGTGTTCTCGAGCAGCTTGACCATCTCGGCGACACGGGTCGAGGCCGACCGGGACGACCGTTTCGACGACGGAGGCGTACAACGAGAAGGCGGCTTCCGTGCTCGACCGTCCAAGGCCGCCGACGACCTTCGGAATCGTTCGCGTCGTATGTTGCGCGTTCCCAGGGTCGACACGCTCAGGCGAGAACGCGAGCAGGAAATCGACGTCGGCCTTCAATCCGCCAGCCTCGAGCATGGGTTGGACGACCTCTTCCGTCGTCCCTGGATAGGTCGTCGACTCGAGGACGATCAGCTGTCCGCGGTCTGAGCGAGGCGGCAACGGCTTCGACCGCCTTGACGACATACGAAAGGTCGGGATCCTTCGTTTTCCTGAGCGGAGTGGGGACGCAGATGTCGATGGCGTCCATGGCCCCCAGCTGGCTCATGTCGGCCGTCGCGCGCAGCCGTCCGGCCGTGACCATGGCGTCGACGTCGGCGTCGGGCACGTCCGGAATGATAGCTGCGGCCGGCGTTGATCAGCGTGTTCTTCGCCGCTTCCACGTCGAAGCCGGTGACGTCGAAGCCGGCACGCGCAAATTCCACCGCGAGCGGCAGCCCGACGTACCCCAGACCGATGATGCCAATCTTGGCCTGTTTTGTTCGGATGCGCTCGACGATGGTGTCTGTTTCAGATGTGGTCAATGTGTTGTAATCCCTCTGTTATCGTAGCGCAGGCGCAGGCGAGTTCTTCACAGCCTCTTCCGGCGCTCCCGCAGGCGGCTGAAGCCGGAAGACCACGTAATCCTTGCGGTCTTGGATTATCGCAGAGAAGAAACCGTGGGATGGCTATCGCACCGGCAGCTGCTCGACCGGTGCGGCGGCGCCCAGACGCGCGACGTCGGCGTCCACCATCATCTCGACGAGCTGCTTGAAGTCGACGGCCGGGGTCCATCCGAGCTGCGCGCGCGCTTTCGACGCGTCGCCGAGCAGATGCTCGACCTCGGCGGGCCGCAGCAGCGCCGGATCGACGCGGACGTGCTCCTGCCAATCGAGGCCGGCATGGGCAAATGCGACCTCGATCAGCTCACGCACCGAGTGACTCACACCGGTGGCGACCACGTAGTCGTCCGGGCGATCCTGCTGCAGCATCATCCACATGGCGACGACGTAGTCGCCGGCGAATCCCCAGTCGCGATGGGCATCCAGGTTGCCGATCGACAGCGTGTCCGCCAGCCCCAGCTTGATCCGTGCGGCGCCGTCGGTCACCTTGCGCGTCACGAACTCGAGGCCGCGCCGGGGCGACTCGTGGTTGAAGAGCATCCCCGACACCGCGAACAACCCGTAGCTTTCCCGGTAGTTCACCGTGATGTAGTGCGCGAACACCTTGGAGACGCCGTACGGGCTGCGCGGGTAGAACGGCGTCAACTCGGTCTGCGGCACCTCGCGGACCTTGCCGAACATCTCGCTCGAGGAGGCCTGGTAGAACCGGATGGCGGGATCGACGTGGCGGATCGCGTCGAGCATGCGGGTCACCCCCTGCGAGTTGAACTCGCCGGTCAGCACCGGCTGATCCCAGGAAGCCGGCACGAACGACATGGCCGCCAGATTGTAGACTTCGTGCGGCCGCACCTCGTCGATCAGCCGCAGGAGCGACAACTGATCCAGCAGATCGGCCGGCTTCAACGTGAGCCGATCCAGCAGGTGCGCAATGCGCCAGGTTGCCGGCGTGCTCGAGCGGCGGACCATGCCGAACACCTCGTACCCCTTCTCGAGGAGGAGCTCCGCGAGGTACGACCCGTCCTGTCCGGTAATGCCGGTAATGAATGCGCGTTTGGCCAACTAAGACTCCCGATACGCTTCGAGGAGAGGGCGGATTGTACCACGGGGATGGGATTCGGAACCGAGCTAACCCGGTCGATTCCGCAGCGCCGCCAGCAACGCGCGTAGATCGGCCGGACCGTCCTTCGCGGGCCGGAAGACGCGGACCATGTCGAGCTGATCGCAGCGTGGGCCAGGACGTTCCGAAATCCCGCTGCCCGACTCAAGCGCGCCGCCAATTCGCCACCAATCGCGCCCGATTGTGCCAGGCGCGGCTACCAGGGTCGGCAAACCCACCAGTGAGTCGTTCGAGCGCACATGGCATCGTAGCAGATGGCAGGGCGTCACCACGGACTGTTAAGATGCGGCGCACACAGCCGCATGAACCCAGGCTTGCACAAATGGAGCGGTGCCCTGCGGGTCACGCTTCTCGGTGTCGCGTTCGCGTTCACGTTGATCGTCCGCGTTCGCGGGATCAGCACACACTTCTGGCTGCTCGGCGACCAGATCCGGGACTGGACGATCGCCCTTCGTCCGTTCACCGACCTGCCGCTCGTGGGACCTGCCACGCACGTCGGCGGCTACACGATCGGCCCGGCGTTCTACTGGATCCTGTGGGCGATTCGCGTCCTCGTCGGACCGTGGTACCAGAACATGCCGCATGCGGGCGGCATCGGCCAGGCGATTCTCCAGTCCGCCGCCGACACGCTTCTGCTCGCCGCGATCTGGCATCGCACGCGGTCAGTCTGGATCGCGGTCACAGCGGTGGTTGTGCTGGCCACGGCCGCATACGATGTGTGCCTGTCTGCGCTCGTCTGGAATCCGGTCCTCGGATCGACGCTGGCCAAGGCGGTAACCGCCCTGGTCTTGCTGGACTGGCCCCGGAAGTCGGCGATGCGCGTCGCGCTCACCGCGGCGCTGGCGTGGATCGCGGTGCACGCGTATACCGGCGCGATCTTCGTCGCGGCAAGCGTCTTCGCTGCCCTTCTCGTCGATCCGTTCGTCCGAGCGCGATCGGCGCACCATGATGCGCAACGCGTGGATCATCGCGGCCGTCGTGGCGGTCCTTCAGCTGCCGTACCTCGCCTATCAACTGTTGCATCGATTCGACGACAGCGCGATGGGCGCCGTGACGGGCAGCGTGCTGCGCATTGTCACGGGCAGCGCCCTGCCGGAGTTCGGCAAGAGCGTGAGCGGCTATGCCACCGCGTTCACCTTCATCGAAGGCGCTCCGTGGCGCGTGACTTTTCTCGGGTGGGCACTGCTCGCAAGTGCAGGGGTGGTCGCTGTCCGGTACCGCCGCGATCCGACGCTCTTGACCATCACGCTGCTGCCTCAGATCGCGGCCCTCGTCGGCTACGCGCTGTTTCTCGACGATCTGGACAACTATTACTATCTGTCGCTGATGCCCGCGTCGGTCCTGACGATTGTGCTGGCTGTCACGCCCCCATCATCCCATCGCCTGGCCCCTGTCGTTGGCATCGCGCTGCTTGTTGGGGCGGTTGCGCTCGTGCCGGCACGCCTGCGCTTCGCGGCCACGATGCACAGGCTGCCGGAGTACGGCGTCCTGGTGGAAGCCTCGCGCAAGATCGCGAGCATGGGACAGCCCATGCGGGAGATCGTGACGGAATTCGCGCTCCCCAAGACCAGCGATCCAGCGTACATCTACAAGATTCTTGGCGGTCGCATCGACCCCGCGTCGCCCTGGATCGGCGTCATCACCCCGACGGGGGACGTGGTGTACCGCAAGGTCGAGGGCTGAGGATGGGACACGGCGGCTCCCGGCAATTGTGTAGGATCAGGCGACGCACGGTGCACGGGGGCCCGTGCAGAAGAGGAATCCATGAACGAGAAGACGCGCCAGCGTATCTGGCTCAGCGCGGTCGCGGTGCTGGGAGTGACTGTCTGCGTGCAGTACCTGAACAATCGGGATCTCCGATCCGAACTGGAGCGGACGAGGATCGATCCGGCAGAACTGCAGCAGCGTGTGGATCGGCGCGCCGCGAAGCTTGTCGTGGACGCCGTGCGCGACCGCCGGCACGACATGATCGCGGCCGGACAGTGGCTGCACTCGTTTTATCAGTCGGACGAGGGCTTGAAGAGGCCTGAAGGACTCTGGATCGACAAGCACCCGGACTTCGAGGGCATCGGCGCCTGGCTGTTCGATGTCTACCTGGCCGAACGGCTTGCCGGAGCCGACGATGCCGCGGCGCGCCAGAAGGTGACGGCGGGGATTCAGGCCAGCGACGAGTGGCGCCAGAAGCATCCTGAGAAGCGCTAGCCGGCGCGCTCAGCGAGCGCTAGACCTTCCTTGCCGGCGTTCCCAGCAGCGGAGGGCGCGACATCGCGTCATCGGGCTCGCAGGTGCTCGCCCGCAGCATGTCCTCCGGCATGGCCTCCAGCAACCGCTTCGAAGCTACGAGCCCCCCCAGCGCCCCCGCCGCCTGGAATGCGGCCGCCGCCCCGATAACCATCACGACGATCGGCAGGCTCACGACGCGAGAAGGCTGGCGGCGCAATTCCTTGGCGAGCTTTGCCGTTGATTGCACGACCCAGCGGCGCAGGAGATTGAGCGTCCTTTGGCTTTCCTCGGGCGGCAGGCCCAGCGTCCGGGTTTCGGCGGCAATCAGGCGTGGCACGACGATCCCGTCGTGCCCGAACATCAGAAACCGCCACATGAAGTGTGAAAACCCATTCGGAGGCGTGTGTCGAGCGCCTGCCAAAGGCTGCCGCCAGATGGTGTAGCCGGAGCCCCGGAGAATCGCGGCATGCAACGCACCCATTCGATAGCAGCGTCGCCGCGACGGAATGGGAAAGCTCTCCAGCAGCGACCGTCGAAACGCCACGTTGTTGAGGTGGTACCTGTCGGTCCTGTACGGGCCACTCGACAGCTGCCGGTCTGGAAAGCTGAACGCCACGGCCGACCCGAGCCCGAAAGCCCCGGTCGGATCGATCTCCGTTGCGCCGCCGACGACGTGAACGGAAGGGTCGACAAAAGGCGCGAGCATCGCCTCGAGCCATTGCGGCTCATAGTAGCAATCGCCATCCGCGAAAATGACCACCTCGCCGGTGGACGCATTCGCGCCGGCCATCTTGAGCTCCTCGTAGCCGACGGTCCCAGGAAGCCGGATCGCGCGGATCCAGGGATACGCGCTCAACATGCTCTGAAGAACCTCTTCCGGCACATCCCCGCTGTCGACAAGAAACACTTCCGCGGCGCCCTGAATGGGCACCGACTGAGCGGACATCGACTCGAGCGTGCCCCGCAAGCCGTCGAGCTCCGCCATTGAAAGATTGGCCGTCTCAATGACCAGGGAAAAGCTGGGAAGATTCATGCGCAACAAGGCCCTTCAGACAACCAAGAATCGTCGCGACCAGTAACAGGAGATGAACAGCGGTGACGAGAACCGACCTGGTCAGACCGACCGTCCGGATGCGTCGTTCGTCGAGGGGCCGCTTCCGTACGAGCGTCAGCCGATCGAAACCGCTCCGGGCGAGCGCTCCTGCCGACATGCCCCGCCGCCGAACGATTTGGCCGATTCCGTATCCGACCCGCTCACCCTTCCGAAGCAGCTCCCGAAGCGACGCCCGTGCCGGGTGTGCGACGACAACATGCTCCGCATACACGATCGGAAGCCCCGCCCGGGAGCATCGCCAGCCGAATTCGTGGTCGCCACCTGACTGCAGGTGCTCGTCGAACCCCCCCACGAGGTCGAACACGTCCCGGCGAACAAAAAGATTGGCGGTCGCGGCAAAGCCCTCCTGGACGTACTGACGCTGGCGAAGGAACCTGCTCGCATCGACGAGCTCGGCGATCGAAGGGTCCCGCGACAATTCGAGATGAATCCGGCCCGCGACGCGCGGCGACGCGCTGAGCGCCGCGAGGCCCTGTTCAAGCCACTGCTCATCGGGGCGACAGTCGACATCCGTGAACGCCACATTGTCGCCCACCGCCGTTCGCAGGCCGGTGTTGCGTGCCGCATACGAGCCCGTCGATTTCGGCTGAACGAGGAGCTGCCAACCCGGAAGCAGACACTCTCGGAGCCAATCCCCTCCCCGTCCCGGGAGGCATCGTCGATCCAGATGACCTCGAACCTGGACTGATCCAGCGTCTGACGCTTCAGGGCATCGACGATCGTGGGCAACTGCCCTCGAGCGTTCCGGAAGGGAATGATAACTGAAATCGCCGGGAGTGCGAGAGATCGGTGGCTCATCGACGATCGTCAGGGGAAGACCTTCCTCCTGGCGTCAGCAATCCGACTGTAAGATAATGCCCGCGTTGCCAGGATCATCGTTCGCCGCGCCGCGCCGGCCATAGACGATGCTCAAGCAAGTGAAGCTCGGCCTCCTGGTCTTCCTTCATCCACGGTCGCCGGCGGCTGTCTACAGCCATCCTCTTTCGCTGCCCACGAACATTCTCGCTCGCATGCTGAACGGCGGTCTCACCGTTGCCGACCGGATCCGGCCCAGATCCAATGCGATCTGCAATGTCTGCGGGAAGGCCAGCCGGCGGTTCGGGTACGCGACAGCGATCTCCGTGCACGCGTTCCGCGCGGATGACATCTGCCTGCACTGCCGATCCAACCATCGCACGCGATCGCTCCTTCGAATCCTGGGCGACCACGTGGACTTCTCGTCGGGAAAGGCGATGACGGTTGCGGACGCGGGAGCGGCGAAATGCACGCGAAAATACTTCGAACGGTTTCCGGACGTGACCTACCTGACGGTCGATCGATACAAGGACAGTGACGTGGTTTCCGATCTCACCAACATTCAACTCCCGGATGCCTCGGTGGACGTCGTCATCTGCTGTCATACCCTGGAGCACGTCCGAGACTACCGGAAGGCGATCCAGGAACTCTACCGGATTCTCAAACCCGGAGGCGCCAGCATCGTCGCCGTCCCGCAGACCGAGCACCTCCCAGAGAGCCGCCCGGACCGGAGCGAAACTTTCTACGGTTACGGCCACCTGTGGGAATTCGGACAAGACTTCGCTACCACGCTCGCGGAAGCCGGGTTCAGCATCAGGACCGTATGCGCTCCGCCCCAGGCTGCGCAAGGCGCGGACGGTGAGTTTCTGCCCTATCACATCGGAACAAAAAGCTGAGCCAGGCCGCGATCAGGGAGCCCCCCCGATGGCAAGCCACGTCGCCCCGATGATCACACCCAGCGCCTGAGCGGCGAGAGAGACGCCCCGGAACACCAGCGCAACGATCAAGCCCGTTGTCAGGTCCACGGAGAGCACTTTCCCGATCAGCGCCACCACCCACTCGTTGAGTCCAATATTGTTCCCCGGCGTGATGGCCACCACCCTGCTGGGACTGCTGATCGCGTAGATCAACCCGCCGGTGAGAAATCCGCCCGACGCCGGAGACAGGGATTGATACAGCATCCCGAACGCGAGAAAACTGAAGCCGTGGCGAATCAGCGAGAGCGCCAAAACCCAGGCCATCGTCCGGCGGCTCGCCTTGAAATCACTGAGCGCGGCAAGCCTGGGCCATCGCTGAAGCAGCGGATGGGCACCAATGCGTGGCAAGAGCGCGGTGACGACCAGCGCCGCCACACCAACGGCCAAGACGCCCCCCGTGAGAAGCAGGACCGGAGCCTCAGGAGTGCCGGCCAGGGCCCACAGAACGGCCACTCCGAAACAAGCGAGCACTGTCCCGGAAAAAAGAAGCATGACATTGCTCAGGATGGTCGCCCAGGTGAAGTCGGCGTACGAGAGGCCGCGACGTCGAAGATAGGTCATGCGCAGGGCAAAATTGCCCGCCACCGGAACGACGCTACCCACGACGAAACCTCCCGTCCGCAACATCAACAGCTCCCAGAACCCGATGTCTTTCACATACGTCCGGAGCGGCAGAAGCGTTGCGGCGTTCCAAAGAAGCTGCGACACGCACTGAGCCAGCACCGCCGTCAACAGCACGCTGACCGACAGGCGCCGGAAATGCGTCAGCTCCTCGGGTCGCGTGAAGAGCTGGGCGGCGACAGCTGCCACGAGGGCGACTGCCGCGAGGGAGATCAGCCAACGTCGGCGGGATGGACGGCCGGCGGTCTCGCCGGCGGACTGATCGGACTTCAGGCCTTCGATGGGGAGAGATCCCACGGCTGCACGTCTCCAACTCCGCGCTTTTCTTGCCTTGTCCAGCTGCGGCTCACGGGGCCGGCGGCCTCTGTCAATCGCACGGTAGACAGGGTATCTTACTCGCGACCCGCAGTCAGCGCGTCGGATCAGCAGCTTCTCCCCAGATGCGTTACCCGTTCTTGACGTCAGCAGCGGCGCACAGCACTCGTCCACCAGAGCAGCCTGACAGGCGGCATGACACTGCCTGGTGGATCTTCGTGATCCTCGCCGCAGGCCTCCTCCCGATGTTTGTCCTGGCCTCGTTCGACTTCGGGGTCACGTGGGATGAAAAAACGCGTCACCGATATGGGGAGATGATCTGGGAGTATCTCCGCGGCGTTCGCAGCCGCTCCTCCTTCGACGACTACGGAGGGAATTCCTACTCCGGTCTCTTCGACACCCTGTGCGCGGCGGTCGAGCGATGGCTGCCCGGAGATCGGTATGTGATCCGTCACGCGATCAACGCCATTTTTGGCTGGATCGGTGTCGTGTTCTGCGGACGGCTCACCGCACGGCTGTTCGGCACCCGGGCGGGGATCCTGGCGATGCTCCTCCTGGCCGTTTCGCCGAGGTACTTCGCCGACTCGATGAACAACCCGAAGGATCTGCCGTTTGCCGCGATGACGGTTGTCGCCCTCTACTATTTCTCGACGATCTCGCCGACCTGGCCGTACCTTTCGCGCACGAGCGCGATCAAGATCGCCATCGCCCTGGCGCTCGCACTCAACGTCCGGGCCGCGGCGCTGATTTATGTCGGCTACCTGGGCCTGCTGGTCATGGCGTTTGCCATCTCCGAGCGCAACATGAACTGGCGCCAGCTAGGGCGCACGGCGGTACACCTGGCTGTCGTCACCTCAGCGGTGCTGCTCCTCGGTACAGTCTTCTGGCCGTGGGCCCAGGGGGCACCGCTCACGCGACCGTTCAAAGCGCTGCTCGGCGCCTCGAATTACTCGTGGAGCGGGTATGTGCTGTTCAACGGACGGAGCTATTCGGCGCCGAATCTCCCATGGTACTACCCGCTCTGGTGGTTCCTCATTTCCACTCCCCTTGTCGTCATCGCCGGGGCCATCCTGTCTGCGGTCGCCCCGCGCGATCGGCAGTGGTCGCCGCGGATCGCCGCGCTCTGGGCAATGGCCGCCTTTCCGGTGTTTCTGGTCATCGCCAAGGACTCGACCATCTACGACGGCGTTCGCCACCTGCTGTTCATCTATCCGATCCTGGTCGTCCTCGCCGCGGCGGGATGGACCGCGTGGCTTTCGGAGCATCACCGTCCCCTGGTGCGGCGAGGCGCGGCCGCGTTGCTGATCGCGGGGCTCGTCAACGTGCTCGTGTTCAACGCACGATTCCATCCAAATGAAACGGTCTACTTCAACGAGCTGGTTGGCGGGCCCCGCGGGGCCTTTGCGAAGTTCGACATGGACTACTGGGGCAACTGCGTTCTACGGGCCGTCGCCTGGAGCGCCAGCACGGCTCGTTCATCGGGCCGGGTCATCACGATCTCCGGCAATCCGTGGCACCTCGTTCAACTCGATGCCGATCGCTTCCACGAACTGGACTTCACGCCCCCGCATCGTCCTCACCAGCTGGCCGTGCTCCTGAATCGCGGCTCGGCGGAAGCCGTCAGCGCCCTCGCGAACCGCCACGACGCCCTGTACCGAGTGGAGACGCCTGACGGTGCCGTACTGTGCGTGGTGGTGCCGGGACCGGCCTTCGCGGAGCTACAGCCGCACCTTGCGCCGGGGCCGGAATAGCTGCCCGTCGACGTCGCCCGCTCTCGTCTCACGTGTGAGAAGCGAGGCGCCGGAGGAGAGTAGACTGGGAAACCCCGGTGCGACTGCCAACGATGGGCGAGCAGCAGCTGGCGAACGTCGCGGCCTTTGGCCGTCACACCCCGCTTCAGCAACGAGGGAATCGCTGACGCATCTCATGAACGCATGGGCAGGTGGATCAAGCATCATGACTCGGTTGGTGACGCGCGAGCCTGTGTCGGGCGATCCGCTCTGCTGGCGTCTCAGCGGGTGCATTTCGAACGGAACGCGCTGAGCGTGCAGCCGCTCATGGCCATGTTCGCGGCCTTCGGCCTGATTTCCCTGCATGGTTGGGCGCTTCGTCTGGCTGCCCGTCGAGGATGGGTCACGCAGAGGGTCGGGCGGCGGACGCGCATGCTCGCTTTCCTTGTTCTGGCGTTCATCACGTTGCCGGTGTGGCACTTCGCCGACCTTGTCCGCGATCGCACGGACTCCCGAAATCTGGCACAGGCATGGATAGACGCGCGGATTCAACCCGAATGGACGATCGTCGTGCCGGCACACCTCAACTTCGACACGCGAAAGCTCGAGAAAGCCGGCCGGCACGTGATGGTCGTCGACCTCAAAGCGGCCCGCGATACGGATGGACTCAACGCTGTGGTGGCCGGGGTGCTGGGCCAGCCGTCATCATGGTGCCGCACTGGGGCGCCGACGAACGCTACGCCGGCCAGGATCTGGCGGACGGCCTGAACAAGCTCTCGCAGCGCTGGCGGGTTCTCAAGACCTTCGGGACAAACGACGTGCGGGTCAACTACAGCCCTGCAACCCCGCGGGGAGATCCTGCCTTCTCGATTGCGATCCTCAAATGAGACGCTCTCGGGATCGCACGCCGGGGAGCGCCGCAGTCATCGCCGGATCATGGCGGTGACTGGGTCGTTGGACTTCGGCGCGGCAGGCGATCGATAATCCCGCCGGTGATCACCATACAGTCCCGGTCTTCCTCACCGACGTTTTCGATTGTCATCCCCGTCCACAACGAGCGCGAAAGCATCGATGAGCTCGTCACGTCCATCGAAACCGCCATGGGATCTCTGGACGGCGACCATGAGATGCTCTTCGTCGACGACGGCTCGACCGACGACACGCTCGAAAAGCTGAAACGGCTCGCGCGCACCCATCCGCAGGTCCGGGTCTTCTCCTTTCGACGAAAGCTCGGCAAGTCGCCGGCCCTCGAATGCGGCTTCCGCAAGGCGGCCGGCGATTACGTGGTGACGATGGACGCCGACCTCCAGGACGACCCGCACGATGTCGCGCAGATGTACGAGTACCTGACCCGGGAGCAGGTGGACATGGTCAGCGGATGGAGACGGGAGCGGCGGGACAGCATCTTGAAGGTGATCTCCTCGAAGGTGTTCAACCTGGTTGTCGTGCGCATGCTGTTCGGGGTCTCGTTCAAGGACATGAACAGCGGCATGAAGCTCTACAGGGCCGATGTCACCAGGGAACTGCCGCTCTACGGCGGCATGCACCGCTTCATCCCTCTGATCGTGAGAGAAATGGGCTATCGCGTCGCGGAGGTCCCGGTCAGGCACCACCAGCGGAAGTACGGCGTCTCGAAGTACCGCGCAACGAAGATCCTCACCGAAGTTCCAGATCTGCTGACGCTGTTCTTCCTCATCAAGTACACGACCAGGCCCCTTCATTTCTTCGGAAGGATCGGCTCGCTGCTCTTCGCGGTTGGCTTCGCCGCTCTGATGTACTTGACGGTGCTGTGGTTCCGTGGGATTCCCATCGGCACCAGGCCGCTCCTGAGTTTCGGCGTGTTGCTGGTTCTCGTCGGAGGACAAATCGTCTTCACCGGTTTGCTGGCCGACCTGATCGTCAACATGAACCGCGAAGCAGGAGTTCGCACTCAAGTACGCGTCAGACGTTCAGGAAAGCCTGAAATCTGAAGCGTGACACCCGATCAGACTTCAGACTTCAGATTCCAGGTTTTCAGACTTCAATACGCGGAGTGGCTCATTCGTGGAGCGAATCGACGTCGCGGTAATCGGGGCGGGTGTCACGGGTCTCGCATCGGCGCTGGCGATCGCCGCTCGAGGGCTGTCGACCTGCGTGCTCGAGCGGCATCCACGGCCTGGACTCGACACGAGCACGCACAACAGCGGCGTCATTCACGCCGGAATCTACTACCCGGCCGGCACACTGAAATCGGCCCTATGCATGCAAGGCCGGCGGCGTCTCTACGAGTTCTGCGCCACGCACGGCGTGGCGCACGCCCGTACCGGCAAGATCATCGTCGCAAGCGAGCATCGGGAGATCGCGGCGCTCGAGGCGCTGTTCGTGCGTGGACAGGCCAACGGTGTCGAGGGGCTGGCACTCGTCGACTCGGCGTTTGTCGCGGCTCGTGAGCCGTCCGTCCACGCGGTTGCGGCCCTATACTCACCGGAGAGCGGGATCGTCGACGCCGAAGAACTGGTCAAGACACTGCTTCGCCTGGGAGAAGCGGCCGGCGTCGTGTTTCTCCCGGGCACCAGATTGCAGGGCGCGGAAAGTGCTCAGCGACGGCATGGCGATTCGGACCGAGCGTGAAACGATCCTGGCGCGCCAAGTTGTCAACGCCGCAGGACTGTATGCGGACGACGTCTCGCGGACGCTCGGAGGCGAGGCTTTCACCATCTATCCGTGTCGGGGCGAATATGCGGAGCTCACGCCCGCAAAACGGCCGCTGGTGAGATCTCTGGTATATCCGTTGCCGCACGCGGCTGGCCACGGCCTGGGCGTGCACCTGGTCCGCACGACCGACGGCGCGGTATGGCTCGGACCAACGACGCGGTATCAAGAGCACAAAGACGATTACGAGCGTGACCGATTGCCGGTTGAAGCGTTCGTGGAACCGGCCCGTCGTCTGTTGCGTGAGGTGACGCTCGCGGATTTGCGGCTGGCAGGCAGTGGTATTCGTCCCAAGCTGCACCCGCCAGAGGAATCATTCGCCGACTTTCTGATTCGCCGCGATCGGCACAACCCGGCAGTCGTTCACGCCGCCGGAATCGAATCGCCGGGCCTGACGGCGTGTCTGGCGGTCGGGCACCTGGTGAGCGACATCGTCAACGACGCGCGCTGAACGAAACCCTGAATCTCAAACCTGAAGTCTGATCAGACTTGAGACTTGAGCCTCGAGACCTGCAGGTATCGATGAAGTGCGTCCTGCCATGAGGGCATGCCGATGCCGATCGACGCGAGCTTTTCGTTCGACAGCGCGCAGTACTGCGGACGAGCGGCGCGAAGCGGGACATCGGCCATTCGTACCGGCTTGAGCCGGGGCTCGATCCCCAGCTGACGCGCCAGCTCGCGCGCGAACCCCAGCCAGGTGCAGTGCCCCGAATTCACGCAGTGGTACACGCCCGGCGCCGCTCCTGCCTCCACGAGCCGCCGCGTCGCGCGGGCGGCGTCGAGCACGTAGGTGGGCGACACCGTCCGATCCTCGAACACCGTCGGCTCCCCACCCTCCTGCATCGTCTTCAGGATCGCGGCAACGCTCCCCTTTGGCGGGGGACCGTTCGGCGCCCGCCCGAACAGGCTCTCGACGCGCAGCACGTACGCGCGCGGTGCGTCACTCGCGAACCATTCCCCCAGCATCTTCGACACCGCGTAGACGCTGCGCGGATTCGGCCGGTCGTCCTCGGTATAAGGCCGGCCCGCGGTTCCGTCAAAGATGAAATCGCTGCTGTAGTGCACCAGCGCCGCGCCCGACGCCGACGCGGCCCGCGCCAGGGCCCTGACGCCGAAGGCGTTGGCCCGCAGCGCTTCAACGGGACGGTCTTCCGCGCCGTCGACGTCGCCGTTGTACGCGCAGTTGACGATCAGTTCCGGCCGCAGCCGCGTCATCGCCGCATCCACCCCGGCGCCGTCTGTGATGTCAAGATCGGCGCGGCCGAGCGCGGTGACCTCGTGGGACGGCAGGAACTCGGCCACGAGGGCGGCGCCGAGCTGGCCCCGAGCGCCGACAACGGCGATTCGCATTATCGGTGGCCGGCGGACGCGGTCACAAACTCGGCGATCGTGTCCACAACCGCCTGCTGTTGCTCCACGGCCAGCTCGCCGTAAATGGGAATCGCCAGGCTCTCGGCTGCCGCCCGTTCCGCGTTGGGGAAGTCGCCAGCGCGATATCCGAGATCCGCGAAGCAGGGTTGAAGGTGGAAAGGAACCGGATAATAGATCTCGCTGCCGATGCCGCGCTCGGCCAGGTGACGCTTGAGGCCATCCCGTTCCGATGTGCGGATGACGAACTGGTTGAAGATGTGACGGCAGCCCTCGGTCTCCGGTGGCAGCGTCACTCGCCCTTCGAGGCCGGCATCTCTGAACATACGGACGTAGCGGGACGCATTCAGTCGCCGCGCTTCGGTCCAGGCCGCCAGATGCGGTGCCTTCACCCGCAGCACCGCCGCCTGTACTTCGTCCATGCGAAAGTTGCCGCCGACGAGCTGGTGGTAGTACCTCGGCTCCATTCCGTGGGTCCGGAGCAAGCGGGCCCGCTTGGCCAGCCCGGCATCGTTGGTCGTCATCAGGCCGGCGTCGCCGAAAGCGCCCAGGTTCTTGCTCGGGAAGAACGAAAAACAGCCGAAGGCTCCGAATCCACCGACGGGACGCGACTTGTACGTGGCGCCGATGGCCTGGGCGGCATCCTCGACAACCGGCACACCCGACCGCGACGCTGCCTCCAGGATCGGGTCGAGATCCGCGCTCAGACCGAAGAGGTGAACGGGGATCATCGCCTTGGTTCGCGGGGTGATAACGGCCGGAATGCGCGACGGGTCGATGTTGAACGTGACGGGATCGATATCGACGAGCACGGGGCGTGCGCCCAACCGGGCGATTGCGCCGGCCGTGGCGAAGAACGAGTAGGTGGACGTGATGACCTCGTCACCCGCCTGCACGCCCAGCGCCATCAGCGACAGCAGCAGCGCATCGGTCCCGGACGACACCCCGATGGCGTGCTCGACGCTCAACATCTTCGCCAGATCGCGCTCGAACGCTGCGATTTCGGCGCCCATGATGAACCGCTGACTGTCGCAGACCCGCGTGAGGGCCGAGAGGATGTCATCACGAAGCGGCAGATACTGCGCCTGAAGATCCAGGAGCGGAACTTTTAAAGGCATGTGCGGCTGACTATTAGACCACGAAGGCACGAAGGACACGAAACCTTGGGGCAACCAGTTTTCGTGCTCGTCGTAACTTCGTGGTTGACGTCAAGGTCAACGCCGCGACTTGATCGCCGCCCGGGTCTCGCGATCGACTTCCCGGCGTTTGATCGTCTCGCGCTTGTCGTACTCTTTCTTGCCCTTGGCCAGGCTGACCGCCACCTTCACACGGCCGTTCTTGAAGTACATCCGCACGGCCACGAGCGTCATGCCCTTCTCGACGGTCTTGCCAATCAACTTGCGGATCTCCTCGCGGTGCAGGAGGAGCTTCCGGCGGCGCAGCGGCTCGTGATCGGCTGAGCCTCGATGACTGTACGGGCTGATGTTGACGTTGTACAAGAACACTTCGCCGTTTTCGACGCGCGCAAAGCTGTCGCGGAGGTTCACGCGCCCCTCGCGGATCGCCTTCACCTCGGTGCCCAGAAGGGCGATGCCCGCCTCGAATGTCTCGAGGAGGTGATAATCGTGGTAGGCCTTGCGATTTTCGGCGATGCTGGATTGTGCCAGCTCACGTTCGGTCTTTTCCTGCATAGAAACGACGTCAACCCCGGCGTCGCGGGCGGCAGACCTGAAGGTCAGCACTACGACCAAAGCCGGCTACTGCATTATGGTGGTCCGGCTAGAGCCGGACACTGCGTCCGAACGCAAGACACTCCGCACAAACAGAGGATAGTCACAAATCCGAATCTTTAATCCTCCAAGGTCTAATCAGACTTGAGACTTCAGACTTGAGACTTTTCGATCGCAGAGAACGCACAGAGAAAAATAGTCCCCGCGGTTGGCCAGGTCCGCGTGAAGGCGTGCTTACTCGGGTGCGCCCTCTGCGGTGACGGTCCGTGACGCCAGCCGTGCCGCCAACCGCACCGCCGCAATCATACTGCCCGGATCGGCCACGCCCCGGCCGGCGATATCGAACGCCGTACCGTGATCGACGGAAGTCCGCACGATCGGCAGACCGAGAGTGAGGTTCACGGCCTGGCCGAACGCGACCAGCTTCACCGGAATCAGCCCTTGATCGTGATAGCAGGCGACGACGACGTCGAATTCGCCGCGAATGGCGCGCACGAAAATCGTATCGCCCGGAAAGGGACCCGACACGTCGATCCCTTTCGCGCGGCAGGCCGCAATCGCGGGCCGGATGACGCGATTTTCTTCCTCACCGAACAACCCATGCTCGCCTGCGTGGGGATTGAGGCCCGCCACGCCGATGCGGGGCGCCGGAACGCCGAACCGGGGAAATTCACGGGCCGTCAGCGCAATCGTCGATTCCAGCGACGCCTGCGTCAACGCGCGCGGCACGTCCGCCAGCGCGATGTGCACCGTCGCCAGCACGACCCGCAAGGCGTCGGAGTAAAACATCATGGCCACGTGGCTCGCGCCGGTGAGATGCGCCAGCAGATCGGTGTGTCCCGACCAGGGAAGGCCGGCAAGCCGGAACGCTTCCTTGTTGATGGGCGCGGTCGCCACGGCATCCACGGCGCCGTGCAGCGCGTCGCCGGCCGCGCGAACCAGCAGATCGTACGCGGCGCGACCGGCGTCTGCGCTGAGGACGCCGGCCGCGAACACAGCGCCCGCCGGCGGGGTGTAGAGCACGGGCTCGCAGACCTCGAGCACGGATCGATCGGCCGCCGCGCGCGCCGCGACTTCCGGGCCGATGCCCGCCGGGTCACCGACCGTGATCGCCACGCGGGGCTTCCGCATTCCAGACGTTCTCCGTTCGGCGTTCGGCGTTCTGCGTTCGGCGTTCGGCGTTCGTGCGTTCGGCGTTCGACGTTCTGACGTTCGACGTTCTGCGTTCGACGTTCTGACGTTCGACGTTCTGCGTTCTGCGTTCGGTTCGGCGTTCGGACTTCAGACGTCCGGCAGCTCAGGATGCACAACCGTCGGAGCCGCAGCTGCCGGAGCCGCAGCTGCCCGAGCCACAGCTACCGGACCCACAGCCCGATGGGTTGTCGCAGCCGCCTTCGCTGCCGCAGCCGCCATGCACCTGCCCCTTCGCATTTGGCAGCTCGTACCGCAGGCAACACTTCAAGCGGCCGCAGAGTCCCGACAGCTTCGAGGGATTGAGGCTGAGATCCTGCTGCTTCGCCATCTTGATCGAGATCGGCTCGAAGGAATTCAGGAACGTCGTGCAGCAGAGCGGACGGCCACAGGTCCCGTATCCGCCGATGACTTTGGCATCGTCCCGGACGCCCATCTGACACATCTCGATGCGGGTACGGAACTCCAAGGCGAGCTCGCGCACCAGCTCACGGAAATCGACGCGCGCTTCGGCCGTGAAATAACACACGAGCCGGGATCCGTCGAAGGCCTGCTCGACACGCGTGAGCTTTATCGCCAGCCCGTGCTCGTGGATCTTCATCAAGACGATGCGGTAGGCCTCCCTCTCGCGGGCCTGCTGCTTCAGGCGTGCGACGATGTCGTCGTGCGTGGCAAGGCGGACGACGCGATGGGGCGAGTCGGCTGGCAGGCGGCGGCGCTCGGCGACCTGGGGAATGGAGCGCACGACCGTTCCCACGGCCGGTCCGCCGTCGGTTTGAACCACGACTTGCTGGCCGGTGCGAGGAACGGCGCCTGATGAAACGTCGTCAAAGAGGAAGGTCTGGGCACGTCCGACCGGGGTCAACTTCACCGAGACGAACCGCACGGGATCAGATGCGCTCACGGCTGCACCTTCTATAGGCGGCTCGGGGTGGAGGACGGGAAATTCTCAACTCTCAAGTGTCAAGTCTCAGGGTGAGACTTGAGCCTTGAGAGTTGAGACTTTCTCAAAGCTGTAGGACCAGCCAGTCCGCCACGACTTTGACGCCGGCATTCCGGTCCAGCGCCATCAGTGCCCGATCGACCGCCGTAAACGCGCGAATGCCGCGTTCGCCCTGGTACGCCGACAGCCGCTCGATCGCAGGCTGCACGTCGGGATTGGCGAGCGCGCGGGCATCCGCGCTGGTTGACAAGAGCGCCACGTCACGGATCAACGAGGCCATCGCGCGCAATTCTGTGGCCAGCTGCTGGCGGTCGCCAGCACCCCCGCCGCCAGTCTTCGCGAGCAGGTCCTTCGCCCCTTCAATGCGCCGCTGCGGATCGTTACTGGACGCCGCGTGCGACAGAACGCGTACGGCTGCATCCCGCGCGTCTCCGAGATCGCCGGCGCTCGCTCCGAGCGCGCGCCCGACACTGCCGTCCGCCGTCGCCGCAATCAGGCGCGCCTCGGCGCTGGTTCGGCCGCGCTGCACGAGGGCTGCCGCCACGTCTTCGGGACCAAGCGGCCGGAAGCGCAGACGCGGACACCTGGAGCGGACCGTCGGCAGCAGCGCGTCCGGCCGCGCGGTGATGAGCATGAAGACCGACATCGAGGGCGGCTCCTCGAGCGTCTTCAGGAGCGCGTTCTGGGCCGCCGGAACCAGCGCGTCCGCTTCGTCGATGATCACCACCCGCCGGCGCCCTTCGAACGGACGGTAGGCCGCGCGATCGATGA
Source organism: uncultured Acidobacteriota bacterium (assembly GCA_963814975.1). Lineage (GTDB taxonomy): Bacteria > Acidobacteriota > Vicinamibacteria > Vicinamibacterales > CAVVIG01 > CAVUXJ01. Next base: position 61,024 of record CAWFFB010000021.1, on the reverse strand, counting down.
GCTCGCGCACCTGGTCGACCTTGATGGTGCCGCTATCGCCGGGTTCGACGATGAGCACGTCGGGGTGGACGCCACGAGCGATGCGGGTGCACGTCGCGCAGACCCCGCACGCATCCGCCGGCACCTCTTCGTTCGACGCTCGGCGTTCGACCTCCGATATTGGGTGTTGGGTGTCCGACCTTGAGCGCCCGACGTTCGGACAGTTCAAGAGCTGGGCAGTGGCAACGGCCAGCAGACGCTTACCGACGCCGGACGGACCGCCGAGGATCAGACTGGGTGGCAGCGACCCATGATGGACGGCTCGCGCCAGCAGGGCAACAAGCTTACGGTGACCAATGACCTCTCGAAACGGCATGCAAGCGTCTCGAGAAGGATGGTATCACTTCTGGTCTTTGCCCTTATCGCTGTCGTTGGCCCTATCTCGGTCTCTATCTTTATCTTTATCTCTATCTTTATCTTTGTCTTTGCCGCCGCCGACGCCGAAAACACGCGACCAGAACCCGCGGCGCTTCGCCGGCGGCTCAACGGCGGCGGCTTCCGGTGTGGAGGTCGCGGCAGATCCAGCGGCCGGCACCACCGCGGCGGCAGGCCGTTCAGGTCCAGGCGGCAGGCCGGCGTCGGCAGCGGAAGGCGGGTGCGGCTTTTCACCAGGGTGGAAAACCGAGGCGATCGCGCCAAAGAAACCCTTCGTCGGATGCAAATCGCAGAATGCCGTGGGCCGCGTCCCAGAGGCGAAATATTCGGTATAAACCAGCGATCGCCGTTCAACATTGCCGTTGTCGTTGACCACCTCGGCGTTCTCGCACCCCTCCGTGGCGAGCCTGCCCGACATGCTGCAGACCCTTGCCGTCGTGACTGCAGTGGGCGGCGTCAGCCATTCCGGTTTGTCGCCGCGCGTTGCCGCCTTCATGAATGCCGCCCAGACCGGCACTGCAATCGTGCCGGCGAACCCGTTCGGCAGAATCGGCCGCGGTCGATCGAACCCGACCCAGACGCCCGTGGCGAGCTTCGGGGTAAACCCGACGAACCAGGCGTCGTGAAAATCGTTGGTGGTGCCGGTCTTGCCCGCGGCGGGGAGCGCAAAGCCCAGGCGCCGGGCCTCCGCGCCGGTTCCGGCGTTAATCACGTCGGCCATCATCGTAGCCATCAGGAACGCCGTGGTGTCGCTGACTGCCTGGGTCGAGACTTCCTTCGCGGCGTACAGCACGACCCCGTCCCTATCCTCGACACGCCGGATGACGAGCGGTTGCGGGACCCGCCCTTTGTTGGCAAAGGTCGCGTATGCCGCCGTCAACGATTGAAGGGTGACTTCTCCCGACCCGAGCGCCAGCGAGGGTACGCTTGGCACATCGCCGACGCCCATGGTGCGCGCGTACTGCACCGTTCGGCCGATGCCCACCTCCTGCAGCAGGCGAACCGCGGCCCGGTTGCTGGAGATGCGCAGCGCCGCCCTCAGCGTCAAGGCCTGCGCTGAGGAATGGCCGTCCTCGGGCGTCCATGCTCCCTGCAGCGTCTCGATAGGCGTATCGAGGTTGTCGATCAGCGTCGCCGGCGTGAAGCCGGCCTCGAGGGCTGCCGCAAACACGAACGGCTTGAAGGCCGAACCCGGCTGCCGTTCGGCCTGCACGGCCCGGTTGAACGAGCTGTCCTTGAAATTGCGGCCGCCGACGATCGCACGCACATGACCGTTGTGAGGATCCATGGCGAACAGCGCTGCCTGCAGCGGGTCCGAGTCGAGGTCATCGGGGCCGGTCGGACGCGCGCGTCCGGCCTTCTCCCGCGCCGCGGCCAGCGCGCGGCGACGCGAATCGACGGCTTTCAACCCGTCCGCCACTGCGGCTTCGGCCGCCTGCTGCATTCCCAGATCGATTGTCGAAAAGACCCTGAGGCCGCCCTGGTACACACGCTGCCAGCCGAACCGGTCGACGAGCTCACGGCGCAGGTGCTCCTTGAAATACTCTCCGTACGGCTCGTCCTCGCGAAGATCATCGCGGAGCACCGGTCTGACCGCACGTTCCCTCGTGAACGTGGGGCGATCGATCGCTCCGGTGTCGAGCATCGCATCCAGCACGATATTGCGCCGCGCGATCGCCCGCTCCATCCCCACAGTCGGTGCATAACTGGATGGCGACTGGACCAGGCCCGCCAGCATCGCCGCCTCGGCGACGGTCAACTCGGACGCGTGCTTGCCGAAATAGCCGCGCGAAGCCGCCTCGACGCCATGCAACCCGTCGCCGAAGTACACCTTGTTGAGATATAGCTCGAGGATCTTGTCCTTGGAATACATGCGTTCGATGCGGGAAGCGAGGATCATCTCCTGAAGCTTGCGCCGCACGGTCTTGGCGGGCGTCAGAAAGCTCTGACGGGCCAGCTGCTGGGTGATCGTGCTGCCACCCTGCGCGGCTCGACGCGATCGCAGGTCGGCGAGGGCCGCCGAGGCGATACGCACGAGATCGATGCCGTTGTGCCCGCGAAACCGCTGATCCTCGACTGCGACGATTGCATCGATCAGATGCGGCGACATCTGCCCGAGCCCGACTTCGATGCGCTGTTCCTTGAAGATGGTGAAGGCCAGTGTGTCGGCGCGATCGTAGACAACGGTCGCCTGATCCATCTCGCCTATCCGGCTGATGGCGGCTTCGTCGGGAAGCGTCCGCAGCAGGCTGGAAAGGAACCAGATGCTGCCGCCGACGGAGAACGCGGTCACAAAAAAGAACGCGAACGCCGTGACCGCCGCCATCCGGGGATGACGACGGCGGGCCTCCTGCCAGTCGTGTCGAATGTGATGAATCAAAAAGTGCATCGCTGACACCCTAACCAGTGCAACACAGAGGCCATCCGTGGCATTTCAGTTGCACCGCAGTCGACCGGAAGGCAAGTGACGAAGACCCGACAGTTCGTGGTCCCGATCGCCCTTCGTTGCACGGCCGTTCTGTGCGCGTTTGCGGGGTCAGCGTTTGCCAAGTGGCTCACTGTATTCGATCAACCGCCCGTTGTGATCGGAACTCCCGCGCCCGACGCGACCCACCCACTTCCAGCGATCAGCGTCCACAGGAGGAGCAGCGTCCACAAGAGGAGTCGAGCGTCACTGAGCGTGAACCCTCAATGGATCTTTATGGCAACGAAGTGACCCACGCCGTCGCGAAGTACATGCTGGACTCGAGAGGCGCTCTGTACGAAGAGCATTCTCCCCAGACCGAGGTGCCTCGTCTGGCCGCTCCCAGAAGCTGAGCCACCTCAGCCGTTCGAGTCTGAACCCACCTCACCAGTACGTAGTGTCTATCTCGTCGTATCGTTTACGTCAGCTCGTTCAACGTCAGGCCTCACCCAAGTAAAGCACAGTTCTGGTATTCGCCCCGTTTTGGAGCCAGCCCCTGGACCGGAAACGTCATCGATTGCTTTGAATGTCGTGCACCTGCGCTGGGTGCTGGCTCTTTCGCCAAGTTTCGATAACCGTGCGCAAGAGAGCAGTCGAAACGGCATGGCTACCAAAGCAACAGACGGGTCAACCGTTGAGCTCCAACCGAAGCGCTCATGGTGGCGCTCGTTCTGCATGGTTCTGGCCGGGAGGAAATCGATGAGCAACACACGTATTCTGCTGGCCAGCGCGATCGCCGTCGCAGTCGTCGCCGCGTCTTGGGACGCCGGACTGCGCGCGGAGGCGCGAGCGGACGATAAAGACGTCAAACTGTCGGGCTGTCTCGTCAAGGGCGAAGACGGTGGCTACCTGTTGACCAATTCACCCAGCGAGCCCGCATTGCAACGAACCGCCGACTCCACGGTCGCTCCGAGCGCTGTAGGGACAGCCGGTGACGTTGCGACGGTTTTCTATTGGTTGAAGGACCACGACGGTCTCAAAGAGCACGTCGGACATCAGGTCGAGATCGAAGGCGACTTGGACGGCGACATCGAGGACGGCGCCATCAAGATCGACCGGAAGGACAAATGGACGGAGATTCGCGTGGAATCGGACGGGCGCGACCTGCACGCGCGAGTCCCGCATTCCTCGATCGTGTCCTGGCCGTCCAGGGACAAGCGCGAAGCGAACGTGCTGGTTCGCAGAGTCGACGTGGATAAAGTGCGGATGCTGGCCGCCACTTGTCAGCCATAACTGCGAAGCTCGAAAGTCTCAAGTCTCAGTCCTCAAGGGCTGACCTGGATAGTCCTTGAGACTTCAGGCTTGAGACTTCAGGCTTGAGACTTTTCGTGTGCTCTTCGGCGCCTTTACCCAGGTATGGGACCAGTCGGCGATCGCGTCGATCGCCGGCCGCAGAGCCCTTCCCTTTCTGGTGAGTGCATACTCGACGCGGACAGGCGTGTCCGGTACGACGGTGCGTTCGACGAGCCCCTCCTGTTCCAGTTCCTGCAGCCGTTCGCTCAGCATCCGATCGGTGATGTCGGGGATGGCGTCCCGCAACGTGGCGTAGCGGCACGCCGACCCCAACAGCACGAAAATGATCGCGCCGGTCCATCGCCGCCCGATCAGCTCGCTGGCTCGATGGAACCGCCCGCACAGGGCGCGCGCGGGAGTCCGGGATCGCCGGTCGTGCGTCACAATCGGCAGGATACCGCTTCGGTGCACTTGTTACAAGTAGCTTCTTGACAGGTAGTCGATATATATAATATAGTTCATGCCTGAACGGCGCGCACGCCGCTCAGGGATCCAGGAGGCACCGATCATGTCGATTCGAGCTGTCAAACGCGTGCAGCCCGCGCGCCCCCATCTCGAAGGGGCCGGCGTCAAGCTCCAGCGCGCGTTTGGCTTCGGCAACACGACCGATTTCGATCCGTTTCTGCTGTTCGACGATTTCCGCAACGACAACCCGGACGACTATCTCGCCGGCTTTCCGTGGCACCCGCACCGCGGGATCGAGACCATCACCTACGTGCTGGCGGGCAACGTCGAACACGGCGACAGCCTGGGCAACCGGGGCAGCCTCGGCGCGGGCGACGTGCAGTGGATGACCGCGGGGAGCGGCATCATGCACCAGGAGATGCCCAAGGGCGACCCGCAGGGCCGGATGCATGGCTTCCAGCTCTGGGCGAACCTCCCAGCGTCCCTTAAGATGACCGCGCCCCGGTACCAGGACGTGCCCGCGCAGGCAATACCCGAGGTCGTGGACGACGATGGAACGCGGGTGAGAGTGATCGTGGGAGACTTCTGGGGGAAACGAGGGCCCGTGGAAGGGGTGGCGGCCGACCCGCGATATATCGATGTGTCGGTGCCACCGGGTCAGCGCAAACGGCTGGCGGTGGAGCCGTCCCGGCACGCGTTCGCGTACGTCTTCGCGGGCTCGGGCACGTTCCGCGACGCCTCCGAGCCCAGAGGGGTCTTGACCGAACAGGTCGACGGAAGCGATGCGGTGAAGCGCGACGATACGGGAAACCGCTCGCTCGTGCTGTTCGACAGCGGAGACGAGATCGTCGTGCAGGCGGGAGACGAAGGCATCCGGTTCCTGCTGGTGTCCGGGAAGCCGATCGAAGAACCGGTCGCGTGGTACGGGCCGATCGTGATGAACACTCAGGCACAGCTGCAGCAGGCGGTCGCCGAGCTGCGGAATGGCACCTTCATCAAACAACGCTGAACCGCGGGCGCGACCGTCCGCCTGGCGCCGTGCGGGCCGCTCCGGCTCCGCCCGCACGACGCCCCAGCCGTTGGCGAACCTTGGGGCGCACGCTCAGGGAAGCCCCCATTCAGCCAGCCCCAGACGCCGCCCCCTGACGGTCTACACTACGTCTGTTGCCCGTGCGGACCTTCCCGCCTACGCCCGCACCACGGCAGGCGAGCTTCGGTAAGGCTCGCTGTCCACCTTCGTTCGCCTATACTTCCGACGAACTTCGGCGTGACCTCGCCGAAGCCTTGCGGAAGGCGGGAAGCGCCGGAAAGCTCGGAAGCCTCAGGCCGCCTAAAACACTTCGAGGGGGAACCACATGCTCAAAGGTTTCCGTCAGTTCCTAATGCGCGGCAACGTCATCGACCTGGCCGTCGCCGTCGTCATCGGCGGCGCGTTCGGCGCCGTGGTTGCCGCGATGGTCAAGGACCTGCTCACTCCGCTGATCGCCGCGGTCGTCGGCGCAACCTGATTTTTCAGCGATTACCTTCACCGTCAACGGCAGCCAGTTCCTGATTGGCGACTTCATCAACGCGTTGCTCGCGTTCGTCCTGATTTCGGCTGCCGTGTACTTCTTCGTCATCGTGCCGGTGAACGCCATCGCGGCGCGGCGGGCGCGGGGGAGCCACCACCCGATCCGACGACGAAAAAGTGTCCGGACTGTTTGAGCGAGGTGCCCATCGCGGCGAGACGCTGTGCGTTCTGCACTTCAACCCTCGTCTAGTGTCGGAAGGGACGAGAAAGACATGAACACGGCTGGCAGCGCCAACTCTGCAGGGCACGGCCGCGTATACTGCGATCCAGGTTCCAGTTCGGTGACAGGAGCATCGGTATGATCATCTCGGCAGCCAACCTCAACCCGGCGCTTGCGATCGTCTTTGGCCTGCTCATCCTGGTGTTTCCACGTATTCTGAACTACCTCGTCGCCATATATCTCATTCTGTCCGGGCTCCTTGGGCTCGGGGTTCTCGCGATCCGCTAGTCCGCCACGTCGATAACATGCGCGAGGCCGTGGCACGGACGTTCGGCCTGGCGATGGTCGCCGGCTATGGCGCTTTCATCGTCTGGATGTACGTTCGTCAGCCGCAGTCGGTCGCCGAGGTGGCCGGCGGGTTGACGGCGAGCCTCGGCACCTACCGCATCAACCAGCAAGCGTTCGATGAAGGCCTGCGGTTGTTCCGCAACGATCAGTTCACGGCTGCGAGACTCGCGTTCGAGCGCGCCGATCCCGGCCACCAGGACGCGCGGACCCGGTTCTTCATCGCGTACACCTTTTACCGGGAGGGCTGGGGACTCCTGTATGACGACGACATGTTGTTCGCCCAGGGACTGGACGCCGTCAACCAGGCAATCGCACTGGATCCGCGCGGCACTTTGGTGATCGATGAGCCTGACTTCGCCTTACGAAGCCCGGGAGAGTTGAAGGGCGAGATCGAAGCGGGCCTGCGGAGCGACCCTTCGGACCTGAACCCGTTCAACGCGCTCCGGCGACGCAAATGAGTATCGCTGTCGAGGCGTTCTATCTCCCCCTCATCATGCTCACGGTGACGTTTCTCGGCGGGTTGCGCGTCGCCGAGCACGTGATCCTGATGCCGCCGCCGCTGGTCGGGCTCGTGCTGGCCATGCTGCTACTGGGCATCCTGATCAGAAGCGGCGTCCTCGCGCCTGAGCGCCTCATGAATGCCGGGCGTTCCACGGCGGCGAATCTGAACGGGCTGGTTGTACTGATCGCGACGTTTCTCGCTTCGGCGCAGGTCTTCAACCTGGCGACGCCCGAATCGGGGCTCCCGCGGCTTCTGTTCAGCGTGTTCCTGTTCGTTCTGCTGCTGAACACGATGGCGGCCTCCTCCGATCGCGTTCGCACGTTGCGAAGTCTCGCGGTCACATTCGGCTCGGCCTTCGTCCTCAAATTTATCGTGCTCGCCGCGATCTCGGACCCGGCCGGCGGGCGGCTGCAACGTATCCTGCTGGTGATGCTGGAGGGCCTGACGCTCGGCACGCTCACGCAGGACACATTCCATCCGATAACGGGTTACCTCGCGTTCTTTACCTTTGTGCTCTTCGTGGTCGGCCTCTCCCTGCTGCCCGGGCGTGCAGGAGGAATCCCTTCAGACGTCCCGCGGCTGCAATCTCACTCGTGAAATGTCCGCGCAGATGATGCAGAATAAAGAAAGGCGCAAGTCTCACGTGTCAAGTCTCAACGAACCGTGTGTCTTCGAGATTTGAGCCTGAGACTGAAACTTGCGACTTGCGACTTGAGACTTTTAAAGATACTCGTTGCCCGAGGAGGATACATGCGTCGCGTAGCGAACTGGCTGGTCGGACTTGGAATCGTCGCCGTGTACGCGGGGTCCGGGATAGGTCAGGTCCTTGCCGGCCAGGAGAAGAGCGTTGAAGCGTCGAACGGCTGGGTGAAAACGCCGGCGGCCGGCGAAACCTCGGCCGCTGCGTTCGTCGCGGTCGATAATCCTACGCAGTACGATATCTACCTGACGTCAGTCGCCACGGATGTGGCCGGCAAGGTGGAGTTCCGCGACAAAACCGGCAGCAGCGACGCACAGGGGCAAGTCAAGAAGACTCTCAGTGTGCCGGCCTTCGGCGGCCTTGCGATGGATCCGAAGGGCGTGTATCTGCTCTTGACGGATCTCAAGCGGCCCCTCAAGGACGGCGACATGGTATCGCTGACGTTGACCACCGACGGCGGAGCCATGCTGAAGGTTTCGGCCGCCGTGCGCAAGGAGTAGTCGGCTCGAGCTGACGACTGAAGGCCGATAGCTAAAGCAGCGCCTCTGGTCTGGCGCTTCCTGATACGAATCCTGTCGAATGCCCAGTGCATCCCGGGCAAGGCGCGGCCGCTGGTGGACGCTCCCCTGGCTCGAGCTCCGGAAGCTCGACCGGCGGGAGTTGCACTGGCTGCTGGTCGGGCTCGGCGCCTGCGTGTTCCTCTTGTTGTTCCTGAAGCTCGCGGGAGAGGTGACCGAGGGCGACACGCTCGCCTTCGACACGAAGATCCTGCAGGCGCTGCGGAGTCCCAGCGATCCCTCCAAGCCGATCGGCCCCGAGTGGATGGAATCCGTGCTGTTCGACCTGACGGCCATCGGCGGACCGGCCGTCCTGTTCCTCGTCGTCTTCGCGGTCGTCGGGTTTCTCCTCTTCCAGGCGCGCTACCGCACCGCGTTGTTTGTGTGGGTGGCCTGCATCAGCGCCGAGTTCGTGACCATCGCCCTGAAGAACGCGTTCAACCGGCCGCGTCCCGCGGTTGTTCCGCACCTGCGCGCGGTCTACTCGACGAGCTTTCCGAGCGGGCACGCCATGGAATCCGCGATCGTCTACCTGACACTCGGCGCCTTGCTGATGCGCTTCGCCGAGAGCCGCCTCACCAAGCTGTATTGTCTCGGGATGGCGATGCTCCTGACCGCGCTCGTGGGGGTCAGCCGCGTCTACCTCGGCGTGCATTACCCGACAGACGTCATCGGCGGCTGGCTGATCGGGTTCATGTGGGCGTCAATCTGCTGGCTCGCCGCGCAGCACTTCGAAGCCCGCACGGGCATGACGGCGGAAAAGGCCAAGGCGGGAGAGGCCTGATCAGGTTTCAGGCTCGAGATTTCACATTTTGAAGACCCGTCACTCAGGTGGAGTGGGAACGGGCGGCGGCAGGCGGTGTGCCTTCAAGAGCTCCTGGATCCGCTGCCGGTGCAGCATCTTGCGCTTCCGGTCCTTCTGAAATCTCGCCCGATCGCCATTACGTCTCGACATCTTCATGTCTCCGTTCGCGCGCTACGCGCGCAGGCCGCCAGTCGCCGGCGGACGAAAGGTTGTTCTCGGGTGTGAGCGCGAGTTGCGCCCCGCACAGACCAAAGTTGGGCCGGTCGGCGCGCACCCTTATAGTGCCGGGGTGCACTGCTCGGACGCTGGCAGGCTCAGTTCTGGGTGATGGATCCACTATACACGGATCGCCCGGGAGGTGCCGTGACGGCCGCGAATACCTCGTGAGGCAGGACTTTCCGCCTTCCCGCCCTCGCCGAAGGCTTCGGCGAGGCTCGCCGGAGAGCACTTCGCGCGCGGAGGCGGCAGCCGGACCGCACGCCTCCACCTTCAGTGCCCCTTAGGGAAATCGCTCCGATGGAGCACGCAGTGTCCGGCTTCAGCCGGACGCACACCTTCGCCCCTTGGTACTCGACAATCTGCCGGGAAAACTCCTCGTCCGGAATGGCAGCTGGGCGAGTGTGGGAGAATCCCCAGACCATCATCCGCACGATATCCATGTCACGCGTTTTCACCGGGATCACAGGCTGGCCGCCGAGCGACCGGCAACGCGACTGTCTGCTCATTGTCGTCGCATCGGTGGTCGTCACCCTGCTCCTTCAGCCGTTTCAGAACACGCCGTTTCTCGACGACTGGGTGTACGCGTGGTCGGTAGAGAACCTCCTGAACGGCGGCGGTCTCCTGGTGCCGGAACTCACCAACAACGCCAATATCGTGCAGATCCTGTGGGGCTGGCTGGTATGCCTGCCGATCGGATTTTCGTTCGTGGCGCTCCGGATCTCGACCTGGCTCCTGGCGGTTGCGGGCCTGTGCGGACTCTACCTGATGCTCAGGGATCTGGAAGTCCCGCGGGGCGATGCGCGCCTCGGAACGGCCGCGCTCGGCGTCTATCCCATCTTCGCCCTGCTGAGCGTCACCTTCATGAGCGATGTGCCGTTCGTCAGCCTCACGATCTTCGCAAGCTTCGCGATGGTTCGGGCCACGAGGCTGCGGAGCGTGCCGTGGCTCATCACGGCAATGGCGTTCGCGTCTGCGGCCGCGGGGGTGCGGATGGTCGCGGTCGTCACGCCGGTGGCGATGTTCCTGACTCTCCTGCTGGGCAAAGACGGCTGGGGGCGCCAACATTTCCGGTGGGCCCTCGCCTTGCCCCCGCTCGGGGTGTTCGCGGCCGTGTGGTGGTGGTACCGTTCGCATATCTTTTACAGCGCCGATCTGACATGGGTCGGCGACACGACGTCGGATCGGATCGAGATGTTGCAGTTTGCGCTGCCGCTGCTGCCGCGGATGCTCGGCGAAACGCTGGCCCTGATGGCGGGCACCCTGGGTCTCGCGCTGCTGCCGCTCGCGATCGCCTGTCTTGGACCGCGTACCGTCCGGCGCGCGAGCATGTACTCCGTCTCGCTGGTCCTCTTGTTGGCTGCCTTGTACGCGGCAGGTCTTCGCTATCCTCTCCCCCTGATGACCGGGTCGACATGGGCCTTGAACGAGCTGGGTGGAACGTCGCTGCTGGTGCCCAATTACACCCTGCCCCCGGTGTCCGCCGTCGTCTGCTGGACCGCCCTGGTCGTGGGCGCGTGCTCCCTGGCGACAGCCGCGGCAGCGGTGATCGGACGCCGCTGGACGCCGGGGGAGCTCTTCCTGATCGTCGCGATGGGAGGTCACTTCCTGCTGATGGCGCTCATCTGGCTGATCAACGATCGCTACGCGCTCGTGCTGGTCCCCTACGCGATCGCCGTGCTCCTGGCCGCGCGTCCACGGCTCCACCGCCCCACCGCAGCAGCCTGCTTGATGATCGTGCTGATCGTCACCATCGCGGGAATCAGGGATCACCTGAGTTACAACCGCGCCCTGTGGGCAGCCGTCGACACGCTCAATCAGGCGGGCGTCCCCGCCCGCGACATCAACGGCGGCTACATCGTCAACGGCTGGCTCCAGTATGTTCACCCCGAGCACGCGTACCGCAATGCGAAGGGCGACATCGAGATCCCCTGGGTGAACGGCGACAACCTGCTCCCGTACGAAATCGCCAACGACGTGCCTGAAGGGTCGCACGTACTGCAAACCTTCGGTTATGGGCGATGGCTCGGGCCTTCGGGTCACGTCTATATCTTGAAGCGCAGCCATGTGAAATGAGCATCGATCCGGCCTGGCTACTTCTGTCGCTGGTGCCCAGCGGCTTCGGGTTCGTCCTCTTCAGCTACGGCAAGAAGCAGGACCGCTGGCCGCAGCTCGTGGCCGGCCTCGCGTTGATGGTGTACCCCTATTTTGCGACCAGCCTGACGACCCTCGTGGGCGTTGGCACGCTGATCGGCGCGTCCCTCTGGTACGCCCTCCGACTCGGCTGGTGATTCCCCACGATCGATTGACATTGAACTCGACCAGGACGACGATGGTCCAGCCGTGCAAGTCTCACACACTGAAGTCTCACATCTGAGCAGGCTTCTTCTGCCTTTCGCACTCTGGTTTGAAAGGCGGCGAGGGCACTCTCCCCGAGCATGAAGTCGAACTCGACGCCAGCCCGGTCCGCCGTTGCTTTGGGGCCTGTCGGCGCCGTTGATGGTGCTGGCGTTCGGCACTGGACTTCAGACGGGCGCGCCGGATTCGAACGCTCCCACTGCAGTGAACACCAACAAACGGAGCTCCGTCTGAAATCATTCGAAGAGGAGGAAGCACGCTTGCGGCAGCAAGAGCACACCCGCCAGAAAGAGCAGGCCCGTCGCGAAGCGGAAACGGGTCAGCGGGAGGAGGAAGCCCGGCAGCAGCGCCAGACCGACGTGGCGTCCGAAGCGGTGATCGATCCCTTCAACATTCTCGGTGTCTCGCGAGACGCGACTCAGGGAGCCATCCGTGCCGCCTACCAGGAGGCCAGGCCGAAGTACGACCCGGAGCAGGTGGCCCATCTGGGCGCCGAACTGCAAGAGCACTTCAAGGCGAAAGCCCAGGCGGTGGAGCAGGCCTATCAGCAGCTCACCAGATGACGTGGGCGCCGGCCGGCCGATTCGCTCGGCATTCTGACAGCCGGTGTCCTCCTGTTCCGTCGTACGTAGTGTCCGGCTTCCAGCCGGACCTGGCGGCGGTCCGCCTGCCGCCGTCGCGCGCGAAGCGCGCTTCGGCGAGCCTCGCCGAAGCCTTCGGCGGAGGCATAAGGCGGACACTACAGCATTGTGGAATGCGCTGTCACAGCAGGAATTCTGAGATTGGCCGCCGCCAAGAGCTCTTCCAAGTCGCGCGGGAGGGGAGCTTCGACGAACAATCGTTCGCGCGTGACAGGGTGGACAACCGTGAGGCGCCACGCATGGAGAGCCTGGCGCGGAAAAGTCCGCAGGGCGGCAGCGAGCGTCGCGTCCGCGATTTGCGTCCAGTGCGGCTCGCCGTACACGCGATCGCCGACAATCGGCCACCCGCGCGCGGCCAGGTGGACACGGATCTGATGCGTGCGTCCCGTGGCGAGCCTGCAGCGAACGAGCGCAAGACCCTTACGCGGAGCAGACACGCGCGCGATCCGCTCGAATCGCGTCAGGCTTGGCGCACCGTCGCGCGCCGACGCGACGACCCGCCGACGATCCGTCGGATCGCGTCCGAGCCGCAGGTCGATCTGGCCGCGAACCTCCTTCAAGCGCCCGTACACAAGGGCAAGATAATCCTTTTCGGCGTCGCTCGACCCCATCGTGCGCTGCAGCGCCGCGTGGACGGCAGCGCTCTTGGCCACGACGACGATGCCCGAGGTGAGCTTGTCCAGCCGGCCGACGATCGACGGCCGCTGGGAAGGAGGCCATCGGCGCGCATGCCAGAGCAATGCGTTCAATAGAGTTCCCTGTGTGTTTCGGTAGCTGGGATGCACCACCATACCGGCCGGTTTGTCGAGAGCGAGCAGATCGCCGTCCTCGTACAGCACGTCGAGGTTGACGGCCTCGGCCGTCATCACACGGGGACCCAGGCCGGCGGGCAACACGACGGCGACGACGTCTCCCAGCGCGGCGCGCAGGGCCACCCGGCGAACGGTCGCGCCGTTCACGGTGACGCGCCCCTCCTCGATCCAGCTCTGCACGCGTGTACGCGTCGCCTTGTCGATGCCGGTCAGGTGCCGGCGGATCACCAGGTCGAGACGCCGGCCGGCATCACCGCGGTCCGCTGTCAGAATCCTTGGAAACGTCACGTTGTCATGATCTTCGGCGGAGTCATTGGCGAATTGGCGAGTTGGTCAACAGGTGAATGACCGGAGGGATGCGACCAGCCAACCGCAAAGGTGACGATTTCATTGACTCACATATAACGCCGACCTTCCCGTCTTGACACGCACGGTCTGAGGCAAGCTTGCTGAATCGCCGGCGGTGCCGAAGCCGCAGGCCACTTGCGGCCTGCTTCGTTTCTCGCTCATGATCGAGGCCATGGCCGCACGCGGGCACACACGCATCGTCTATTCCACTGGGGCTGGAAGGATATGCCCTGGCTGCGGCTGGCCAGCCTCGAACTGCCGCTGCAGCAAGAGCGCCGCCGCCACGGAGGCGATTCCGTCCCGCCTGGTGGCGAAGTTGCGGGTCGAGAAGAAGGGACGGGGAGGAAAAACGGTCAGCGTTGTCGACGGGCTCCCGAACAACGCAACGTTCTTGAAGGAGCTGTGTCTCGAGCTCAAGCGCACATGCGGGACCGGCGGCGTCGTTCTCGATGGCGCCATCGAGCTGCAGGGGGATCTCCGCGATAGACTGCGCGAATACCTCGTGAAACGGGGGTTCGTCGTCAAAGGGTGAGGCAGCGATTTCCCATCACAGCCGGCTCGAAACAAAACGTTCCAGCCGGAGCCCGGCACGACGTCGATCGGAACACGCCAAGCCGGATCTAGGTCTTGGCGCGAATCTGCCGCTCCAGCTGCGCCAACTCCAGCAGCAGCTTCTCGAGCTGCAGGTCGTACTGTTCCGGAGTCAGGGTCGGCTTGCTGGCGCGGAGGTCGTCGATCGCGGTCTCGAGCTCCGCGCGTCGTTTCACAAGACCTGCCAGCTCCGGATTGCCAGTCGGGACGACGACCACGGGCGCGAGGTAAGTCAGTTGCGCAAGGGCGCCGTCCCGGCCGGCATTGTCGGCCTCGCCGCCGATGCCGTCGCCGGTGTCGTCGAGCAGAGGACGTTCGGTCGCGAGCTGCCCGAGCGCGTCGAACCAATCGTGGACGCGCGCGCTCGCGTAGGTGAACGCCTCCCAGATCGACACACGTTTGTTCTTGTCGAGATCGGCTCCAGGCTCGTCGAACGCCTTCGTGAAGAACTCTGGAAATATCGTCTCGAACTGCTGGGCGGCGGCATCGGTGGCCGTGAGCACGATCCGGCCGGGCCCGGACAGCTTCCGAAGGAACGGAAAGCTGCCGCTGGTGGTGTTGATGAAGACCAGGCGGCCCGCGATCGGCTTGACCAGGTCGACCCATTCGTCGGCGGTCAAGTCCGGCCCGACCAGATTGAACTTCGCGCCATCGCCATCCAGCACGGTGCCATGCCCCATGAGCACGATCAGCACGACATCATCTTTCGCGGCGCGCCGCCGCAGGCTGGCCAGCGCGGCACGAACGTTCTCGCGGGTGCTCTTGCGAACCTTCCCTCCCGCGTCCTCGCCAAGGACGATGACGCGATCCTCGGGGTAGCCGAAGGTGCGCGTCAGCGTCGTGACGAACGAGGTCCGCCAGGTTTCGTACTTTTGCGCGTACTGGGGACCACCGGATGCGCCGGTCACGATGAGCGCGTAATGCTCGGCGGCCGCTGCCGGCGAAGCGCCCGCTGAAATCACCAAACACGCCAGCAGAAGGCGGAAACCCGAAGCCCGGATGAGAGACAGCCACGAAAACAGCAAAACACCCAACCCATGAATCGCGTTCTTTCGTCGGTTCGTACTTTCGTGGCCGACCATCGTTTTCATGATTTCGAGGCTATCGAGTGCCGTCATCGTAATCCCCAGCGGCGCCGCAGGATCCATTCCGCCGACAGCAGCGCGATCACGAGCGCGAACGCCCACGGCTCATGCCACAGATCACGCCGCTCCGGCTCGACCGACTGCGGCAGTATCGCCTGGAGCGACGCGACAATGCGCGAGACCTCGTCCGCGCGCACGTACTGGCCGCCGGTAGCCTGCGCGACGCGTCGCAAGACGCCCTCGTTCAGGCGCGGCTCCGCGAACTCCCGGTCGCGGCCGCCCACGTAGAACCAGCGGTCGGCGCTGCCGAGCGCGGCGTCGCCCCGCCTCGCGTCGGCCCGGATGCGATACAGGCCGGCTTCGACCGGACGGAGCGCCGCCGTGAAGCGTCCGCTCGCCGCGGTTTCGCGTCGAAGCGCAAGCGGACGCGTTTCTCCACCAGGGACGGCCAGCGTCGCCTCGACGACGGCATCGGCGACGGGATCGAACGCTCGATCCCGAACGTCCACATCGATCTCGATGGAGTCCCCAGGTTCGGAGGTGTCCTGCACCGTGACGGCGACGGGATCGGGCGCGGGGCCGGCAAGCCAGCGGACCGCTTGACGCCAGAAAAACTCGTAGGAGCGATCCGAGGATGGCACCATCATGCGCCAGCGCCATGACGCTTCGCCTGCGAAGACCATCGATCGCCCCCTGCCATAACGCTGCACCGCGACCAGCGGGTGAACGGTGCCGGCGGGCGCGGTCGTCACCGCGAGCACCGTCGCACCGGGCTTGGGGCCGCCGAGTGGCGCGCTCGCGGCCAGCGACGGCAGCGCGGCCCAGAGCTGGCGCGTCTCCTCGGGCGAGGAGCCCAGCCGCATCACGGGGTGACGCTCCCCTTCGCTCGTGACGGCGACCCTGTTCTGCGGCGCGGGACGAGCGGCGTTGAGCGTCGCCCGCACGATTCCCCGCCGATCGTTCAGCTCGACGGGAAGCGCTTCTTCCAGCGCGGTGCCAATCAAACCGCGCTGTGCGAACGACCGCCCCCCGAGCACGAGCAGGCCGCCGCCGCGTTCGGCGACGAATTCAGCGGCCTGCGCCAGCTGGGCGCGCGTGAAGAAGTCGGCTTCGACATTCGCTATGATCAACGCGTCGTAGGCGTAAAGCGCCTCGCGGGTCGACGGGAAGCCGGCTGTCAGCGTCGCCGCGCGCCCCCCGCCGGCCTGAATGAAAAACGTGTCCTCGCCGTTCTCGTTCTTCCCCTTTCGGACCACCGCATCGAATTCGAGCCCCGGATCGACAGTCAGCGCGCGTGTCATGAAACCGTGCTCGTGGCCGGGCGCGCCTTCGAGTGCCAGCACGCGGCGTTTCCGTCCGGCCGGGCTGACCAGCACACTGAATACGTTGTTCTCGCCGATCGATTCCCCCTGCTCCGGCGCGATCTCCGCGGTATAGACCGTCGCATTCACCGGATCGGGCGACACCGTGAAAATCTCGTCGATGGGCGACCCGTCAGCCGCGGGCGTCACCGCCCGGTTGTCGAGCACACGCCCGTTCGCGAGCAGCCTCACGCGGAACGGAGCGCGACCATACCGATGGCTGACGGCCGACACGTGCAGGTCGACGGAGGCCTGATCCAGGCGGGGATCGCCGGCGGCTACACCGAGGATCTCGCGATCGGGAATTCCTTCGGGAGCCCCGATCCCCACGGCGAAAACGGGCACGGCCGTGTCCCCGGCGGTGGTCGCTCCATCGGCTCGGCCGGTATCGCCGCCGTCAGACAACACCACGATGGCGGACACGCGCCGGGAGCGATACCGGTCGTGCACGGCAGCGAGCGCCCCGCTCAGGTCGGACTGACGCGCGTCGGCGCTGAGCCGATCAGGCGAGGCGGGCGTCAATGCCTCTCCGATACCGAACACCTCGGGCTTGAACGGCGGCTGCAGTTTCGGCAGCAGTTCGCGTTGCAGGAGATCGGCCGCCCGCGCGATGCGCGCCTGCCCGTCGGCGTCCGCAACACGCATGCTGCGGGAGACATCGACAAGAATCGGGACGACCACGTCGCGGGCGACGGCGGGCGGCACCAGGATCACCGGCCGGCAGAGGAGCAGGACGACGGCCGCCAGCGAGAGGGCGCGCAGCGCCACCAGCAGGACTCTCCTGCCCGCAGACAGCGGCACGATCGGCCGGCGATACGAGAAAAAAGCCAGCGCGATGACGGCCGCCGCCGCGAGCACGGCCAACCACCACGGCAGAGGAGAAGCAAAATGCATGTTGCTCGTAAGTCTCCAGTCTCAAGTCTCAAGTCTCACGAACTCTCCCGTTGAGACTTGAGACTCGAGACTTGAGCCTGAGGTTCTATTGTTTCTTCTTTGTCGCCAGCGCCTTGAAGTAGCTGTCCACCTGCTGCTGGTAGCCGGCGGGCGCCTTATCGTCGACGCCCGCGGCCAGCCGATCGCGCGCCTGGCGGGCCTGGAGTCTCTGGGAGAGCGACGATTCCGCGCGATCGAGCGCCATCGTGACCTGCTTGCGAAGCGCTTCCCATTTCGCGAAGTCCTGTTTGAATGCTTCGGTGCCTGGCGCCGAGAGCACCATCCCCTGGCCTTCAAACGTAAAGCCGGTGCCGCCTTGCGTCAACGCGGCATCGTCGCGCCGCATCTCGTCGAGCAGCTTGCGGGTTTCCTGCAGCCGGCGGTTGTATTCATCGCGCAGCCGCGAGGCGTCGCTGCCGTTCGTGCCCCCGGCCTGGGGCTGACCATCCGGGCCGCTCTGGCCCGGTTCGCCCCCACTCGGCGAGGAGTCCTGTCCTCCCAGCTTCGAAGCCTCGCGGGTCAAGCCCTCGATCTGATCGCGCAACGCCTGCGCGCGGGCGAGCTGCTCGGAGAGCTTACGCGACTCGTCGTCGCGGGGTTGATCGCCGGTCAAAAGCCCCTTGGCGACTTTGTCGAGCGCGCGCGCCACTTCTTCCTGCGCCGCGGCGGCGGCTTTCGTCGACTTGCGGTCGGCCTCCGGGTTCGGTCGCTGCCGCGGCCGATCGGAGTTGTTCCGCCGACTGCTGCATCCGGTCCGGAATTCGCTCCCGTTCGATCTCCCTCGCCGCATCCGTTCCAGCCTGCTGCCCAAGTCCCTGCTGCAGCCGGCGCGCGCGATCCGCCAGACGTTCCTGCTCGCCGGCAAGCCGCCGCAGCGCATCCTGGCCCGCGTCGCCCGGCGCGACTTTTCCGACCTCGGAAGCGACCTGGCGCTGAGCATCCGCCAGCTGGCGCGCTTCGAGCTGCATGTCCCCGAGAGCGCGACGGCGCTCGTCGGGTGTCGATGCCTGGAGCTGACGCTGCAGCTCGCGGAGCTGCTCGAGCGCCCGGCTCCCCCGGGCGCTCGCCTGGCGCGGGTCGTCCCTGCGCAGCTCGCTGACCGCGTTCCGCATTTCCTCGGACGCGGCGCGTATCTGCTCGCCGGTGTCACCGCTCCCGCCCGATCCGCGTCCGCTCTGGTTCGACTGCTCACGCTTCTGGCCCGACCCCCGGCCAGATTGACCCTGCGACGGTTTCTGGCCGCCCTGGTTCTGCTGACTGGCCGCCTGTTTGGCCATCTCTTCGGCGCGCTGACGCAGCTCGGACTGCTCACGCGTCAGCTTTTCGAGCTCGCGCTTGAGCTCCTCCGCGGTCATCTGGTCGCGATCGCGCGCAAGCTCCTGCTGCTCCTTCAACAGCGCGTCCTGCCGTCGCGCGAGATCCTTGATCTTGTCGAGCATGCTGTCGGGCTGCTCGGGCTGCTGCGCGTTCTTCGGCGTCTCGTAATTCGTCTGCTGCTGGCTTTGCAGCTCCTTGTCGAACATGCGCGACATGTCCTGGGTCGTGCGGTTGCTCCCCGCTTCACCGGGTGCCTGCTGACGCGACACCTCGCGCTTCTTCACGTCGGCCTGGGCCTTCAGGAGGTGATTCAGCGCGTCCATCTCCGGGGCGATCGCCTGCCCGGTCTTGAGCGCGTTCAGCGACTGCACGGCCCTCCCCATCGCCGAGGCGGCGGCGGTCATTGCGTCTTCCTCGGACGTGGTCTGGCCAGCCTTGAGCGTGTCGGGCGGAGGCGTGGTACCGGCACCCGGCCGCCGTGGCTGAATGCCGCCACGTCCGCGCCGGGGATCGCGCATCGTCGATCCGCGGAAGGAGCTGGAGGTTTCTTCCACTCGCGTCTTCAGTTCCGCCTCGGCACGCGACACCGCCCGGATATCCTGCTCAGACTTGGCGCCGTTGGCGGTTTGCGCGCGCCGATCCAGCTTCCAGGTCGCGACGATGACTTCCTTCTGCGCGGTCACGAGGTCGTCCAGCGATTTGTTGGGCGTTGCGCCCATCGCCCCCTCGCTTTGCGCGAGCCTGAACTCGAGCTCGAATCCCTTCACTTCGAGGAAGAAGATGTCGCTGCGAGTCTCGCTCGGGCGTTTGCCGCGCGCGAGGTCGCGCGCGCGCACGTAGTACGACACGAAGTCGCCCGGCTGAACGTCGAGGTCCTCGAGATACAGCGTATGCGTGCCGGTCACCGAGGCCGACTGGCGCGGGATCGCGAGAGGCGCAACCCGCTCGGCGCGGCCGCGCACGGCATAGACCAGCTCGAGGCGATCGATACCGAAGTCGTCCTCCGCCTGCGCCTCGATATCGACCTCGTCCAGCCGTGTCACCGACCGATCGCGGGCGGGCTTGAGGAGGCGCACTTCAGGCGGCCGATCCTCGAGCGTACGGATGAAGTATTCGGTCTCGCCGGGATTCGCCAGTCCCTCCACGTCGGACAATGCAATCCGATACGAGTCGTCCTCGAGAACCTTCAACGTTCCCGTCAGGACGTTATTCGTCCCGGGGCGTCAGGGCGATCGTCTTGCCGCCCCCCAGCGTCATCTGGCCGGTGGCGGCCTCTCGGTCGGTATGAATGAGCAGGCGCACGTCGGTGCCCGCCGGCGCGTAGATGTCGCCCGCGTCCTCCTCGATGTGGGGCGCGAGTCCCGCCCCCGGCGGATAGAGGTGCTCGAGGTCGATCCGGATCACTCGCGGCGCGCGCACAACGGTCACCTCATACAGCGGCGACGTGACCGCTCCTGCGACGACCCTGTATTTGAACGACGCGGAGACCTCTCCCACGCCCAGCGTGAATGCGCCGGACGGATTGGTTGTCATCTCGGTCGTGCGCCACGCGACGCCCGCGTCTCCGGAGGCGGCCGCGAGAGCCGCCGCGCCTTCGGCGCGCAGGACCTGCGCGACGACCGGAGCACGATTGCCCAGCAGCCGCGCTTCGATTGTGAGGGGAGAACCGGCCTGGATGCGCGCATTCCCCGGCACCACTTCGAGCGCGACGCGTGAGGGGAACAGCGCGAGCGACACGGCGTCGAACGATCGGCGGGCGTTCTCGCGACCGACAAACCCAATCGCTGCCAGAAGCAGCACTGCGGCCGCCGCCCGGAATCCGGCACGCCGCATTGTCGGGCCAGGCACGACAGCCGCCGGATCGATCGACGATGCTCGTCGGGCGGCGTCGGCCATCATGGGCGCCGCCAGCGCAGTCCGTGCCCCCCGTTCCGGTGACGCCGCAAGATCGACGGCGCTCGCCAGGCGATCGTCGAGCGATGGGTGTGTTTCTTCGATGAACCGCGCGACGCGCGCGTCCGACGGGCTTTCGCGGGCCGGCCACATGCCCCATACGATCGCCCCGACGGCGAGCGCCAGCGCGATCAGGGCAATCGCCGCAAGCGCGATCGGCGACCGGGTGGTCCAGTAGGTGAGGAACAGGGCGGCCGCGAGCACCCCGGACAGGGCGAGCGAGGCGCGGGCCGCTGCCTGGAAGGCAATGAGCCGGCGCCAGCGCGCCCGAACGCGGGCGAGCAGAACGACAATCTGGCGGTGATGCTGCTCCATTTACTGGCTCTCCCGCACGCGTCGCCGCCCCGGCGGAGCGGTCACGAACGTCTCCACGATCAAAGCCGCGATCATCACCCCCAGCACGTACTGCCAAATGTGCTGGTGCTCCTCCTGCTGACGCGCCTCCAGGTGCGGCGCGGCTCGACTGACATCCTTCAAGCGTGTCACAGCCGTCTGGAACTCGTCAGCCGAGAGGCGTCCCGGCTCGGCCTCGGCCGGATCCACGTTGATCGCAATCTGCCGCCCCGTCCCGCCGGCATCAGCCGGCTGAGTGAGCGTCGCAATACCGGGCTTCGCGGGTACGCCGGCGGGCGCCGCGGCTACCAAGTATTCTCCCGCGGGTCGGAGCCCCCCGGCGAGATATCGGACGCTCTCGTGCAGAAACGGAACAAATGCCGAATGCAGCGGAAAATCGTTCCATTCGTTGTCGAAGTCGGACGCAAAGACGAGCGCGCGGCCTTTTCCCTTGGCGCAATCGACCAGCGCCGCTTCGCCAGTCGTGAACCGGGCCAGCGTTTCGCAGCCGGCGGCGCCGATCGTCGTCACCCGTTGAAGCTTCACGAGGCCGAGCGTGGCCTCGCCTGCGGAAAAGGCGTGGAAGACCGGGTGTCGCGTGTCGGCCGGCGCAAGCGTGCGCGCCGCGCCTGCTGATCCTTCGTCCGCCGCGGCAGCCGGGCTCGTGAGCGAGACTGCACCGCCGAGCACGTCGGCAGCAACCACGCCATCAACTCTGGGACCCGCTGCCATCAGCAGTCCACCGCCCTTATGCAGGTACTCGGCCAGCAGCTCCCGGCCACGCCGCTCGAGACCCCGGGTCGAAAGCAGCAGGATGGCGGCATGGCGTGCCAGACGCGCTGTATCCCATGTGCCCAGCTGGGCAGCGCCCACACCAGCAACCTGGTAGGCCGCGCCCTTGGCACCGGGGGCGGTCAGCGCGTGCTGCACGTAAAAGGCTTCGCGTGAGACGTCGCCTGACGCGGTCACGACCAGAACCGACGGACGTCCGGTGTCTTCCAGGACGACATACCGCGCATTGTCGGCCAGCACCCCCTCGCCGTCAGAAACCGACACGACCGCCGAGCCGCCTTTCGCGCCTGGCAGCGTCACGTCGGCGGTCTGATTCGGTCCGATCGCGGCACCGGCCTCGCCTGCGAGCCGTCCGTCGACGTTGAGCTCGACGCGGGCCTCGCGCGCGCGTGGGCCCGCGTTCCGAATGGTCGCCACAACACGATCGGCGGATGCCCGAATCGCGATCACCGCCAGGTTCGGGGGTGACGCGCCGACGTCGGCGACATCGATGCGCGCCGATTCAGGAACCGTGATGCGCTCGCCGGCGTCCCACCCGCTCTCCTGCAGATCGGTCACGACGACAATCGTGCTGCGATTGCCTCCATGCGCGGAAGTCATGTCGGCGGCGGCGGCCAGCGCCGCGCGATAGCTCGTCGCGCCGAACCCGGTCGTTGCGGCGTCGATCGCCGACTTCGCCAACGTCCGATCCGCCGCCGGCTGGAGCGCGACCGTTGCCCGATCGGCGAATGTGACGATGCCGACCAGGTCGCGCGACGGCGCCCGGTCGACAGCTTCCCTGGCGAGCTGCCTGGCGCGGTCGAACTGCCGGCCCGCCGACATGCTGAGCGACGTGTCGATCGCCACCACGGTGATGCCCGAGGCCGCGCCGTATGCGTCCGATCGAAAAAACGGCCGCGCGAACGCCAGCGCCAGGAGCAGCAGCGCCGTGACGCGCAGCGCCAGGAGAAGCAGGTCGCGAAGGTACTGTTTCCGGCTGTGCTCGACCGGAGCGCCGCGCAGCAGGTTCACCGCCGAAAACTGCACCCGTGTCTCGGGTTCGCGCTTGAGCAGATGCAGCAGGATCGGCACCGCGGCCGCGAGCGCACCGGCGAGGAACAGCGGTGAGAGGAACGCGATCACAGCTTCCTCGCGCGCGTCGAAAGATAGGCCAGCAACGCCAGCTCGAGCGGCTGGTCGGTCGTCAGCAGGTGGTAGTCGATCCCGCACGCGCCGAGCTCGCGTCGGTACCGTTCGATCAGTCCGTCGATCGCCTCGAGGTAATGCGCGCGCACCACGGCCGGCACCGCCGTGATCTCTTCGCTCGTTTCGAGATCCTCGAACCGGGTCGAGAGCTCGAAGGGAAACGTCCGTTCATCCGGATCCAGCACGTGGAAGACGATCACGTCGGTGCCGCGAAACTGAAAGTGCTTCAACCCTTGAATCACGCTCTGGGGTTCGTCGAGCAGATCGGAAATCAGAACCACCATGCCCCGCTTCGAAAGCGAATCGGCGAGCTGATGGAGAGGCTTCGACACGTTCGTCTTACGTCCCAACCGCAGCCGATCGAGGGTGAGCAGCAGCGCACGCAGGTGGCCGGGCCGCGCGCTGGCCGGCAGCGTCTCGACCGCGCGATCGTCGAAGGCCGTCAACCCGACCCGATCGCGCTGGCGGTTCATCAGGTACCCGAGCGACGCGGCGAGGCATTGCGAGTAATGGTGCTTGGTCATCCCTCCCGAGCCGTAGCCCATCGAGGCGCTGATATCCAGCATCACATGGCAATCGAGGTTGGTTTCCTCCTCGAACTTCTTGACGTAGTGGCGATCGCTGCGCGCGTAGACTTTCCAGTCGATGGTGGACAGGTCGTCGCCCGGAATGTACTGGCGGTATTCGGCGAACTCGACGCTGAAGCCCTTGAACGGGCTGCGATGCAGCCCCGACAGAAACCCTTCGACGATCGTCCGGGCCTTGAGCTCCAGCGTCCCCAGCCGCGCCACGACCGCCGGATCGAGGAACTGGCGTTCGCGTGCGCTGGGTGCCATGAGCTTACATTCCGCTCCGGGGCACGGGCACGGTCTCGAGCAGCCGCTCGACGATCGTGTCCGACGTGATGCGCTCCGACTCGGCGTAGAAGTTGGTCATGATCCGGTGCCTCAGGATCGGCTTCGCCAGCGCCTGGATGTCCTTGATGGCCACGTGATACCGGCCGTGCATCAGCGCGCGCGCCTTCGCGCCGCGCACGAGCGCCTGCGAGGCGCGCAGGCCGGCGCCCCACTTCACCCATTTCTCGATGAAATCCGGCGTCCCGGCGCGGCCCGGCCGCGACGCGTCCACCAGCCGCACGGCGTAGCGGGCGATCTCTTCGGCAATGACCACCTGGCGCGCCAGCTCCTGGAACTGCAGGATGTCGGCGCCGGTCAGCACGCGCACCGGCGCGAGCCCCTCGCCCCCGGTGGTTCGGGTCACGACGCGCACCTCGTCGTCTTCGGTCAGATACGTGATGACGATGTTGAACATGAAGCGATCGAGCTGCGCTTCCGGCAGCGGGTAGGTCCCTTCGAGCTCGATCGGGTTCTGGGTCGCCAGCACGAAGAACGGCCGGTCGAGAGGATAGGTGCGGCCGGCCGCCGTCACGTGATACTCCTGCATCGCCTCGAGCAGCGCCGCCTGGGTCTTGGGCGGCGTGCGGTTGATCTCGTCGGCCAGGATGATCTGCGCGAAAATCGGCCCCTTGACGAACCGCAGCCGGCGAACGCCCTGCTCTTCGTCGAGAATCTCCGTGCCCGTGATGTCCGCCGGCATCAGGTCGGGCGTGAACTGGATCCGCTTGAAGTCGAGATCGAGGATATCGGCGACGGTCTTGATCAACAGGGTCTTGGCGAGTCCCGGCACGCCCGTGATCAGGCAATGCCCGCCGGTGAACAAGGCGATGAGCACCTGCTCGACGACATCGTCCTGCCCGACGATGACCTTTCTCAGCTCGGCGAGAATGCGATCGCGGCCCGCGGCGACTCTTTCGGCGCTCAGGGTGACGGCGTCCATGATCTCCTCGCCCGACCTCAAGGTCGGACCTGCCCGCGAAAGGCTGGGGGACTAATGCGTTAACGTGTAAACGATCTCGTTGATCCCCATCCGATAGGCGAGCGAGGTATACCGGATGTAGCCGGGGTAATCCTCGGCGTTCGACCATTCCCAGCCGTCGCCCATGTCGGTGTTCCAGTTGATGAACACCATCGGCCGGCCGGTGTCATCGGCAATCATGCGAAGGTGGCTGATGTAGCCCCCCTTCTCCCATGTCCGCCCGGCGAAGAACGACCCCAGGCCGGCAATCTGCGGGTAGCCGTCGATCCGGTAGAAGGAGCTGTAGACCGGGTGATCCTTGGGCACCTCGACGATCTCGCGATCGGGGAACACCCGCTTCATCTCGGCCGCCATGTGATCCCACTCGATCGGGCCGTGGAAGTCGTCGAAGGTCAAGGTGCCTCCGCGCAGCAGGAACTCGCGGAGCGTGGCCACGTCTTCATCGGAGAGCTTCAGGTTTCCGGGCTCGACCATGTAGATCCACGGGTAGCTGAAGAGGCGCGGATCGTCGAGGGCGAGCACGATCGGGTCTTCCACCTGGATCGACGTGGCGCTCTTGAGGCGCCGCGAAAGGTTCTGCTCGGCGGCCGGCGCGTCGATGTACCACGGCTCGCCGTAAAAGTCCTGCTGAACGGAGGTCCCCTCGACCACGTAGTGGTACTTGATCCGGACGAACCGCCACTGCAAGCCCGCGAAGCGGTCGTCGGGCGCATCCTGGAGCTGAGCGTCGACCGGCGGCGGCAGCGCCGGCACCAGCGTCAGGAGCAACGCGGCAACAAGAACGGCAGGCTGCCAGGCGCCGCGCGTCATGGCCTGTTCTCCGCCAGCTTCAGGAGCAGATTCTGCGCCCGCTCGTAGCTGGGCGCGATTTCGAGCGCCGCGAGGGTCTGCTTCCTCGCTTCGGCGCGCCGGCCGCCCTTGAAATAACTTTCAGCCAGATCCGTGAACGCGGCCGCCTGGTCGACCGGGCCGAGAGCGACCACCGCGCGGAATTCGCGGATTGCGGTCTCGGCGTCGTCACGCTGGAGCGCGAGGCGTCCGAGCATGCCATGCGCGTCGGCGTCGAACGGATCGACGGCGACGATCCGGTCGTACACCGGACGGATCTTCTCGGGATCGGTGATGTTGCTCTCGCGCAACAGCTTCGCCAGCTGCCGCGCCACCTCGATGTTGTCGAAGTCGGCGGCCATCACCGCCTGCAGCGCGGTGATCGCGCGAGCCGTGTCCTTGCGCTGAAGGGCGATCTGGGCGATCTGCACGTTGGGGCTGTCGGGCCCGGTCGCGATCGGCACCAGGGCGGCGGCCCGCTCGAACGCGCGTACGGCGTCGTCGAGCGCGCCTGCTTCGCGCAGCTTCTTGCCGAGCACGAGCTGCACCGGATAGCTTTGCGGGTTCTGCTCCGCGAACGGCCGCAACGCCTCCAGCGGCATGCGCGCGAACTCGCCGTCGCCGGGGGTCTTGAGGGCGGCGCGAAGGCTGCCGAAACGCCGCTCGAGGAACTGATCGAAGCCGGTCTGCAGCTGATCGAAATCGGTCTCCAGCGCCGATTTCAGCGCCGCGTCGTTCTCCAGCCCCTGACCGTACGCCCGGAGCAGCTTGTGGAGCCCCGTGTCGCCGAAGGTGGCGACCAGGTGCTCGACGAGCAGCGACGCCTCGAAGTACGCGAGCGAAATCGTCTTGGGGTTCGTGAACGCGGCGTTCAGGTCGCGGAGCTTCAGCGTCTCGCCGCTGTTCAGCACCCCCGCGAACCCGACGTCCATACCGCGACCCCACTCAGGACGCTGGAGCGTTTCTTCGTACACAGAGATGCCTTCGGTCAACCAGCGCGGCACTCGCTGGTTCGACATCTGCATCGTGATGACGTGCGCCAGCTCGTGCCAGAGCGTCGCTTCCCACTGGAATTCGCCCGGCGGGCGCGCCTTCGGCGAATCCAGGGTCACGACGCGGCCGAAACAGGCGCCGAGCGCGCCGATCATGCCGGGCAGCCCCACGTTTCTCACCGCGAAGTCGTCGTGCTTCGGAAACATCTCGATGAGGATCGGGCCCTTCGGCGTGAACGCGTATCGCTTTCCCAGCGTCGTGAGCGCCTGCTGCGCGAGCGTCATCGCGTACTCCTGCAGCACGGGCGCCTCGGCCTTGTGCATGCGCATGACGATGTCGCCGTCGGTCATCGTGACGAAACTGTCCAGCGTATCCATCATCTGAAGCAGGTTGAATGTCACGACGTCGAAGCCGTCGATCTTGAAGGCCGCCTCGAGCACCTCGCGCGCCCCTGGCTCGTCGCCGGTGCGCAGCAGGTGCACGCCGAGGGCGGCAAGCGAGCGGGCCTTGCCGGGCTCGAGCGCGATCGCGCGGCGCGTCAGCGTGACGGCTTCGTCGAAGCGGTAGTTGCGCGCGGCAAGATCGCCGGCCGTGCGATAGATCTCGCCGTAGGTGGGGACCAGCGCGAGCGCCTTGGCGACCTTGGCGTCGAAGTCCGCCGTCTTGTCCTCGACATAGTCGAGCGCCGCGAGGAGCGACATCGCTTCGAGGCTCGAGGGATTGATGGCGAGCGCCTTCTCGAGCAGGGCGCGCGCTTCGTCGCGTGTGCCCGCGTCGGCGGCCTCGCCGGCCATGAAAATGTGCGCGCCCACATCCGACGGGTTGATCTCGAGGGCCTGCTTCGCGAGCGCCACCGCCTGGGGCGGGTTGTCGTCGACGAGCGCGCGCGCCGCACCCAGCAGCGCGGGCGCGTACTTCGGATCCTCCTTGAGCGCCGCCTGGAACGATTTCAGCGCCTCGCCTCTCTGATACTTTTCGAGGAACAGCTCGCCCCACGCGGTGTTGATCGCCGCATCGCCGGGCGCGAGGGCAACCGCGTCGCGGTACGCCGCGTTCGCTTCCTGAAAACTGCCCAGAGCGCGCAGCGCGCGGCCGCCGCGCGCGAGCTCGGCGGCGTCGTTCGCTCTCCCCCCGCCGGCGGCCACCCGTCTGAGCGTCGCCTCCGCGTCGCTCTTGCCCAGCATCTGGAGCAGCAGACCGAGCTCGAGCGCGGCCTCGCTCGTCGGCGCCCGCTGGGCAATCGGGCGAAGCTCGGACTCGGCCTCCTGATACCGGCCGCGCGCGATCAGCGCGCGCGCCTTCACCGCGGCGACCTGCGGATCCTGCGGATCGAGCTTCCCCGTAAGAGTGGAAACCTCGTCGTAGCGCCCTTCGATCAAGGCGCGCATGGCCTCCTGCAGTCCCGGCGGGGGACGCCGCGACGATTGGGCTACGAGGACGGGTATGACGGCGAGGAGAACGAGGAGGGCCGCCACGCCGAAGGCATGGATCCGCCGCGACGGCCAAAAAGGAAGCCGTCCCATCGCCGCAAGACGCCCGGGAACGCGAGACATGTTCCTTCTCATTATCTAGTGGCCCGTATCGGTTGAACAAGGACTAGATTCCGGAGCGCGGGACCGGACGGCCCGGCGCGACGGCCGGAAATGACGGGATGCGGATGAGGATCGAGCCATCAGGCCCGGGTGCCAGCGCAGCAGCCGCAGTGGGGTGGATGGATGGCTCGACCGAACGCGCTGCCCGGCTGATGCGGAAAGCCCTCTAGAACAGGGGGCGCCACGTGTAGAACAACGTGGCGTTGAAGGCCTGCACCGCCATGAAGCCTGCGAGCCAGGCGGGGCGCTGTCGCTCGGGTACGGCGCTCGCGAACCAGACGAACGCCGGGAACAGCACCGACGAGAAGCGCCCGGCGGACAGGAAGCCGCCCGCCGCGAGCGGCGGCAGAATGTTGATCAGGATGAATACCGCGTAGGCGATCCCGAGCCGGCGCGCCACCGGCCATGCCGCGCCCAGCACGAAGAGTGCGCCGAGCCCGTTGAGGAGATCGGCAGGAATCTGCGAGGTATACGCGTAGAGTCCTCCTTGCGACAGATATTCATAACGTTCCGTGACCAGCACCGAAAGACCCCGGTATTGCCTGCCCCAGGCGAGATGACCGGCGGCCCACTGGAGCGGATTGCCGGTGAGCCGCCAGATGAACGCAGAGTACAGCAGCATGCCGACCCCGGGCATCGCCGCAGCAGCCAGTGCGGGCGCCAGTCCAGACAGCCGCCCGGCAGGCGCCACGGCAGCGGGCTTCGCGGCGGCGGAACCGCCTGCCAGCGGCTTCGGTATCCACTCGGCAAGCGCCAATATCGCGAGCGGCACCGAGAGCAAGCAGCCGTTCGGCCGCGTGAGTCCGACCAGCAGCCCCCACGCGCCTGCCTTCCACGAGTTCGCGCTTTCGGAAGTGATAGAAGGCCCCGACTGCGCCGAGCAGATACAGCGATTCGGTGTAGATCGCGCCGTAGAACAGCGCGAACGGAAACGTGGCGATCAGCCACAAGGAGTAGTACGCGCGATCGTCGTCGCCGAGCATATCTGCAAGCCAGGCGGTAGAGATAGATGAGCGCGCAGAAAAACGCCGCGATCGCCACGAGAGTGCCGCCGAGCATGTACGCGGATGTCGAGCCGCCGAGCAGCCGGCTGACGACCCGCATCGCAAGCGGAAAGGCGGGGAAGAACACGATGTTCTGCTGATCGAGCGGCCGATTGGGCACGTAGCTTGTAGCCCTCGTTCGCGATACCGAAATACCAGCCGGTGTCCCAGCGAACCTGCAGATTGAGGAACTCGTTCTCGAACAGCTTCCAGGGCGCGCCGCCTTCGCGATACCCGAGCATGACGATCGCCAGATAGCCGACGAAGAGAATCGCCAGACGCGTGCCGAGGACCGCGCTGGCCGCCGCCTGCACGGCGGGCGTCCGCCACGCGGCCGCCAGCCGTGCCGGGAGATCGCGATAGATCGGCGCCTGCGGCGCGGCGAGATGCCGGAGGACCCCGATGACGATCACCCAGACGAGCAGCCGGTACGGCGAGGTCAGCGCGAAGCGCAGGCCCGCACCGCGAACGCGAAAGCCGCCCGACACCGCGATCGTGATCGCGACGAGAACGAGAAGGAGGCAGATGAAGTCGACGATCCGCGCCCAGCGTGGAGGAGCGGGCGGAGAAGAAGGGGCTGGCACGCCTCAGTTGCGCCGGAGTATAGCACCGAGCGCGCGGTTCTCGACCGCGATCCGCCTGAGCATCAACAGGCAGAAAACGGCGGTGGCGATCGGACCGGCGACGCGCGCACCGCTCATCAGCGCCACTCCGATCAGCTCGCCGACGACGGCGAGATAGTTCGGATGCCGCATGCGTCGGTACGGGCCGGACGCAACCGCCACCGTCCCGGGCACGACGATGACGCGAAACGTCCAGCACGGGCCGAGCGTGTGAATCGCCCACCACTTCAATGCCTTCGCGGCAACGAACAGCATCCCGCCCGCAACGAACACGGCAGTCGGCGGCGTTCCCCTGATCGCGCCTTCAACGATCATGGCGAGGAAGGCCGCCGGGATACGCCACCTGCATGAGTCGGTACACGTCGCCGGAGGGCTCGAGGCCGCCGCGGGCACGCTGCGCGCGCTCGTTCCGTGATGCGCGACGCGCTTCGATGAGCATCGGGATGAACACGAGTACGAAAACGATTCCAAATCTCAAGTCTGGAGTCTCAAGTCTGCAAGTGAACACGGATGCTAGACGCTTGCAACGATCACCGCGGAGCGCGCGAGATCGCAGAATTCGGCAAGAGGAATCCACCGCGATCTGAGCGAACGACGCCGCGGTCGCAGAAATCGCCGGGCCAACGCCGGTCTGCGTGCTCGTCGGTCTCCGCGGCGATCGTCGTTGTCACGTTGCAAGGTCGCAATCGCCGGCCCGCGCGATGATCGTGCGGACGACGCCCGGGACGATGCGCGCCGCGGCCGCGGCGGCGCGGACCCCGGAGCGGCGAGGCCACCAGTGAGCGCAGCGCGCGATTGAAGCGCCACTTTCCGGCGAAGGCGCAGCGGCGGGCCGCGGCGAGCTGCGCGTGCACGCCCGCCCAGCCATGTTCGAGCGCGCGAAGCGCCGCCGCCGCCGCAAGCTCGCCACCCCGCAGCGCGAAGCTCAAGCCGTCGCCGGTCATCGGATCGATGAAGCCGGCGGCGTCGCCCGCGAGCAGGAGGCCATCCACTGAAGCGCCCGTGACGTCCACCGCGAGCGGACCGAGCACGACCGGCGGGCCCGCCAGTCGCGCCCCGGCAAACCGATCGCGCAGCACCGGATCGGCGTCGAGCTCGAGGCGCAATGCCGACTCCGGGTTGCGCAGCGCGACGTCGCCACCGGCCGACGGCTTCACCAGGCACACGTTCGTCATTCCGCCGGGCACCGGCGCGACGCCAATGTAACGGCCGCGCCGGATGTGCATCTCCCCCAGAATGCCGCCGGCCGTACCTGAGGGCGCGCGGCCGCCATGCGACCGCGGCCGGTCGTCGGTGGCGGTTTCGAAGTACGCGCCGATCGCCCACCGCCTGGGACGGCGCGGATGACGGGCCAGGCCAAGTCCGAAAGCCAGCGGTGACCGCCGTCCGTCGGCGGCGATTGTCACCCGCGCCCGCAGCCAGCGAGCCGATTCGCGCCGTCCCACCCCGACGCCTCCGCAGATCCAGGCACCGCCGCGCTCGAGCGCCAACGCTTCGCGCACGGTGACGCCAGGCTCGAACAGCGCGCCAGCGGCCATGGCCTGCCCGAGCAGCGCCCAGTCCAGATCGCGGCGACGGATCGACCGGCCGCGCAGATCCCGTGGGTAACGGCCTTCAACCGCAACGCCTCCTTCGCCGGTCACCATCATGCCGGCCACGTCGAGTCCGACACCTTCAAGGGACCCGTCGAGTTGAAGCCTGCGCAAGAGCGCGAGACAGCCGGGGTTCAGGGTGTCGCCACAGAGCTTGTCGCGAGGGAAGGCGGCGCGGTCGATCACCCGGACGCGCGCGCCCGCGCGCGCGAGCAGGGTGGCAGCGACGGCGCCGGCCGGCCCCGCCCCCACGATGAGAACATCATCCATGGTTCAGTAGTGACAGTTCACAGCGTTCAGCGTTCGGCAGCGCTATCACCGTCAACTGTCAACTCTTCCGATCACGATCGCGCTGTTTTTTGATCCAAACCCCAGGCAGTTGCACAGCGCGGCCTCGATCGACGCGGGCCGGCCGTGATTCGGAAGGTAATCGAGGTCGCAGCCCGGATCTGAATCGGACTGATTGATGGTCGGCGGCAGGAACTCCCTGGTGATCGCCAGGGCGGCGGTGACGACGCCGGCCGCGCCGCTGGCGCCCTGCGGGTGCCCGATCATCGACTTCACCGACGAACCGGGCAGTCGATCGGCATGCGGCCCGAACACCTGCCGCACGCATCGCGACTCGACGGCGTCGTTCAGCACTGTCGACGTGCCGTGATAGTTGACGTAGCCGACCTGCTCGAATGGACGGCCGGATCGCTCGAGCGCCAGCGTGATGGCGCGAACGATTTCCTCGCCATCAGGCGCCATCTGCACGCGGTGGTACGCATCGCAGGTCGAGCCGTAGCCGTCGATCGACGCGTAAATGGTCGCACCGCGGGCCCGCGCCCGATCTTCCCGCTCCAGGACCACCATCCACGCGCCCTCGCCGAGCACGAACCCGTCGCGCCCGCGATCGAAGGGGCGCGAGGCGGCGGCGGGCGTCCCGTTGTACGCCGTCGAGACGACGCGCATGCGCGAGAACCCGAACATCATGCCCGGCGTGACGCACGCGTCGGCGCCGCCCGACAGCAGGACGTCGGCTTCTCCCGATCGGATGAGCGCCGCCGCATAGCCGATGGCGTCGGTCGAGCTCGTGCAGCCGCACGACAGCACGTGGCTGATGCCGCGCAGCCGCAGCGAGATCGAGATCTCGCTCGACATCATCCCGACGATCGAGATCGGGATCGCGTAGGGAGTGACCTTCCGGCCGTGCTCGACGAAGAAGTCGTAGTACTGTCGCTCGCCGACGTCGATGCCGCCTCCGCCGCTGCCGATGATGACGCCGGCTCCGGCTCGCCGATCCGCAAGCCCGCGTCGATCCACGCTTCGCGCGCCGCGATCACGGCGATCAGCGCCGCGCGCGAGTACCGCTTGGGATCGGCGCGGTAGCCAGGATCCCAGATGTCGTCGCCCTCGACCGGCTGCACGTCCTCGATGCCGACTCCCGGCACCGGCGCCGCCACCTGGCAGGCGAACCCGGACGCGTCGAACTCGGTGATCGCGCGCGTGCCGCTGCAGCCGCGGCTCACGTGATCCCAGAATCGCTCGCGGCCCACGCCAAACGGCGAGACGACGCCGATGCCGGTGATCACGACTGAGGGATTCCCTGAATGACGCATGCCTGGACTATCGTATCTGGTCACCGGGTCATTGGGACATCTGGTCAGTCGATTCGGTCATTGAGACCGGTCTTCAGCACCTCAACAGTTGCCAGGCGCGGATGGCCCAATTCAATGAGCCGACGGCCACATGACCAGATGACTAGATAACCAGATGACCCGATTGGAGCGTGTATTCGTCTGGCTGGGCGGCGCGGCGTTCGCCGGCTCGCTGGTCCTGTGCGCGTACGCGTTCATGTTCCGGTGGTCCCGCACCGGTTCCCGTGCGCGCGTTCTGGCAGACCGTGCTCGTCGACGCGGTGCTCTTCACCGCGTTCGCCGCTCACCACAGTATCTTTGCCCGCGATTCCATCAAGACGTGGATGGCCAGAACGGTCCCCGTTCGGCTGATCCGATCGGTCTACGTCTGGACGGCCAGCGTGCTCCTGGTCTGTCGTGGTTGCTTGCGTGGCGGCCGATTGGCGGCGATCTCTATCACGCGGCCGGTTGGACGAGATACGCACACGCGGGCGTCCAGCTGGCCGGTGTGTGGCTCATCGCACGCTCGGTGGGCAGCATCGACGCGCTGGAACTGGCAGGCATCCGTTCGAGCGGCGGACCCGCGAGCCTGCAGATAGCGGGCCCGTACCGTTTCGTCCGCCACCCGCTCTATCTCGGGTGGATGCTGATCGTGTTCGGGGCCGCCCACATGACCGGCGATCGCATCGCGTTTGCCGCGATCACCACGACCTATCTGATGATCGCCATGCCGTGGGAGGAGCGCTCACTCGAGCGGACGTTCGGGACCGGTTATACGCGCTACAAGCAGCAGGTGCCGTGGCGCGTCATTCCATTCGTGTACTGAGGGTGCATGCTCCGATGATCGAGCGCGAAGACACAGACGGCCCAAGGCCTCATACTATCCTTGAACCCATGCCGACCGACCCGGCGCGTACCTACCCCAGCGAGCTTCCGGCACTGGCGTTGCGGGAAACCGTCGTGTTTCCTCTCACGCTTCAGCCGCTGGCCATCACGCGCCCCTTGTCGATCGAATCGGTGAATCGCGCGCTCGCCAGCGATCGACTGCTGTTCCTGACGCTCCAGACGACGGACACGGATGATCCTCAGCCCGATGACCTGAAGCGTGTCGGCACGATCGCCGCCATCCGGCAGATGGCGAAGGCGCCGACCGGCGGCGTCCACGTCATCGTCGAGGGCCTGGTGCGCGCCCATGCGGAGTCGGTGACCCGCTCCGGGACAGCGCTGCGGGCGACGGTGGCGCCGCTGCCCGAACCGTCGGAGCGGACGCTCGAAGTCGACGCGTACGTCCGGCGCCTGCGCGATCTGATCGATCGCGCGCTGTCGGTGACGCAGCGGACTCTCCCAGGAACTGCATGGAATGGTCGGCGGCATCGACGACCCGCTGCGGCTGGGCTACCTGCTGTCGAGCCTGCTCGACATGAAGGCCGACGAAAAGCAGCACATCCTCGAGAGCGACAGCCTCACCGAAAAGCTGCAGGCGGTGGCGACCGCGCTCAACCGCGAGATCGCGCTCCTCGAGCTGAAAGGCAAAATCGAATCGGCGGCGCAGCAGGACATGACCGACGCGCAGCGCCAGTACTTCCTCCGCCAGCAGCTCAAGGCCATCCAGGACGAGCTCGGCGAGGGCGAGAAGCCCGAGGCCCAGGAACTGCGCAGACGGGTCGTCGAGGCCAGCCTGCCGGAGCACGTAGCCGCCGTCGCCACGCGCGAGATCGATCGTCTGGAGCGGATGACGCCGGCATCGCCCGAATACCAGATGATCCGCACCTACCTCGACTGGGTGCTGGACGTCCCGTGGTCGACGACGACGGAGGATCGGCTCGACCCGATCGGCGCACGCCAGGTGCTCGACGAAGATCATTACGACCTCGACAAGGTCAAGGAGCGCATCGTCGAATACCTGGCCGTGCAGAAGTTGAAGGCGCGGCGGAGCGGATCGCTGTCCCTCAAGGGCCCGATCCTCTGCTTTGTCGGCCCCCCGGGGGTCGGCAAGACCTCGCTCGGCCAGTCGATCGCCCGCGCGATGAACCGGAAGTTCGTGCGGATCTCGCTCGGCGGCGTGCGCGACGAGGCCGAAATCCGCGGGCACCGGCGCACCTACATCGGGGCGATTCCCGGACGCATCGTCCAGGCGCTGAAACAGGCGGGCGCGATGAACCCGGTATTCATGCTCGACGAGATCGACAAGATCAGCGCGGGGTTTCAGGGCGATCCGGCGGCCGCCCTTCTCGAGGTCCTCGATCCGTCGCAGAACCACTCGTTCCGCGATCACTACCTCGAGATCAACATCGATCTGTCCAAGGTACTGTTCATCGCCACGTCCAATCAGCTCGGAACGATTCACCCGGCGCTGCTCGACCGGATGGAAATCATCCCGCTCGCCGGCTACAGCGAGGAGGAAAAGCTTCACATCGCC
This sequence comes from uncultured Acidobacteriota bacterium, assembly GCA_963814975.1. Classification (GTDB taxonomy): domain Bacteria; phylum Acidobacteriota; class Vicinamibacteria; order Vicinamibacterales; family CAVVIG01; genus CAVUXJ01. Next base: position 25,297 of record CAWFFB010000021.1, on the reverse strand, counting down.
CGGCGGTACCTGGTGCCGCGGCAGATCGAGGAACATGGCCTCGACCCGGCCAAGGTGACGATCGACGACGATGCGATCCGGCGGATCGTGACCGAGTACACACGCGAGGCGGGCGTGCGTCATCTCGAGCGGCAGATCGGCACGGTCGCGCGGAAGATCGCCGCGCGCGCCGCCGCTGTGGCCGGCGGCGAGGAACAGGCAGTGACCGTTCGCGCCGCGGACCTGCCCGATTACCTGGGGCCGCCGCGGTTCCATCAGGAAACCGGCTTCCGCCTGTCCCGTCCCGGCGTCGCGACCGGCGTGGCATGGACCGAGACGGGCGGCGACGTGCTGTTCGTCGAGGCGAGCCTGCTGCCGTCCGGACATCACAACCTGATCCTCACGGGCCAGCTTGGCAGCGTGATGCAGGAGTCGGCGCGCGCCGCTGTCAGCCATATCCGCGCATCCGCTGCCGAGCTCGGGATCTCGGCCGAAATCCTCGATGGGCACGATCTGCACGTGCACGTGCCCGCCGGTGCGATCCCCAAGGATGGTCCATCGGCGGGCGTGACGATGGCCACCGCGATCGTGTCGGCGCTGAGGAAGCAGCTGGTTCGGCAGGATGTTGCGATGACCGGCGAGATCACCCTGAGCGGGCTCGTTCTGCCCGTCGGCGGCATCCGCGAGAAGGCGCTCGCGGCACGGCGTTACGGCATCAAGACGTTCGTGCTCCCGGCGCAGAACCAGGCAGATCTGGCGGAGCTTCCTCCCGAAGTCAGGGAGGAGATGCAGTTCGTGCCGGTAGCCACTCTGGAGGAGGCGCTCAAGGTGGCGCTCCCGCCCGCCTGAAGTACTTGAAATTGCAGATTGAATTTCAGATTACCAACCAGTTTGCGATTCAATCTGCAATCTGAAATCTGCGATTTAGTCATCCCATGACCATCGTTTTTTATACGACCGGCCATGGTTTCGGCCACGCGACGCGCGACATCGAAGTCATCAACACCATCCTGGTCAAACGCCCCGGAACGCGAATCGTCGCGCGGACATCGGTGCCGCGATGGTTCTTCGAGCGTTCGGTTCGCGGGCCGATCGATTTGCAGTCGGCGGAGGTGGACAGCGGCGTCGCTCAAATCGACAGCCTGCATCTCGATGAGGACGAAACCGCTCGCCGCGCGGCGCGCTTCTACGCCGATTTCGACCGGCGCGTCGAGGCCGAGGCCGTCCTGCTGAGGGCCGCCGGCGCGTCGGTGATCGTCGGCGATGTGCCACCAATGGCCTTTGCCGCCTCCGGGCTCACGGATATTCCGTCGGTCGCGCTCGGGAACTTCACCTGGGATTGGATCTACGAAACCTATCCTCAGTTCGAGCGCCTGGCGCCCGGGGTGCTCGCTCTCATCCGCGACGCCTACCGGTGCACGACTCACGCGTTGCGGCTGCCATTCGGCGGGGGCTTCGAGCCGATGGCGGCGGTAACCCGCACCGTTCCCCTGGTCGCCCGGCGATCGAAACTGGGACGGTACGGGCGCGCGGCGTGCGATGGCGATCGACGGCGACGCCCCGATCGTCCTGGTATCGTTCGGCGGCCACGCTTCCGGGTTGCGCTACGACGAGATGGCCCGCACTACGTCATTCACCCTCGTGACGACCGACCACGAGATGCCGGATCTACCGGCGTCGGCCGGCCGGCTGCGGCGGTTCACGAATCAGCTGCTCGCGGACCGCGGTCTGGAGTACGAAGATCTCGTGGCTGCCTCGGACGTCGTCGTCTCCAAGCCCGGCTACGGGATCGTCTCGGAATGCATCGCGAACGGCCCGGCGCTCCTCTATACCTCGCGGGGCCGGTTTGCGGAGTACGACGTGCTCGTGGCCGAGATGCCGCGCGTGCTGCGCTGCCGTTTTCTTCCGCAGGAGGATCTGCGGACGGGCTGCTGGACCGATGCCGTGACCAGCGTACTGCGCCAGCCGCCCCCGCCCGCGACGCTCGATACCAACGGAGCGACGGTCGTGGCGGATCAGATACTCGACATTGCAGATTGCAGATTGTAGATTGAATCGAAGATTGTCCGTGCAGCGGTTTTCGCCTTCAATCTGCACATCTGCAATCGGAATCTGAAATGTCATCCGCGTGCCCGATAGATGCCGCGGAGCGCGCGCCACTTGATACGCAGCAGCTCACCAAGCATGCCGGCGCCGTCCCTCAGAATGGAAAGCTGCGAATCGTCGCGGTAGTGCCACTCAATCGGCACCTCAATCACGCCGAGGCGCTGCTGCCGTGCGATGGTGAGCACTTCCACGTCGAACGCCCAGCCATCCACGCTCACCCGTGGGAAGATGACCGACACGGCCTTCGCCGTGAACATCTTGAACCCGCACTGCGAATCCTCGATCCCCGGGAGCGCCAGACGCTGCACCATGAAGTTGAAGAGCCGTCCCGCCAGATGGCGGTACGCCGGTTCACCGACGCGCCGGGCGAGCCGTCCTTCCCGGCTGCCGATTGCGACGTCGAAGCCGGTGGCCAGCGGCGGCAGGAACCGGCCGATTTCTTCCACCGGCATCGACAGGTCGGCATCACAGATGAACCGGTACTCGCCTGCCGCGGCGGCCAGCCCCGCCTTCACCGCCCCGCCCTTGCCCCGATGCGGCTCGCGCTGCACCACCACTCGCGGCTGCGTCGACGAGAACGACTCGGCTATCCTCGCCGTGTCATCTCCAGATCCATCGTCGACAACACGGACCTCCCAGTCCCAGGACTGCCGGCCGAGGTAATCGCATAAGGTTGCGAGCGTCGCCGCCAGCCGGCGCTCTTCGTTGAACGCCGGAACGACGATCGAAAGCGTGAGTGGTTCTGTCGGCGACATGGGCGATCGGGACCGGCTCTGCCGCTCGACTCCGTTCGCTTCAAGGCCGCCCAAGGCACGCGCCCTGCAGCGACGCGAAGCGGACGCGACGCGCGATCAGCCTGCTGACTCTGGGCTGCACGCCGCGTAGGGGCCCGGCAGCAGCAGGAAAAGGTTGTTGGCGATATCCTCGAACACGATCATCGACGGCGAGGGGGTGTGGTCGCGCGCCAGCTTCTCGGCCGTATCCGAACGATGCCTGAATTCCTGGTAGGTCGGCTCCCATACGAGAATGGGCCGCATTTCGTCCGGATCGTAGAGATAGCGCTGCAAGGATGCGGGCGAGGGCGATTCGGACCGGGTCCATGGCCGGATGGTCCGGAAGTAATAGTAGTGCGGGTACGGCAGGGCAGGCGGCGGAGCATCGACGTATAGCCCGCCCGGCAAGCCCGCGGTTCGCGCCTGCACTCGCGCGATGCAATCGCGCGCCGTTCGCATCGGGTGCTTGGCGGCATTCAACCGGCCGAGCGATTGCCGGTAGGCAGGCAGCGGCAGCGCGCTCATCACCAGCACGGCCACGATCACCTTTGTCCCCATCCGCCCCGCACCGGCGGCGAGACCGAAGACGACCGCGATCAGCAGCGGACGAAACACACCGGAACTCTTGAACACGTCATTGGACCCGATTGTGATTCGGATGGGACCTCGAGCAAGCGTGACGATGGCGATGCCGACGGCCGTCACCGCAACGGTCAGGAGCAGTGCCCGGACCGCCGGACGCCGCCCGGCCGCGACGGCCCGCGGCCAGCGCGCACCGGCGTGCTCCTGAAGCGACTGCACGATCCGGTTGAACGGTGCCGCCGCGAGCATGGATGCAAGCCCGACCGCATAGCCGGCGGCAAGCGCGAAAGGCGGCAGGAACGGATATACATAGTGATAGAGCTTCGAAGTGCCCATCGAAATCAACAGCAACGGCATGCCGCACCACAGAAGAATGATCAGTCCTTCAGGCCAGCGGCGCCGCACCGTCTGCACGGCCAGCAGTGCCAACCCCACCAGCACGAGCACGGCGGAGCCGTAGGTGGTAAACCGCGAGTACATGGCCGTCAGGTAGAAATGCCAAGGCTGAACGTGTGCTGGATCGAGGTAGACCGTGAATCGTGTATAGACGGCTTCGCGGAGAATGGTTTGCCAGAAGAAATTGCCGTACTGTCGCCAGGCCCATAGGAACCACGGGGCAACCAGTCCCAGACAGACCGCGCCCACCCCCGCCCAGATAAGCCAGTCCTGTCTGAGCTTTCGGCGGTACTCGGGGACGACCACCGTGGCAATACCAAGCACCACGGGCAGAAACGCGACCGCGACGAACTTCGTCATGAAACCGAGCACGAAGAACAGGCCGACGGCGAGCGGCATGGGCGCTGCGCGCCGCCGTGCGTCCGGATGAGGCCCAGGCCAAGAAAGTGATAGACGCCGCCGCAGTAGGACAGGAACAGCGCCGCCTCCATGTTGTTGCTGCGCAGGCCGTGATCGAAGAGGAGCGGCCAGTGCACGAACAGCACCAGCACGGCGACGGCGCCGCAGACGGGCCGGCGAGACGCGACCCGATCAGGAACACGTAGACGAAGGCGACGCCGCCGAACAGCGCGTCCCAGAAGCGGATGCCGAACTCGTCGTGCGGCAGCAGGCCGAACCGAATCGGCGCGGCGACGATCCAGAACTTCAGCGGCGGCTTTTCGAGGAAGGCCCCGGTCTCGTTCGGACTGCTCTTCGGTTCGCAGCCAGTCGCCGGTTTCGAGGATGCGATCGACGGCGAAGGAATAGATCGCTTCGTCGTCTCGAACGTCCTCGCGTCCGAGACCGATGAACAGCGGCAGGCAGAAGAGCGCGAGGACGAGAGCCAGCCAGGGCCGGCTCACGCTCAGTCCTTGATACAAGTGACGAGCGACCAGATCCGCGGGACGTTCACCTTTTCGATCGACACCGGCTTCGAGATCGGCCTGAGCCAGAAACGCCGGCAGGTCGAGATCCGACTTGAAGCCGATGTGCACGGTGAACGGCGAGATCGCACGCTCGATCGAGGCCAGCAGCGGATTCGGCTGCGGAAATGGTTGAGGAAGATGATGCGGCCGCCGGGCCGGCAGACGCGGCGCATCTCGCGCGCGACGGCGACCGGGATCGGGCACGACGCTGATCAGATACGGCGCGTAGACGATGTCGAAGGTGTCGTCGGCGAACTTGAGGTCGGCGGCGTCCATCTCGAGCAGGCGCATGTTGCTGATGCCCTTGCGGGCGACGCGCTCGCGCGCCTTCTCGAGCATCGAGCCGGACAGGTCGATGCCGGTGACCGATGCAGTCGCGCGGATACAGGCCGGCGTTGATGCCGGTGCCGACGCCGACTTCGAGCACGCGATCGCCCGGCTGGATGCCCATCCGCTGAATCGCCTGCAGCCGGCCGGGGTGCAGCGTCGGACCGAACGTGAAGTCGTAGACCGAGGCGAGCTTCTCGTAGACGCCGGCGACGAAGTCGTTCTCGACCGCCGTCACCGACAGCGCGCGGGTGGCCGCGTCGGATCCGCATGAACTCTTCGGTTTCCGGCGTACGGCGCGGCTCGAATAGAGCCATCAGTAGCCTCAGGAGATGCCGTCGCATGATCAATGGACTTACGGGCAGCTCGAGCTCGTTTGCGCCGAACAGCGAACCGAGCGACTATACATCCGGACCGTCAGCGAAGTCCATCAATCGACCGCCAGCGCCGCGTCGATGTTTCCCGACGCGGTCGACACCTGGATGCCCTGCACAATTGCGCGCAGACGCTGGGCGATCTCCCGCGCGATCGCGATGCCCTCGGCCGCCGCGGCGTCGTGGCCGTCGGCGCGCCGCATCCGCTCCATCAGCGCCTCGGGCACGCGTGACGCCGGGCACCTCGTTGGCCATGAACTCGGCGTTCCGCACGCTCTCGAACGGAAAGATGCCGGCGACGACCGGCAGCCGCGCGGCTCGATGCGCTTCAGGAAGCGTTCGAAGTTCGCAGACGTCGAAAATCGGCCGCGTCAGGACGAACTCGGCGCCCGCCTCGACCTTGTAGTCGAACCGGCGCAGCTCCTCGTCGAGGTTCGAGGCGGCCGGGTTGACCGACACGCCGATGTGGAAGGCGGTCGGCGCGCCGATCGCCTGCCCGCCGACGTCGCAGCCCTGGTTGAGGCGCGAGACGACGTTGGTCAGGCCGATCGAATCGACGTCGAAGACCGCGGTGGCATCCGGATAGTCGCCGACGCGGCCCGGATCGCCGGTGATGAGCAGCAGGTTGCGCAGGCCCATGGCGTGCGCGCCCAGCAGATCGGACTGGATGCCCGAGCAGGTTCCGATCGCGGCAGGAGTAGTGCAGCAGCGTCTCGATGCCCGCCTGCTGCTCGATGAGCACGGCCAGCGACAGCGCGCTCAGCCGCGCGCCGGCGCGCTGGCCGTCCGGAATGTTGACGACGTCGACGCCGTAGCGCTTCAGCTCGCGGGCGCGCTGGATCGCCGGCTCCGCCTCGAAGCCGCGCGGCGGCAGCAGCTCGACGCCACCACGAACGCGTCCGCGCGCGAGCTCGCGGGCCAGGCGCGACTTCTGCTCGCGCGGCACCGGCGGAGCCGGTGACCGGCGGCGGCTGGCGTGTTCCGGCGCCGACGGCGCGGACGCGGTAGCCGCAGCCGGCGTGAGCACCCCGCACCGCCGCCTTGATCTGCCGGATGTGCTCCGGCGTCGTGCCGCAGCAGCCGCCGACGACGCGCACGTTGTGCAGGATGAACCGGCGCGCGTACGACGCCATGTACTCGGGCGAGCAGAGATAGATGTTGCGCCCTTCGACGTCGCGCGGCTTGCCGGCGTTGGGCTGCGCCGACAGGCGGCAGTCGCGTCACGGCCTCCATCCGCTCGATCGTCTCGAGCATCGGCGCCGGCCCGACCGCGCAGTTGACGCCGATGACCGTCGCGCCGCGCCGCTCGAGCTCGGGCGCGAACCGCTCGGGCGGCGTGCCGTCGAGCGTGTTGCCGTCCTCCTCGGTCGTCATCTGCGCGATGATCGGCAGGTCGGCGACACGTCGCGCACCGCGTCGATCGCCGCGCCGATTTCGTTCAGATCGCGGAACGTTTCGAGGATGAACAGATCGACGCCGCCCTCGACGAGCGCCTGCGCCTGCTCGCGGAAGTACTCGCGCGCCTCGTCGACGCCGGTCTTGCCCCACGGCTCGATGCGGATGCCGAGCGGGCCGATCGAGCCGGCGACGTAGGCATCCTCCCCGGCCGCGCGCCGCGCGATCCGCACGCCTTCGACGTTGATGGCGTGCAGCTTGTCGGCCAGGCCGAACGACCCGAGCTTGATGCGGTTGGCGCCGAACGTATTCGTCTCGATGATGTCGGCGCCGGCGCGGACGTATTCCTGGTGCACGTCGAGCACGAGCTCCGGCTGCGTCAGGTTCAGCGCGTCGAAGCTCTTGTTGATGAACACGCCCTTCGCGTAGAGCATCGTCCCCATCGCGCCGTCGCAGACGAGGACGCGCTCCTCGAGAGCGTCGATGAATTTGATCATTGGGTCATTGGGTCATCTGGTCATGTAAATTGAAAGGGTTCAATCAACATACCAGATGACCAGATTACCAGATTCACCTGTCGTCAGGTGTCCAGCCGCTCGCAGCGGAACGTCTCGGCGTCGATCAGCAGGTACGACTTCGTCACGACGTCCAGGCCGATCGAGCGGACGCCCTGGCGCACCGAGTCGGTGAACTCGTGGTGATGGCCGAAGAGGTGCAGCCGCGGCCGCATCGCCGTGAGCACTTCGTTGATCACCGTCTTGCCGGCGTCGATCCGGCGGCCCGCCGGATAGAACGGCCGCGGCGCCTCGTGCGTCAGGAACAGATCGATGCCGTCAGGCTCTTGCAGACGGCGATCTCGTCGCGCACGAAGTGCCGCCGCTTGTCGTCGCGGCTCTTTCCGAGCTTCACGGAGCCGCCGCCCGGGCGGCGGCCCCGCGACGGCGGCAGCGACGACGCCGGGCGTGTGATACCAGCTCGGCGCGAACGTGCCGCCGAGCGCCGCCACGCGCCACGGCCGACGTGATGAGGGCCGCCGTTGGGCAGGTAGTGCAGCGTCGGCGACGGCGGATGCCCGGCGAGCGGCGTCGGCGACCACGTCGAAGTCTTCGTTGTTGCCCTTGATCCAGTAGAGCGGCCGGATCGGCGTGAAGTACTCGCCGTCGTTGCTCGCGATGTCGCCGACCTGCACCCACAGCGGCACGTCGGGGTGCCGCGCCATGATGTCCTGGACGGTGTCGAACGCGCCGTGGATGTCGCCGAGGGCGCCTATCTGCATGGCGGGAGGGACGAGTGGGACGAGGCGAGGGAGAGGCGGCAGCAGCCGGAGGGCCAAATGTCCCTGCCTGCCTATCCTGCCCTGCTTGCCCCTCCCGCCTGTGGTGCATGCGTAGTGGTCGCCGGCACGAGCAAATCCGTCTTGTCCCAGACGAAGTCGTCCTTGCTGTAGACCGCCAGCTCGTAGTCCTTGCCCATGAAGATCGCGCCGACCGGGCACGCTTCTTCGCAGTACCCGCAGAAGATGCAGCGCATCTTGTGAATCTGGTAGACCGACGCGTAGCGCGGGCCGGCCTGCACCGTGCCGTCGTTCTCGGCCGCCTCGAGGTAGATCGCGTCGGCCGGGCAGGCCACCGAGCACAGCCCGCACGCGACGCACTTCTCGAGGCCGTTCTCGTCGCGCATCAGCACCTGTTTGCCCCGGAACTTGGGGAACATCGGAACCTTCTGCTCGGGATAGTTCACCGTGATCGGCTTCCTGAACAGGTGCTTGAGCGTTGTCGCGAACCCGATGAGGAGCGGTCGAATCAGAGCCATTGCCCTCAGTTTACCCGGCCGATAAGATCAAGTAAATCAATGCCCGAAGCCCAGCTCCTGACCCCCGAGCAGGTCCTGCTCACGACGCTGGTCGTCAAGCTCGCCGTCATGGCCGCGCTGGCGACCATGCTGGTGCGGTACCGGCGGTTCCGCCACATCCTGATCTTCGAGCGGCGCGGCTGGCCCGACCGGCTGGTCTTCGTGCTCGCGCTCGGCATTCCGCTGGCGGCCGGCGTGGTCGCGCGGCTGCTGCTGAACTACAAGGCGGCCGACCTGACGCTCGAAGGCGCGTTCCTCGCCGGGCTGATCGCCGGGCCGTATGCCGGCGCGATCGTCGGCGCGATGGTCGGCCTGCCGCCGCTCGCCAACGGCGAGTTCATCGCGCTGCCGTTCGCCGTCGGCTGCGGGTTCGCCGGCGGCGGCCTGCGCGAGCTGTGCCCGAAGGAAGCGATCTGGCACTTCTCGCCGTTCGTCTTCACCGGCCTTCACCGCCGCGCCTGGCAGATGCTGCGGGGCCTCCAGATCGACTGGCAGGTCATCCTGCTGCTGGCGCCGATCGCGCTCGAGCTGCTGCGGCAGGGGCTCGGCGCGCGCTGGAGCGACACGACTCTTCTATCTTCCTCGCGCGCCCGGCTCGGCCTGGACGCTGACCGTCGTCCTGCTCGCGACGGTCCTGGCGGTCGCCACGCCGATCAAGATCTGGAACAACGCGCGCATCGAGCACCGGCTGCAGGAACAGGAGAAGCTGCTGCTGGCCGCGAAGATCGAAGCGCTCGCCAGCCAGATCAACCCGCATTTCCTGTTCAACACGCTCACGTCGATCTCCTCGCTCATCCGCACGCAGCCCGAAACGGCGCGGATGCTGATCACGAAGCTCTCCGGCCTGCTGCGGCGGCTCATGCGCAGCACCGATCATTTCGTGACGCTGCGCGAGGAGCTGGAGTCGATCGACGAGTATCTCGACATCGAGGTCGTCCGCTTCGGCCCCCAGCTGAAGGTGGACAAGCAGATCAGCCCCGACACGCTCGACGTCATCGTCCCGAGCATGATTCTCCAGCCGCTGGTCGAGAACTCGATCAAGCACGGGCTGTCGCGCAAAGTCGGCGACGGCCGGATTACGATCAGGACGGTGCTTCAGGACGGCCACGCCGTCATCGAGGTGCACGACGATGGGCTCGGCATGACCGAGGAGCGGCTGGAGCACGCGTTCGGCGGCGGCATCGGCTTGAGCAACGTGAACGAGCGGCTGCGGACGATCTACGGCGCCCATTACCACCTGAAGCTGAAGAGCGTGCCCGGCCACGGCACCTGTGCGAGGATCGAGATCCCGCAGCTGATCGTCGCCGAACGGGTCACGGCGATAAACGGGCAAGAGTCCCAGTCCCCCTTCCGAGCGACTATGGACCTGCGGACCGTACTCGTCGACGACGAGCAGCTCGCGCGCGACGAGCTGGGGTACCTGCTCGGCCAGGTGGGCGGCGTCGAGGTGATCGGGCAGGCGGGCAACGGCGTCGAGGCGCTCGCCACCATCGAGCGCCTGCAGCCCGACCTCGTCTTTCTCGACGTGCAGATGCCGGGGCTCACCGGCTTCGAGGTGGCGCGGCGGATGCTCGACGACGGACCGGCGTCGCACATCATCTTCGTGACGGCGTACGATCAGCACGCGATCGAGGCGTTCGAGGTCAATGCCGTCGACTACCTGCTGAAGCCGGTCGATCCGGCGCGGCTCGAAATGGCGCTGCAGCGCGCCCGCCGGCGCATCTCCTTCGATCGGCACCTGGACCGGGAGAACGGCGGCGCGAGCGTCAGCGCCGATCAGCTCGAGAAGATCGTCCAGCTCGTCGCCGAGCGGCAGAGCCGGCGGGAGCGGCTGGCGATCAAGGTCGGCGAACGGTTTCTGCTCGTGCAGGCGGAAGAGATTCTCTACGCGTCGCTGGCGGACGACAGCATCACAGTGGTCACGAGCCAGCATGCGGGCACCTCGAACTACCGGACGCTCGACGAGCTGCAGGCGCGGCTCGATCCGGCCGTCTTCTGGCGCGTGCATCGCTCGCATCTGGTGAACATCAACAAGATCAAGGAGATCGTCCCTTGGTTCAGCCGGAACTACATCCTGAGGATGAAGGACGAGAAGGCGACGGAGATCCCGGTCAGCCGCACGCAGACGCGGCGGCTGCGGGATTACCTGAAGCTCTAGGCCGGCCTCACCGACGCCGCCCGAGACTCGGGCGGCAGAGGAGGACCCGTTCCTCGCCCTCGACGCCGACGATTCGTCCCAGCCGTCCAGCGTGGCGGCTGAGTCCAGTGTGTCGGCGGTACCCGGTGTGCCGGGCGAGGACCACGTGCCGGCCGAGACCTATGTGCCGGCCGAATCCTCGGTGCCCGCCGAATCCTCTGTGCCGGGCGAGCCCTATCTGCCAGCCGAGCCCCATGTGTCAGCCGAGGGTGCCGTGCCAGCGGTCGACCAGACGACGCCGCACGCCGTGCCGCAGCCCGACTTGCGGCTCACCAGTCCGGGCATCCGCCTCGCGCAGATCCAGGAGGAGCTCGTCGCCTGGGTGAAGACGCTCTTCTCCGCGGCCGTCTACGCCATTCTCATCGTCACGTTCGGCTTCCAGGTGGCGCGCGTCGAAGGCCAGAGCATGGCGCCCACGCTCGAGGATCAGGACCGGCTCATCGTCAACAAGCTGGCGTACCGCATCGGCGAGCCGCGGCGCGGCGACATCGTCATGCTGTACTACCCGCTCGATCCGGACAAGTCGTTCGTCAAGCGCGTCATCGCCGAAGAAGGCGACACGGTTCGCATCGTCGAGGGCCGCGTGTACGTGAACGACATCCCGCTGCACGACGACTACGTGCCGTCGGAGTTCCGCAGCCACGACGACTGGGGACCGCAAGTGATTCCCGAGGGCTACTACTTCGTCATGGGCGACCACCGGAACAACAGCTCCGACAGCCGGCATTGGGGCATGGTTCCGAAGCGGTACATCATCGGCAAGGTGCAGGTCCGCTGGTGGCCGGTGCCCACGGCGCGCGTGTTTTAGAGGGTGACGAGCCGTCACACCGCGGTCTCGCGTGTCCTCTTCCGCGTGCTCATCCTGAACCTCGCCGTCGCCGCCGCCAAGATCGCGTTCGGCTACGCGAGCGGCGCCATCAGCATCCTCTCCGACGGGTTTCATTCGCTGACCGACGCCGCTTCGAACGTCGTCGGCCTGGTCGGCGTGCGGGCGGCGGCACGCCGCCCGACGATGACCATCCCTACGGCCATCGCAAGTACGAGACCGTGGCCGCCGCGGCGATCACGCTGTTCCTCCTGATCGTCGTGCTCGAAGTGCTGCGCAACGCGTTCAACCACCTGACCGGCCGTTCGGGCACGCCGGACATCTCGTCGGCGGGATTCATGGTGATGGCCGTCACCATCGCGGTGAACCTGGCGGTCATCAAGTACGAATCGAGCGAAGCCGAGCGGCTCGGCAGCGAAGTGCTGCTGGCCGACGCGACGGCGACACGCGGCGACGTCTGGACGTCGTTCACCGTGATTGCGGCGCTCGCCGGCGCCCGTGCCGGGGTGCCGATCCTGGATCCGCTCGCCGCGATCGTCGTCGCCGGCTTCATCGGATACGCGGGATATCAGATCGCGAGGGCCACGACCCGGATACTGAGCGACCGGATCGTCATCTCGGCAGCCGATCTCGAGCGCGTGGTGACTGGCGGTGCCGGGCGTCATCGGATGCCACCGCATTCGCACGCGCGGATCGGCGGATCATGTGTTTCTCGACCTGCACGTCTGGCTGCCGCCGGACATGCGCCTCGCCGAGGCCCATGAGCTGTCGCACCTCGTCAAGGATCGGCTGATGGCCCGGTATCCGCAGATCGCCGACGCGATCATCCATATCGAACCGCCTCCCGGCGCAAGCCACGAGAACTAGCCTGCCAGCGGCCGTGCCGATCCAACGCTGGCAGGAACGCTTCGACGATTTCGCGGCCCGCAAGCAGCAAGAAGCGGCACGCGCCGTCCTTCCGCCGTACCTCACGGAGCAGGAGCAGCCGGATCCGGGAATGCTCGCAATCGGCAACCCGTGGTCGAAGCCTCTGTTCGACGGCGATTTCTACCTCTCACCTGCTGTCGATCCCACGCGCCCCGGATGCAACCTCGTCTTCGTGCAATCGAAGGACGGCAACACGGGCGCGAAAAACCCCTCGACCCTGGGCGGCGGCGAAACAGACAAGCACCTGATCTACGAAGGGCTCTCGCGCGCGGCCGCGGACGCCGTCCTGGCCGGCGCCGAAACGATCCGGGGCGGGGCCCTCATTCTGTCGGTCTGGCATCCCGAGCTCGTGCGCCTGCGCGAATCCTTCGGGAAGCCACGGCATCCAATCCAGGTCGTGACGACGCTTCAGGGCCTGGACCTCGAGCACGGCCTCCTGTTCAACACGCCAGCGATCCGGGTGGTCCTGATCACGGTGGGATCCTGCGCGAAGCTCATGGACGAACAGGCCGCCGCCCGCCCGTGGATCACGCCTGTGGTGATGGGCACCCCCGAGGATCTTCCATACGCGTTCGAACGGCTGCGCGCGATTGGTGTGGCGCAAATATCCGCGATCGGCGGCCGGAGAATTGCCACGCAGTTGATCGATGCGGGGCTGGTTCAGGACGTGTATCTCACGACGTCGCCGCGTCCTGGCGGCGAGCCGAATACGCCCATGTACCCGAAACCGCTCAAAGGCACCGTGGTGGTGAGGAAGCGGGGAACAGGCAGCGAATCAGGAGTGATTTTCGAACACGTCAGGCTGACGGCTACTTGATCGGCGGCGTCAACTTGATCTCGAAGAGGCGCGGCCAGAGCTTCCCCGTGATGAACAGGCGGTCGCCGGCCGCGTCGTATGCGATGCCGTTGAGGACGTCGGTTGAAGCGCGGTCGCGCGCCGGCAGCAGGCCCTGAAGGTCGACCCAGCCGGTGACACGGCCCGTCTTCGGGTCGATCCGCGCCAGGTAGTCGGTCTGCCAGACATTCGCGAATATCTCGCCCTTCACATACTCGAGCTCATTCAGCGCGCGAAGGGGGACGCCGGAGGCTGTCACTTTCACCCGCCGCCGTTCGTTGAAAGTCACCGGATCGAGAAAGCGGAGGCTGTCGGTTCCGTCGCTCATGACGAGGCTGGTGCCGTCGTGCGTGAGACCCCAGCCCTCGCCCTGGTATTTGACCGATCGCCGTGGCGCGAAGGTGTCGCGATCATAAATGAGCGCCACGCCGGACTGCCAGGTGAGCTCGAAGAGCTCGGACTGCCAGACGACGATGCCCTCGCCGAAGTATTGCGCCGGCACGTCCCGCCGCTGCACCACCTCGCCGGTTTCGAGCTTCACCTTGCGGATAGACGATCGGCCATTGAGACCGGTGCCCTCGTAGAGAAAGCCGTCCAGGAACTGCAGGCCCTGCGTGAACGCATCGCGATCGTGCGGATACGTGCGGACGATGGTGTAACGGTGGACCGGCAGATTGACGCCCGCTGGGGGCTGCCACGGCGCAAATCCGAGAGGGTGAGCCGATCTGACCATCGCCAGGGCAACCGCGACAATGATGGCACGGAGGAACAGTCCCATTGCAATAACCAGCGTACGACAAATCTCAAGGGTTCTAAAGGTGCAAAGGGGTGCTAAGGGTGCTAGAGGTGCTGGGGTGCTAGAGGTGCTAGGGTCCTAACCCTAGACTGCCGTTAGACCCAGGAACCGTCGAACGCGCGCCAGGAACTTGTGGGACTCCTCGCCGCTGGCTCGGACGGCCGCGCCGGCCACTCGATGTTCCTCCAGCGCGGCGGCGCGGTCCGCGACGGCTGACCCGATCCGTTCCACCGCGGCCGGATTCGCCATCACGAACTGACGGAACGCGTCCCCGGTAATCTCCAGCACGTCCACGTCCGTGACGGCGGTCACCGATGCCGTGCGGGGCGCGCCCGTCAGCAGCGACATCTCCCCGAAGTAATCGCCCGGTCCGAGACGCGCCACTTCGCGAGCCGACGGATGCAGGGTGACCACCATCTCGCCGCGAGCCACGACGAACATCGAGCTCCCGGCCTCGCCTTCCCGCACAATCGTTTCCCCGGCCGCGTAAAGGGACTCTCGCGCGGCCGCTGCCAGGCGTGCCCGCTCGTCGGACGGGAGGGTCGCGAAAATCTGCACGGTATCGAGCAGGCGTGCCGGCGGTCTTCGGATCGGGCGCCGGGGCGGCGATGTCCTCGCGGGACATCTCAACCTGAATCGGATAGGGAATGACGATGCCGGTCCGCCGGAACGCGTAGTACACCGTCGTGCGAATCCGATCTCGGATGACGTCGTCGAGGGCGAAGTTGCTGGTCCAGACGCGAATGCGGTAGGTGACGGCGGATGCCGCGAAGTCGGCCAGCAGCACTTCCGGCTGGCGGGACCCCGCGAGCATCGGCTCGTTCTTGATCGCCTCGAGGATCGTCGCCTTCACCCGGTTGGGAGGCGTGTCGTAGCTTGCGCCGACGTCCAGGTCGATGAGGGTTTCGGGGATCGGCTCCGAGTAGTTGGTGATCGTGTCGCGGGCGAGGGCGCTGTTCGGCACGATGACGAAATTCCCCGCCTTGGTTCGAATCTTCGTCGCGCGCCAGGTGATCTCGCTGACCATGCCGTCCTTGCCGGCAACGTTCACCCAGTGCCCGACGCGAAACGGCTTCTCGATTTGAATCGCCAAACCCGCGAAGAGGTTTCCGAGGGTGTCCTGGAGCGCAAACCCGATCACGACAGCACCGACGGCGGTGGCCGCGAAAATCCGATCCTGCAGAATCACGGTCATCGCGACGGCGAACAAGCCGATGACGATGACATCCTGGACGATGGTCGGAAAACGATCGGGCAGCCGATCGGACCGCCACGGATTGATGGCCAGCGCGACGCCCGCGTTGATGACGCCGAACGCGAGCAGGAGCGGCTGGATGGCCGCGAGCTGGCCGAGCAGCCCCGATGAAAGCGCGAGGTACGAGACGGCCGCGCCGATGAGGGCGTAGGCGGCGAACGCAAAGGAGGAGGCGATCAGCCGGCCGCGGACATGCCGGTTCGAGCTCGCGCCCCTGAGAACCAGGATGGCGAAGAAGAGCGCGAGACCTGTGGCGGGTACCACTAGGATTTCGGGATCCCAAGCCGGCCCGCCCGCGGACGCGGGGCGTGTTCCTCGTACCCGAGAGCGGATCCGGCCGCGCGATGATCGGCGTTAGCGGAAGTTCCCGGCGGTCGTGTGCGGGTGCTGCCGGTAATGCTCACGAAGCAGATCCTTTCCGTAGTCATTCCCGTTGGGTGTGCGCACGACGACGTGGATGTGCTGCGGATTGGGCGCGTTCGGATCTTTCGCGTACTGCTTCAGGTTCGCGGGCACCTGGTGATCGAACTCAATCAGAATCACCGGGCTGTGAATCCGGTAGTAGAACACGCCCCCCTGATCGGTCTTGCCGATCCAGGCGAACCACGTGCGGTCCAGGTGCCGGCGCACCTCGTCCATCTTCACCCGGGCGTGCCCGTTGTCCATGTTGTCGACATACAGGGCGACGAGGTCGAGCAACCGCTTGCGCTGCGCTTCGTTCATCTCGGCCACAGGCAGACCGGCGTAGTCGAGGGTGACGTTGTCCTTCCAGGCCTCGGCCAGATTCTCGTTGGCGGTTTTCGACAGCCGCAGGATCGCTTTCTGGCGCTGCGCGTCGGTGAGTGCCTTGATCAGCGCGAGGCCCTGGTTCTGCTCGTCCTGCAGCACCGAGGTGCCCTTGTACTTCCCGGAGATGGCGACGACCGGTTCCGAGCCGGCGAACATCGGCGTCATCACCACCTGATCGCCGAGCACGAAGTAGTTGATGATCGCGTGGTGGCCGTCGAGTTGCCATCCCCAGGGCTCGGTGGCCGAGGGCGTGCCCATCACCGTGATGTGGTACCGCCATTCGCCGTAGCGATCGAAGTCGTTGTCGTTCAGCTCGGCGAGCGTTTCATTCAGCCGCATGATGTCGCGGGTCTGCTTCAGGCCCTTGGCGCTGAGGGCCGCGCGAAGAAGCTCGATCGCCACCTGCCGCTGGGCGTCCGTCATCTCGAGAAAGCTGACGCCCAGACGCACGTAGTAGTCCTGGTTCATCCACTTGCGCCACTCGGGATCGTCGACGCCGAACATCGTCTTGTCGCGTTGCGCCTTGGTCAGCGCGGTCAGGAACGCGTCCGCGGCCGCGCGAACGGGCCCGGTCGACACGCCGGTCGATCGGATCGGAAACAGCCCGGGCTCGATCCGGCCCTGAGCGGTGATCCCCTTGAACGGCTCCGCGAGCCCTTTCGACTCTGCGTCAATCGACATCCGTCGGAACCGCGCGGCCCGCTGCTCGTGGGTCTCAGTCTGCGGCGCCTGGGAGCGCGCCGTGGGCCCGAACACCAGCGCGAGCACAAAGAGCGATGTGCAGAAAGCGAGGAGGGCGACGCGCGGGTTGGTCGCAGTCATACGGGGCAGTTTAATAGATTGCCGGCCATAAGAGGAACCCAACTGAGCTATCAGCTGTCAGCTCTCAGCCCCCAGAGCCGCAAGCTGAGAGCTGAGAGCCGGTGTCTCTTCCTCCTAGCGGGGAAGGCGCGCGAGACCCGAGGTCGCACCTGGCGGAAGCGGCGTACGGGCCGTGTTCAGCACCATCGCGATCATCGTGTAATAGCCGTGGAGGCTGACCATGTCGACGATGCCCTGCTCGCCGAACTTGGAAAGGGCCCGGGCATACGTGGCATCGCTCACGCTGTGATTGCTGTCGAGTTCCGTGACGAACTCGTACGCGATTTCCTCGTCTTCCGCCATTTTGGTGGGCCGCCGGCCTTCCGCGATCGCTTTGGCAACGTCGGGATTGAGTCCGCCCTTCAGAGCGAGTGGATGGTGGGCGTTCCACTCGTACTGCTGCGCCCACTCACGCGCCGTGATGAGGATGATGAACTCGGACAGGCGGGGCGGCAGGACGCTGTTGAACCGCAGGTAATCGCTCAGCGGCCGCGTTCGGTTCACCAGCTCCGGGCTTCGAAGTAGGACCGCCCATGGGCCGCTGAGGTTGCCTCGCGCGGCGGTGAAGTCCGCGGCGGCTTTCTTCTGGGCGTCGGTCATCTTGTCGGCCGGAATCGGCGGCATGCGCTCCTGAGCGGCTGCCGTCGTCCAGACGGAGAAGGAGAGGACCAAGGCCAACAGGACGATTCCGGATGTCGTGCTTCGATGGTGATGATTGATCATGTACGCCTCCCGGCGCTCGCAAAGGTTGAAGTGTCGAAACGAACGCGACGAACGCACGCTACTCGAGCGGTTCCAGCTTGATGATTGACGCGCCGTGATTGCTGCCGACCCAGAACGTCACCGGGTTGGTCGAGTTGTCGACCCAGACACGCCGAATATTGGTCGGGTTGGGTAGAAGGTATTCGGTGAACGCACCCGTCTTGGTGTCGAGCCTCACGATGCGGTCGCTCAACATCGATCCGGCCCACGCCTCGCCGTTCTTGTCGACGACGACATCGTAGGGATTGGTCCACGCCGTCGGGACGGGCCATTCCTTGATCTGCTTGGTCTTCGGGTCGAGCATCCCGATGGCGTTGCCGTCATACTCGGCGAACCACAGGCGGTTCTTGGCGTCGACGGTGCCCCGGCGCGGCCGTGAATTGGCAATGGCCGTTCGATGAATTTCAAGCTTCCTGGTGGCGCCGTCGAGGATGCCGAGGTTCCCGGAATTGAAGTCCAGCATGTAGAGATTGTTGTTGTGATCGGCGTTGATGCCGTAGGAACCGATCGTGCGTTTCGTCTCCGGATCGGTGAAAGTGCCGAAGTTCTCCCACGTGCCGGCCGCGAGATCCAGTCGCAGGATCTGCGCCCGGTCGGAGTTCTTCACCCACACCTTGCCATCGACATGCGAGAAAGTCGGCGAGGCGAAGGATTGCTGGGTTGCGTCGGTCTGCCATTCCTTCGGGACGGACCAGGTCTGGACCTTGCCGGTCTTCCTGTCAAGCTTCGCGATGCCGCCTTGATACATCATCGCGACCCAGAGATTGCCGTCACGGTCGGCTTCGAGGTCGAGCGTGCCGACGGGGAAGCCTTCCTTGAGCAGCGGAATCGGATATTCGGTGACCTTGCCGGTCTTCGGATCCATCTTGCCCAGAAACAGGGCCCCGAAATCCGAGTACCAGGCCATGCCGTCGCCGTCGAGGATCACGTCGTGCGGCTCGATGGTCCTGCGCGGCAGCTCGTATTCCGTCACGATCATGCGCGTGGCCCGTCCGGTCGGCCGCGGCAGCGTTTTCAACGCGTAGTCGCGCACGGGACCTTTGCTGAGGTTGACGGTGGCGAGCCAGTCCGCGGCGGCTGTCGCGCGTGGATCGGCACCCATGCCTCCGTCGCCACCCATCGCGCTTCCAGCACCGCCGCCAAGATTGCGGCGCGCCTTCCCGACGAGCCGCTGCGGCTGCAGGGGCGTGCTGCCGGGATAGTATCCCGCCATCCGCTCCAGGACTTTCAGGAACTTCTCGGCGTCATGCGTCGAGTTCACGATCGGCTGATAGGAATGGCAGCCATTGCAGGAAAGCAGATATTTCTTCTGCTGATCGGAGCCGGGCATGCTGGCCAGCCACTCCGCGTTCGTGAGCTGCGCGGCGAGATTCTTCGCCGGATTCAAGGTGAGGTCGGCGGTCGCCGTCGCCCCGGCTTTCACCTCGACCTCCTTGGAGCCGTCGAGCTCGTAGCCGACCGCGCGGATCTTCAGTGCGTGCCGGCCGGGCTCGAGCTTCGCTGCGGGGAAACTGTAGCGGCCCTGGTCGTCGGTCGCAACGGAAACCGAGATGGTCGAGCCTTCCCGCTTGGCGCTGACCACCACGCCTTCCATCAGGCCCTCCTTCGCCGAGCTGACTCGCCCGTTGAGCACCGTGGCGCCTTGCGCCTGCACTCGCGAAGAATCCGGGCCCGCGTGGATGATCAACGCCAGCAGGCCCGCGACCTCGAGGAGCACCAGGGGCTTACGCATGGAACAAACCCTCCGCCAGCTGGATGGACCGGCTGCACGCATCTAATCAGTGGTCGTGCAGGCTGTCAGGTCCGCCGATCTTAAGCCTTCCCGCCCCGTTTGGCCAACGCTATCGCTCCCTGCGGCAGCCCTGGCCGGAGGCCCTCCGCTGCTGAACGGAACGCCGCGCGCCGGGCACCTTGGTCTAGAATGAAGCCCAACAGGCCGAGGGGGCCAGGAAACCGGCGCCTGAGCGGAGGCCGTTCGAAGGACCCGGCACGAATGCCGATCACCGGGACGTGCAAAGGAGAGCAGCCATGAAACCGACGATGTGGACAGGCCTCGGGATGCTGGCGTTTGTGGCGGCCGTTACCGGCGTGCGCCCGGTCGGCGTGCCGCAGACGCTCGCCGCACAGGCGGGTGGGACTGCGGCGCGCCCGGTGCCGCAGTTTCAGGTGGACCCCACCTGGCCGAAGCTGCCGGCCAAGTGGGTGCTCGGGCTCGTGAGCAACGTGGCCGTCGATTCGCAGGATCACGTGTGGGTCCTGCAGCGTCCGGACACCGTCAAGCCCGAGCAGAAAGCGATGGCTGCGCCGCCTGTGCTGGAGTTCGACGCGGCGGGCAATTTCGTCCAGGGGTGGGGCGGGCCTGGTGCCGGTTACGAGTGGCCCGAGTCCGAGCACGGGATCTCCTTGATCAGAAGGGGAACGTCTGGCTTGCCGGCAGCGATGAGAAGGACGGTCAGCTGCTCAAGTTCACCAAAGACGGAAAGTTCATCATGCAGGTCGGCCGCAAGGGCCAGAGCAAGGGAAACGGGGACACCCAGAACATGCACGGAGCGGCGGACGTCGTCTACTACGCCAAGACCAACGAAATCTTCGTCGCCGACGGCTACTTCAACAATCGCGTCATCGTGCTCGATGCAGACACCGGTCGGTTCAAGCGGATGTGGGGCGCCTTTGGTAACACACCTACGGACCCACCCGGCGGCAAGAGGCCGGCGCCGGTGCCGGACGGCCCCGGAGCCGACCAGTTCAACAACGTGCACTCGCTGCGCATCTCGAACGACGGCCTGGTTTACGTCACGGATCGGGCGAACAGGCGGGTTCAGGTCTTTACGCCGGACGGCAAATACATAAACCAGGTTTTCGTGAGCCGGAACGTGCCTCCGAGCACGCAGTCCGGAATGGCGTTCGGAAAACCGATTAGTCAACTCGCTGACTCGCTGTTGCCTGGCGGAAGCGCGCTGGCTGCCGCCTTCTCCTCAGACAAGGAACAGCGGTTCATCTACGTCGCCGACCGAATCAGAGAGCAGGTCGCCGTTCTCAATTGAAAGTCTCTCGAGATCCTCGGCTACTTCGGCGACGGAATTGGCCCGGCACCCGGGCAGTTCTACGTAATTCATGACATCGCGGCGGACTCGAAGGGCAATCTCTACACCGCCGAGGTCAACGAGCTCGGGAACAGGCGAGCGCAGAAGTTCGTGTACAAGGGGATGTCAGCGACCAACTGACCAATCGAGTTCCAAGGGCGCGCCGCCCGGACGCGCGCCCTTGGGACGCGACTCGCATCCCGCAACTCGTATGGTGTCCACGAGGGCCGCCTGAGCGGGTACGTTCACCCCTCGTCTCGGGTATCCCGCGAGAGAGCCGCAGATATTCGTCGTTGTGGTCTCAGCGTCCCGCACTCCCCATTTCGGCGCACTCCCTTTTCGGCGCGGATCTCATCCCATCCCATCTCCGAGAGCCAAAAAACTGGTGGGAACTGGCAGCGACTGGGGTAGCATCGTGTCCGCTCGGCTGATAAAAATGTCCGTTCGTCCGGGCAAATGGTGTCCGTTCGGCCGGCCCAATCGACATCACGGGGTTGATGGTGCGTTCAAAATGCACGTCCGGGATTGTTCCGCCAGGACGGTCGGCCCTCGTGGTGACCTTGGTGATGATCTTCGGGTCGATTGCTGCAGCCCAGGACGTGCCCCAGCTCACAGTCGGCCGCCTCGCCGACGGCCAGCGTCCCGAGATCGACGGGCGCGTCGAAGAGAACGCCTGGTCGCTCGCGGAGCCGTTCAGCACCTTCACCCAGCAGGAACCCGACGAAGGCCAGCCCGCTACCGAGCGCACCGAAATCCGGTTCCTGATCGACCGCGGCACGCTCTATATTGGCGTCGTCTGCCACGACTCGGCGCCCGACGCGATTGTCGTCAGCCAGAGCCGCCGGGATGCCGAACTCACCGAAACCGATTCGATCCAGATCCTCCTCGATACGTTCAACGACGGGCAGAACGCATTCGTCTTCGGGACCAATCCATTCGGGATCGAATACGACGGCCAGGTGATGGCAGAGGGCCAGACGGCGGGGAATACCTTTGCCCCCTCCGGCAGCGCCGGGTCGCAGCGTGGGCAGGTGACGAGGATTCAACACGAACTGGGATGCCGACTGGACTGTGCGCGCGCGTACCACTGAGCGCGGCTGGGAAGCCGAGTTCGCCATCCCGCTGAAAACCCTGCGGTACAGCCCGGGGACCGACCGGACGTGGGGTGTCAATGTCATGCGCAACATCCGGCACAAGAACGAACAGGTCTACCTCGCGCCGGTGCCGCGCGGCTACACCCTTCAGCGCGTCTCGGTGGCCGGAAAGCTCAACGGCCTGAGCCTGCCGATCCGCCGCGACGTGAAGTTCACGCCCTACGTGTCCGGGTCGCGCAACGACGACAGGACGCTGCTCACCGATCAGGTCGACCTTAAAGGTGATGTCGGGTTCGACGTCAAGTGGGGCGTGCGCGCCGACCTGACGCTCGACGCGACGGTCAACACCGACTTCGCGCAGGTCGAAGCCGACGAGGAACAGGTCAACCTGACGCGGTTCCCGATCTTCTTCCCCGAGAAGCGGCCGTTCTTCCTCGAGAACGCGCAGACCTTTCAGCTCGGTCAGCCGCAGGCGATTGATTTGTTCTTCTCTCGCCGTATCGGTATTTCGGAGTCTGGTCAGCCGATCGACATCCGGGCCGGCGGACGCTTGAGCGGGAAGCTGGGCGGCTATAACGTCGGCTTCCTCAACATGCAGACCGCTGACGCCGTCAACCCAAGAACGGGCGAGACGATTGCCGCCGCGAACAACTTCACCGTGCTGCGAATGCAACGCGAGGTCGGCCGGTCGAACTTCGGCGCCATGTTGGTCAACCGCCAGGGCGTCGGTGATCTTGCGCCGGCCGACGACTTCAACCGCGCCTACGGGCTCGATCTGGGCTGGCAGGCGACGACGAACGGCAAACTGTTCGCCTTCATGGCCCGCACCGATTCGCCCACCGCGAAGGGCGGTGCCGACTATGCAGGGCGTGCCTACTACTTCTACGCCAACCCGGTGTTCACTGGAGGACTCGGCTACTCGCAGGTCGGCGACCAGTTCAACCCCGAGGTCGGCTTCCTGCCGCGCCGGGCGTACCGGAGGGCCGAAGGCCGTTACGCGATTTCCTACCAGCCAAAGAAGTGGCCCTGGATCCGCCGTCTCCAGTCGACGCTCGGCACCAACGTGTACGTCGATCTCGACAACAGGCTCGAGAGCTCGAACGGCCACTTCCACGTGTTCGAGATCCTGCCCAGCCGGGGCGGCCGCATGAGCGTTGTCATGGACCTGCAGCAGGACCGTCCGAAGCTGGCCTTCCCGGTGTATCAGGACGTGACCGGGCGGCGGGTCGTCATTCCGGCAGGCGAATACCAGTGGTAACCGCCGCGCTGGAATACGAATCAGACCCCAGCGCGCCGATCAACATGTCGCTGCGCACCAAGACCGGCACCTTCTACGATGGCGATCACTACGGGTGGGAGGCGGGGCTCGGCGTGCGGATCGGCGCGCGGCTCATCTCGTCGGTTGGCTGGAACCGGGACGTCATCACCTTGCCGGGCGGCGACTTCACGAACGATCTCGTCCCGACTACTGTCAGTTATTCGTTCACGAGCCTGGCGAGCGTCAAGGGACTCATCCAGTACAACCGTCAGACGTCCACCATCTCGTCGAACATCCGCCTGGCGCTGCTCGACCGCAGCGGCACCGGCCTGTTCGTGGTCTACAACGACCGCCGCGACAGTTCACCCTTCACACGCGAAGAACTTCTGGGCCGTTCTTTCATCGTCAAGTACACGAGGCTCATCGATTTCTGAAGCTGCGCCTCGCCATCCGATCCGTCACTGGCCCTATCTCACCTTGACGTATTTCCGCAAGACGCGCGGGCGGGGCTCCCCCCGAACACGTTCCCGTGGCGATCCGCCGTCACGAACTCCGGCCCGCTTCCTGTCTGTGTATTCGGGTTTCCCCCCTGGTCGAGAATGAAGGCCGTCACCCATCCGGTTCGGGCATCGCCGATCCGAATCCCCTGCTCCCACCCCGGGTTGTTCACCAGATCGGATTCCGAGTCGGCCACATAGATCTGGTCCTTGTCATCGAAGAAGATCCCGCTCGGCGTGCCGAACTGCGTCCATATCGCCAGGAATTTCCCATCCGGATCGAAGAGCTGGATTCGATTGTTTCCACGGTCGGCCACGAACACCCGGCCCCTGGAATCGATGGCAAGGGCATGCATCGTGCGGAACTCGCCGGGTGCGTACCCGGTCTTTCCCCACGCCTTGATGAACTTCCCGTCCTTCGAATACTTCACGACGCGATTGTTCTCGTTGATGCCGTGGCCGTCGGCGACGAAAATGTCGCCGTTGGCGCCCACCGCGACAGCGCTTGGCGACTTGAAGTGGTACTGATCGTCTCCGGGAACTCCCGGTTCCCCGAGCGTCATCAACACTTTTCCATCCGGACTGAACTTGACGACCTGGTGCCCCGCGCGTACTCCTGCCTTTGCCGCCATCGCCACGCCGTCCGCGGCCACCGCGTCGGTGACCCACACATTGCCGTCCCGGTCCACGTGCAGCCCATGAGGCCAGATGAACATCCCGCTGCCGAAGCTCTTGACGACGTTGCCCTTCGAGTCGAACTTGAAGACCGTGTCGATGTTCTTGATCTTGTTGTCCCGGCCGAGGCAGTCGATGCCGAACCGACCGCCGGCTGCGACCGGCACCGGGCTCGTTTCGTCACATCTAATCAGCGCCCAGATACTTTCCCCGTCGACATCAACGTGCACTGAGGCCGGCGGTCCCATCTCTCTCCCGCCCGGAAGCCTGGCCCACTCCCCTCCCGGAATGCTCGGACCGCCTCCATCTGCCAACCCCCTGACGGGCCGGTATGGGTTGGGCAATCCGGATTGGGCGAGGGGCTCCACACCAGTGGCGAGGAGCGCAGCGACGGCCATGACCGCGAACGAGCCAACTCGATTCATGTTCAGCATGATCGCACTTCCCTTCGAAAAAACCTTGAGTGGGTCCGATCCTCCGCAGGTCTCTTCAGCTGGTGGATAGAGTACCAAACCGCTGTTTCGCATTCACGCGGGTACTGCTCGTCAGCGCCAATCGCCGGCCGACAGTTCGCGATGGGAAGTGCCGGCGCCGCGACTGCCACCCACGGGCAGTGTCATGGCGTCGGGGGATTGCCATCCACGTGACGCTCGTACACCGCGTCACCCCGGGGGACTTTTCGTGTGACGTCAAT
>CAWFFB010000020.1:0-125953 GCA_963814975.1 uncultured Acidobacteriota bacterium | reverse complement strand
CCAGCGAGTTGCCGGCCAGCATGTAGACGGGAACGCGGTCGCAATACGCGTTGTAGATCGCCATCGCCGCGTGCTGCATGCCGACCGTGCCGTGGCAGAGCACGGCCATTGGCTTGCCCTCCGCCTTGAAGTAGCCGTGAGCCATCGCGACCGACGACTCCTCGTGGCAGCACGTGAGGAACTCCGGCGTCTGGTTGCCGCCGTAGTTGATGATCGACTCGTGGAGGCCTCGAAAGCTCGAACCCGGATTTGACGCGAGGTAATCGAACTTGAGGCTCTTGATGACGTCAACCATGAAGTCGCCGCCGGGGCGGTCGGTCGTCAGGACCTCGACATGGACGGACGGATCGGCTTCACGCGGGGGGATGGGAGCGAGGGCTGTCGCCGGGCGCTGCCCCTGGGCCGCCGCAGGCGGCTGGGATGGCGGAGGCGCCTGCGCGGCGGCCACCGAGCCTGGAATCATCGCCGCTGCCCCGGAGACCGCAGCGTGCTTCAGGAAATCGCGCCGAGCCACGGACCGCTTTTTCGACATCATCGCCTCCTCAGGGTGCGCACGCCTGGCGGCGACAGTGTACTCCAGGAACCCGTCCCGTTTGAACTGCCGGTTCAAAACGGGCCGATCCCTCCAAGCCCTCAGGCCGGCGTCGTTCGAGGTTTGATGTCCACGAGGGGATTCCACGGGAATCGAGACGACGATCGCACGAGCGAGGCGTACGGGTACGGCTCAGCCGGGACTTCCGAACGAGCCGCGCTCTCCCAGCCGAACAACTCGATCAGTTCCCCGTTGTGCACCCGCAGGGCGCGGGCGCGCACGGTGGGAGCGCCTTCGTCGGTGACGGGGGCGGCCATCAGTTGGTCGGCTCGCCGTACGAGTTCAGTGGCGAATCGTCCGGCGTACATCTGCCGCTTGGGAAGCGGCCCGAGCTGCACACAGACCATCCCGACATTCACGAATACGGGATGGGCCGCGAGTGCCTCGTGTTCGGCAGCCCAGTCATGGCGTTCGACGACGCTCTTGAATCGCTGCGCGATGCCGCAGGCTTCGTTGAAGCTGAAGACCCCTGGGATCATGAAGCAGAACTCGTCGCCACCGAAGCGCGCCTGCAGATCCCGGTCTCCCCGATCGTAAGGCGTCTGGCACTCCCCCGTCAGCAGAACGTCGGATCGAATCTGCCCGGCGAGAATACCGGCAACGCGCTCGATGATTCGATCCCCCACGTCACGGCCGATCGTCTCATTGTACCAGTTGAGATTCGCAATATCGACCAAACCGACCGCGCACCACTGATGGCGCCGTTCGAA
Source organism: uncultured Acidobacteriota bacterium (assembly GCA_963814975.1). Classification (GTDB taxonomy): domain Bacteria; phylum Acidobacteriota; class Vicinamibacteria; order Vicinamibacterales; family CAVVIG01; genus CAVUXJ01. The sequence continues at coordinate 124,651 of CAWFFB010000020.1, read as the reverse complement.
CTCCAGAAACCGTTCGAGTCCCTGCATGAACCACCGGAAATGCAGCAGCCTGCTCTTGGGTTGACGACGCGATTGATCGGTCAGCTCGGACCGCACGTCTTCGAAGGCTTCGGTCATCTCCGGGTGGTCGACCGTGGAGAGTTGACTCTGCAATCTGGTGACCTTCTCGATGAAGCTTGTGGACTGGGCGCGAAGCGCTTTCACCTTCGCGTCCCTCACCCTGTCGCACTGACGCGTGATGACGGTTTCGCAGGCAATCAACAAATCGACTTCTTCGGAGGGCAGAAGCTGGAAGTGTTCGTGGACCCAAAGACGCAGCTCTGCAGTCGATCTCGGCATCGCCGAGTCAATCCCGAACGTCAGCGTGCGCTCGGGCTTGGTGGTCTCTCCCTGGCGCGGCATATCGTGATGGTCGTTTGCGGGCACGGCAGACCTCAGTATTCTTACGGGTGGCTTCGAAACACTTTCGAGGTCCGTCGAGCGTAGCGGACGGCGGTGCTGAGCGTCTGTGCAGTTTTGAACATCCCTGGTTTCGCGGCGCCGGCGCGCTCTTGAAATCATCGCGTTGTCGATCGACGGGCTCGCAGAAGCTCACGCTTTCTTAACGTTTCGAACGTACCCATGACAGGTGCCCAGACAGGAGTCCCCCGGGTTCTTTCTAGTCCTCCTGCCCAGGTGCGTCGTTGCGTGTCCTACACGCGCTCCGGCGCTCGCACCGATCGGAAAGAGTCGAAGCGCGACTCCAGAGTTCACGATCGGAGCATTGCTGCCGTACTTGAAAACGCTGCAGCGGCGTTACGTGGCTCCCAGTCCCAGCGCCGTGCGCAGTTCGACCAGGTGCTTCGTTTTTTGCCCTTCCTGGTCGACGCCCCTGCCGATGTCGCAGGCCGTGCGCCGACCACTGTACGTCCCGAGGTCTCTCCTCGGACAGCGCCGTCCACTGGTCGCCTCGTCTGGACAGGACTTGGAGATGACTGGCGTACCGTCGTGATACATGTCCCCGCTGTGCACTATTGAACAGACGCCCGCATCACAAAGCGTCTATCGTCGCAAGATTCGCCAACCCGACAGAGGCTCATCCTCGGCATGATCGAGCGCGATGACAACGGAAGGCTGGCACATCCCACAGCAGGAACCACGCTCTCACTCTGACCGATGGCCGATCCTGTCGCCGTCTCCCGACCAGGTCGCCATCGACATGGGCCGAACAAGCCGCGCTCACGATCGCGTCGACGTCTTTGAATTGCTATCTCGCTGAAGGGAGCTCAAGCATGTGGAAACGAGAGCAGCCTGCCGCCGCCGGGCCTCAAGGGGAGCAGAACCTCGAGATGCCGCCGCCGAATGGCAGCGCACTGCGAGAGAAACTCGTGATGAATTTTGGCGATTCGGTTGTCTTCAAGGGTGAGTTGAGTGGAGCGGAAGACCTCACCTTCTGTGGACAAATGCAAGGAAACGTCAAACTGTCCGACCATACGCTCACGATTGGCCCCCACGCCGAAATCATCGCGGATATTTCCGCCAAGGCGGTTGTTGTCAATGGCGCGGTCGTAGGCAATGTCACGGCAAGCGAAGTCGTCGAGATCGAGGCCACCGGTTCGGTGACGGGCGACATCAGGACGCCTCGTCTGGCCATCGCCGATGGAGGATACTTTCACGGCAGGGTGGAAATGCGGTGATCGAGGCTCACCCGTTGGCTGAAGACCGCTACGGCGGTCTTCACAATGCCGTAGTGCCCAACGTCCGGACTTAGTGCCGGACCTGCCGACGGGCCGCCTCACGTCCCTCCGAACACCTGGAAGCCCCTCGCTCGCAATTCCGCGGCAAGCTGCTTCTCCATCGCCAGGGCGTCCAGGTAGGTCATTGGATTCAGGTGCGCGTAGAGCTTCGGGACCAGCCGCTCACCAAAGCGCTTCACAACCCTGGCGGCTTTGGTCCCCGCCTTATGGTTCGCGAAACGCTGCTCGGGCGTCAGCCCGGTCATGCCGACGCAGTACCCCGCTTTCCCGTCGCCGCGCGGATTGCGAAGGTATACGATGTAAACGCAGTGATGAGCCGCGTGGCGCGAGGCTCGCCGGTTCGCCGGGCCACGCTCGCTCAAGCGTGGCTGAACAGCCTTGCGTCCCATGTGCCCCGCGTGGACCACGAAGGTTGAGTATCGACATGTGTGCGCGACTGCCAAGATAGGAACAACGGGTGATCACGGTCATCGCGATTGGTCCTGCGATCCGACCGATATCCGTACACCCCTTTCATATTTACGCCCTCGTCCGATACGCCAGTTCGAAGTCTTCGCGAAATTCCGCCTGATTCGAGCGGCCTGCCCATTGCGACAGGGCCCCGGCTGGCTTGTTGGACGACAGTTATTGCCGAGGTTCCCGCCTGCACTCGAGGGCGGTATCCTGATGGACGATTATTCTCGCGCGTGGCGACGGAGGCCGCGTCAGTGAGGTGTGGCATGCCTGACAAGCTCGGCAGTCGACTGCGTCAAGTACGTGAAGGACAGGGGATTCCCCTTGCGATCATTGCCAGCGATACCAAGATTGGTCTTTCCCTCCTCGAAGGCCTGGAAAGAGATGATGTGTCGCACTGGCCCTCGGGAATCTTCCGCCGTTCCTTTATTCGGGCCTATGCGCAGGCCATCGGTCTCGACCCTGATCCTATCGTCGCTGAGTTCCTGGAACACTTTCCCGATCGTGTCGAAGCCGTTACCCCAGCGTCCATCCTTTCGGCGCGCGCCGCCGCTCCATCGGCCCGGGAGCGAACCGCGACCAGGCTGGGTGTTCTCTGGCAGGCGGCTGTCCGCTATCGAAAGGCGTGGAATCCCCGGATCGCGGGCCCGCTGCGCTCGGCTGTTGCCAGCATCCGAGGCACCCGTTTGACTGGGATGCGCGGCTCCGGCTTGCTGTCGTTCGGTTCGACGTCAAATCCCAGCTCCGTGCGTCAATGTGTTCGGGCCGTCCGTGGAATCTCGCGAAACGCTGCTCGCCGGACTGGCAGAGGCCCGAAGCCGGCGCTCGTCATCACGGTGAGGATCTCCGCGAACGAGACCTCGTTCGCTCGTGGGAAGGTTATTGGCGATCTGCGCTGCCGATGGGCGGCCGCCGCATGCGATGCGGGCATGCTGATGTTCGTCGCAGTCGCGATGTTCCTGACACTCAACACTTTCTGGACCTCATTCGGAATTTCCGCCGTCTGTTACTACCTCGCCAGCGTGGTCATCCTGGGAAACACCCCTGGCATTTGCTTGTGTGCCCCGCTCGATAGAGCGCGGCGTGGCGTCGGCCCGGTCCAGCCGGTGCCTCGAACGCAGTCTGCGCGGACGCCGATCGCCAGCAGGTGAAACCCGGACGCACACCAATCTGCTCTGCAGGCGTCGCGCACCGCTCGCGTGCGGTACCCGCGCACGACAGCCATTTGCTCGCGAACTATTGCGATTCGGATTTTCGATCGTGACGTGCTGACGACAACGCCGGGCTCGGGCTGGGCATGGCAGCCTCGTCGTCGACCACGAGGGCAGGCCGGCCCCTCCTTGACGCACCGGACCGGATCTCCAACAACGCGGGGCGTGCGGCCGCGGCGCGCCTCGTCGTCGTCGGCAGCGTCAACCGAAAACAGGCGCCGCACGATACCGGAACCAGAGCCAATGACCCACCGTGCGCTTGCGCGATGCCGATGGCGAGCGACAACCCCAGGCCGGTGCCCTCGCCGACGTTCTTGGTCGTGAAGAACGGTTCGAAGATCTGTCCGGCGAGCGTCTGCGGCACACCTGGGCCATCGTCCTGGATTTCGACGGCCACATGAGACGTCCCTGTTCGCAGCGTACGTATCGACAAGCGGCCCTTTCGGCCGACACTGCGCATGGCCTGCTCGGCATTGAGCATGACGTTCAAGAGGATCTGCTGAATCTCCTCGCGATTCACCATCACCGGCGGCAGTTCCTCGCTGTAGCTCTCCTCCAGCACCAGGCCTGTCGTGGCCAGCTCGTATTGCCTGAGGGCCACCGTGGACAGGACGATTGCATTGAGATTTTCGGCAGTCCGCTCCGCCGATGAACGGCGGACGAAGGCGAGCAGATTCCGCACGATCTTGGCGGCACGGTGGGCGGCGAAGCGAATCTCTTCGAGATCGCCGCGCACATTTTGGGCGGGTTCGACGGCAATCAGCAGCTCGGTGTAGCCCACGATCGACTGTAAGGGGTTGTTCAGCTCGTGGGCCACGCCAGAGACGAGTTGCCCGACCGCGGCGAGCCGCTCGCTGTGAATCAGCTGGTCCCGAAGCTGGGTCTCGTGTGTCGAGTCCCGTTCGACCGCAACGAAATTCGTCACCCCTCCCGTAGCATCGGTCAGGGCGATGACGCTGCCGGATGATAGGAACGTCGAGTCGTCCTTGCGTCGGCGCACCAAGGTACCGCGCCACACCTGGGCTGTCGGAGCGCCGGTTCGAATCGCATCCAGCTGTGAGCGCGACTCTTCGGCAAGGAACTCGGTGGCCGGCCGGAGACTGATCTCCTTTCGACCCCATCCGAGCGCATTACAGAACGCGCTATTCGCGTACTCGACCTGACCGGCTGGCGTCATGATCGAGATCAGGTCGTCGGCGTGCTCGGTCGCTGCAGCCAACAGCAGGCGCCGATGGTCTGCCTGGCGCGCGCCGGAGTTTTCCACAGCCAAGCGTGCGATCAGCAGGGGAAGCACCGAAAATATCGTGATGACCATCGACACGTCGCGAACACCCTCAAGGGACGCCGCGATGGGGACGAGGCGCCGGAGGCCGAAATCAACGAGCGGGAGAGCGCCAAGAGCCCCAAAGACCACCCAGGGAGGAGAAGAGGTGATGACCGTGGGCGCAGTCAAGGTGTCGTCGGCCTCGGCGGAACTCGGCGCGGAAGCCGCTGCCCATGCGAAGAACGCAAACGGCAGGATCCACATCACGTCGTAGACGCCGCCGGAGGAATACAGGCCCTGGAGAATTCCCCAGTCGCTGATGGTCAGGATCGCGAAACTGACGATCAACCCCGTAGCCAGGCGGCGGTAGGTCGGCCCCCACGTCGTGCCGCGAGCTGCCAATGCGGCAACCGTGAGGGCCGCGCACACCAGAAACTGCTGGAACTCCTGCAACAACACCAGCGGCACGGACGGATTTTGAGATGTCAACGGCGCCAGGTCCGACCCGACCACAAAATGCGAATACAAGAAGCCCGTGATCACGGCGATGCCGGCAATGTCGACAGCAATACTGGCCGTGATCGATTCTCTCGCCCCACGGTGGGGTTGCGCGAGCAGTGCAAACAGCGGCGCAACGGCCCCGAACAGCGCAAACACGGTGTACCACCCGAGCCAGGATGTCTCGCGCCCGAGCAGCACTTCGTCGACGGTCCATCCCACGATGCCAATGGCAGTCATCGACAGACCGAGCGCGACCGTTGCCCAGAACAGCCACTGGCACCCTGTCCAGTCCCGCCGGCGCAGGGCGATGACAAGGACTCCCGTCAACGGTGGGACAAGGAGTGCACTGATGCGCAGCCATAGCAAGGCGTGCGCGCTTCCGCGCAGATACGCGCCCGCGGCGAGGTAGGCCATCGAATAGAAGACGCCGCCGGCGAGCCAGATCATTCTTTTCGTGTGTCGGTCGATACCACCGGCGACGTTAACAGGGCGCGCCTGCTAGTCAGCGACCGGGGGGAGCTCGATCTCCTCCACGAAGACATCGAATCCCTCCTCATCGATGTCGTCGGTCGCCCGGAACGATCGCATGCCTTCGGCGGTGGGGAGCCGAATGATTGTGGCGCTCGAAGCGGCGCTCAGCTCGGTCACGCGGCCATTCGCCCAATGCAGGCGAACGCGGGTCATTGCAGGATCCATAAATATTCGAACCGAGGGACGGAAGTGAGAGTCGTTGGTTTGACCAACACCGACGCGCTGGCTCGACGACCGCTCCTGCTCACTTCCGCGACGTTCATCGCTCTTCGCTTGCCGGCTCGGCCGGAGGCGTCCTTCTTCCGGGGGTGACTGTCCAGGTGACGCATACTATCCGGATATCAACCGAGCCTATGAGAGGGGAACGATGAGCATGCGATTCTTCGTCACCATCGCCGCGATTGTCATCGCGGGAGGTTTGGCGAGTGGCCAGGCGCCGACGACACCCGTGAATTCCTTGCCCAACCCGTATCAGACCATCAAGGACTGGGCAAGGCTGCCCGACGGGAGAACATGGGGTTCGACCAGCGCGGTCGACATCGACAAGGACGGCAAGTCCCTCTGGGTGGCGGAACGATGCGGCCAGAACAGTTGCCTCGACCGCGCGACCGGTCAGATGTCGCCTCTCGCGCCGATCCTGAAGTTCGACACCTCAGGGCGACTCGTGACGAACTTTGGCGCAGGACTACTGATCGTCCCGCATGGCATCTTCTCGGATCGAGAAGGCAACGTCTGGGTCACCGACGGTCAGGACAACGGGACACCAGTTGGCGGCGCGGCCGGCCGCGGCGGCTCGATTGGGCCGGCGCCGGGAGCCACCAAGGGCAATCAGGTCTTCAAATTCAGCCCGGACGGCAAGCTGCTGATGACTCTCGGGAAGGCGGGCGGCGCTGTCGCGCCCGACTACTTCTATCAGCCGAACGACGTGCTGGTGGCGCCAAACGGCGATATTTTCGTCTCCGAGGGACATGGAGCGGGAAACAAACCGGGTCCTGAAATTCTCCAAGGACGGGAAGTTCATCAAGAGCTGGGGTAGGCCGGGAGCCGGCCCCGGTGAGTTCGACGTCCCCCACGCGCTGGCAATGGACTCCAAAGGCCGGCTCTTCGTTGGAGATCGTTACAATACGCGGATTCAGATTTTCGATCAGGAAGGAAAGTTCCTGAACGAGTTCAGACAGTTAGGCCGGCCGAGCGGCATCTACATCGACAAGAACGACACCATCGATGTCGCCGATTCCGCGTCCGACGCCGAACCCCGGACCCAGGACGGCTGGAAGCGGGGCATCCGGATCGGCAGCGCCAGGGACGGCTCGGTCACCTCCTTCATTCCGGATCCCGTCGAGAAGGCGAGCATCACCAGCGCCGCGGAGGGTGTCGTGGTTGATGCGGCGGGAAATCTTTACGGGGCAGAAGTGGGACCGCGCACGTTGACGAAATACGTCAAGAAGTAACGTGAGGATCGACTTTCAGTCAGCCAGGATCTTCTACGGGCAAGCCAGACACACCGCCCGCTGGTGCGACGGCGGGCGTCCTCATGGCCGAGCTTGATGTCCGCGAGACTTCGGGCCCGGCGCCTGTCACTGACGCAGGAGCACCTTCGCGGCGCCCTTCGTCACGGTTGCCAGAACCAGTGCTTTGCAGGCCTGGCAGCGCTTGATCACGTGGATTCCGCCGGTGTCCCGGTCCTCGACAAACTCGGTGCTGATTGCCTGTTCCTCGCAAAGACCATGTCCCACGGCAAACATTTCGAGCCGTTCCAGCGCTTCCGCGTCCATCATCAACGAGCTCCCATTTGACGCCATCGATGGCGTCGCCCACATGTCGCCGTCATCGCCCGATCGGTTCGGACGCTCTGCGGTCGTGACGGCTTAGCTATTGATACGACGCTGGGTCGCCGGCCGTTTCGCAGCGACCTCGGTTCGGGTAGGTGACTCCCCCGCCGGCCGCCATTCGATCGCTTAGCCCGGCTGTGGGGTTCGCCCCCAGGCGCCAAGAGCCCCAGCAGCCACGGCACCAGAAATCAACCAGCCTGGTGGCGGATCGAGCGATCGGCGACGACCGTGACCTGCATGTCCCGCGCAAGATTCACGATTCGTTGCACCGACGCCGAGGCGAACCATGAGCGCAGCGCCGACGGTTTCTCACGCGTGACGAAGATCTGGGTAACGCCATGAATCCGCGCGAAATTCACGATCGTCTCGGCCACGTCGGTTCCTTGAAGGATCCTGGTCTCGATCTGCAGACCGCGGGCGAAGTTGAGGTGGCGTTCCAGGTTTTCGCGTTCATTGGCGGTGATGTCACTGAAGTCGGCCGTCCTGGTCACGTAGACGGCGAAGCAGTCGGCCTGGAGGTAGTCGGCAACACGCCGCCCGCGCCGGATCAGCGCGGCACTGGACGGATCCAGTCCGATGAGCAACAACAGGTGTTCGCGCACCTGCGATTCAGCCACTGACGTGCCGGCCGCTGTCGGTGTTTCCTCGCCAGGGACGCGACTTTCGATCGCATACGCCGCCTGCCGCATTGCCAGCTCGCGCAACGCCACGAGCGTCGACTCTTTGAAGAAATTCCGCAGGGCGGCCTTGGCCCGATCTGGCGGATAGATCGCCCCACGGGCAAGTCTGTTGAGCAGCGCGCCGGGCGTGAGATCGACCATCACGACTTCGTCGGCCTGCTTCAGCACCCAGTCGGGGATCGTTTCACGCACCCGGACGCCGGTGCTCTGCCAGATCTGGTCGTTCAGAGCTCTCCAGGTGCTGTACGTTCATCGTCGTCAAGACGTCGATGCCTGCGTCGAGAAGCACGTGAACGTCTTCCCAGCGCTTGAGTCTTGGAGATCCCGGCACATTCGTATGCGGGAACTCATCCACGACGACCACCTCGGGGCGCCGGCGACGAATCGCATCGGTGTCCATCTCCTCGAATCGGGAGTCCCGGTATTCGATGACTTTCCTCGGAACGGCCTCCAGTTCCCTGCTCAGGGCGATCGTCTCCTTCCGACCGTGGGGCTCAAAATAGCCGACGACGACATCGACGCCACGGCCCCTGAACTCGTGGGCTTCCGTCAACATCTGGTAGGTCTTGCCAACGCCTGCGGCGTAGCCGAGAAACACCTTCAGCCGGCCGCGCTTTCGCGCGTCGCTGGCCCCCGGGCCCCCCGCAGCCCCAGTCACTGCGGGAACACCCGAACGTCAATGCCTTCCGCATCTCGAATCAGTCGGTCGAGCGGCGTGCCACCGAGACGGCCGCGCCAGGTACGGCGGAGGTTGTGACCTACGAAGACCTGCGTGATGCCCTGCTTCCGCGCGTGGTCGAGAATCGTCTTGATCGGATCTTTCCCTTCCAGAATGTCGATTTGAGCCTGTTGTGCACGCGCGAGCGTCACGTTGCGCTCGAGCGCCGTTCGATCCTCGGGGGTGAGGTTGTCCTGGGTGACGTAAATCGCGAAGAGCTCCCCGTGAAAGCGATCGGCGTTCCGCCGTCCGCTGGCCAGCATCCTGGCGGCATTGGCCCGTGGTGTCATGCACACCAGAATCCGTTCCTGCGTGCCCCATGACGATTGGAGCCCGTGCAGCCGAAGATACTCTTCAAGCTGACGGTCCACGACATCAGCCGTGAGCAACAGCGTGCGCTGCCGCAACTGCGTGAGCTTCTGCACCCCAATGGCCGCGTCGGTCTCAGCCGGAGCATCCACGACGACGACTTCGTCAGCGCGGTCGATGAAGTCCTGAGGCACCGTGTCGGCCTTCGTCGTGCCGAGGACGCCGCACACGAATTCCTGTTGCTCGGCGATGTACTCGAGATTGATCGAGGTGAGGACCGCGATCCCCGCGTCGAGCAATTCCTCGACATCCTCGCACCGCTTTCGATGGCGACTGCCTGCCGGGTTGTCGTACGCCACGCCGTCGATCAGGCACACTTGCGGACGACGTGCGAGGATTGCCGGCACATCGATGACCGGCACCCCTCCCGCATCTCGTGTGGGAACGATCTCGAGCGTGCGAACCAGCTGCACGACTTCGGAAGGCGAGTCGGGCTGCGTCGCGGCGACGACGATGTCCTCGCCCCGTTCATGGCGGCGCCGCCCCTCGTCGAACAACCTGAACGATTTCCCGACGCCCGAAGCGTAGCCCAGAAAAATCTTCAACCGTCCGCGGTGCTCCGCTCGTTCCGCCGCCTCGATCTGCCGGAGTAGCGCTTCCGGGTCGCGTCGACCAGAGCGGCTGTCGTCATCAACACTCATCGTTGAACGGCTCGAACGACGATTATCCAACCATCATCGAGCATCTGCAGCCGGCATATCGGCCCGCCCGCCCGCCGCTGTTCGACGTGGGACGCTCAGCAGTGCTACTGCGGTGAAGAAGGCGTCACCGGGAAGCGGCGCTCACTTGCGTGGAAACTGTTCGTCCAACGCCAGATTGAGTTGCAGGACGTTGACAACCGGCTCCCCGAGAAATCCTAGAGAGCGCCCATCAGTGTGCTGCGCAATCACACCCTGCACTTGTTCCGCGGGCACTCCGCGAGCCTTGGCGACACGAGCCACCTGCGCCTGGGCATTCCCCGGACTGATGTGCGGGTCCAACCCCGATGCGGAGGCCATTACCGCATCGGCCGGGATCGGCGTCGCCGGCGCGAATACCAGCGGGGCTTTGTCGTCGTTGAATGCTTTGATCAGTTTCGCATCATCGAGATTGCCCTGAGCGTCCCTGAAGCTGTCGAGGGACACCGAGGATTCATGGGCGATCTCGTTGTCGAGGCAGTAGTGCACGATCCGGGCCTTGATGCCGATGAAGTCCGCGACCTCGTGACCGTTCTCGTCCAGCTTGGTGGTCCCGTTGATGAACTTGGCGCTCGTCGGTCCCAGGTTCGATCCCGCGCTGGCGGTCGCATCGTAGCCGCCGCCAGCCGCCGACGGCCGCGGGTGAAAGTACTCCGGTTTCGTGAAGTTCTGCCCGATCAGGCGAGACCCGATCACCTGACCGTTCGACATCAGCAGGCTGCCGTTGGCTTGATCGCGAAACACCGCCTGGGCAATCACGGTGATGACGGCGGGATACAGCAATCCGGTTAAACCCGTCATGACCAGCATCATCATGAATCCGGGCTTCAGCTCCTTGAGCATGTCAGTCTCCCCTACTTCACTGAGGGCAGGGCCCCGATGCCGCGCGAACCGACGCTGATGCCTCGCGTCGGGCTTCTCTACCCTCGGCTCGGCATGGCGCACGCCCTAGGCCAGATGGAGCAAGCCGAGAATCCGGTCGATCGCCCAGATGCACGGAAACGGGGCGACGAGTCCGCCGATTCCATAGATCAACAGATTGCGACGGAGCATCTGCGCCGCGCTTTGCGGCCTGTATTGCACGCCACGCAGCGCGAGCGGCACCAGCGCCACGATGATGAGAGCGTTGAAGATGACCGCCGCGAGCACGGCGCTTTCCGGCGTGCGCAAGTACATGATGTTGAGCTTGTTCAGCGCCGGATATGTCGTCATGAACATCGCCGGAATGATCGCGAAGTACTTGGAGACGTCGTTCATGATCGAGAACGTGGTCAACGCCCCTCGCGTGATCAGCAACTGCTTGCCGATCGCGACGACTTCGATCAGCTTGGTCGGATTGCTGTCGAGATCCACCATGTTGCCAGCCTCGCGAGCGGCCGTCGTTCCGGTGTTCATGGCCAGGCCGACGTCGGCCTGCGCGAGCGCCGGCGCGTCGTTGGTGCCATCGCCAGTCATCGCGATCATCCGACCTCCCGCCTGCTCTTTCCTGATGTACTCGAGCTTGTCCTTCGGCGTCGCCTGGGCCAGGAAATCGTCGACGCCGGCTTCGGAGGCGATCGCCGCGGCGGTCAACGGGTTGTCGCCGGTGACCATCACCGAGCGGATACCCATGGCCCGGAGCTGCGTGATGCGCTCCTTCATGCCCACCTTGACGATGTCCTTGAGGTGAATGATCCCGAGCAGGATTGCCCCGTCAGCGACCGCGAGCGGCGTGCCGCCGGTCCGCGAGATCCTGTCGGAGATCTCCGTCACCTCCGGCGGGATTCGCCCGCCTTGCTCCTTGACGAAATTCACGATCGCGTCGGTCGCACCCTTTCTGAGCTGACGGCCCTCGATGTCCACGCCGCTCATCTTCGTGTAGGCCGAGAAGGGGATGAACTTCGCGTTGTGCGCGGCGACGTCACGCCCGCGCAGGCCATACTTCTCCTTCGCGAGGACGACGATCGACCGTCCTTCCGGCGTCTCATCAGCCAGGCTGGATAGCTGAGCGGCATCCGCAATCTGGCCTTCGGTGACGCCCGCCGCCGGCAGGAAGGCCACGGCCTGGCGACTGCCCAGCGTGATGGTGCCGGTCTTGTCCAGGAGCAGCGTATTCACGTCGCCGGCTGCTTCGACCGCCTTGCCGCTCATGGCCAAAACGTTGTGCTGCATCACGCGGTCCATGCCGGCGATGCCGATGGCGGACAGCAGGCCGCCGATCGTGGTCGGAATCAGACAGACCAGCAGGGCCGTGTACACCGCGATCGTCGGCGCCGTTCCGGCGCCAGCCGAATTGACGCTGTAGATGGCAAGGGGTACCAGCGTCACGACGGCGAAGAGAAAGATGATCGTCAATCCAGCGATCATGATGTTCAGGGCGATTTCGTTCGGTGTCTTCTGCCGCTCGGCGCCTTCGACGAGCGCGATCATCCGATCCAGGAACGTTTCGCCAGGATTCGAGGTGATCGTGATCTTGATCCGATCGGACAGGACCCGCGTGCCGCCGGTCACGGCGCTGCGATCGCCGCCCGACTCCCGGATCACCGGCGCGCTTTCCCCGGTGATCACCGACTCGTCGACCGTGGCGATCCCGTCAATCACCTCGCCGTCTCCGGGAATGACTTCGCCGGCGCTGACGACCACCACGTCGCCGGCCCGCAGGTTCGACGACGACACTTTCTCGAGGCGTCCCCCTTCGACGAGGCGGTTGGCGAGGGTATCGGTCCTGGTCTTACGCAGCGATTCGGCCTGGGCCTTGCCCCGGGCTTCGGCCATCGCCTCGGCAAAGGTCGCGAACAGGACGGTGAACCAGAGCCACAGATCGATCTGCAGCTTGAACCCGACCCCGGGAGCGCCGGTCGCGATGTCGCGAATGAGGAACAACAGCACCAGCGCGGCGCCGACCTCGACGACAAAGATCACCGGATTCTTCATCAACGTCACCGGATTGAGCTTCCGGAACGAATCCTTCAACGCACGACGGAGAATCTCCGGGTCGAAGAGCGGGCGTGCCCGGACGAGCCTCTTCGGGATAAGGCTCGGTTCGTCAACCGGCGACGGGAAGGCCGGAGCGGCAGCAGCAGGCGCAGGAGCAAGAGCGGTTGAAGCTGCCATGACTTAACCCCACACCGGGAACGACATGAGCATCGTCGAGAAGAGCCGACCCTGATGCATCAGGAAATGTTCGACGATCGGACCGAGCGACAGCGCCGGGAAGAACGTCAGCGCGCCGACCACGATCACGGTCGCCACGAGCAGGCCAACGAACAGTGCGCCGTGTGTCGGCAACGTGCCGGCGGATGTCGGGACGGCCTTCTTGCGCGCGAGGCTCCCGGCAATCGCCAGCGCGGGAATGATGAACAGGAACCGTCCGAAAAGCATGCAGAGGCCAAGCGTCAGGTCGTACCACGGCGTGTTGACGGTGAGGCCGCCGAACGCGCTGCCGTTATTTTCCGACGCGCTCGTGTACGCGTACAGGATCTCGCTCAAGCCGTGCGGGCCGGCGTTGTTGAGATTGGCGATCGCCGGACCGGCCGGGTTCCAGTAGCCGCCCTTGGCGAACGGGATCACCGTGCTGATACCGGCGAATACCAGAATCAGGAAGGACGTCGCGAGGATGGCGAGAAGCGCCATCGTGACCTCCTTTTGCTGGATCTTCTTCCCGATGTACTCCGGAGTCCGGCCGACCATCAGGCCGGCGATGAACACCCCGACGATGGCGTAGAGGAGCATGCCGTAGAGACCCGCCCCGACACCTCCAAAGATCACCTCGTCGGTCTGCATGTTGAACATTGGCACCAGACCCCCAATCGGAGTGAGGCTGTCGTGCCAACCGTTGATGGCACCGCAACTCGCGTCTGTGGTGACCGTCGCAAACAGCGCCGTCGCGGAAATCCCGAACCGGGTCTCCTTGCCCTCCATGTTGCCGCCCGACTGCGTGGCGGTCGCGGCGGTCTCCACGCCCAGCTTGGCGATCATCGGGTTGCCGGCCTGCTCCGCTGGATACGCGACGAACACGCCGATCAGGAACATCACCGCCATCGCCCACCACAGCGCCCAACCCTGGCGCGTGTCGTTGACCATGTGCCCGAAGGTATAGGTGAGGCCGGCGCCGAGGATGAAGATCAGGAATATCTGAACCAGATTGGTGAATGGATTTGGACTCTCGAACGGGTGCGCCGAGTTGGCGTTGAAGAAGCCGCCGCCGTTGGTACCGAGTTGCTTGATCGCTTCCTGTGAGGCGACAGGCCCCTGGGCGATCGTTTGCGTCGCGCCTTCCACCGTCGTGGCGACCGTGTAGGGATGGAAGTTCTGGATGGCGCCCTGCGACACCAGGACAAGGGCCGCGACGACGGACAGCGGAAGGAGGACGTACAGCGTCGCACGGGTCATGTCGACCCAGAAGTTCCCGAGCTTGTCGGTTTCTTGCCGGGCAAAGCCGCGGATCAAGGCAATCGCCACGCTAAGTCCAGCCGCGGCCGACACGAAGTTCTGCACCGCCAGGGCCGACATTTGCACCAGATAGCTCATGGTCGACTCGCCGCTGTATGCCTGCCAGTTCGTGTTGCTCATGAAGCTGATCGCCGTGTTGAACGACACGTCAGGGTTCACCTGGCCCGCCCCGAACCCCTGCGGATTCAGGGGGAGGAAACCCTGGAGCCGCTGAAAGGCATACACGAACAGGAACGCGAAGATGCTGAAGGAGAGAATCGACGCCGTGTACTGCGTCCACCGCTGCTCCTGATCCTCGCGGACGCCGCAAAGTCTGTAGACGAGCACTTCGATCGGCCGAAGGACGGGATGCAGGAACGTGCGCCCGCCCTGAAACAGGCGCGACATGTACAGCCCGACCGGCTTGGTGACGAGCAGGATCAGGCCGAAGAACACGAGAATCTGCAGAATGCCGAAGCTAGTCATCGCAGGCCTCAGAATTTCTCGGGCTGGAACATCGCCCACCCGAGGTACACGAGGAGAAGCAGCACCACGATGCCGGACACGACGTGGTCGAACATGGTCGGTCTCCTACACTCGATCGCATGCCTTCGTGATGCCCCAAAGGGCGAGGAATCCCGCAACTCCAATCACAAGGTAAACAAGGTCAAGCATGGAATCTCCTGGGTCAGGGCGACTGCTCAGCCCCAACTCTAAGAGGCGCCGCCTAAGGAAGTCATAAGCCAGCTATTAGGATTCCGCGCTTGCCTTCAGAGCGGTCAGAACGCCGTGTTCAGCGGATGTCGGGTGGGAGCTGGAGGCGGTAACCGACCCACGGTTCGGTCAAGAGATGGACCGGACTCGAGGGCTTGGTCTCGATCTTCTTTCGCAATTGGTTCACGAAGACGCGGAGGTAGTCGACCTGGTCGCCGTAGTCAGGGCCCCAGACCGCCTGCAGCAGTTCCCGATGGGGAAGTACCTTGTTCGCGTGCGCCACGAAGTAGGAAAGAAGCTCAAACTCCTTGGGAGTGAGACGCACGTTGCGGCCACGCGCGACCACGTGACGGGTGTCGAAATCGACTTCGACTGAGCCCAGCGTCAGCCGCCCGCTCGGTCCGTGCGTCCACGGCGTCCGCCGCAGGCCGGCTCGAATCCGCGCGAGAAGCTCGGCCGGGTTGTACGGCTTGGTGACGTAATCGTCGGCTCCCGCGTCGAGCGCTTCGACTTTGTCGGATTCCTTGTCACGAACCGTCAACATGATAATGGCGATCTCGGACTGCCCGCGAATCGCCCGGCACGTCTCCAATCCATCCATCCCCGCCATATTCATGTCGAGCAGGACAAGGTCGAACCGCTCCTTGCGGAGCTTTTCCAGCGCCGCCTCGCCGCTCTTGGCGTCGTCCACCTCGTAGCCCTGGCCCGTCAGCGTGACGCGCATGACCCGGCGTATCTGCGGATCATCGTCGACAACGAGGATCCGGCCGCCGCTCACGAGACCGGACCTCCGCGGGGGAGCGAGAGGGTGAACGCTGTTCCAGTCTCGGGTGAGCTCGCAATCGTCAGGGTCCCCCCATGCGCCTGCGCGATCTGTTTGACAATGGCGAGCCCCATTCCGGTTCCGGGAATATTGCGGGCTCCTGCACCGCGATAGAAGCGTTCAACAACCCGCGCCTGCTCGCGCTCCGGAATCGCCGAACCGGAATTGCGGACGATGACAGCCACGGCGCCCTTGGCGTGCGCCTGAATCTCGATGGTCGAGGTCGGCGGCGAGTATTTCACCGCATTGTCGAGTAGCTGTCGAAGAGCCAGGCCGAGCAGCTCGCGATCCGCGTCGACCGTCAAGCCCTCGGGAACCTGCTTGAGGAGACGGTGACCATCCAGACGGCCCTCGAACTTCTCCACCGTCGTGGCGACAACATCCGCGAGATTGTGGCGATCGCGATGCACGGCAAAGTTGCCTGCATCGATCCGCAGCATCTGAACCGCGTCCGTTACCAGCGCCTGGAAACGGTCCAGGCCTTCGTCGATGATCGTCGCCAGTTCGCGATCGCGGGCGCGGGTTGACGCGCTGGCAAGCAGATCACTGGCAGCTGCCTTCATCGAGGTGAGCGGTGTCTTGAACTCGTGCGCCAGAGCGTCCAATACCGTCGACCGTAACTCGCTGCTCTCCTGCGCCGCCTCGGCACGCGCCTTGGCATCCTGTGCACGTGCGCGCTCGAGCCCGATCGCTGCGAGGTTCGCAATCGAATGCAACACAGTATCGCTGAGCCCCACATCGGGGAGCGCAAGACTGCCGATCGGCGCCCCGCCGAGTTGAATCGCGATCACGACCAATCCGGCCGGGTCACGAATCGCGATGGCGCGCCTGGCGACATCACGAAGTTTCGTTTCAACCGTCGGCCATTCCATCGGGCCGGCCCACGACACTGTGTCGGTGCGCTGATCGTAGAGACCGACGGCCTGGAGCTCGAATGTGTCGGCGATGTGACGCGCAATCGTGCCGGACACGGACCCGGTCCTCTCGGAGAGCAGGAGCGCCCGGCTCAGGGCGTAGAGACGCTCCAGATCGCGCTGCCGCCCTGCGGCATCGATTTCACGCTGCCGCGCCCGGCCGGAAAGTTGACTGGCGACGATAGCGGTCGCCAGGAACGCGACAAACGCCACCCAGTTCTCCGGATCGGCGATCGTGAGGGCACCCACGGGGGGCAGGAAGAACAAATTGAAGCACACCGCGGACACGATCGAAGCCGTCGTCGCTCCGACGATGCCCCACGTGGACGCGATGATCAGAATCGCGATCAGGTACGAGAGCGCGACCGTCGTCGGGTTGACGTCGAGGGTCTGGGAATACAGCGTGGTAATGAGCGCTACAGCGCCGATCGAGGCGGCGACCCGGCCGATCGCGAGGATCGTTCGCACAAGGTGAGGCTACTTAACGCCAGCCGGCTGGTCAAACGAGGTCTGCTCGACGCTGATACCGCTCTGCTCGGAGCTTCATCATTCTTCGATCCCCGGGGGTCGGCGCGCCCCGGCCGCGTGCTCGCCCTGGTGCCGCTATTGATTCCGCCCAAGAGCCCACCGCCAGCCGCCGCTCGTGCGGTTCGAACGGTCGGAATCTTGATGCATTGCTAAGGACTTCTTAATGGCACGACGGGTACCGTTGCGGGAGAGGGAGTCGGTCCCATGAGGGTTGGACGCCAAGTATCTCTACCGAACCGCCGCCCGCACGGCAACACGCTATCGAGGGTTGTTGCAGCCTTGCTTGTCTTTGGCGCGGCCGTGGCCGTTGCCGCGTTCATCGAATGGGCGCCGTGGCCGCTGGGATTCGGCGCCGCGATCGCGTGTGCCACAGGGTGGTGCATCTGGCTGCAGGATTGATTTCCCGTAGCGAGAGCCTCACCGACTACATCCGTCGGGAAATGCGACATGTCGATGCCGGATCCACATTGGCCTGTGGTCTGGCATCCACCTATTGGACGCATCACGATCCGTAGAAACTCGCGATGGCTGTTTGCGCCGGGTATTTCGAGGCCGACCCATGGGCCACCAGTCCAACGACCAATCATAGTGGCCGGTTTCATTCTTCAAAGCTCGGTGCGGTGTTTTCGATGCGCGTTCGCCGCGAATGGTCCGAGGCTTGATGGTGGTCGATGGATACGACAATGGATCTGGTCGTGGTGGTTTTGTCATCGTGAGTCTGCAGGAACGGTTCGACGGGCGAGTTTGGCCCGCAGCCTCACGTCGGACCGGAGCGACCGCCGGTTGCTGGATCGCCGTCACGGTTGTTGTTGCGGCGACCGCCTGTATCGATGGGCCTCGAACTGTTCTGGAGCGGCTGTCGGAAGCGAACCGACTCACAGCGAGCCTCCTCGTTCAATTCACCATGGCTGCCGATGCCGCAAATCGCGCTGTGATGGCCGACACCGACGAAACGTCTGTCGCGTTTGCACGTGAAGCCGAGGTGACAACGCAGGCGGTCCAGACGAGTGTCGACGCTCTGGGACCGATCCTCTGGGACCTCGATTTCGCCAACGAAACCCATCTACTCGAAGAGTTCGGCATCCGATTCTCCAAGTATCGCGCGCTGGATCGCAGCATCCTCGAGCTGGCCGTCGAGAACACCAATCTCAAGGCGCAGCGGCTGTCCTTCGGCGCCGCTCTGAAGGCCTCCGACGCTTTCCGGGATTCCCTCCAGGGCTTCACGGCCTTGGTACCGAAGAAGGACACCTGGCATGTCAAGGCTCTCGTCGCAACGGCCGTAGCGGCCGTGCGCGAGATCCAGGTGCTCCAGGCGCCGCATATCGCCGAAGCCGACGAGGCGGCGATGACGCGCATGGAAGAGCAGATGGTCACGGCGGAGACCACTGCCCGAAGCGCGCTCAAGGTGTTGGCGGGCCTCGGCCCTCCTGCTTCCCGCCGGCAGCTCGTCGCCGCCACCACCGCTTTCGACCAATTCATGCGCCTTAACACCGAGATCATCGGTTGGTCCCGACGCAACAGCAATGTCCGTTCCTTGGCGTTGTCCCTGGGCGAGAAGCGCACGCTCACCGCCGCCTGCGAGGACAGCCTCCACGCGCTCCAGGACGCACTCGCGAAACGTGGGTTCACCGCCACCCGATAGAGCGTGAGCGTTCAAGGCGCATCGAATTCGCGGTGTGACTCTATGAGCTGTGCGTTCTTGAGCACCCTGTGTTTGGCCACTACTACCAAATTGTGCGTGGTCTTATGAGGCAGGTCGTCGACTTGCACGGGTGCGGTCCAAACGATCCGGACGGCCAGCGTGCCGCTTCGTTGCTGGCCGCGTATTTCAATGCGGAATACACTCGGGCGTTTCGACAGCTGTGGTGGCGTCGACTGGCAGTAGGCGGAGTCGTCGCCTGGCTCATCGAACTGACGACTCCCCTGCTTCCCAGAACCGGTCTTCTCGTTGCGCTTCTTGCGTTGGGGGCGGCTGCAACCGCTGCCGCCTGGGTTGAGTGGCGTGCGGAAAACACTCTGCGTGCGTTGATCGACTCCCCACTTAAATAACCCCGACCGTAGAAGTAGTTCCGCTCCGGCGGTCGTGCATCGTCTGTGAGCCTACCAGCTGCCCCTCGCTGTTCCCCCATCGGACTCTCCGCCCGAGTGCGCCAGCATCGATATTCTTGTGCCTGACATTCACTGAGCGCCGCCGATTGTGCCAAAACCGACGACCAAGTCCGCTACGAGCGGTCTCTGCTGTCCTATCGAACAATCCCTTTTGGACATCCGTCGGTCGCGCGAGTCTCGAGCGCATTTGGAAATCCGGCGCTTCCAACGGGGGCTCACACTGTTTAACGGCAGCGTCCACTTGCGTTTGTTCGGCCGGGCAGCGTAAGTTCGCAGGGGCCTCCGCAGACCCGACCATGGCAGACGTCCACGTCCCCGCGCCGAGCACGGCGCCGCCACATTTCCGACGTTTCCGGCACTCCGCCCGCTCGTTGCTTCCGCTGACGGTGACCACCATCGGGGTGGTGTACGGGGACATCGGAACGAGCCCTCTCTACACGATCAGGGAATGTTTTTTCGGCACCCATTCGGTGCCGCCGACGCCCGAGAACGTGCTCGGCGTGCTGTCGCTCGTCATCTACGCGCTCGTGATCGTCATCTCGATCAAGTACATCGCCATCGTGATGCGCGCGGACAACGCCGGGGAGGGCGGCATCCTCGCGTTGACGGCACTCCTGCCCCCACGCGGCAGCGCGAATGGCCGGCACGTGTTGATCGCTCTCGGCATTTTCGGCGCCGCCCTGCTGTATGGGGACGGCATGATCACGCCGGCCATCACCGTGCTCGGCGCCGTCGAGGGACTGACGGTCGCGACACCGTTGTTCGATTCGTACGTCGTCCCGCTCGCCGTCGTGATTCTCATCGGGATCTTCACGATCCAGCAGCAGGGCACGCACCTAATCGGCCGGCTGTTTGGTCCGGTGATGGTGCTGTGGTTTGTCGCGATCGCGGTTCTGGGGCTGACCTGGATCGTCAAGCAGCCGATTGTTTTGTCCGCGATCAACCCGATCCACGCGCTCGTGTTCTTCGAGACGCACGGACTGCACGGCTTCGCCGTGCTGGGTGCGGTCTTTCTCGCGGTCACCGGCGGCGAGGCCCTGTACGCCGACATGGGTCACTTCGGGAAGCGGCCGATTCGCCTCGCGTGGTTCAGCCTGGTGCTGCCCGCCCTGCTGCTCAATTACTTCGGCCAGGGCGCGCTGCTGCTGATCGACAGCACCGCGGCGAGACAGCCGTTCTTCCTGCTGGCGCCGCCCTGGGCACTCCTGCCCATGGTGGGACTGGCGACAGCGGCCGCCATCATCGCCTCCCAGGCGCTCATCTCAGGCGCCTTCTCGTTGACTCACCAGGCCGTCCAGCTTGGATACAGCCCGCGGATGGACATCGATCACACCTCCTCGCACCACATGGGGCAGATCTACGTGCCGCAAGTGAACTGGGCGCTGATGGTCGGCACGATCGCCATTGTCATCGGGTTCCGATCCTCGAGCGCGCTCGCGGCCGCCTACGGCATCGCCGTGACCCTGACGATGGTCATCACCGCCGTGCTGCTGCATGTGATCGCCACCGAGCGCTGGAAGTGGCCGCTTGGCGCCGCGCTGCTGATTACCGGCGTGTTCCTGTCGATCGATCTCGCGTTCCTGGGCGCGAACCTGTTGAAAGTGGCCCATGGCGGGTGGCTACCGCTGGTCATCGGCACCGTGCTCTTCACGGCTATGACCACGTGGAAGACCGGCCGCCGTCTGGTGGCCGAACGGCTGACGGCTCGCGCGCTTCCCCTGGAGGAGTTCGTGGCGTTGACGGTGGCGCACGAGCCAATCCGCGTACCCGGCACCGCCGTCTTCATGACGGCACAGCCGAAAGGGACGCCTCCGGCGCTGGTGCACAATCTGCGGCACAACAAGGTCCTCCATCAGCGGGTGATCATCCTCAGTGTCCAGACCACGCACACCCCACACGTCACGCCGGACGAACGTCTCTCGATCGCGCCGCTCGGCTGTGAGCTGTTCAACGTCGTGCTGCGCTACGGGTTCATGGACGACCCGAACGTCCCCGAGGCGCTGGCCTTGGCGCGCGAGCAGGGGCTGACAATCGATTTCACCGATGTCACGTACTTCCTGGGCCGGGAAACCGTGATCGTAACCAAGCACCCCGGAATGGCCGTCTGGCGCGAGAAGCTGTTCGTACTGATGGCCCGGAACGCGATTCGAGCCACCGCCTTCTTCAAGCTGCCGCCGGACAGCGTCGTCGAGTTGGGAGTGCAGGTCGAAATTTGACGACCGGATCTTCGCGGAACGGCACGCGTGATTCCGCCTCACGACCATCGTCGAGTCTCATCGGAGATCTTTCACCTCTGCGACTCGTCGATCGAGAAAATTGGCGCCTCTGGCTATTGAGGGAGGCACGAACGGGTGGAAGTGTTCAGCGCGTTCCGCCTGGAAGCGGCTCTCAATACTTCGGTAGGCCGACAGCTGCCAGCAGCTCGGTCCCGTCTGCACCACGTCTCTACGACTCTGGTGGAATACGGAGTATTGATGGGGATGGGGACTCTCGCGGACGGCGGGAAGCCGGTAGGTGATTGGATTTTCGAACCATTGTCGCTAGAGTCGCGCGCCATGACCAGTTAGACAGACGTCAACAGGGTTCGATAGTCTGGGTCGTCGCGTCAGAATCAGTAAGCGACAAGCCACCGAGACTCGTACAGAGGAGACAACCCTGACACTCCTGATATTGTCGAGCCTTGCTGTCTCAGCGCGAACGGTGCCAACAAGGCCACCAATCTCAACCCTGTCTATGCGTGAGTTCTATCGTCTCGTTGGCTGACCGTTCGGTCCGGCGAAGCCGGATGTCTTGGGCGATTTCTGGTGTGCTCGTTCGTACCGCATTTGTGCGACTCTACTCTGCAGACCCTAGCCTCAAAGGACATCGACGGGCATGAGCAATTGCTGAGGGTCGAGAGGCCGTCTACGACGCCACGTCCTGAACACAAAAGTCTGACGAGGGATCACGGCAGATTCCGCCCGCCGACAGCGCGCTGCAGTTGGTCAAGGTCTCAATGTCCTTGACAGCATCCGCGGGCCACCCTACGCTTTCTCGGGAAACTGCGAACTCGACGACGTACTGCGCACAATTGTGCCCTGTAGGTCGAGAGTCTCCGGAGCAGCCCTGAAAAGCTGCGGGAGGAGCATATGGATTGGAGACGCATCGCTGGACTCTGGCTCCTGGTGTTCGGGCTGGCCGGCGCGGCTGTCGCGGCCGAGAAAGCGGTACTGGCCGACGCAGTCGAACAGCGCAACGCAGCGCTCCTCCGCAGCCTCATCGATGCGGGCGCGGACGTCAACTTGGCACAGGTCGATGGGATGACCGCCCTGCATTGGGCGGTCTACAACGACGACGCGGCGTCGGCACGCATGCTGGTACGCGCGGGCGCCAAGGTCAACACTGTGAACCGCTACGGTGTGCCTCCGCTCTCCCTGGCTTGCACAAACGCGAACGCGGAAATGGTCAAGCTCCTGCTCGAAGCGGGCGCTGACGCGAAGGCGGCGCTTCCGGGTGGGGAGACGGTCCTCATGACGGCGGCGCGCGCGGGAAATCTCGAAACCGTGAAAGCGCTCCTTGGGCGGGGGGCCGACCCCAACGCGCGTGAGCGCAGCGACCAGACGGCCATCATGTGGGCAGCGGCCGAGGGGCACGCCCCCGTGGTGCGCGCCCTCATCGATGGCGGAGCAGACATTCGCGCCAAGGTCAAGTCCGGGTTCACGCCGTTGCTCTTCGCCGTGCGCGAGGGGCGGATCGAGGTGGCGCGTACGCTTCTCGAGGCCGGCATCGATGTGAACGAGACGTTCCAGCGTGAGGGGGACCGACTCTCGAGGAGGGGACCCTCGACGGGCACCAGTCCGTTGCTGATCGCCGTGGAGAACGGCCATTTCGAGCTGGCAATCGCTCTGGTCGACGCTGGGGCCGATCCGAACGACGAGCGGACAGGGTTCACTCCGCTGCATACGATGAGCTGGGTCCGGAAGCCGGATGTCAGTGATAGCGGCGATCCGCCCCCGATCGGATCGGGACGTCTGACGAGCCTTCAATTCGTTCGCGCGCTCGTGGAGCGGGGAGCGAACGTCAATGAACCTCTGGATGGGACCGTCCTGCGCCCGCCGAACTCCGCGACGCTACTTGGGACGGAAGGGGCGACGCCGCTCCTGATGGCGGCCGACCGGGCGGACGCTCCGTTCATACGTGTCCTCCTCGAGCTGGGCGCGGACCCCTTCCTGCCGAATGCCGAGGGGAGCACGCCGCTGATGGCTGCCGCCGGCTTGGGCACGGCAGCCCCCCTCGAAGAGGCCGGTACGGAGGCCGAGGCACTGGACGCCGTGCAGCTCCTCCTTGACCGGGGCGCGGACATCAACGCGGTCGACTACAACGGCGACACCGCGATGCACGGCGCGGCGGAGGGCGGCTTTCCGACGATTGTGCAGCTGCTGGCGGAGCGCGGCGCTGATGCCCGCATCTGGAATCGTCCCAACTTTGAAGAAAGCACGCCGCTGTTTATTGCCGAGGGTTACCGGCGGGGACGACCCCAGCCGACCCCACTCGCTCTTGACGCGATTCGCCGCGTCATGCTGGCCAAAGGCCTTCCGACAGAAGGGGCAAGACCGGCCAGGCGAGACACCTACGAGAGGGAAAGGCGCGAAAGGGAAAACCGCACTCAAAAAGCCCAAAAACCATAGAGTCCTCACGAGCGGGGCTCACCCGTGGCATGAAAAGGTCCCTCGCGGGACATTTTCTGAGCAGAGTTTGCTCCGGGCGTAGCGTGCGCTCATGGGAAGAACACCTGTGGTGCGCAGTAAACCAGCGTTCAGCGTACTCTCGCCTTGAGCTCCTCCAGCCAGTTCACCACGACGTTCAGCCGCACGGCACTCTCGGACCGGTCGGCTTGTTGAGCCATCAGGAAACGTTTGCCGTTCACCGTGACATTGAAATTGCGATCCAGTACCCGGGCTCAAGGCATACGACGCTCGGAAGGGTGTCCGAGGCGAGCCGACCACGAGTTCGCAGGGAGTTGAGATGCGTTGTTCGGCGTTGGTCGCGGGTTTACTCTGTGCCTTCCTATGTGCAGCTGCTTGCGATGAAATCAACCCTACAGCCCCAGCATCCCGCGCTGTGGTGACGTTCCGCGTCGCGGATGAGACCTTTCGCGTGCTGCTTAACGGCTCTGATCAAATCGCTGCGGCCCGCTCGGCACAAGAGGGGGGGCCCGGCACGAATTCCCAACGGTCGGCTGGTGTCTGGAACGCAAGTCAACACAGGTTGGAGCTGGCATGTTGAGGACGTCGTCTTTGCCGAAACCACTATCGAGCTGTGTGACGGACGTCCTTCGGATGTGGAGCGTGAAGGGATCGTGTTTCGAGGAGGGCGTTTCTGCCCATGGGCCGCAACGATCGTGCGCATCGACGAGAATTACTTCGCGCCCTGGCGCGAACGAGCCGACGATCTCGCGGACAGCCACTCGCGCTGGTTGTCGTGCTGTGGGATCGAGTTCCAGACCCTGGCAGTGTGCGCGGATTGGCGTACTCCAATGAGCCGCCTGCCACGCTTCGCGTCACCGGTCGAATCCGCGCCCGGGCGGCTTCGGTGTCTGCCGGCCCTGTTCCCGAAGCCTCGAGAAACCAGGATGGACGCCGGGTCGCAACCCTTGCTGATCAGCCACTCGACGAAGCAGCGACGCCAGCAAGCCTCGCTCGTCGGAACTCAGTGAGATGAGGAGCGCCTCCTGGTGATCACCCGCGAGCCGGCCAATGTTCTTCAGCGTTTCGCGTCCCCGGTCGGTCAAATGGAGGGCGTAGCTTCGCCGATCGGCTGGGTCAGCCTGCCGTTCGAGCAGGCCCCGTTGCTCGAGCTGGTCGATCAGGATGACGAGCCGACTTGGGAGGATGCGCAGCTGAGCCGCCAGAGCCTGTTGGCTGATCCCGCCGGACACACTCACGAACCGTAGGATGCCCGCGTGCGGCGGCGAAAGGTCCAAGGCGCTGAGCCGCTCGGCGAACTTCGACGCGGCATGGGCCCCCAGTTGGGCCAAAAGGAAAGCGGGCGAATCGATTCCTTGCCGGGACGGTTCTTTCTCGTTGGTGCGCGAAGTCGGAGAACTCACCTTGACATCGATAATATCACATGGTAATAATTCATATTATGAATTATTCACAACAAGAATTACTGGCGCGAGAACAAAGCCGCCGCCTCCGACACGCGGGTCCACCGCTATGGCTCATGGCCACGACCTACACGCTCTTGTTCCTCGGTGGTCTCTACCCGGTGACGATCTTCGGGGGGCAGCCGTACTTTCCAGGCCCCTGGGAGTCTGCCGATACGATTGCGGCGTTCTTCCAGGCGCGACCGACGGCGGTCCGCGTGTGTGCATTTCTGCAATTTGGCGCGGCCGTCCCGTTGGGGATCTTCACCGCGTCGATCGTGAGTCGCCTCCAGTTCCTCGGCGCACGCGTCGCCGGCGTCTCCATCGCGCTCTTCGGTGGCCTCGCGACCGCCGCGATGATGATGGTGGCCTCGTCGGCGCTGTGGGTGATGGCTCAACCGGGCATCGCTGAGAATCGTCCCGTGCTGCAAGCGCTGTACTGGCTCGTGCAGGGGCTCGGCGGCACCGGCTTCTCCGTGCCATTCGGCATCCTCGTCGCGGGCGTCACCATTCCGGCGGCGTTCATGAGACTCGTGCCGAAGTGGATCACGGTGCTTGGGATCGCGGTCGCGATCTGCGGCGAGCTCAGCTGGCTGTATCTGATGATCCCCGGCGCGCTGCCGCTCGTCCCGCTGGCCAGGTTTCCTGGTTTTGTCTGGCTGATCGCGGTCGGTGTTGCGTTGCCCACCTCGGTTGGAAGGGGAGCGCAGTGATGGCCGTCGAGCGCGCAGCCTAAACGATCGGCGGTCCGCTGATGCTCGGTGGGCTGATGCACGTTGCCGTCCTACGTCACAGCCCCCGTCGTAAATCGATGTGATCGATTTTCCTACACAAGTGGTGCGCCCTGCATGACTCGAACATGCGACCTTCTGGTTCGTAGCCAGACGCTCTATCCAACTGAGCTAAGGGCGCTTGGAGGCGGAACGAAACGTCGAGTCTAGCACAACGATCCGTTCGGTAAACAGTCGCTCATCCGCCAGGAGCGCGGCCAGGCGCGCGCGCAATTCGCGCGGCGACCCGACGTCGTGCGGATCGATCCGCGACTGCCCCGCGCCGCGGTGCGCCAGCCACGAAAAGACGATCGGAGCGAGGCCAGCGCCCGGAATGGTCGCGCGTGGTCCGCGCATGAAGAACCGGATCAGCCGCGCGGCATGCACGGCCAGGTCGGCGCCGCTTCTCCGGGTGCGCTGAATCAGCCAGCCGCCGTCGGTACGCGCCGCAATCAGCTCCGCCGAATCCGCCTCGACCGAGGGAACGACGACGATGACGTCGCGGGCGAGCGACAGGTGGGATGTCGCGGGTCGACGCATCAGGGGGACCGATCTGAACGTTCACACGCGGTTCGAGCCTCTGAATCAGCTCAGCCTCTTTCAGCAGCGCTTCCAGTTCTGAGCCCGCGCTCTCCCACTCCGCATTCGCGACGCGCGCGAGCGGGGCTTTGATGCCTCGCCAGCGGCGCTCCGCAAAGTGCGCGCGCAGGCGCCGCCGCAGGTTGTTTGCCTTTCCGACGTACAGCGGCCGGCCGATCTCGTCGCGCAGGACGTAGACCCCCGGGCCCTGCGGCGCGCCGGCGCAAATCCGCTCCCCCGTCCGCCGCCAGGCCTCCCGCCGATCTTCGACCACGAGCGCCTGCGACACGAGGCGCCGCGCGAGATCGGGAGGCGCATTCCGAATCCCGAGGACCTCAGCGGCCAGACGCTGATGGTCGGGATCGGGGCCCATTTCTGCCATGCGGGCCAGTAGGCGATCCCTTAACAGCACGACGAGCTCATTTCATCACGAAGACCGGAAGAACACGAAGAACCCCTTCCCCGACGCTCTGGTACACCTTCGCGACCTTCGCGCCTTGGTGGGTTCGTCTTCGAGATAGTGTTGGGTATCACCGCATTGCCGTTACAATCTGCCAGATGGCCGCGCGAACCGACGAAGAACACAAAGCGCTGGCGCCCACCTCGGTGCGCTGCTACATCGTCACCGTCAGCGACACCCGGACCGAAGGGACGGACACGGGCGGACGGGCGATCGCCGACCTGCTGACAGCGGCCGGGCACGCCGTGGTCGGCCGGATGATCGTGAAGGATGACCCGGCGCTCGTGCGCGGCGCCATCGAGCGTCAGCTGGCGTCGGCCGATGTGCAGGTGGTCATCGCGACCGGAGGAACCGGCATCACATCGCGCGACTGCACGTTCGAAGCGGTGGACAGCCTGCTCGAGAAGCGGCTGGATGGCTTCGGTGAACTGTTCCGGATGCTCAGCTTCGAGCAGATCGGGCCCGCCGCCATGATGAGCCGCGCGTCCGCGGGGCTCACGGCCGGCAAGATCGTGGCGTCGCTGCCAGGATCCGAAGCGGGCGTCCGGCTCGCGATGGAGCGGCTGCTGCTGCCCGAGCTCGGACACCTCGTGCAGCAGGCGTCACGGTGACGGTCAACCGGGTCATCGGGCCGTTTCACAATCGAGGCGTTGAATTGCCCGGCTGACAAGTACCCGGTTACCCGACTATCCAATTATCACAATCACATGCGTCCGTTCACATCCACCATCTCGCTCGACGAGGCGCGCCGCCGTCTCGACGCCAGCGTCCGGCCCATCACGCGCACCGAGCGGCTCCCGCTCTCGGAGGCGGCCGGCCGCGTCGCAGCGTGCGACGTGGCGGCGTCGGTGGACGTCCCTCCCTTCGCGCGCTCCGCGATGGACGGCTACGCGGTCGTTGCGGCCGACACGGCACGCGCCAACCGGCACTCGCCGACCCGGCTGCGGATCGTCGATCGGATCTACACCGGCCAGGTGTCCCGTGCAGGCCGTCCGCCCGGGCACCTGCGCCGAAATCGCGACCGGCGCGCCGATGCCCGACGGCGCCGATGCCGTCGTGATGGTCGAGGAAACGGCCCCGGCAGGCCGACCGCGGCCGTGGAGATCCTGGCTGCGGCCTCGCCCGGCCAGAACATCGGGCGCCGCGGCGCCGACATCCGCCCCGGCGATCTCGTGGTGCGTCGCGGCGATGCGTTGAGCCCGAGCCGCGTCGGAGCGCTGGCGGCAATCGGATGCGCGGACGCTCGAGGTGTACGCCCGGCCGCGCGTCGCGGTGCTGTCCACGGGCAACGAAGTGATCGACCCGGGGACGGCTCTGGCTCCCGGCCAGATTTACGACGTGAACCGGTTCACGCTCGCCGCCGTCATCGCCGCGAACGGTGGCGTCGCGGAGCCGCATCCCCCAGTGCCCGATACGCTCGAGGCGCTCACGGCCGCCCTCGATGCCTGCGCCGGTGCGGACATGATCGTCTTTTCCGGCGGCAGCTCGGTCGGCGAACGCGACTTGATCGTCGATGTCATCGCGGCACGAGGTGAGCTGATCCTTCACGGCATCGCCGTGAAGCCCGGCAAGCCGACCGCGTTCGCGATGGTCGGTGGCACGCCGTTTTTCGGCATGCCGGGCAATCCGACGTCCTGCCTGTCGAACGCGTACATCCTCTTCGTGCCATTTCTCCGGGCGACCGCGCGGCTGCCGCGGTATCGACCGCACACTGTCCAGGTCCCGCTCGGGACGCGCATCGTCTCGCCGGCAGGACGTCACCAGTTCTACACCGTCCGCCTGCGCGAGGGCAGCGCATATCCGGCTTTCAAGGGATCGGGCGAGATCACGAGCTTGTCGCAGGCGGACGGGTACATCGAAATTCCCGCTGATCAAAGCACGGTCGAGGCGGGAACCGTGGTGCAGGTCACGCTCTTCTGAGATCTTCAATCGACGGTCGACGACCCGGCGATCTATCGGGAAATCGACGGATGGATTGACGATCGCCCAATCGACGATCTGCAGATTGTCAACGCCGTCCAATCCGTCGCTCGTATTCCTGCTCGAGCACGTCCGCGATGTGAAGATCGAAGGCGGGGGCGGTCGGGCGCACCGCCCCACGAAACTCGGTGTGGCAGCGATAGCAGACCGTGATGTCCTTCAGGCGTCCGTACACGATGAGATCGATCAGCGCGGCGGCGGCGAGGATGCTGTAAGCAATCAGATCCCGGCCGAACCAGTAGAAGATGGCGCTGATCGTCGCGCCGGCGATGACGACCGCGAGGCCGACCTTCGGATCGAAGTCCTTGCGCCTGTAGAATTCCCCGCCCTCACACACCGGACACCGGTCGACGCCGCGTTCGGCACCCAGCGCCTCGGACACCTCGAGGGGAATGTCGCGGCCGCACCGGCCGCATCTGATGGCCGCCGGTGCGTCTGCCGCCCGGATCGGCAGACCGGCATCACATTTCGGACATCTGACGAGGATTTGCATGGGGAACCAAGGACCAGTCCAAATTGACGGTTGACAGTCAGTTGACCGTTGCGGTCAGGTCACACGCATCCGCGGCGTGAAAGTGCGACTCAGACGGACCAGCGCTCATGCGACGTCAACTGTGAACTGTCAACCATCGTTATCTCCCCGGAAAGAACGACGGGAGCGGCAGATCGCGCATCGTGCGCAGACCCGGCCGGCCGCCGAGTACCTTGGGGATGGAATTGACGACCATGGACGCGGTCGCGATGTCGCCGTGAATGCCGCCCGGAATCTTCATCGAGAGCGCCGGCGAGCCTTCGATCTCGACCGCGTCGCAGGGGTCCGGCGCACCGAGATACGCCTCGAAGTGCAGCCGTATCGCCGGCCGATCTTTGCGATACCCGACGCCGTCCTGAACGATCCCGCATACATAGCCGGGATCGACGGCGAGGAACTCGCTCGAGATCGTCACCTTCGCCAGTTTCGGCTGCACCTCGTCGCTGATCCGATCGATCGTCCATCCGAGCGCGTCGGCAATCATCGCGATCGACTCGGTCATCCCGACATGCCGCACCCCTCCCTGTGCGACCTTTCGCTGGAACTGTTCGGTGGTCAGTCCGGCGCCGATCTTCTGCTGGAACTGGCAGGCGCCGCAGCCGCGCGTCCTGGATCCGGGTGACGGTGACGCGTTCCACGCGCTCACAGGCGGCCGTCAGCATGATCGGCAGCGTGTCCATCGCGAACCCCGGATTCACGCCAGTCGCGAGCACCGCCACCTTCGCCTTCTTGGCCCAGGCATGAATCAACCGTGCCTGGCGGATGTGCGTGTAGCCGGGATAGGTCAGCTCCTCGGTCGTCGAGACGATGGCGGTCTTCGCCTTGAGAATCGTCTCGAGCTGGGGCATGACTTCTCGGATCGACGAGCTCGTGCAGTGGACGACGACGTCGGGCTCGGCCGCCTTCAGGGCCTTGGCGGGATTGTCCTGAACCTTCAGGCGAAGGCGTCCACTCAAGCCGACGACGTCGCCGAGATCGCGCCCGATCTTTGCCGGATCGACGTCGATGCCGCCGACGATCTTGAATCCCGGCCTCGCGGCGATCTGCCTCGCGATGGCGCTGCCAATCGGACCGAGACCGAAGTGCATCACGCGGATGGTGGACATAGCGGCAAATTATAGCCCGACGGTTGGTGGTACCATCCAAGTCGCGATGGTCCGGACGATCACATTCCTGCTGGCCTCAGTCGCTTTGGTTGCTCAGGCGCCGGACCGCCCAACGCCGCAGCCTCCGCTCTTTCCCCAGGCATCAGGAGTTCTCAGTCCGCCCCTCTCTCCCCGCAACGCCAGTTACTCGATCGACGCGCGACTCGACCCGGCAACGCGGGCGATCACCGGCACGGAGACGATCCTCTGGCGGAACATCACGAGCAGGCCGGCCGACGACTTGCGATTTCACCTCTATTGGAACGCCTGGAAGAACACGCGATCGACCTTCCTGCGCGAGGCCGCCCTCGCCGCACCGATCAATCGGCCAGCCGATGACTTCGCGCGGATGGAGGTCACCTCGATCAAGCTGCTGCAGGCGTCTCCGAGCTTGGGTGCCGAAGCGCCGCTCGATCTCACATCGGCGAAACGCTTTATCGCGCCAGACGACGGCAATCCCGACGACGAGACCGTGATGGCGGTGCCTCTGCCAGAGCCGGTGCCGCCCGGCGGGACCCTGACGATCGAGCTGACATGGACGGCACGGGTGCCGCGGACCTTCGCGCGCACCGGCGCCATCGGAAACTTCTTTTTCATCGCCCAGTGGTTTCCGAAGCTCGGCGTTCTCGAGGAACAGGGGTGGAACTGCCACCAGTTCCACTCGAGCACCGAGTTCTTTTCCGATTACGGCGTCTACGATGTGCGGCTCACCGTGCCGCGCGGCTGGCCGGTTGGCGCCACCGGTGTCCGTCGCAACATCTCGGACAACGCGGACCGCACCACCACCCACCAGTACTACCAGGAAGACGTTCACGACTTCGCATGGACGACGAGCCCGGAGTACCTGGAGCGAACCGCTCGCTTCGAACATCCGACCCTCCCGCCAGTCGCGCTGCGACTCCTTCTTCAACCGGAGCACAGCGACCAGGCGGAGCGTCACCTCAACGCGGCACGCACCGCGCTCAAGTACTACGGTGAATGGTTCGGTCCCTATCCATACGGCCACCTCACCATCGTCGATCCGGCCTACCAGAGCGATGTGGATGGCATGGAGTACCCCACGCTCATTACAGCGGGGACCAGATGGCTGCTGCCTCGCGAGGTGACGTCCAGCGGTCCGGAGGAAGTCGTCATCCACGAAACCGGGCACCAGTGGTGGTACGGCATCGTCGGCAACAACGAGTTCGAGTATGCCTGGCTCGACGAGGGGATCAATACCTACGCCACCGCGCGCGCGATTGAACAGGACTCTCCGCGGACCTATGACGAGCGGTACTTCTTCGGCGGTTTTGTTCCGTGGGTGTTTCGGGATGTCTGGCTGAGGCGGGAAACGTTCTGGAACCGGCTTCCGGGATACCGGCGAGAGGCGAAGAGCGACGTCCTCGCTGATGCGGCCTATCGGTTCAATCCTGTGTCTGGACGCGTCATTTCGTACAACAAGACCGCGTTGTGGCTGAATACGCTGGAACGCCGGCTCGGCTGGGAAACGTTGCAACGCATTCTCCAGACGTTCTATTCCCGCTGGCGGTTCAAGCATCCGAAGCCGGAGGACTTCTTCGACGTCGCCAACGAAGTCGCTGGCACCAGCCTCGACTGGTTTTTCGAACAGGTCTATCGGACCTCGAACGTGTTCGACTACGGCGTCCAGGATCTCAAGAGCGTCGAGGAAGACCACCGGTTCCGAACGACCGTCGTCGTCCGCCGTTATGGCGAGGCGATTTTCCCGGTCGACGTGGTTGTGACGTTCAAGGACGGCAAGCAGATCCGGGAGCACTGGGACGGGCGCGGCCGGTGGAACCGTTACACCTACACCAGTGAATCGCAGGCGGTTTCGGGCCAGGTCGATCCGGAGCGCGTGCTGCTCCTCGACGTCGACTACACGAACAACTCGAAATCGTTGGCGCCTCAGGGACGATCGGCAGCCGCCAGATGGTCGCTCAAGTGGATGATCTGGCTGCAGGACGCGCTGCTCTCGTGGGCGTTTCTCGCATGAGCCGACCGGCGCCCCGCTTTCCCCGCTTCCCGCCTCAGCCAAGGCTTCGGCGAGGTCACGCCGAAGTGCGTCAGAAGTATCGGCGAACGAAGGCGGACAGCGAGCCTCGCCAGTGCCCGCTCACAGCTCGAGCGAAGGCGGGAGGGCTGCTCGCAGCCCCTTTCGCACTCGAAGGTCATGCGGAACTTTAGGCCTGCCCGCCGGGGAACGATGACTGCTCTCCAAGCGCTCCGGGACGGGATTCACCGGGTGAACAGCGCTCCGGCGCTCCTCCTCGGCGTCTGGATGATGACCCTGCTCGTCAGCGTGCCGCTGACCCTCGAGATGGGCGGCCAGATCGCCGCGCACCTCGACGCGAGCCACGAGGCGAACGCGGCGGCCCGCGGCGTGAATCATGACTGGATGCAGGAGTTCCGTGGACAGGCGAGCGGGGTGGGAACGACGTTCTCTCCGGCTGTCATCGGTTTCGCCGCGCCCTTGGACAATCTGAGCGCGTTCGTCGACCAGGAGCGGCGGCCGCTGCTCATCGTCGCCGCCGTGGTCCTGTATCTGGCGCTGTGGACCCTCGTGGCGGGCGGCGTCATCGATCGATACGCAAGAGACCGGGCCACCCACGTAGAAGGCTTCCTATGGGCCTCGGGGGTGTACGGCGTGCGCTTGTTACGGCTCGGCATCGTGGCGGCGCTCGCGTACGGACTGCTGTTCCGTGTCCTCCATCCCTGGATGTTCGGCACGTTCTTCCGCGATCTCACGCGCGATCTGACGGCGGAGCGCTCGGCATTTGCGGTGCGCCTCGCGCTATACGGCGTCTTCGCGGTCGCGCTCGCCGCATGCAACCTGGTGCTCGATTACGCGAAGGTGCGGACGGTGGTCGAGGATCGACGCAGCATTCTCGGCGCGCTGAGCGGCGCGGGACGATTTCTCCGCCGCAACGGAACCGCCGCGGCCGCCTTGTATCTGTCCGGTGCCCTGATGTTCGCTGCCGTGCTGGCCGCGTATGCGGCGGTCGCCCCCCTCGCGAGTTCAACCGGCTGGTCGATGTGGCTGGGATTTGCGATCGGACAGCTCTACGTGCTGGCGCGGCTGTGGGTGAAGCTCGTCTTCTGGGCGTCGGAGACCGCCCTTTTTCAGGGCCGCCTTGCCCATGCGGGATACGCGGCAGCGGCGAGGCCGATCTGGCCGGACTCACCCGCGGCTGAAGCGCTGGGCGGCGCTACGCCGCGGACGCCATGATGGCTTTGATGCCCTCGGCATCGAGCGACTCGACCAGCAAGAGCTCCTCGGCCATCGCGCGCACCGCGCCACGGTGCTTGCCGACCACCTGCCGCGCGGTTTCATAGCCGCGCATCACGAGTTCGCGTACTTCCTCGTCGACGCGCTGCGCGGTCGCTTCGCTGATGCCGACGCCCTTGTCCGTTTCCCACGGGTTGCCAGGGGTGCGGTACGCCAGGGGTCCGAGCGAGGACATGCCGAACTCGCAGACCATGCGGCGGGCGATCTCGGTGGCTCGCTCGATGTCGCTGCCGGCGCCGCTCGTCGTCTGTCGGAGGAACATCTCTTCGGCCACGCGCCCGCCCATCAGGATGGCGATCTGGGCCTCGAGAAATTCGCGCGAATGCGTGTGGCGGTCGCCCTCGGGCAACTGCATCGTGACGCCCAGCGCCCGGCCGCGCGGAATGATGGTCACCTTGTGGAGCGGATCCGCATCCGGAAGCAGCGCCGCGACGACTGCGTGGCCGGATTCGTGGTACGCGCATGTGATGCGTTCGCGCTCGGTCATCGTCAGCGAGCGCCGTTCCGGTCCCATCAGCACCTTGTCACGCGCCTGATCGAGATCCCCGGCCGAGACCTGCTGGCGGCCGCCGCGGACCGCCAACAGGGCGGACTCGTTCATCAGGTTGGCGAGCTCGGCGCCCGAGAAGCCAGGCGTGCCGCGCGCGATCTGCCGCAGGTCGACATCGGGGCCGAGGGCGACCTTCTTCGAGTGAATCTCGAGAATCTGGAGGCGGCCCTTCACGTCGGGTGCGCCCACCGTCACTTGTCTGTCGAAGCGCCCGGGGCGTAACAGCGCCGGGTCGAGGATATCCGGCCGGTTGGTGGCCGCGATGACGACGATCCCATCGTTCGCCACGAAGCCGTCCATTTCCACGAGAAGCTGGTTGAGTGTCTGTTCGCGCTCCTCATGGCTGAGCGAGTTGCCGCCGCGGCTGCGGCCAACGGCGTCGAGCTCGTCGATGAAGATGATGCACGAAGGATGACGCCGGGCGTCGCGGAACAACCTGCGGATGCGCGACGCGCCGACGCCCGCGTACATCTCGACGAAGTCGGATCCGCTCGAAAACAGAAACGGCACTTTCGCTTCACCGGCGATCGAGCGGGCGAGAAGCGTCTTGCCGGTGCCCGGCGGCCCGACCAGCAGGACACCCTTCGGAATGCGCCCGCCGATGGCGGAAAAGCGGCCGGGCTCGCGAAGGAAATCGACGATCTCCTTGACCTCTTCCTTCGCTTCGTCCACACCGGCGACGTCGGCGAACGTCGTGACGGTGGCTTCCTTGTCGGCCTCACGCGTCCGGCTCTCGAGAGCCGGAATACGACCGGTCGTGACGCGATACAGCGCAAACCCGAGGACAAGGACGAACGAGAGACCAAGCAGAAGCGCGCCATAGCTGTACGCCGTCTGCTCGGACCCCCTCCGCACGTCGATCCGCACGCCTTTGCTGACGAGGTCGGCGACGAACGAAGGATTCGCCGTCACGTAGTTGGCCGGCGTCGTGGTCCGCATCGCGCGCCCGTCGTTCAGCGTAATCCGCAACTGGTCGCCGTCGACGACGACTTCCGAGACCGTACCGCGATTGAGATCGCGCAGCAGATCGGAAAAGGGCACCCGCGGGGCGTCGGCAGCCTGACGTGAACGCATCACGACAACCGCGGTGGAGAGAAAGGCGACGGCGGCGACCGTCGCAATCCAGACATTCCGGTGGCGGAACCATTTGCGAGACGCCAAGTGACGCTCCGTTTCGATCAGTCCGCCGCGAGAGGCGAACACTCCGTTGGGTCTTGCAGCTGTCGCGGGCCAAGGTCCGACCTAGCGCCCTGCCTATCAGCCGCACGGCCACATCAGTTGTAAGAGGAATCTCCGCCGGGGAAGCGGAAACGCACTGAGAATCTTACACGAGCGCACGATGAATGTAAATGTAAACGCCAGCGGCTCAGCCGTTTATGGGATCTTGCTCTCAGCTGCGAAACCGGCACACTCAGGTTCAGGTTTCAGGTTTCCGGATGTTTGAAGTCGGCAAACTTGTACCCGACACCCCAGACGGTCAGCAGAAAGCTCGTCAATCTCGATGCCGTGGATGCGGACGACCGCTGGACTGCTGCCGTCCGTCGCGGCCCCGGCGTCAGCCGCCAGCCGATCCGCGCGCTGACGAGGCCTCCGCAGCAGCGCGCGCGCCCGGGCGACCAGTTCGCGGACGCCGAATGGCTTGGTCAGGTAGTCGTCTGCGCCGCTTTCAAGACCGAGGACTTTATCCGCCTCCTCTTTTCGCGCCGTCAGCATCAGGATCGGCACGTCAGGGTTGACGCGGCCGTTCCGCACGGCACGGCACAGCGACAGGCCGTCGAGGCCGGGGATCATCACGTCGAGGACGCGCAGGTCGAAGCGGTCCTGTTCGGCGCGCGCCAGGGCGCGTTGCCCTTCGGCGACGGCCTCACACGCATAGCCCTCATGACCGAGATGAAGGCAGATGAGCTCGCGGATGTTGGTCTCATCCTCCACGACTAGTACACGCACAGTCACGACTGTTACTTATGAACCTCACGTCTGAAACCTGAAGTCTGAAAGTCTGGTTTTCCAGATTTCAGGTGTGGGATTTCAGATTGCCTGGGATCAGCTCCCGTCACAGTGTTTTCACAGCTGATTCACAGTCGGGTCACGACTCCTCCGTCAAATTAGACAGAACATGCGGCAACCGGGCAATACCGACCGGGCCGTTTCTGGAGGACAGCACGATGAACACCCTGACACGATTGGAGTTGGCATCAGCGCCATCGCAGTGACCGTTGGACTCGCTACCGGCGTCTATGTCTCTGCGCAGAACATGGATGGAGCGCGCGGTCCGTCGGCCGACCGGCGTGGCGGCCCCGGTGGATTCAGGGGTCCCGGCGGGCCGATGGGCGCGGTGATCGCGCACCTGGACTTGTCCGACGCCCAGAAGGATCAACTGAAGGGCCTTATGGATTCGCACCGCGACGAACTGAAGGGGCTCGGCGACCGTGCGATGACGGCACGCCAGAGCTTACAGGCCTCGGTTATGGCCGACGCGCTGGATGAAGGGCTGATTCGGACACGAGCAGCGGACCTCGCGACGATCGAGTCAGATCTGGCGGTCGCTCACGCCCGGATTCACGCCGAAGTGTTCCGGATCCTGACGCCCGAACAGCAGGCGCGAGCGAAGGAGGCGCAGGCACAGATGCAACAACGGCAGGGTAACCGGCGCGATCGCACCCCGATGCGCGACCCTCGAGGCCAGTAGAACAGGCGACAGACGGGACACGGGAAGAACCAGGCATTCTTCTCGTGTCTCGTGGTTTGGCCACCGGTTCTCGCCGGGACAATCGATTCCGGTGGCCCTCTGTCAGGCAGACGCGCCGACGGGTTTTTCCCTCAGCACGGCTCGTACCGCTTCGACGATGTGACGGGCGGAGATGCCGTAGCGGTCGAGCAGCTCATCGGGTTTGCCGCTGCGGGGAATTTCGCGGACCGCAACCCGATGGACTCTGATGGCGGTGTCGGCGACGGCCTCCGCGACCGCATCTCCAATGCCCCCTGCCGCATAGTGATCCTCGACGGTCACGATGCGGCCGCCGGCCGCCGTCCCCGCCGCGATGAGCGCCTGGCGATCCACGGGCGCCACCGAATACAGATCGATCACTCGCACTGACGTACCGGCGGACTGGAGCGCGTCGCAGGCCTTCAGCGCCTCGAAGACCGTCACGCCCGCCGCGACCACGGTTGCCAAATCGGCGGCGCTTTCTCGGAGCACCTTCAACCCGCCCACCTCGAAGGTTTCCTCGGCCGAGTACACCAACGGCGTCTTCGGCCGGCTCGTGCGGATGTACACGGGGCCGGCGTGATACGCGGCGAGCGCCACCAAGCGCTCGGCGCTTACACCGTCGCACGGGTACAGCACCGCGATGTTCGGTTGTGCCCGGCACATGGCGAGGTCCTCGAGCGCCATCTGCGAGGGGCCGTCCTCGCCGATCGAGACGCCCGCGTGCGAGCCAGCCATCTTGATGCCGACGTTGCTGATCGCCGCCATGCGGATGAAATCCGCGGCGCGGCTGAGGAAGCACGCGAAGGTCGACGGGAACGGAATGGCGCCTCGCGCCGCGAGACCCATCGCGGACCCGATCATGATCTGCTCGGCAATGAAGTTCTGGAAAAAGCGCTCCGGCACGACCTTCTCGAACCGGTCGCTGAAGGTCGAGTTCTTCACGTCGGCATCGAGCGCGACGACTCGCTCATCCGCTACAGCCAGCTTGGCCAGGGCGGTGCCGTACGCTTCGCGGGTCGCCACCTGCTCGCCGGTCTTGTATGCGGGCGGTGCGATCGGTTTGGGGGCGGCCGGGGGACGCGGCCGCGAGGCTGGCTTCGGGATCTGCCCGGACAGATCGACGTCCGCCGGCACGGGCACGTACTGCGCCTCGAGCTCGGCAAGGGCCCGGTCGAGCTCCTCCCCTGGTTTGAAAGCCCTGCCGTGCCAGCCGTCCTTCCCCTCCGCAAACGAGACCCCTTTGCCCTTGACCGTCCGGGCGACGATCATCGAAGGCCGTCCCCTGGTCGCCCGCGCCTCGACGTACGCGTCCAGAATCGCGTTCATGTCGTGGCCGTCAATCACGATGGCATGCCAGCCAAACGCGCGCCAGCGCCGGGCGAATTGGTCGAGGTCGTGCTGCCACATCGTCGGCCGGCTCTGGCCGAGCGCGTTGACGTCGGTGATCCCGCACAGATTGTCGAGCGAGTCGATCGCGGCGACGTTCGCCGCCTCCCAGACCGAGCCCTCGGCCGACTCGCCATCGCCGATGAGACAGTACGTCCGGTAGTCCGACTGAATGCGGCGTGCATTCATCGCGATGCCGACGGCCGCGCAGATCCCCTGGCCGAGCGAGCCCGTGGCGACGTCCACGAACGGCAATCGCGGCGTGGGGTGTCCCTCCAGGTCGGAATCGAGTTGACGCAGCTTCAGCAACTCGGCCGGATCGAACGCGCCCGCCTCGGCCCAGGCGGCGTACAACAGCGGCGCGGCGTGACCCTTGGAGAGCACGAAGCGATCGCTGCCAGGGTGCTGCGGCTCCTTCGGGTCGAAACGCATTTCAGCGAAGAACAGCGCGGCCACGAGGTCCGCCGCCGAGCAACAGCTGGTCGGATGTCCGCTGCCCGCGGCGGACGTCGACCGGACCGCGTCGATGCGAAGGCGCGTCGCGATATTGTTGAGGGCGGGGACGAGCAATGAACGATCAAGCGACATGGGGACCCATCAGATTGCAGATTGTTGATTTCAGAGTGCAGATTGTATTGCAAATTGTCGGCAATTCTGAAATGCAATCTGCATTCTGAAATCTGCAATCGACAACTTCATCATTTCAACGCAAGCCCTGGAGCTCACCGAGCGCGATGCCGAAGATCGCCGCGTGCGCGCCGTGGTCGGCATAGGTGCGCGCGAGGTCGGCCAGCGCACGCTTCGCATCGGCCGCGTAGTCGGAGCTGACGGCGATCACGGCGACCTGCCGATAGTCGGCGTCTTCGTGCAGCTTGGCCAGGCGGCACAGGACCCGAGCCGCCTCGGAGCGAGTGATGAAGCGCTCCCGTTCCGAGGCTCCCGCCTCAGGACTGGTGCGTTGCGCGAACTGCGTCAGTTCTTCCGCCAGCATCGAGTAAGGCAACCGTCCCGTGATCGCGTACGCGGTCAGGAGCGCCGATGCCGTCGCCACGTGATCCCTGAGAGTGCCGCGCGCTCCCTTGGGTTCGCTGAGCGTGTGCGCGAGGCCGCCGCCGGGCTGATAGACAACACGAACCACGTGCTCGAGCTCGTCGATGGCGGCCGGGACCAGCTCGCGCGGATTGAACCGACCCGGAAGAATGCTCGCGGCGCTCAGGCAGGCTTCGACCGACCGGACGGCCGGCTCCAGTTCACCCCGCGCAGGCCACTCTCGGCGCAGTTGAGAGACGAGACCAGCCGCCGCATCTCTCAGCCGGTCATCTTCCGAGATGGCGGCGGCTTCCACGAACAGCGTCAGCCATTCGGCGCGCTCGCGCGGATCCTCCATTTCCGCCGCGCCGTCGAGTACCGCGGCCAGCGCAGACCCAAGCGGCGCGCTGACCACCTCCGCGCCTGTCGTGGTATAGCAGCGCAACAGGAACGTCAAGGACGCCGGAGTGATCCGCTCATTCCGCGCCAGCGACTCCAGCACTCTCCCGATGAGCCGGTCGATGGTGGCATCGTCCACGCGGCAATTATAATGACGAGATGCTCCTCATCCGGTACCTCGCGCTGGCGGCGCTGGTCGTGTGGGTTGGCGGGATGGTGATTCTCGGACTCCTCGTCGCCCCGCAGACGTTCCGGGTCCTGCAGGCGTGGAATCCCGCGGACGGCCGTCTGCTCGCCGGCGCTCTCTTCGGTGCCATTCTGCGGCAATTTCACTTCGTCGCCTATGCCTGCGGCGTCGTCCTTCTCGTGTGCCTCTTCGTCATGAAGTTCCTCGGCCCGCCCCCCGCGTTCGTCGCCAGGGTCGCGCTGGTTGTCCTCATGCTGGCGCTCGCCCTCTACTCGGGCGTGCCGGTCACGCGACAGCTGGCGCACGTGCAATCGCAGGTGTCCGGGCCGATCAGCCAGCTGCCGAACGAGGATCCTCGCCGCGTCGAATTCGACCGGTTGCACCGAACGTCAACGATGCTCATGACGATGAACATGGGCCTGGGCCTCGTCCTGCTCTTCTGGTACGTGCGTGAGTGACGACGCTCGCGGTCACCAGTTGACGGCTGAACAGTTGACAGGTCGTGGGGTCGCGTTCGAACAATCGGTCTTCCCTGTGACCCGTAAACCCTCAACCGCGAACTAGTCCGATCACCCGAATGCCCCATCCGATCACCCTCATCCCCGGCGACGGCATCGGACCGGAGGTGACCGACGCGGTTCTGCGCATCCTCGACGCGTCGGGAGTCTCGATTACCTGGGAGCGGCAGCTGGCGGGCGTCGCCGCCTTCGAGCAGACAGGCGAGGCGCTGCCGGCCGAGCTCATCGCCTCAGTGCGGCGCAACAAGATCGCGCTCAAGGGCCCGGTCGGCACGCCAATCGGAGAGGGCTTCACCAGCGTCAACGTGGGCCTGCGCAAGGCGCTCGATCTGTACGCGAACCTGCGGCCGGTGTGGAACTTGCCGGGCGTGCCGGCCCGGTGGGCGGGGGTCGATCTCGTGATCGTGCGCGAGAACACCGAGGACCTCTACGCGGGCCTCGAGCACGAGGTCGTGCCGGGTGTGGTCGAGAGCCTGAAAATCATCACCGAGCGCGCGTCTACCCGGATCGCCGAGTTCGCCTTTGGGCACGCCCACCGTCACGGCCGCAGGAAGGTCACGGCCATCCACAAGGCGAACATCATGAAGCTCGGCGACGGCCTGTTTCTCGAGAGCGTCCGCGCCGTCGCCCGCCGCTTCCCGGACATGACCTACGAGGAAAAAATCGTCGATGCGGCGTGCATGCACCTGGTGATGAACCCCGGGCAGTTCGACGTGCTGGTGATGCCGAACCTGTACGGCGACATCGTGTCGGATTTGTGCGCCGGCCTCGTCGGAGGTCTCGGCGTCGTCGGTGCGGCGAACTTGGGCACCGAGATAGGCGTCTTCGAGGCGGTGCACGGAAGCGCGCCGGACATCGCGGGACAGAACGTGGCGAACCCGACCGCGCTGCTGCTGTCGGCGGTGATGATGCTCGTGCACATCGACGAGCGGGCGGCGGCCGACGCCGTCATGACCGCGCTCCGCGCTGTCCTTGCGGCCGGCGAAGTACGGACCCGCGATCTGGGCGGCGTCGCGTCGACCTCGGAATTCGCGGACGCGGTATGCCGTTCGATGGAGCGGAGGTGACGGCGATCACGGAGGACCGGGCCGGTATCGCAGAAATCCCCTTCGGACTCGGTATCTTCCGCGGATTCCCCGGTGAATGGCGACGGGCTGCCGTGCTATATTCCGTGGCGCCGCATGCTCGATGATATCGCTCAGGCTGTGCTGGCCCGCGAAGAGGTCGTCAAGTACCTCCGGAACGGGGGCGAACGCCGCGACGACGCCCGCGATCGGATTCACGGATATCTCGATGAGCTGCAGACCAAGCAGCGATATCCGATCTACCGGGCGCTGCAGCATCCGCTCTACCCGATTCTGCGCAAGATCGAGCGCAAGCACGAGCACCTGCACCATGTCGCCGGGGCGACCGGCTCGCATCGGATCATCTACGCGTCGAATCACAAGAGTCATACCGACTACCTCGTCGAACCGCTGGTGCTCGACGACAACGGCATCCGCCCGCCGCTCATCGCGGCCGGCATCAACCTGTTCGGCGGCCCCCTGGGACTCCTCCACCGCCACGTCACCGGGGCGATTCCCATCCGCCGCAACACCAAGGACCCGGCGTACCTGGTCACCCTCAAGGCGTACGTCGCCGAGATCATCAAGAAGCACGATCTGCTCTTCTATCCCGAAGGCGGCCGGAGCTACAGCGGTGAGCTGAAGCCGACCCGGATTGGACTGATTCATGCCGCGCTGACGGCGGAGCGGCGTGATCTGGTCATCATTCCGACCGCGATCGCTTACGACCTCGTGCTCGAAGATCACGTCCTCGCCCGGCAGCGGGTGAAGAAGCGCCAGCGGCCCTTCACGCGGGAGCTGGCCGAAATGGTGCGCTACGCGGTCGGCTACCGCTCGCGGGCGTTCGTGACCTTCGGGGCGCCGATGCCGGTGGGGGATGTCGATCCGCAATCGCGCGGCGACCTGCTGGCGCTCACCCGCCAGATCCGCGCGAGAATCGGCGCGCTGTACAAGGTGCTGCCGACCGCCCTCTTTGCCGCCGCGATGCGGCCGTCAATCACCCGGCGCGATCTCGAAAACCGCATCGATCAGCTGATCGAGGAGCTCGCCGTCAGGCGCGCGAACCTCGGGGTGACCAGCGGGCGCGAAGCCGTCGAGGAAGCCGCCGAACCGCTCGAGACGCGCGGAATCGTCGTTCTCGAACGCGGCCGGTTTCGCGTACGCGACCGCTCGGTGCTCCGATACTACGCGCGGACGATCGAGCACCTGCTCGTCACGA
Organism: uncultured Acidobacteriota bacterium; assembly: GCA_963814975.1. Classification (GTDB taxonomy): domain Bacteria; phylum Acidobacteriota; class Vicinamibacteria; order Vicinamibacterales; family CAVVIG01; genus CAVUXJ01. The sequence goes on along the minus strand of CAWFFB010000020.1, from coordinate 81,240 downwards.
CCGGCCGCCCGCATTGACCGCTCTGGATGATCGACCAGGCCGCCAAGGCTTTTTTTCACGTCCTCGCAGCCAGCAGTCTCCTGAAGACCCTCGCATCCCGTTACGGCATGCAGAAGCCGACCAGTTTCGCGCGACGGTTCATCGCCGGCGAGACGGTCGCCGAAGCGATTGACGCGGCGCGCGCGGTCGAGAGCCGTGGCTTCCTGCACACGCTCGATTTCCTCGGCGAGGGCGTCACCAGCCTGGCCCAAGCCGATGCCGCCACCCGCGAGTACCTGCAGATCATCGACACGATCATTCAGGCTGCCATAGGCCGGAACCTTTCGTTGAAGCTCACCCAGCTGGGACTCGACGTCGACCGCGCGAGCGCCGTCGACAACCTTCGCCGGATCCTCGACCGCGCCGAGGGGTTCTTCGTCCGGATCGACATGGAAAAGTCGCGCTACACCGATGTCACACTCGATATCTTCGAAACGCTCTGGCAGCAGGACTATCGCCACATGGGGGTCGTGCTGCAGGCCGACCTTTACAGGACCGAACAGGACGCGCGACGGATGCTGGCCCTTGGTGCGCGAATCCGGTTGGTGAAAGGCGCCTACAAGGAGCCGAAGTCGATCGCGTATCAGAAGAAGAGCGACGTGAACGCCGCGTATGCGCGCCTGCTCCAGTTGCTCCTGACCGAAGGTCACTATCCGGCCGTCGCGACACACGACCCGGCGATGCTCGACCTCGCCCGTCAGTTTGCGTCCGAGCACCAGATTCGGCCCGAAGCTTTTGAATTCCAGATGCTGTACGGCATTCGCCGCGACCTTCAGGCGACACTGCTCAAGCAGGGTTATCGCGTGCGCGTGTACATCCCGTTTGGCCGTCAGTGGTTTCCGTATTTCATGCGACGCCTCGGGGAGCGTCCTGCCAACATCTCGTTCGTGCTCCGCGGCCTGACCGGGGAACGCGCCATAAGCAGAGAAAATGGGTAGCCGCTAGAAATGCCTTTCCAGCACCCCGCGCGATGGCTCGACCATAGGTACAACTCAGCCACCACTTAGTCTGTCATCAGTTCGGCACGCCTCTTGAAGTCAGCCAGGCAATGATGGCGGCTTGTCATGTTTGTGGACAACCGCCAAGAAGGCTCGGAACCGGGAGCGAGAGGAGACTTCGGTCATGGCGACTTACTGTCCCCATCAGGTGGCGTCACGACAGGGAAACGACGCGCACCAGGCGGACGATGGCTTGGCCAAGAGGGTGTTGAATCAGGTACGGCAATCCTTCTGCGGTATGCATGGACACGACTCCATGGTGCAGTTCGAACACGAACGCATGTTTCTGAGATGCGTGTCCTGCGGGCACGAGTCGCCTGGCTGGACGCTCGACAAGACGCCGCTGGTCGTCAAGACCCGCGACAATGCCCGACGCCACGCGCTCTCGCGGCGGCTCGTCGGCGTCAGACGTATCGCGTAGCGATTTTGTACAGCACCGGCAAGTAATCCGACCGCTCTCAGTTAAACTGCCTGGGTACAGCAGTTAGCGAAGGTTCGAGTGACCGAAGACACGCTGGATTCGCCGCGTCTTCGTCACTACCCGATGGAGGGGCGAACCCGACTCGTTCTCCGGGAAACCTACCTGTCAGCAATCCGCGAAAGTGGACGCCAGGGTCCCTGTCGCCACACGGCACGCCTTGGCCGCGTGATTAAATAGGCCCACGCTCAGCCGGGGCGAAGTGCCGCCGATGACCAACGAATCACCCACGCTCGAGCGCGCGCTCGAGATCGCCCGAGCGGTCAAGCAGGCCGGCGGGCGCGCGCTGATCGTTGGCGGGTGGGTGCGCGACAGGCTGCTCGCGCGCGACTCCAAGGACATCGACATCGAGGTCTTCGGTCTTGCGGCCGGTTCCCTCCGCTCGCTTCTTGAGACCCTCGGCCGCGTGGAAGCGGTCGGCGAAAGCTTTCAGGTCTACAAGACAGGCGAGATCGACGTCTCGTTGCCCCGCAGGGAATCGAAGGCAGGACCCGGCCACCGCGGCTTCGACGTGACTGGCGATCCATCCATGACGGTCGCCGACGCCGCGCGCCGTCGCGATTTCACGGTGAATGCGATCGCCTGGGATCCACTCGATGACGAGTACCTCGACCCGTTTGACGGCCGCGCCGATCTCATCAGGCGTCGCCTCCGCGCCGTCGACCCGGCCACATTCCCAGAAGACAGCTTGCGCGTGCTGCGCGCCGTGCAGTTCGCCGCGCGATTCGACTTCGAGCTCGACGAGCGCACCCGCGCCTTGTGTCGGGCGATCCCGCTCGACGATCTGGCGGCCGAGCGTATCTGGGGAGAGATCGCGAAGCTGCTGTTCGCCCCGCGACCGTCAGTCGGCTTTGCACTGGCACTGGATCTCGGCGCCATCCGCCAGCTCTTTCCCGAGCTGAGCGCCCTGGTCGGATGCCCGCAGGAGCCTGAGTGGCATCCGGAGGGTGATGTTTGGGTCCATACCCTACAGGTCATAGACCAGGCGCGCCTGCGCATCGACGATCTGCCGCGGCCGCAGCAGATCGCCGTCATGCTCGGGGCGATCTGTCACGACGTGGGAAAGCCGGCGACCACGGCATTCCTCGATGGACGGATCAGATCGATGGATCACGAGGAGCAGGGGGTGGCGCCCGCGACGTCATTTCTGGACCGCCTTCGCGTCCAATCCATCGACGGCTACGACGTCCGCACGCAGGTGCTCGGCATGGTCGCCCAGCACCTTAAACCTGGAATGTGGTTCAAGGTGCGCGACGAGGTCGGGGACGGCGCGTTCCGGCGCCTCGCTCAGAAAGTGGACCTTGAGCTGCTCGCGCGGCTGGCGAAAGCCGACTGTCTGGGCCGCGCCCCGGGCCGCTTCAACTGCGACGCCATGGATTGGTTTCTGGCGCGGGCACGCGGGCTGGGCGTCGAGCACCGCCCGCCGGCCCCGATGCTGCTCGGCCGGCACGTGCTGGCGCTGGGCGTCAGACCCGGCCGGCGGGTCGGAGAGATTCTGAAAGCCGTCTACGAACAGCAACTCGACGGCACGATCACGTCGCTGGACGGAGCGATCGAAGAGGCGAAGCGGCTCGCGCTATTGTGACGGTGTGGGTGCGGGCGCCCCGTCCGCATTCCTCACCTCGACCGCTCCCAGGTTCAGCTTCGCGAGCTCCGCACCGATCCTTGCCCGATCGCCGACGGCGACGACCAGCAGATTTCCAGGCACGAGATATTTCTCCGCGGATGCCTTCACCTGCTCGGCCGTCACCGCCGAGAGACGCGCCGGAGCCTTTGTGTAGTAATCGAGCCCGAGATCGTAGATGTAGATCGCTGCGGTGCTGCTGGTCATGCGCGAGCTGGTCTCGAACTCGCTCGGCAACGACCGAACGATCGAGTCCTTGGCCAGGTTGAGCTCGTCGGGCGTGAGAAGGCGACTCGCGGATGCGCCGCACTTCCTTGAAGATCTCGGCGACCGCCGGCGCAGTGACGTCGGTGCGCACACCTGAGGCGACGAAAAACGGGCCCGCCGATCGCCGGAACACAAACTGCGATCTCGCTCCGTAGGTGTAGCCGTGCTGCTCCCGGAGATTCAGGTTGATGCGGCTCGAGAACAAGCCGCCGAGCGTCTCGTTCATGACGTTCAGCGCCTCGTAATCAGGGGTGGCGCGGGCAACGCCGACCGAGGCAACCCGCACCTGCGTCTGCGGCGCCCCGGGCTTGTCGACCAGTACGACGCGCGCGCTGGTGGTCGCCGGCGCGCCGAGCGCTGGCTGCGCTGGTGTTCCGCGGGCCCAGTCGCCAAAGGCCTTCTCGACCAGGGGACGGAGATCGGCCGCCGAGATCTGGCCCGACACGATGAGCGCCGCGTTGTTCGGCACGAAATTCTGCGCCCAGAACTTCTGCATGTCGTCGCGTGTGATCGCCTTGTTTGCTGCCTCGGTACCGAGCTCCGTGAAGCCGTACGGGTGCGACGACCCGTAGAGAGCGACGGCCATCGCGGTATTGGCCACCTGGCCGGGATTCTCGCGCTGCTGCACGAGACTCGCGAGCCGGCTGGCGCGTTGGCGATCGATCTCCGCCGCCGGAAAGCTCGGATGCCGTATGACGTCCGCCATCACCTCGAGCAGCGCAGGGAACGTCCGCCGCAGCGATCCGGCGCTCACCTGCGTCGCATCCATCGTCGATCCCGTGACAAGGGATCCGCCCAGGTAGGCGATCTGGTCGGCGATCTGGAGCGCGGACCGCGTGGCCGTCCCCTCGTCGAGCATTGCGGCAGTGAAGTTTGCGAGCCCCGGCTTGTCCGCGGGGTTGGCGTCGCTGCCGGTCTTGACCACGAGGCTGGCCGACACGATCGGCAAACCCGGCCGTTCGTTCAGGAGCACGGTCAAGCCGTTCGCGAGCTGAAACGAGGTCGGGACCGGGAGCTGCAGCGCGCGCGCCAACCCAGGGGCGGGCGGCTGGCTGCGCCACGCTTCATCGGCGTTGATCGACTCGGCGGCCGCGCCTGACGGTGTCGCCGCCTGCTTGGGCGTCGGGACCGGCGCGCCGAGATTCGGTGTGCCGGGCACTCCTTGAACCACGACGCGCGCGGTCGGCGCGAGTTCCCGTCCGGCGAAGGCCTTCACCGACTCGGGGGTGACGTCGCGGTAGCGCTGAATGTCCTTGGCGAGGTAACCCGGGTCGCCGAGGAAATGGTTGTAGCTGTTCAAGCGGTTCGCAAGGCCGGAGAAACCTCCAAGCGTCTCGAGGCCCTGAACCATTCGCGTCTCGATCACGTTGCGTGCGCGCTCGACCTCCGTCTTGTCCGGCCCGGACTGGCGAAAGAGGGCCAGCTCCTCGTCGATCGCCTTCTCCAGTTCATCGGCGGAATGTCCGGGCCGCGCCGTCGCCTCAATCTGAAACACCGAGCCGAGCGTGAGCGAGTACTGCTGTGCGGAAACGTCCTGCGCGATCTGCTTCTCGTAGACCAGCTTCTTGTACAGGCGGCTCGACCGCCCGCCGCCGAGGGCGGTGGCGGCGATGTCGCCATCCGCGTCTCCCGGCGTGAAGATCGGCGACGTCAGCCACGCGACGTAGACTCGCGGAAGCTCGACGCGATCCTGCACCACCGCCCGCCGCGGTGCCGTGATTGGCGGCGTTTGCACGGCCGGCTTGGGCACCGGCTCACCTTGTTTCAAGGGGCCGAAGTACTTCTCCACCATCGCGCGCGTCGCCGCCTTGTCGAAGTCGCCGACGATGACGAGGCTGGCGTTGTTGGGCGCGTAGTACAACTTGAAGAAGTTCCTCACGTCTTCGAGCTTGACGGCCTGAATGTCCGCGTGCGATCCGATGACGTTCGCGTAGTACGGATGCGTGGCGGGGAACAGCTGATGGAACAGCTCCTCCTCGACGATCCCGTAGGGCTGGTTCTCGACGCTCTGGCGGCGCTCGTTGCGGACCACATCCTGCTGGTTGGAAAGATTCGCCTGATCGACCTTGTCGAGCAGATAACCCATTCGATCCGATTCGAGCCAGAGCGCGAGCTCGAGGCGATCGGCCGGCACGGTCTCGAAGTAGTTGGTCCGATCGAAGTCGGTGGTGCCGTTCAGATCGCTGCCGCCGGCGCCCTCCAGTAACCGGAAGTGAGAGTCACCCTCGGCGTGCTTCGAGCCCTGGAACATCATGTGTTCGAACAGGTGGGCGAAGCCGGTTCGTCCCGGGTCCTCGTTCGCGGGACCGACGTGGTACCACAGATTCACCGCGACAAGCGGCAGCCGGTGGTTTTCAGACAGGATCACCTCGAGGCCGTTGGCCAGTCGTGTACTTCTCGAACTCGACCGTTGGAATGTCAGCTGTCGCCGTCTGCGTCGCCGGGGGCGCCGTCTGCGGGGCCCTGTTGCAGGCCGGCACAACGCCCGTGCTGAGAAGGGCGGCCAAGACCGCCGCCATGCGCTTCATGATGTGTCCTCTTGAATGGCTGTGATACCTTACCCGGTTTACTCGACTCGAGGTAGGGTTTTCCAGAGCAATCCATCCGCCTGACAGTAAAGACGTGAGCTCCAGGGAATTGGTTGCAGCTGCCCGGGGAATCAGAGTGTGACGCGGCGATTCAACCGGCAATACATCTGCAATCCCACGGATCCAGAAGGTGGGGCCTACCGCCGTGGACGATACACGTGAGTCGCTTGCCCGAAGAACACCTCAGCCGATTCCATCAGCGTCTCGGTGAGGGTCGGGTGGGGATGGATCGACAGTTTCAGATCGGTCGCGTTCGCGCCCATTTCAATCGCGAGAACACCTTCCGCAATCAACTCGCCGGCGCCGGGGCCGACGAGGCCGACGCCGAGCACGGTCTCGGTTTCGGGGTCGAGAATCAGCTTCGTGATCCCGTCCGTCCGGTCCAGCGTGATCGCGCGCCCCGAGGCACCCCACGGAAACTTCGCGACAACGACGGCGCGGCCGTCCTTCTGCGCCTGGGTCTCGGTCAGGCCGGCCCAGGCCAGCTCCGGATCGGTGAACACGACGGCGGGGATCGCGCGCGCCTCGAACGCCACGTTCTCGCCGGCAATCACCTCGACTGCAACGCGGCCCTCATGGGACGCCTTGTGCGCGAGCATCGGCTCGCCGACCAGGTCGCCGATTGCGAAAATCGAGGGCTCGTCGGTCCGCATCTGGTGGTCGACCTGCACGAATCCGCGCTCGTTGACGTTGACGCGGGTGCCGTCGAGCCCCGGAATCGCCGAATTCGGCTGCCGTCCGACCGCGACCAGGACGCGATCGAACAACAGGTATCGGGCGTCGTCTTTCAGCCCGGGCCCATCCAGCGTGACGCGGATGCCCTTGGACTCGGCCGCCATCTTGACCACACGCGTGTTGAGCAGCACGCCTTTCATCATCCGGTTGATCCGCTTGGCGAGCACGTCCACCAGATCACGGTCGGCGCCGGGCAAAAGGCCGTCGGTCATCTCGACGATGCTGACGGCACTGCCGAGGGCCGCGTACACCGATCCGAGCTCGAGGCCGATATAGCCGCCGCCGACCACCAGCAGCGACTTTGGGACATCGGGCAGATCGAGCGCGGCCGTCGAGTCCATCACGCGCGCATCGTCGATCGCGAGCGCCGGCGGCTTCGCGGGCATCGAGCCGGTCGCGAGAATCGCGTGATCGAAGTGCAGGGACTCCTTGCCGCCGCCTGTTTTCTGGATCTCCAGCGTGTGGGGATCGACGATCGTCGCGAGGCCCTGGATGTACTGGACTTTGCGGTGCTTCACGAGCTGGCCGGTGCCGCTCGTCAGCCGCTTGACCACGTCGTTCTTGAACGCGCGGAGCTTCGCGAGGTCGATCCGCGGCTCGCCGAACTCGATGCCCCACGCCTTCGCCCGGCGCCCCTCTTCCAGCACGTTGGCGACGTGCAACAGCGCCTTCGAGGGAATGCAGCCACGATAGACACAGACACCGCCGGGGTTCACCTCGGGATCGACGAGCGCCACGCTGAGCCCGAGATCGGCGGCGAGAAATGCGGCGGCGTACCCGCCTGGCCCGCCGCCGACGACAACAAGCTGGACAGAAGTCATGGGACTAGGAACCCGGATCCCGCCTCGAAAGCGCGAACGCACGAATTCCCTGGGGGGCTTTCCTCTGCTTGAGGCTTCGGGCCTTGGGCTTCAGCACGAACGTGCCGGAGCCTGGAGCCTGACGTCCAGAGCCTCTTGAAACCCAACAGATCGTTCGCGTGTTTTCGCGTTTTCGTGGCTGTGAACAACACGTCATCCCTGGAACGCCAGCAGGAACGGCTGCTCGAGCGCTTCCACGATCCAGCGCAGAAAGCGCGCGCCGGCCGCGCCGTCGATCGCGCGATGATCGTAGGACAAGGACAGCGGCAGCATCAGGCGCGGCGCGAGCCCGCCGGCGTGGTTGTAGACCGGCTCCAGACGGGCGCGGGAGATGCCCAGGATGGCGACTTCCGGCGCGTTGACAATCGGGGTGAATGACGTGCCGCCGATACCGCCGAGGTTCGAGATACTGAAGCAGCCGCCTTGCATGTCGTCGAGTGCGATCTTTCGCGAGCGGGCCTTTTCAGACAGCTGGACGAGCTCCACCGAGATCTGCAGGATGTTCTTCGTATCCACGTCGCGGATGACCGGGACCAGCAGACCGTGATCGGTGTCAACGGCGATCCCGACGTTCACATATTTCTTGTAGATCAGCTCGCTGGCGGCCATATCAATCGAGACGTTGAACTGCGGAAACACTCGCAGCGCCGTCGCCGCGACCTTGGCGGCAATCGCGGTGATGGTGAGACTTCCGCCCGCCCTTTCCGCTTGCGCCCCGTGGCGCTTGCGCAGCTCCTCGAGACCCGTGATGTCGGCGACGTCGTGCTGCGTGACGTGCGGAATGGTCGTCCACGCCAGGGCCACGTGCTGCGCGGTCTTGCGGCGCACCGCCTTCATCGGTTGCCTCTCGACTTCGCCCCAGCGCGTGAAATCGGGAAGCGGCTCGGCCGCCGCCACGGCGCCGGTCCCGCCGCCTGCGCCCCCGGCGACCAGCCGCTTCGCCTGTGCCTTGACGTCGTCCACTGAAATACGCCCGTGGGGGCCGCTGCCGCCGACCTGATCGATGTTGATGCCGAGCTCGCGCGCCATCCGGCGCACCGAGGGTGCGGCGGGTGCGACCGGCAACTCGGGCGCCGCCGGCTCGGTGCTCGCGCGCGCCCCGCGGCTGATGTCGACGACCTTGTCCCCACCATGCGCCGCGGCTCCGCGTCCCTCGGTCGGAGGCTCGTCGCGCGTCCGCTCGGGACCATCGGCGACCGCGGCTTCCGCACTGGGCTTCGCGCCTGCATCCTCTGGCGAGGGATTGTCGGGGGGGACGCCGCCGGCACGGCCGCCTTCGCGGCGGCAGCGGGTGCGCCGCCCTTCTTCGCCGGCGGCTGCGGGGCGGACGCGCCCGAATCGTCCACGCTCAGAATCGCCTGGCCGACGCTGACTGTGTCGCCGGCTTTGACCTTGACGTCCTTGATCTGGCCGGCGACCGACGACGGTACTTCGATGGTGGCTTTGTCGGTTTCAAGCTCCAGAACGGGCTGATCCTTCGCCAGCGTGTCGCCGGGCTTGACCAGGACGCGCAGCACGTCGCCTGCAGTGATGTTTTCGCCCAGCTCGGGCAGTGTGAAGTCGATCACGACCAGCAACCTCTCAGTCGGCGGACACGAAGGAAAATGAGGCTACGATACCGCAGGATTCAGTTTGTCCGGATTGATGTTGTGCGTCTTGATCGCCTGCTCCACGACCGATCGATCGATCTGGCCGTCGCGGGCCAGTGCGGCCAGCGTGGTCACGACGACGTAGCGGGAGTCGACCTCGAAGAAATCGCGCAGCATCGCACGGCTCTCGCTGCGGCCGAAACCGTCGGTGCCCAGGGTGTTCAGGGGACGCGGGAGCCACTTGTCGATCGAGTCGGGCAGCGCCTTGATGTAATCGGACGCCGCCACCAGCACACCTGGAGCATCCTTCAGGCACTGCGTGACGTATGGGACGCGCGGCGGTTCCCCAGGGTGCAGGATGTTCCACCGCTCGCACGCGTGCCCTTCGCGGTATAGCTCGTTGTAGCTGGTCACGCTCCAGACGTCAGCCCCGACGCCGTACTTCTCCTCGAGGATTTCCTGCGCCTTGATGACCTCCGGCAGGATGGCGCCGCTGCCGAACAGCTGCGCCCGCGCCGGGCGGTCGGGGGCCGCTGTCGCTCGGAAGCGGTACATACCCTTGAGGATGCCCTCGCGCGAACCTTCGGGCATCGGCGGCATCGCGTACTGCTCGTTCATGACCGTGAGGTAATAGAACACGCTTTCCTGATCGACGTACATCCGGCGGATCCCGTCTTCGACGATGACCGCGAGTTCGAAGGCGAAGGCGGGATCGTACGCGATGATGTTGGGCACGGGATACGCCAGCAAATGGCTGTTGCCGTCCTGGTGCTGCAGCCCCTCGCCGGCCAGCGTCGTGCGGCCGGCCGTGCCGCCGAGCACGAAGCCGCGCGTCCGGGAGTCGGCGGCCGCCCAGATCAGATCGCCGATCCGCTGGAACCCGAACATCGAATAGAAGATGAAGAACGGGATCGTATTCACCCCGTGGGTGGCGTAGGCGGTTCCGGCGGCGATGAACGAGGACATCGACCCCGCCTCGTTGATCCCCTCTTCGAGAATCTGGCCGTCGGACGCTTCCTTGTAGTAAAGGAGCATGTCCATATCGACCGGATCGTAGACCTGGCCGGCGTGGGAGTAGATACCGACCTGCCGGAATAGCGCCTCCATGCCGAAGGTGCGCGCTTCGTCGGGCACGATCGGCACGACCAGCTGCCCCAGTTCCTTGTCACGCAGCAGCTTCGACAGCAGCCGCACGAACACCATCGTCGTCGAGGCCTTGCGCCCCTCGGTGCCGGAGTGGAACTCCTCGAACAGACTCTGGCGTGACGGGGGCCAGCGGTTTGCTGCGGGTCGCGCGGCTCGGCACGTAGCCGCCAAGGGCTTTCCGCCGCTCCTGCATGTACTTCATCTCGGGGCTCTCGTCGGAAGGGCGGTAGAACGGCGCCTTGCTGACGTCCGCGTCCGAGATCGGGATGCCGAAGCGCGTGCGGAACGCCCGCAGCTCCTCTTCGTTCATCTTCTTCTGCTGATGCGTGATGTTCTTGCCTTCACCCGCCTCGCCGAGCCCGTAGCCTTTGATCGTGCGCGCGAGGATGACCGTGGGCGCGCCTTTGGTCTCCATCGCTCGCTTGTAGGCGCTGTAGACCTTGACCGGATCGTGACCGCCGAGCGTCAGCTTCTTGAGCTGATCGTCGGAGAGATGCTTGACGAGATCGAGCAGGCGCGGGTCGACGCCCCAGAAATGCTCGCGCACGTAGGCGCCCGATTCGACGGCGTACTTCTGATACTGGCCGTCGACGATTTCGCCCATGCGTTTGACGAGCAGCCCGTCGCGATCCTTGGCGAGCAGCGAATCCCACTCCCTGCCCCAGAGCACCTTGATGACGTTCCACCCGGCGCCACGGAACGCGGCCTCGAGCTCCTGAATGATCTGTCCGTTCCCGCGTACCGGGCCGTCGAGCCGCTGCAGGTTGCAGTTGATGACGAAGATCAGATTGTCGAGCTTCTCGCGGGCCGGCAGCGTGATCGCCCCAAGCGCCTCGGGTTCGTCGGTTTCGCCGTCACCGAGGAAAACCCAGACCTTCGAGTTGGAGCGTTCCCTCAGGCCGCGGTCCTCGAGATACCGGATGAACCGCGCCTGGTAGATCCCCATGATCGGGCCGAGGCCCATCGACACGGTGGGGTATTCCCAGAAGTCGGGCATCAGCCACGGGTGGGGGTACGACGACAGGCCGCCGCCGGGGGCAAGCTCGCGGCGGAAGTTCTCGAGATGCGTTTCATCGATTCGGCCCTCGAGATAGGCGCGGGCGTAGATGCCCGGCGCGGCATGCCCCTGGAAAAAGATGATGTCGGCATCCGGGCTCTCGTGTCCGCGGAAGAAGTGATTGAAGGCCGACCTCGTACAAGGTGGCCGCCGAGGCGTAGGTCGAGATGTGACCGCCAATGCCCTCTTCCGCCTTGTTCGCGCGCACGACCATCGCGGCCGCATTCCATCGGACCAGGCTCTTGATGCGGCGCTCCAGGTCGGGAATGCCAGGCATCAGCGGTTGCTCGTCGGCCGGAATCGTGTTGATGTACGGCGTGTTGGCCGTGAAGGGCAGCTTGACGCCGTTCTCGGTCGCGTGAAGCGTCAGCTCGCGAAGCAGACGTGCGACTTTGACTGGGCCGCCGCTTTGCAGAACATAATCAAGGGAATCGAGCCATTCGCGAGTTTCGACGGCATCGAGCTCTGCGGCATCGTTCGGAACAGCGTCTTTCGGAACATTGTGTCTCACGGAAACGGGTTCCTTTCGTCGCCCCGATGGCCCGGGCGGAAGTTCCGTCACGCAGGAACATCATGGAGGCGCGTCGATTGTATCGGCTGGCCGGTGCCCCGGCTGTCGGTCAACCACTCATTGTATCGCGCCCGCCGGAGAAGGGGAACATGCTGAGGCATTTACGCCCGACACTCCTGCTTTTTCTCGTCCTCGCCGCGGTGCCGCTGGCCGCCGTCCCGGTCTTCCTGGCCGGACTCGCCGCCAAGCAGAGCGCTGCGGGCCCCGCTTCTGGCGCGTCAAGCGAGACGGGACTCGACCTCTCCGCGATAAACCGCGCAGTCGATCCCTGCACTGACTTCTTCCAGTTTGCCTGCGGCGCCTGGCTCGCGGGGAATCCGCTTCCGCCGGATCGGCCGCGCTGGGGGCGCTTCGACGAGCTGCAGGAACGAAACTACGAGATGCTGCGCCGCGTGCTCGAGACGGCGGCATCGGGCGGCGAAGCCGCGACAAAAAAGATCGGCGATTACTACGCGGCCTGCATGAACAGCGCGCTGAGCGAGAGACGGGGAGCGGCGCCGCTCGAGGAGGACCTCAGGGCAATTCGCAGCGCTCAGCCGCCTGGCGGATCTGCCCGGGCTCCTCGCCGACCTTCACCGAATCGGCGTCGCCGCATTCTTCACATTTGGCGCCGAAGCCGATTTCCGGGACGCGAAGACCGTGATCGCCGTCGTCGACCAGGGAGGACTCGGCCTCCCGGATCGCGATTACTACTTCCGAGACGATGCGCGGTCGGCCGCCATTCGCGCCCGGTACGTGGAGCACGTCGCGGCGATCGCCCGGCTGCTTGGCGGCACCGGTTCGCCGCCCGCCGCAGCGGCGCAGACGGTGGTGCGGGTCGAGGAACGCGCTGGCGAAAGGGGCGCTCGACAACGTGTCGCGGCGGGATCCGTCGAAGGTCTACCATCGCCTCACGCCAGGCGAGCTCCAGGCCCTCACCCCGTCCTTCGACTGGCCGCGCTACTTCCGCGCGCGCCGGGGCGCCGCCGCTCCAGGCGATCAACGTCACCGAGCCGGACTTCTTCAAGGCGTTCGACCAGCTGCTCGCCGGCAACGCTCGCTGGACGACATCAAGACCTATCTTCGGTGGCAACTGGTCCACGCCGACGCGCCGATTCTGTCGGCGGCGTTCGTCGACGAAAACTTCCGCTTCTACAGGGAAACGTTGCGGGGCACGACCGAGCTGCCGCCGCGATGGAGGCGATGCGTGCAGTACGCCGACTCGCACCTCGGCGAATCGCTCGGCCAGGCGTTCGTCAAGGAGACCTTCGGCCCCGCTCAGAAGGCCGACATGCTCGAGATGGTCCGCGACCTCGAGTCGGCGCTGGAACGCGACATCACGACGCTGCCGTGGATGACCGAGACGACCAAGAAACAGGCATTGGCGAAGCTGCATGCGATCTCGAACAAGATCGGCTATCCGGATCGCTGGCGCGACTACGGAGCCGTGCGGATCGTCCGCGGCGACGCCGTCGGGAACGCCCATCGGGCTAACGCCTTCGAGTTCCGCCGGCAGGTGAACAAAATCGGCAAGCCGGTCGACAAGAGCGAATGGAGCATGACGCCGCCGACGGTGAATGCGTACTACCACCCGCTCGAGAACAACATCAACTTCCCTGCCGGCATCCTCCAGCCGCCCTTCTACGGCGCCTCGGCCGATGCCGGCGGTCAACTTCGGAGGCATCGGCGCCGTGATCGGCCACGAGCTGACCCACGGCTTCGACGACCAGGGCCGCCAGTTCGATGCACAAGGGAACCTGAACGACTGGTGGACGGCCGCCGACGCGAAGGCCTTCGAGGAACGTGCCGCCTGCTTCGTCGATCAATACGGCGGCTACACCGCGGTCGACGACGTCCAGCTGAATGGGAAGCTGACGCTCGGCGAGAACACCGCCGACAATGGCGGGCTGCGGATCGCGCTGATGGCCTACGTGGCGTCGGCTGGGTGGAAAGGCGGGACGCTCGACGGGTTCACGCCAGAACAGCGCGTCTTTCTCGGGTGGGGCCAGATCTGGTGCGAGAACCGCCGCCCGGAGTTCGAACGCCTGCAGGCGCAGACCAACCCGCACTCGCCCGGCCGCTATCGCGTGAACGGAGTGGTGTCGAACATGCCGGAGTTCCAGAAGGCGTTTTCGTGCCAGCCGGATGCACCGATGGTCCGGGTGAACGCGTGTCGCGTGTGGTGACGGTCGTCATCTGGTCACTGGGTCATTTGGGTCATTACGAGCGTTTGGACAGCGGATCATTGATAGTTGAATCGGCCACTCAATGACGAGATGATTCGAAGATCAGATGACCCGATTCCTCCCCTCCCTGCGCGATGTCCATGCCGAGATCGTGTCGTGCGATCGATGCCCTCGGCTGCGCGAGTATTGCCGGCGGATCGGCCGCGAAAAGCGCCGGGCCTTTCGCGACGAAACCTACTGGGCGAGACCGGTGCCCGGCTTCGGCGACCCGCGGGCGCGCCTGCTGATCGTCGGACTGGCGCCGGCGGCGCACGGCGCCAACCGGACCGGGCGCGTCTTCACCGGTGACGGCGCCGGCGGGTCGGGCGATTTCCTGATGGCCGCGCTTCATCGCGCCGGATTCGCGAATCTCCCCACCTCCCACCACGCCGGCGACGGCCTGAAGCTCGGCGACGCGTTCATCGCCGCCGCGGTCCGGTGCGCGCCGCCTGACAACAAGCCGAACCCGGAGGAAATCGCCACCTGCCTGGCCCACCTCGACGCCGAGCTCGACGCCCTTCCCCGCGTCCGCGTGATCATCGCGCTCGGGCGGATCGGCTTCGACGCGTGTCTTCAGCTGTTCAAGCGGCGCGGCGTCACGCTGCGCCCGCGGCCGCGGTTCGGGCACGGATCGATCGATCGGCTGCCGACCGGACACATCTTGATCGGATGCTTTCACCCGAGCCGGCAGAACACCAACACCGGCAAGTTGACCGCTCGAATGGCAGACGACGTGTTCAGGGCGGCAAACCGGGCGCTCGGCTCCGCTTGCGACAGAAAATCTGAAAGCTGAAGTCTGCGGTCTGAGACGGTTCGTCCAGACTTCACATCTCAGGTTTCAGGTCTCGAGCCCCCCGGCCGGATCAGCGGCACCATCACGTCAGGTCTGTCGGTAATCAACGCGTCAACACCCCAGCCCAGCAGCCGGCGGGCGTCACGCTCGGCGTTCACGGTCCAGACCTGGACCCCAAGGTTCGAGCGGTGCGCATGCTCCACGAACCGAGGGGAGACGAGACGCGTGACCCCGGAGGTTTCGGGAACCTGATAGCCCGCATAGGCGACGCGCGACACCGGCCAGCGGCACCAGGATCGATACAGCGCCCAGCGAACCTCTTCGCGCGCGGCGCTGGTCGCGACAGCCGCATCCAGCGAGCGGGCCGCGCGCAGCGCGCGCAGGCCAAACGACCCGAGACATACGCGGTCGATCGCGTCCGCGCACCGGATGGTCTCGACTACGGCGCGCGCCAGCTCGGAGCTGTCTTCCTTCATCTCGACGATCAGACGATGGTCCTTGTACCGCGCGAGCACGGACGCCAGGGTCGGCACTCCAAAGCCCAGACCACGGAACGGCCGGGTACCGCCACGCGTGAAATGATGCGCGGCGTCGGCCCGGGCGAGCTCGGCGGCGGTGGCGTTCGCCACCGTCCCGCGAAGGTTCGTCGTCCGCTCCAGCGTGCGATCGTGGTGCACGACCACGACTCCGTCGCGCGAGAGGCGGACGTCGAGCTCGAGGCCGTCGGCACCGGACGCCACGCCGTGGTCGAACGCCGCGAGGGTGTTTTCCGGCGCGAGCGCGGCGCCGCCGCGGTGGGCGAAGACCAGCGGACGCCTCGACTCGAAGAAAGGATGCCCCACACGCGTCAGTCTAACTTGATAGAATCGACGTTATGGCGGATCCCATCAAGACGCTCGGCGACCTGCGCAAGCAGCGCGGCGCCGGGTCGCGACCGGTCAGGCAGGAAATTCGCGACAACCTCGTTCGGAAGCTGCGGTCGGGAGAGCCGCTGTTCCCCGGCATCATCGGTTACGACGACACCGTCATCCCGCAGCTCGTGAACGCCATCCTCTCGCGGCACAATTTCATCCTGCTCGGTCTCCGCGGCCAGGCGAAGAGCCGCATCCTCCGCGGGCTGATCGATCTGCTCGATGAACAGATCCCGATCGTACCGGGCTGCGAGATCCACGACGATCCGATGGCGCCGATCTGCGGCGCCTGCCGCGGCCGGATTGCGAAGGAAGGCGACCGGTTGCCGATCGGCTGGCTGCGCCGCGAGGACCGATTCGTGGAGAAGCTGGCAACGCCCGACGTGACGATCGCCGACATGGTCGGCGACATCGATCCGATCAAGGCCGCCCAGGCGGGCCTGAACCTGGCTGACGAGCTCACGATGCACTACGGCCTGCTGCCACGGGCGAATCGCGGCATCTTCGCGATCAACGAGCTGCCCGATCTCGCTGGCAAGATTCAGGTTGGACTGTTCAACATCCTGCAGGAAGGGGACGTCCAGATCAAGGGGTATCCCATCCGATTGAGACTCGACGTGATGCTGGTGTTCACGGCGAATCCGGAGGACTACACGGCGCGGGGCAAGATCATCACGCCGCTCAAGGACCGCATTGGATCGGAGATCCGGACGCACTACCCGGTCACGCGGCAGCACGCCCTCGCGATCACGGCGCAAGAGGCGTGGACGGCGCGCGCCGGGGGGCCGCCGATTGACATTCCGGCCTACGTCCGCGAGGTCGTCGAAGAGGTGGCGTTCCAGGCCCGCGCCGACCGCAAGATCGACAAGCGGTCGGGCGTGAGCCAGCGTCTGCCCATCACGACGCTGGAACTCGTGGTCTCGAACGCCGAACGCCGCGCGCTGGCCCTTGGCGAGCAGGCCGTCGTGCCGCGCGTGACCGATCTGTACGCGGCGCTGCCGTCCATCACGGGCAAGTTCGAGCTCGAGTACGAAGGGGAGCTGCGCGGCGCGGAGCAGGTGGCCCGCGATCTCATCCGCTCAGCCGTCGGTGCCATCTTCACCGGCACCTTCGACGGCGTCGACCCCCGGACGGTCGTCGAATGGTTCGACCTGGGCGGCTCTCTCCCGCTGAGCGACGTGACGTCGGCAGACGAGGTGATCAATTTGACGCGGGGTCTGCAGGGCCTCCCCGAATTGCTCAGACACCTCGGGATCGGCGCGGGCGCGCCCGCTCCGGCCGTCGCCTCGGCGATTGATTTCATCCTCGAAGGCCTGTACGCGCAGAAGAAGATCAGCCGCAGCGACGAACGCGGTTACGCCGCCGGCACCGAGCCTGCGGCGCGCCGCCCCTCGCGCCGCGAGGACCAGACGGTCGAGGAAGAGATCCGGCTGCCTGGCGGCAAGAAGAAGTACTACAACTAGGTGATGGGCTTCAGGGTCTCGGCTGCTGACGTCGACAGCCTGAATCGATCCGTCGAGCACTCGACATGAAATACCGCTACACCAGATTCACCGGCGATGCGCTCGATGAGCTGGATCTCGAAGATCTGGTCGCGAAGCTGTCCGACCTGCTGCTGTCGAGCGGGTTCGGCAGCCCGTACGCGATGGACGACGACGAGCGGACCATGCAGGCGCTGCACGACGCGATCCTCGACGCGCTCTTCAACGGCGGGGTGCTGCCGGAGGAAACGATTGAGAAGCTGCTCGGCGACCCCGCCGACGGCGATCAGGCGGACGCCCGATCGAAGCTCGAAGAGCTGATCCAGCAAATCATCGAGCGCATGGGCGAGCAGGGATACATCACCGCACCGCCGGACCTCGACGCCGAGCGCGAGCACCGCGGCAACCGCGGCGACGGTCGTGAACAGCCGCCGGTGCATTTCGAAGTCACCGACAAGACACTCGATTTCCTTGGTTACCGCGCCCTGCGCGACCTGCTGGGCTCACTCGGCAAGAGCAGCTTCGGCCGCCACGACACCCGCGAGCAGGCGACAGGCATCGAGACCACCGGCGCCCCGAAGGCGTACCACTTCGGAGACACGCTCAATCTCGATCCGGCAAGCACGCTGTTGAATGCGGTACAGCGTGAGGCACGCGAGGCGCGCGAGGCGGGCGCGGATCCGCCGGCTCCCAGCCGGATTCGGGTCACCCATCAGGATCTGATGGTCGTCCAAGGCGAGTATCAGAGCTCGTGCGCGACGGTCCTGATGCTGGACTGCAGCCACAGCATGATTCTGTACGGCGAGGATCGCTTTACGCCCGCCAAACGGGTCGCGCTGGCGCTGGCGCAGCTGATCAAGCATCAGTACCCCGGCGACGCGCTGAAGGTGGTGCTCTTCCACGATTCGGCGGAAGAGATTCCGCTCGCCGAGCTCGGCCGCGTCCGGGTCGGTCCCTACTACACCAACACGCGCGAGGGACTCCGGCTGGCGCGGCGTATCCTCGATCGACAGCGCAAGGACATGCGGCAGATCATCATGATCACCGACGGCAAGCCCTCCGCGCTCACCCAGCCCGATGGCCGGATTTACAAGAACGCCTTCGGCCTCGATCCCTTCATCGTCGCTGAAACCTGCGCCGAGGTGGCCGCGTGCCGCAAGAGCGGCATCATGATCAATACGTTCATGCTGGCGCGCGATTACGATCTGGTCAGCTTCGTGCGCCGCGTCGCCGAGATCTGCAAGGGGAAGGCCTATTTCACGACGCCGTACACGCTCGGTCAATACGTGCTCATGGACTACATGGACAAGAAGACGAAGACGATCCACTGATCTTCAATCGACGATTTGGTGATCCCAATCTATCCCCGAATCCACTGAGAGGTCGTCGATCACCAAGTCACGAAATCGCAGATATGTCCGACCTGCTGCCCCTGTTCCCGCTCCCGAACGTTGTGCTCTTCCCGAACGTATTTCTGCCGCTGCACATCTTCGAGCCGCGCTATCGCGAGATGATCGCAGACGCCCTGAAGAGCGACCGGTTGATTGCGATGGTCCTGCTCCAGCCGAAATGGGAGGGAAGTTACGAGGGACGGCCGCCGGTCTATCCGATCGGGTGCAGCGGCGTCATCACTCACGTGGACCGCCTTGACGACGGCCGCTACAACATCGTCTTGCGAGGCGTCGAGCGTGTCCGCATCGTACGGGAGGATCACGCGCGGCGCTACCGTCGCGCCCAGGTCGAGTCGTTGACGCAGGCACCGCTGCGGCCCGAAGATCGCGACGCCATCAGCAGGCAGCGATCGAAGCTCGAAGCGCTGCTGGCGCCCGCCGTCGAAAAAGCCGGCGCCGATCCGAACACCACCGCGGCGCTGGCCGACGAAGATCTGATCAACGCGCTCGGCCAGTATCTCGACCTCGATCCGCTCGAAAAGCAGGCGCTGCTCGAACACGACAGCCTGCGAACACGCGCCGAAGCGCTGGTCGAACTCCTCGAGATGAAAATCATGATCGCCCGCACGCCGGGGGTCTCCAACGTCGCCCACTAGAGGAAACGACGGCACGCTGGAAAATCTGAAACCTGAAGGGCGATCAGCCTTGAGACCTCAGCCCTGAGATTGTCATACGCCGATCACAGGCGGGCGCCGATCACCTCGACGATCTTTTCGCCGTGAAACCTGCCGTTTTCGATGAAGATGTTGCCCGTGTCCATGCCGGCGAGCGCGCCGCCGGCCACGAAGAGGCCGGACACGTTGGTCTCGAAGGTCGATGGATCGAAGACGGGCGCACGTCGCTCGTTCATCGCGACACCGGCAGCGGCCATCAACTCCCAGTCCGCGTGGTAGCCGACGAGCAGAAACACCTCGTCCGCAGCCAGCTCCTCCAGGCCCGTTTCCGTCCTCACCACGACCGCAGCCGCCTTGATTTCCGTCACGCATGAGTTGAACCGCGCGGCGATCGACCCCTCCCTGATCCGGTTCTCGATGTCCGGCCGGACCCAGTACTTGATCGTGGATTTGAGTTCCGCCCGGCGGTGGACGAGCGTCACCGCGGCGCCGGCGCGGTACAGGTCGAGCGCCGATTCCGCCGCCGAGTTGCCGCCGCCAACCACGATCGCGCGCCGCCGGTAGTACGGATGCGGCTCACCATAGAAATGATGAACATGCGGGAGGTCCTCGCCAGGCACGTTCAGCAGGTTGGGCCGATCGAAGTAGCCAATCGCGAGCACGACGGTACGCGCATGCCGGATCCGGCGACCGCCGCCCGACCCGGTCTCGATCGCGAACACCCGGCGGTCAGCGCCGCCCCCGCCGCTCTCCGGGTCCTCTTCCGCCTGGATCGAGAGCACTGTCTCCCCGAACGCGATCTGCAGATCGAAGGTATCGACCACGCGCCGGTAATAGCGCAACGCCTCGATCCGCGTCGGCTTCTCGTAGGGAGACACGAAGGGGAGACCGCCCACCTCCAGCAGTTCCGGTGTCGTGAAAAAGACCATCTGGGGCGGAAATCGATGGATCGAGTTGACCAGGATGCCCTGCTCCAGAACCTGGTAATCCAGACCGCGCCGCTTAGCGGCAATCGCGGCGGAGAGGCCCGACGGCCCCGCGCCGACGATGATCAGATCGCGTACCGACATTGAGCCATTCTAGTGTCCGCGACGGAGATTCGTCTGCATGACCAGCCACTCAGCGCCGCCGGGCGTTCACAATCGGGACGCGAGGCTTGGCTTTCACTCACGCCGACGCAGCGGGCTCCATGCGCTTGTCGATCCTTACCCGGTGGATGTCGATCGCGTGCCGCCGCCATCGGGATCGGATCCGGCGCGGGGTTGCGCCGCCCTCGGATGAGCGGGCCATCCAACCTCGTATCTGCCCGCTCACCGGCCTCGATCGCCCGTTGGCCGAAAATCGTGCCCGGCATTTCTTTTCTCATCTATGATTTGGCGTCAAAGTCGCGTGGGCGCTTCGCGCCCGGGCGCACTTGTACAGGAGGCGACACGAATGCACGCGCCTATCAAATACGTCGAAAAGGGTCTAGCGGTAGCCGCCAATGGCGCCTGGGTCGTCTTCAGCGGGTTGAACAAGATCAATCAGCGGCCCTCGTTCACACCGAAATGGTCCGACAAGCCGCTGCTCAAGTCATATCAGAAGACGAAGCCACCGCTCGGCTGGCCGCGCGAGACCGACTCGCTCTGCCCGACCTGCACGCGCGAGGCGCGGCAGGCGATTCTCGACGGCAAGAAAGACGTCAGCGTGCTGTTGAACGAGAAAGTCGGCGAGATCAAAGCCACGATTCTCGAGCGCGACGGCAAGATCCTGATGGTCAAGGACTGCCCCATTCACGGTCATTTCGAGGACGTGATGGCGATCGACCCGGCCTTCTTCAAGCATCTCGAAGAGGTGTTCCCGGGACGCGACATCCGCGCGCACAACGACGAGAAGCTGCACAACCACGGCAGCAGCACCATCAAGCACGGCCGCGGATCGGTGCTCACGGTCGATCTGACGAACCGTTGCAACATGATGTGCGACCCCTGTTTCATGGATGCGAACCAGGTCGGGTTCGTCCACGAGCTCACCTGGGACGACATCAAGACGGTGCTGGACAACGCCATCAGCATCAAGCCCAGACGGCAGATGTCGGTGCAGTTCTCGGGAGGCGAGCCGACGATTTCGCCGCACTTTCTCGACGCGGTGAGATACGCGCGCAAGGTCGGGTACAACAGCGTCCAGGCGGCGACCAACGGCATCGAATTCGCCAAGAGCCCGGACTTCGCCCGGGCGGCTGCCGAAGCCGGACTCCGCTACGCGTATCTGCAGTTTGACGGCATCGGAAACGCCGCCAACGCCCACCGCCGTGTCGGCAACCTCTTCGACGTCAAGCTTCGCGCCATCGAGAACCTGTACAGCGCGGGCGTCGACATCGTGCCGGTCGTCACCATCGTGAACGGCGTCAACAACGAGCAGGTCGGGCGCATCATCGAGTTCGCGCTCGACAACCCCAAGAAGATCAACTTCCTCTCGTTCCAGCCGGTGTCGTTCACGGGGCGGGACGAGGAGGTGACGCCTGAGCGCCGGGCCGCGCAGCGCTATACGCTGTCGCACCTGGCGCACGACGTGAAGAACCAGACCGGCATCGGCGAGCCGATCCGCGACTGGTTCCCGATTTCCTTCATGGGCAGCTTCACCGACTGGGCGGACGTGACGCACGGCGCCGAGAAGGAATTCGGACAACTGACCTGTGGCTGCCACCCCAACTGCGGTGTCGGCATGGCCATCATGATCGACAAGGAAACGAAGGAAGCGGTGCCGGTTACCGCATTCCTGAAGGCCGAGCAGCTCGCCAAGGACGTGGCTGCGGTCAGCGACGCCGGCCGCGGCCGATTCCTCTCGGTCCTGGGCATGGCGCTTGCGGTCGTCCGGAACTACGACTCGTTCAAGTCGCCCACGCATTTCAAGCTGTCGGATCTGCTGAAGAAGTTCGACAAGACCTTCGGCGCGACCAAGTCCGCCGAGAAGGGCAAATACGGCAGGGTCGAGGGAGATCGGACGATCGACGACATTGCCAAGCGCCGGGCCGATCGCTGGAATTTCCTCTTCATCGCCGGCATGTGGTTCCAGGATCTGTTCAACTACGATTTCCGCCGCACCGAAATGTGCATCATCCCCTATGCCACGCAGCAGGGCGAGATCTCCTTCTGCGCCTACAACACCGGCATCGGGTGGCGAAACATCATCGAGAAGATGCACATGACGGCGACGCTCACCAAGTGGTACGACGAGCACGGCCGCCACGAGATCTTCGCCGGCGGCAAGGCGGTGGATCTGCCGTCAACGGCACATTCGCTGAAGCTGAACGAGGAAGCGGTGCGCGCCGGCGCCCAGACGGACCTCGACGCTCTCGGCATCGCGAAGAACGCCCGCGAAGAAAAGCTGGCGGCGCGCAAGCACAAGTCGGCGGAGGATCTCGCGAAGGAAGCCGCCTACAACGCCGAGATGGCGAAGCTGTACGCCCAGCACGTGCTCAAGGAGCAGCCCACGCTGAAGATTCAGGGACTCGGTGGGCCCAAGAAAAAGACGGACGTTCAGCCCGTGCTGCACAAGCCTGAGGTGTAGTCAGCCGCCACGTTTGCGATCAGGGATCAGGGGCCGGCGGGAAACCGCCGGCCCTTTTCATTTCCGGCCCGGATGGGGATCCTGTCCTTCAGCGCGACGTTCGTCCCCGGGCAGGGCGCGGAGGAGGCGGGGGCCGGTATTCGATCGCCACGTTGCTGATGACGGCGATCGGACGTCCTGGCGACGTGTACGCGGCGGTGCCATCCGGGCGGTCGATGATCAGCTTTTCGCCCAGAAGACTGACCTGTGTTTCCTCCTCCGGAATCGTGATGGTGATGGCTTCGGTGCCGGTCGGCGCGACCGCCTTGACCCCGCCGGGGCCGGCCCCGCCGCCGATGCGCTCGACCAGGTCCGACGCCTTCCTGAACTCGCTTTGCACCGCCGCCCGGCTGATCAGCGTGTTATCCATCGTCAGCGCGCCGATTACCGCAGTATAGCGCGCGGATGCGCGATTGGCCTTCACTTGCTCTTCTGAATAGGTATGGCGATTGTGCAGGTCGAAGGTGAGCGTCACCGGTCCTTGATGCGGCGGCAGCACAATCAGGACACCCTCCGCGGGATCGCGGCCGCTCATCACATCGCAGTAGTCGCGCTTCGAACTGACACCAACGCCCAGGGGCGTCGGGCACTTGATCTCGGGGACGGTCTTCGTCGGTGGCGCAGGAGGAGGAGGCGGCGGTGGCGGCGTGCGCTTCGCCGGCGGCCGTCGCGTCTGGGCGGGCGCGACGAGCGGTACCGCCAGCAGCGACGCCAGCACAACGAGAAGCACGCGGCGCATCACTCTCAGTATAGTACTTTTCCGTGCGACGTGCGGCGCCCTTCGTTCAGCCTTCGTGCACGCAAACGCCGAACGCCGAACGGAGAACGCCGAACGGAGAACGCAGAACGCAGAACGCAGAACGTCTAATCCTCGCCGACACAGGCCAGGCTCGCCGCGGTGTCGCCGCGGAGGCCGGGGATGGCGCTGCGGAGCTTGATGAGCTCGAGAAACTCGATGCGTGTCCGCGCATTACTGCGGAACGCACCGAGCATGGCACTCGTCACCGCGAAGGAGTTCTGCTTCTCGACGCCGCGCATCGACATACAGAGATGAGTGGCCTCCATGACGACGGCGACGCCGATCGGCGAGATCTTCTCGCGGATGGTGTCCGCGATCTGGTTCGTCAGCCGCTCCTGGATCTGCAGGCGTCGGCTGAATACATCCACCAGCCGGGGGATCTTGCTCAGTCCGATCACGTGAGTGCTGGGGATATAAGCGATGTGACACTTGCCGAAGAACGGTAGCAGGTGATGCTCGCACAGGCTGTAGAAGTCGATATCCTTGACGATCACCATCTCGCTGTAGTCGACGGTGAACAGGGCATCGTTGAGCACGGCGTCGACGTTCGCGCCGTACCCGCTCGTCAGGAATCGGAGTGCCTTCTCGACCCGGACCGGCGTCCTGAGCAGCCCCTCCCGATTCGGGTCTTCGCCAAGCTCCACGAGGAGACGCGTGATGAGATCTTTCATATTGCATATTGTACAAACTCTCAAGTGTCAGGGCTCACGTCTCAGGAAGCGCACACACCTTGAACGTTGAGACTTTGGGCTGTGGGCTTGGGTTCCAGTCTTGAAACTTGAGACTGGGCCTTGAGACTTTAGACCTCGTACTTGTAAAACCCCTGCCCGCTCTTTCGCCCGAGCCGTCCCGCGAGCACCATCCGCTTCAAGAGCGGCGGCGCAGCGTACGCAGGCTCGCGAAACTCCTCAAACATGATGTTCGCGATGTAGTAGGTCGTGTCGAGGCCGACGAAATCGAGGAGCGTGAACGGGCCCATCGGATACCCGCACCCCAGTTTCATGCCCTGGTCGATGTCTTCGATCGTGCCCAGGCCGTTCTCGTACGCGCGTACGGCATCGAGCAGATAGGGGACGAGCAACCGGTTGACGATGAAGCCGGGCCGGTCTGGCGCCGTGATGGGGTCCTTCCCGAGGGATTGCGCGAAAGCGAATGCTTGCCGGTACGTCTCCTCGCTCGTCGACAGCCCGCGAATCACCTCCACGAGCTTCATCAGCGGAACGGGGTTGAAGAAGTGCAGCCCGCCGAACCGATCGGGCCGCATGGTCGCCGCAGCCAGCTCGGTGATGCAGAGCGACGAGGTGTTCGAGAGAAACACCGTGTGGTCTTTCACGACCTGCTCCAGCGCGGTGTAGGTCGCCCGCTTCGCCTCCAGCTGTTCGACGATCGCCTCGACGATCAGATCGCAAGCCCCGAGATCCTCGAGGTTCGTCGTCCCCTTGAGGTTCCCGAGCGTTGCGTCCCGGACCGCGGAGGTCACTTTCCCCTTGCTGACGCCGGCGTCGAGGAATGTCGTGATCCGGCCCAAGCCCTGCCGCAGCAGCGTCTCGTCGACTTCGCGAACGATCGTCGTATAGCCGGACGCCGCGCAAACCTGGGCGATGCCGGAGCCCATGAGGCCGCAACCCACGACGCCCACAGTCTTTATCTGCATACAGTTGGGCTCTCACAAACAGCCACGAAAGAAGAGAAAGAGACGGCCACGACGGCACGACGACGCGACGAGCGACGAGCGACGAGCGACGAGCGGGCGACGAAACCTCAGCCAACGAACTGGGACAATCCACACGGCCGACCACGAAAACACCAAAAACGTGAACAGGAATGGCGCCGATTCACACCGTCTCGACGATTGCCGCGATGCCCTGACCACCGCCGATGCAGGCGGTAGCGAGGCCGCGACGCTTTCCACGGCGCCGGAGTTCCAGCAGCAACGTCAGCAGCAGGCGCGTGCCGGTCATGCCAAGCGGATGGCCCAGCGCGATCGCGCCGCCGTTGACGTTCACCCGTTCGCGATCGAGTCCGAGTTCCTTCTCGACGGATAGATACTGCGCGGCAAAGGCCTCGTTGACCTCGATGAGATCCAGATCCGCAAGGGTCAGACCGGTGCGGGCGAGCACCGCTCGGGTGGCAGGCGCCGGTCCCATGCCCATGAACGCGGGCTCTACGCCCACGGCCGCCCAGTCGATGAGTCGGCCGAGCGGCTTGAGCCCGTGCCGATCAACCGACTCGCGGGACGCGAGAATCAACGCCGCGCCGCCGTCGACGATACCGCTGGCATTGCCGGCGGTCACACACCCGTCCTTCTTGAAGGCCGCAGGCAATGCGGCCAGGATCTCCAGCGTCGTCTCCGGACGCATGTGATCGTCTTCGCTGATCGCCGTCACGCCTTTTCGCGTCTCGATCTCAACCGGCACGACCTCGCCGGCGAACCTCCCCTCGCGCCAGGCCTTATCGGCCAGCTGCTGGCTCCGCAGTGCGAACCGGTCCTGGTCTTGCCGCGACACGCCGTATTTGACCGCGCAGTTCTCGGCGGTGGCCGCCATCGTGCAGCCGCAGTGCGTGTCCAGCAGTGCGTCCCAGAGCGAGTCCTCGAGCTTGCCCTGTCCAAGCTTGAGGCCGCTGCGGAGGCCACGAATGACGTGCGGCGCCTGGCTCATGCTCTCGACACCGCCGGTGAGGACAACGCCCGCTTCTCCGAGCTGAATCAGCTGCGCGCCACTCACGGCCGCCTGTATCCCCGACCCACAGAGCCGGTTCACCGTCAGCGCCGGGACGTCGACGGGCATGCCCGCCTTCAGGGCGACGTGCCGTGCACCGTAAATCGCATCCGCGCTCGTTTGGAGGACGTTGCCGATCACCACGTGGTCGATCCATTCCGGTTTGACCCCGGTCTTCTGGAACGCTCCGCGAGCGGCGATCGCCCCAAGAGCCAGCGCCGACACATCCTTCAACGCGCCCACATAGTCGGTCATCGGCGTCCGCGCGCCGCCCACAATCAAGACATCCGGTTTCGTCATGCCAGTTCCGATCAGACTGCCGGTGAGTTCGTCTTCCCGTTTTCGGCGGGCGGCGTTTCACATTTCGTGTTTTCGTGGCTGTTTCATGCCGCGACGGACGAAGCTCCCGCTTCTTGACCACGAAGGCACGAAGGGACCGAAGCTCCACGACGCGAATGCCAAAAGGTGCGGTCTTGCATTCGTGATCTTCCTGTCTTCGTGGTTCCGTTCGTCCGTGTTTCCGTGCCGATGATGTCACCCACGAATCGCGCCCGCAATGTAGTCCCCCGTTTCCCGCGTGCCGAGCACGCCGCCGATATCAGCCGTCCCCTGATGGCCGGTCACGGCCTGTTGCACCGCGGCTTCGATCGCCTGCGCCTCCTCGGACAGACCGAGATACTCGAGCATCAGCGCCGCCGACAGGATCGCGCCCATCGGGTTGGCAAGGTTCTTCCCGGCCAGCGGCGGCGCCGACCCGTGCACGGGCTCGAACATCGAGGTTCGTCCCGGGTGCAGGTTGCCGGACGGAGCCACGCCAAGACCACCCTGGAGAGCCGCGCCCAGATCCGTGATGATGTCGCCGAACAAGTTGTTCGTGACGATCACCTCGAATTCGGACGGATTCTGCACCATCAACAGCGCCAGCGTGTCGATATAGAGATGGCGCGGCTCGATTCCCGGGTAATCCGCCGCCACCTCGCGGAACACTCGCTGCCATAGCGCGTGCCCGTCCTGCATGACGTTGCTCTTGTCGGCCATGCAGACGCGTGAACGCCCGCTCGTCCTGGCGTACTCGAAGGCGTAGCGGACGATCCGGTGGACGCCCTTGTACGTGTTCAGCTCCTCCTGTATGGCCACCTCGTCGTCGGTTCCGGCCTTGAACCGGCCGCCGACGCCCACGTAGATCCCTTCGGTATTCTCCCGAAACACGATGAAGTCGACCTCATCTCTCGTTCGGCCCTTGAGCGGGCATAAGCGCTCGTCGAGGAGACGCACCGGGCGATAGTTGACGTATAGATCAAGCTCGAACCGCGTCCCGAGCAGGATGTCGCGTGCGTGGCGGTTGTCGGGCACCCGCGGATCGCCAAGGGCGCCGACGAAGATGGCATCGTGCTCACGCAGCCGTGCGTAACCATCGTGTGGAATCGTGACCCCCGTCTGAAGAAAATGCTCAGCGCCCCATGGCAGGATCTCGAACTCGGGGCTGCGGCCGAAGACCTCGGCCGCCGCGCGAAGCACCTTCAAGGCTTCCGCCGTCACCTCGACGCCGATCCCGTCACCAGGGATGACTGCTATGCGCATGGAGGATGAGGTTCACAGTCGACTGACCTATATCTCCATCGGATCGATCTGCGCGCGCTGCAGCCGGCCGCTGAAGTCGACGTAGATCGACTTCCATTCCGAGAAGACGTCGAGTGCGGCGGTCCCCGCTTCACGGTGGCCGTTGCCGGTCGCCTTGGTGCCGCCAAACGGCAGATGCACTTCCGCGCCGATCGTCGGCGCATTCACGTAGAAGATGCCGGTATCGAGATCACGCATGGCGGCGAACGCCGCGTTCACATCCTGAGTATAGATTGACGCCGACAGCCCGTATTGAACGTTGTTGCCGATTTCGACCGCCTCATCAAGCGATCGGCAGGGGATGACGGAGACAACGGGTCCGAAGATCTCCTCCTGCGCGATGCGCATCGACGGAGCGACGTCGGCGAAGATCGTCGGCTCGTGAAAATGTCCCTTCGCGTACGGACCGTCTGTGAGCGCGTGCCCGCCGCACACGAGCGTCGCCCCCTCGCGCCGGCCGATGCCGATGTAGTTGATCACGGTTTCTCGCTGGCCCTCGCTGACGAGTGGTCCCATCTGGACGGCCGGGTCGAGGCCCTCCCCTACACGTAATGCCGCCGCCCGTTGGACGAAGCGATCCAGGAATGCCCGGTACACTTCATGATGAACGACAATCCGGCTTGCGGCGGTGCAGCGCTGCCCGGTCGTTCCGAAGCCTCCCCACAGGCACCCTTCGACCGCCAACTCGAGATTGGCGTCGTCCATGACCATGATCACGTTCTTGCCACCCATCTCGAGGTGCACCTTCTTGAATAAGGGCGCCGCCTTCACGGACACGGTCCGGCCCACCTCGGTCGAGCCGGTAAACGACACCACGCGCACCGCATCGGCCGCCGTCATCGCCGTACCCACGGCGTCGCCGCCCCCGGTGACGAGATTGACGACACCCCTGGGAACACCCGCCTCTGCCAGG
Source organism: uncultured Acidobacteriota bacterium (assembly GCA_963814975.1). GTDB lineage: Bacteria > Acidobacteriota > Vicinamibacteria > Vicinamibacterales > CAVVIG01 > CAVUXJ01. The sequence continues at coordinate 52,194 of CAWFFB010000020.1, read as the reverse complement.
ATCTTGACGAAGTTGACCGCGGAGAGAGGCGTCAGCGTCGCCGGCTTGAACACGACAGTATTGCCGCAGACGAGCGCCGGCATGATTTTCCAGGATGGGATGGCCATTGGAAAATTCCACGGCGTGATCACGGCGCAGACCCCGACCGGCTGGCGGACCGACATCGCGAACTTGTCCCGGAGCTCCGAGGGAACGGTCTGCCCGTATTGACGCCGTCCCTCACCCGCCATGAAGAACGTCATGTCAATCGCTTCCTGAACGTCGCCGCGCGTCTCGGCGAGTACCTTGCCCATCTCGCGCGTCATGTCTCGAGCGAGCGATTCCTTGCAAGCGCTCAAAAGCTGGCCGGCGCGGAAAAGCACTTCGGCGCGGCGTGGCGCGGGTACCAGCCGCCAGGTCGCATACGCCCGGCGGGCAGCGTCTATGGCGCGTTCGGCGTCCGCCGCGATGGATTGCTGAAACGTCCCTATGAGATCGTCGGGATCGGCAGGGTTTCTGTTTTCGAACACCTCGCCCGAAACCGAGGTCACCCACGCGCCATCGACGAAGTTGTGGTAGGCAGACATATGTCACCGAGATTGCCGTACTGCAGACACGGCGCGCAACCGTGTGTCGAAACCTCTGCCGCAGAACAGGTTCCGTCATCGTCACTAGTGCCCCCTTCCGTGGTCATCAGCCCGAAGCCTGCTCCCCCGCCTTCACGAACTCCTGAAAACATGGACATTCTGATGCCGCCTGCCTGGCACGGTTCCTGAATTACCTGTCAGCGTCCGATGGAGACGGACTAGAGATGCTGACGAATGGCGTAACTACAGGCGTCACACTTTCAAACCTTCGAGGGTCTGGTATCGCGCCGGGAGCCAGCGCCCAGAAGGTAGTCATCGTCAACGGCAGCTCCGAAATCCTGGAGTTGCTCGAGACGGCGCTCGACGCCGGGCGCTACGACATCGTGTTCGTGGAATCCAACGACCACGCCTACTCGCAAATCAAGCGTGTGCAGCCAAACCTCGTCATCCTTTGCGTGCGGATCGAGGAGATGGACGGCTTCCAGGTTCTGTCGATGTTGAAGCTGGACGACGAAACGCGCGGGATCCCTGTCCTGACCTACGCGAACGAGCATGAAGGCCACGACGCCGATGGGGACGTCCACGGATTTCTCGGATGGCGAGATGTTTACCCCCAAGCCTGCTCTACGCATGAACTGACCGGCGACCGGCTCGCCGAATCCCCTCGTGATATAGTCCGGGTCGCATGGTGCGCGACCCGGCGACGCCGGGAGATTCCAAGCCAGATCTCGACAACACACGCGACAGCGAGCGCCTCGAGATTCTGGGGGAGCTCCACGGCGAGGTCATGGTGTTCGAGCCAATGGCCATCAAGGAGCTGGGCTGCGGAGGCGCCCAGGTCGAGACCGCGTTTCGCCTCCAGCTGGACTCACTGCACGAACTGCGGCTTACCCTGGGCGACCGCTCTATCGTCGTCAAGGGCCGGGTCGTCCATTGCAGCATCAGCGACGTCGACCAGGAGTTCGTCACTTACCGTTCCGGCGTCGAATTCATCGAGTTGTCGGACCGAGTTTACTCGGTGATTGCCGAGTTCATCGACGCCATCAAGGACGGCCGCCGCACCGGCTAGAGATCGTTCACACCCGGCAAGCATGGAAAAGATCGGCGAGTGCAGGCAGCTGGGCATGCCGCGTCCGCTGGACCTCCCTCGTCCGCGTCATCGGCGCATCTGCACATTCGTCCGGAGCCTATCTGAAGTTGGGCAGGCGACCGCAGAAGTTCCCCCTACAGCGGTTTTCACCGCAGTGACGACGTACTTCCTTCCTATCCTATCCGGCTATCGCGCGGCTTTCGACGTGGCGGAGTGTGGCTATTTTGCCTTCAGATGCTCGCGGTAATCGCCGGAGGCAATACGCTCGGCCCGTCCCAGGGGGGCATTGTAGAAGTAGACCCAAGCGGTGATCGCACGCCCATCCTCCAACGTGACGAGGGTTTCCGCGCGGGTGTAGAGGCTGGAGTCGGACTCGGTAGGATTGACTCCTTCGAGCTCATCGGTCGAGCTTAGAACGGCGTCGGCATCCAGCATCTGATACACCTCGCCCCAAACACGGCTGTCGCTCGCAGGGATAGCGGCGGGATAGATACCGAGATCGAACAGTGCGGCGCCGATCCACCCGCGGCCCACGGGCACCAGGATCCGATCGAGGGTCGAGCGGCCGGGCCGGCTGAAGCCGCTCATGAGAGTGCCGTAAAAGAACACCAGGTCTGTCATCGGTATTCCGAATTACGGATTGGGGGGCGCTTCCATTTACCGGAGAGAAGAAGTGGCGAAGGTTCCGGAGAGAGAAAAACTACGAAGCGAGGCTGTCGGCAGCCGCCCGCGTCAGCGCGGTTTCACGATATCGTGACCCATCGCGGTCCCTAACAGGTCGAAGATCTCCAAGGGGAGGCTGAACGAGAGTGTCACAGTGGTCCCGGTACCACCGAGGTTCACCGACTGCACAAGGGTCTGGATCTCTGGCCTCGAACCCGCCTTCAGCTTCGCGAACGCCAGGAACCCGCGTACCAGGTCTCGCAGGGTGGTCGCGGACGCCTCGTCACTCGTCTCCGCACGCAATACGCCCTGCAACCCGCCATTGAGGTGGGCGGTTGCCGAAACCCATGTAATGGGGAGCAGCTGCGCGGCCAGGCCGCGCGGAAGGTTCGCCTGGGAGGAAAGCGCCTCGAACCGGCCAACGACCCAGGCATCGCCGGCGTCGAGCGACCTGACGCGATTCATGATGTCGTCGTTGGTCGTGATGCCCCTGCCGCCGTGTTTCAGGTCGATGGCGCTCCGGACCAACGCCGCGCTGCCGACCGCGACGAGACCTGGTTCGATGAACCCGAGAGACAGACCGCCGGGATGAGCCGACGACGCAGCGCCCGTGATGAGGCGCACGTCTCGATAGTCGACGACGGTCGCGCCATGATCCCGCATCAGCGACTCGATCTTGCCCGCATCGAACCGCCCGCGGGCGAGGACCAGGCCAGCGGTCGGGGCGTCCACGCCGGGACGACTGAGGCACGCGACCACGCGGTCGATATCCGTTTCGACGTCGATCCCTGTTTCGGCGCGAAACTGTTCCTGACCTCTTGGCAGACGCGGCAACGCGCGCCGGGCGCGCTCGCGCACGTCGGAGGTCATGATCTCGTGCACGTTCCCGAATGCGACAAGGGTCGCATCCGCCGGCACGAAGCGGAGCTCATCGGGACCTTCATCGGCGAAGAACGCGCTGGTCGGGAAGCCCACATAATATGCGACCAGACCGGTACCCAGGCCGACCAGCACCACCAGCAGCGAAGCGATCACGACATTTCGAGTTCGGGACGTCATGAGGTCTCGAGGTTCTTGGACGATGCAGCGATCGCTACTGTTCCAGCACGTATTCCCGATTCTCAACGGCCCTGCTCGCCCGCCAGAGCGCACTCACGGTCGCCGCCGCCAGCCAGGCGAGGCTCTCGGTTGCGGAGGGAAATCGGTCGAACATCTGCGTCAAGACGCCGATCGTCCCCGGGTCCAGCGGCATCTCATGCGGGAGGAGTGCCTGAAGATAATACGCCACGGTGGCCCGCTTCAGGTAGCCCGGTACCAGCAGGACGCCCGGCTCCCAGCCGAATGCGAATACCAGCCCGAGGACCAACGGTCGCTTGAGCCTGGCGCCCACCAGCGCGAACACCGCGCCGTATGCAATCAAGCCGGCTACGAGCACCCCGAGATCCGCGACCAGCAATGGGAATGATCGACCAATGCTGCCTTCGTTGATGGGCACGATGAGGAAATACACCGCGACCACCGATGGCAGCAGCAGCAGCGTCGTGCACGCCAGGTACGAGAGGTATTTACCGATTAGGACCGCGCGCCGCGGAATCGGACGGGTGAACAGATACGTAATCGTCTTGTCGTCGACTTCGTCCGCGATCAGTGCCGTGCCGTAGAAGACGCCCAGCACCGGGACGATGATGCGGACGTACAGCAGCCAGATCATCATCCCAAACAGCGTCGCGCCCTCGATCGGTGGATCCCTGCGGGCGTGGAGAAAGAGGGGCGCCAGATCCGTCGCCAGCCTGATGGCCGCGGCGAGAAGTACCGGCCCGCCAACCAGGAGCGCCAGGAACACCGACCGGCGCGACCAGAGCATCTGGTTGAGTGACAGATCGAAAATCCTGAGCGCTGACGTCAGGACGCCAGGTCGGCCTGGCGGGGACGGAGCCATCATTTCACCAGATACTGGAAGACCGCCTGCAGGTTGTCGTCGGGCGAGGTGATCTCATGAATTGCGCCGAACTCACCGGAGGCGGCATAGGCGGTGAGCCGCGCATAGAACGCGTCAGGCCGCGAGGTCTGAATCACGAGCGCCTGATCCTCGAATTTCAGACTGAGCACGTCGGCGGCGGCGAGAAACTCTCGGGCCAGCGCGCGCGTCTCGTCCGCTTTGATGTGGACGGTGTGGGGATGCCTGTCGATGAGGTCCCGAATCTGATGGACGTTCCCCTCGGCCAGGATCCGTCCTTGATTCATCAGCAGGATACTGGACGTCATCGACTCAATCTCGTGAAGGACGTGGCTCGAGACCACGACGCTCTTACCCGACCGGCCCCAGTCCCTGATCAACCGAATCGCCTTGCGGCGCGCGATCGGATCCATGCCCGCCAGTGGCTCATCCAGGATCAGGAGCTCCGGATCGTGCGCGAGCGCCTGCGCCAGCTTCACACGCTGCCGCATGCCTTTGCTGTACGCGCCGATCTTTTTTCCGGCGGCAGGGGTGAGGTCGACGAGCTCGAGAGCGCGGGCGGCCATCTCGGCTGCCTCACGGTCGCCGGCGCCATTGAGCCGGACCAGCGCCGTCAGCCACTCGAGGCCGGTCATGCGCTCGTAGAACCCGTCCTGCTCGGGGCAGAACCCGATGCGGAAGTACAGGGTGGGGTTCTGCCAGATGCGCTCGCCGAGGACGGTGATCTGGCCCTGGCTCGGCTTCAGCTGGCCCGTCATCAGCTTCATCAGCGTCGACTTGCCCGCGCCGTTCGGCCCGAGAAGGCCGGTGATACCCGCGGGCACGCTCATCGAGACGTCGTTCAGACCGATGACCTGACCGTACCATTTGGAGACATTCTGCGCCTCGATGATCCCTCGCTCTTCGCTCACACGATCACCTCTACGCCGCGGACGCGACGCTCGAGGATCAGTACGGAGCCGACGATCAGGCCGACGATCATCAGCAGCGACACCTCCCACGGTGTGTCGTACGGCAAGGGAAGACGAAAAATGGCGTTGCCGACCTGACGCAGGTTCGCCGGGAACGACATCAACGAGATCGCCGAGCTGCCAGTGACCAGCCGCAGGACGCCGAACAGCGCCGGCGTGAAAAAGATGAGCGCCGTATACAGAATGCTGACGTACCGGCTGCTGTTCGACAGCGAGGAAAGGGCGAGCATCGAGGTGGCGATCATGATCGCCTCGATGAACGAGAAGAGGGTGATCGCGGGAAACAGGTAGAGATTGGTCCGAAAGAAACCGAAGTTTCCGGCGAAGAGCACCTGGACGAGGAGCAGCGCAATGGCCGGCACCCACGTGACGAGGAGAAGAAACGCCATCAGGATGGCCAGCTTGCCGGCCACGTATTCCCATCGCGACAGCGGCCTGGACAGGTAGATCTGGAGCGCGTTGGCGCGCCGGTCGTTCGCGATGAGCCCGGCGCCGACCGATACGGTAATGAAGAATACGAAGATCTGCTGTTGATCGAGGAATTCGCGGAAGGTCCCGGCCGTCGGCGTCAGGAACGCCGCTTGCGGCAGGTTGACCGCGAAATAAAACTGCACCGCGCGGACGACGAAGGGAATCCACGCGAGAATGAGCAGCCCGATGAACCGGCGTTGGCCGAGCACGGTACGGATGCCGGCCAACGCAATCACCGCCCACGCACGCCCAAGCGGAACGCGGCGTCCACCGTACCGGCGGTAGCCTTGATCATGAATGGGCATACGGTTTCGAACACCTTTTCAACGCACCGACTCCAACCCATGAAGCCACAGCGAACGCGAAGCACCGATTCGTCCCGATGAGGCTTCGTGCGCTTTGAATCTTCGTGGTTAGCCGCCCTGTGCCTCTCCAACCGCTTTCGCGAACACGTCCTCGAGCGTCGGAACACTCGGGCGGAGGTGACGAACCTGCACGCCGGCCGCGGCGGCGAGCACGAACAACTGGCGGGCGCCGCCCTCGCCAGGAACGAAGACCCGCATCACGTCGTCGTCTGTGGCGTGACACTCGAAGCCGGCCGCGTGCAGCTGTTCGACGAAGATCGGCACCGTCACGGAATCCGCCGATGCCTTCACCCGCAACTCGTAGACGCGCCCGCGCGCCTGCTTGAGGGCCGCAATCGAACCCTGTGCCGCGATCCGTCCTTTATCCATGACGATCACGTGATCGCACGTGCGTTCGACGTCGGGCATCAGATGAGACGAGAGAACCAGGTTGATGCCCTTCTCGCGCACGAGGTCGCACACCAGGTCGAGCATCTCGTCCCGGCCCTTGGGGTCCATGCCGTTGGTGGGCTCGTCGAGAAACAGCAGATCCGGGTCGTGCACCAGGGCCTGCGCCAGCTTGATGCGCTGCTTCATCCCGGTCGAATACGTTTCCACGTTGCGATAGCGTGCCTCCCCGAGACCGACGTAGAACAGCGCTTCGTGCGCGCGCTGGATCGAATCGGCGCGCGGGAGTCCTGACAATTCGCCGCAATACGCCACGAAGGAGACGGCGTTCATGCCGGGAATGTGCGCGTCGCTCTCGGGCATGTAGCCGACCCGCCTCCGGATCTCGAGCGGCGACACCGCAACGTCGAGCCCGAGGACCTGGATGCGTCCCCGGGCCGGCACCATGAAGCCGAGCAGCGCCTTGATCATGGTGCTCTTGCCGGCCCCGTTCGGTCCGAGCAACCCGACGGCGCCGGCGGCGAAGGACGCGGTCACCTCCTGCAGCGCCGGCTGCCGACCATACGCCACGGTGACGGCATCGAGCGTCACCACCGGGTCGCGAACGGAAACTTCAGTGTCGGTGTCTGGCACCAGGGGCTCGAAGGATCCGGTTACAGGCTGCCACGCAGTCCGAGGTCGTCCGCCCGCTCGCGCAGGAAGGTGATGACGTTGCGGATGTGCTCGTCGAGCGGGAGCCCCAGCAGTTCGGCGCCGGCACGCAGATCGTCGCGCTTCACGCCCTTGGCGAATGCCTTGTCCTTCATCCGCTTCACGACCGAAGACGATTCGAGGTCGAGCACGCTCTTGCTCGGGCGCACGAGCGAGGCCGCCGTGACGAACCCCGCCATCTCGTCGCAGGCGAAGAGCGTCTTCTCGAGGCGTCCCTCGCGCGGCACGCCGCTGTAATCGGCGTGGGACAGGATGGCGCGAACCACCCATTCGGGATAGCCCTTCTCCTTGAGAATCTCGGCGCCGCGAAAGGGATGATCCTCCAGGCTGGGCCAGCGCTCGTAGTCGAAATCGTGCAGGAGCCCGACAATGCCCCATTCCTCTTCGTTCTCGGCGAACTGGCGCGCGTAACCGCGCACCGCGGCCTCGACGGCGAGCGCGTGCTTCAACAGGCTGTCGCTTCGGGTGTACTCGGTCAGCAATTGCCATGCGGCGGCGCGCGTCAATTCCATGGCGTCATCAAGCGCGAAAAGCGGCGCCGGCGGTTTGGCCGAACCGCTGCTCCTGAGGTAACGTCGAGCGTCTCAGAATCTTAGTTCAGGAGCGGCTGATGACCAATCCGTCGGCACGCGGCATGGCGGCAACCGCGCTCGACACCGAATTCAATCGTGGCCTCGGCCTCTACGACTCGACGATGGTCGTCGTCGGATCGATGATCGGCTCCGGCATCTTCATCGTGTCGGCCGATATGGCCCGCAACGTCGGGAGTGCCGGCTGGCTGCTGGTGGCCTGGCTCGTGGCGGGAGTGCTCACTGTCGTGGGCGCGCTCGCCTACGGCGAGCTCGCCGCGATGATGCCGCGCGCCGGTGGGCAATACGTGTACTTGCGCGAGGCATTTTCCCCGCTGTGGGGTTTTCTGTACGGGTGGACGCTGTTCCTGGTCATCCAGACCGGAACCATTGCCGCGGTTGCCGTCGGCTTCGCCCGATACTCCGGCGTCCTGATCCCGTGGATCTCCGACGATCGGTACCTGCTCGAGCCGATCCACCTGAGCGCCGGCTACGCGCTCTCCTTGTCCACCACGCAACTGGTCGGCATCGTGCTGATCGCGCTCCTCACCTGGACCAACACGCGGGGGCTCGAATACGGGCGCGTCATCCAGAATGTGTTCACCACCGCCAAGACCGGCGCGGTCATCGCGTTGATCCTCGCCGGCCTGCTGCTTGGCTGGAACCAAGCGGCGGTGTCCGACAACTTCGGCAACATGTGGACGCCGCGCGGCGTCATCGACATCGTGCCGGGCCTGTCGGCCATCACCGCAGTCGGCCTGTTCGTCGCGATCTGCGTGTCGCAGACCGGGTCGCTCTTCTCCGCCGACGCCTGGAACAACATCACGTTCACCGCCGGAGAAGTGAAGGATCCAAGGCGAAACATCCCGCTGTCGCTCGCGCTCGGGGCCTCGACGGTGATCGGCCTGTACCTGCTCGTCAACGTCGCCTATCTGGTGACGCTGCCCTTCGCCGCGATTCAGCACGCTCCGGCGGATCGCGTCGCCACGGCGACTCTCGACGCTGTCTTTCCCGGCGCCGGCGCCGCGATGATGGCGGTCGCGATCGTCGTCTCGACGTTTGGGTGCAACAACGGCCTGATCCTGGCGGGCGCGCGCGCGTACTATGCGATGGCTCGGGACGGGCTGTTCTTCCGCGCCGCCGGCCGTTTGAACCACGCGAGAGTACCGGCGTGGGGCCTGGTGTTGCAGGGGCTCTGGGCGGTTCTTCTCGTGCTGCCGCGGACCTACAATCCGGCGACGCGGGCTTACGGCAACCTGTACAGCAATTTGCTCGACTACGTCATCTCGGCCGCGCTGATTTTCTATATCCTCACGATTGCCGGGCTCTTCCGGTTGCGGCGGACGCGGCCCGCCATCGAGCGGCCGTATCGTGCGTTCGGGTACCCCCTCCTGCCGGCGCTCTACATCGCGGGCGCGAGCACCATCCTGCTCGTCCTGTTCATCTACCGGACAGCGACGACATGGCCCGGGTTGGTCATCGTGCTGCTGGGCGTGCCCGTCTACTTCGCCTGGCGGACCCGTGAGCCAGCTACCGCCCCTGGAGGTCAACGGCCTTCAGAATGACTTCGATCGCTTTGCTGGTCACCTGGTGAGCGGCCAACTCCGAAACGGGCACCCAGCGTACATCCGACGCATCCGAACCGTGCGCCGCGACGCCAGCCCGAACGGTGCACAGGTAATCGACGATCACGAAGTGATACTCGACGCGACCGTCGGGAGCGCGCTGCACGCGATCGATGACCTCCACGACCGGTCCGACCACGACTTCGAGACCCGTCTCCTCGATCACTTCGCGCGCCAGCGCGGTTTCGAGCGTTTCCCCGAGCTCTACGGCGCCCCCCGGAAGACTCCATTCGCCTTTGAGCGGCTCATGCGCGCGCCTGACCAGGAGGACGCGCGGGCCGTCGAGGATGACCGCCCCGACGCCCACGATCGGTCGCGCCGGATAGTGCCTGAGATCGGTCATGTTTCAAGGCCCGAGATGCCCATCACCTTGACCACGACCCGCTTCTTGCGCTGGCCGTCGAATTCCGCGTAGAACACCTGCTCCCACGGCCCGAGATCGAGCTTACCGCTGGTTATGGGCAAGACGACCTGATGGCCCATGATCGTCCGTTTGAGGTGCGCATCGGCGTTGTCCTCGCCTGTCTGATGATGCCGATAATTGAGGCCCGCCGGCGCGAGTGTCTCGAGCCAGGTCTGGAAGTCGTGGATCAGTCCATCCTCCCAGTCATTGACGTACACGCCGGAGGTGATGTGCATGGCGGACACCAGCACGGTCCCGTCCGTGACGCCGCTCTTGCTGACGACCGCGGCCACTTCGTCGGTGATGCGGATGAATTCCTGCCGCTTCTTGGTGTTGAACCAGAGGTAGTCGGTATGCACAAGCATAGGGTGGCTAGGGGGTAAAGGTGCTTAGGTGCTTGGGTGCTTCGGGTGCTTGGGGGCTTCGGGGCTTTGAGTGCTTCGGGGCTTCGGGCGCACGAGAGGCTGGATCGGAAATGTACTGGCACAGTGGATGCTCGATCCGGCGCGAATGGGAGCTCGCCGCGTCGAAGATCTCATTGTCTGGCAGCTTAGCGACGAGTTGCGCCAGAGGGTGCATGCAATCACCGCCCAAGGACCTGCGATTCATGATCGCAGATTTCGCGATCAGGTTCGCGATGCGAGCTCAGTCACTCGGAATATCGCCGAAGGATTTGGTTCGCTATCGGCATCGTGAGTTCGCCCAGTACGCCAGTGTTGCTCGCGGCTCTCTGCTCGAGCTCCGCGACCACCTGCGGGATGGCGCAGTTCGCAGATACTGGAGTCAAGACACGGTTCGGGATCTAGAACCTCTCTATAATCGAGCAATCGCCGCGGTTACGCACCTGATTCGATATCTCAGGAATAGCCCAGATAACTAAACCGACTCACCGAAGCACATAACGCCCGCACTTTGGCACCTAAGCGCCCGAGCACCTCAAGCACCCCAGCACCCCAAGCACCCAAACACCCCAAGCACCTTAGCACCATACGCACCCCTAGCACCTTAAGCACCTTTCGCGCCTTAGAGCACCAGCCCTGCATCCGCGTTGAGATCGAACGGCGCCGTCACGCCGGCGCGCAGCTTGCGCAGCCCCGCGGCCGCAATCATCGCTGCATTATCGGTAGACAGCTGCAAGCTCGGCACGAACGTCGGCATCTCACGCGCCTTGCCGCGCGCCGCGAACTCTTCCCGGAGACGGCTGTTTGCGGACACTCCGCCGGCGACGCCGATGCTCTTCGCGTGATGTCGGCGCGCCGCATCAAAGGTGCGCTCGACGAGCGCCGCGATGACCACGCGCTGGAAACTGGCGCAGATGTCAGCGATCTCGTGCTCTGTGAACAGCGGCACCGCAGCCCCCCGCAGCTGCTGCTGAGTGCGCACGTGCCGCAGGACCGCGGTCTTCAGGCCGCTGAAGCTGAAATCGAGATCCCCTTTCAGCGTCGGCGCATTCCGGTCTGGATGGGTCAATCGAGTCGTCGGCAACCGGATCGCACGGTCGTTCCCCGTCCGGGCGAGGCGATCGATGACCGGGCCACCGGGATACCCAAGGCCGAGCAACTTCGCCACCTTGTCGTAGGCCTCCCCCGCCGCATCGTCGCGTGTGCGGCTGAGGAGTTGATAGCGACCAGGTTCATCGACGAGATACAGGCTGGTGTGACCGCCAGACACGACCAGCACCACCGAGGGGTACGGCAACTCACCATTCTGGAGGACCAGCGATTCGACGTGGCCGGCCAGATGATGGACCGCGACGAGCGGCAGGCCGGTGGCAGCCGCCGCGGCCTTCGCAAACGACACGCCGACAAGCAGCGAGCCGACGAGGCCCGGACCTTGCGTGACGGCGACGGCACCGAGGTCCGACCAGGTGGTCCCGGCGTCCTGGAGCGCGCGGGCGGCGACGCCACAGATGTCTCGGACATGCTGGCGCGAGGCGAGTTCCGGGACGACGCCGCCCCACTCGCGATGAATGGGCACCTGCGATGCGACGACATTCGACCGGATAGCCCACGGCCGGGCGGCGTCTCCGGTCTCCTCGACCACGGCGGCCGCGGTTTCATCGCACGATGTTTCGATGCCCAAGATCAGCATGACAAACAAGTCACAAGACCACGAAGAACACGCGCTTGGTGCCAACCTGTTCAAGGACCTCAGTGTGTCGTACGCTTCGTGTCTTCTGGTGAAAGCTCTTACGTAAGGCGCGCCACTTCGGTTTCGCAGGCCTGCTTCAGCGACTCGGTGTAGGGCGCACGGCAGATGCCGCGCTCGGTGATGATGCCGGCAATGAGGTGGTGCGGTGTCACGTCGAATGCAGGATTGCGAATGTGGGCACCGTTCGGCGTCAGCTGACTGCCGCCGAGATGGCTGACCTCGCGTGGATTGCGCTCCTCGATCGGGATCTCCCGGCCATCCACGGTATTCAGATCGATGGTCGACAGCGGGGCGGCGACGTAGAACGGGATGTTGTGCTCGCGGGCCAGGACGGCGACGGTATAGGTGCCGATCTTGTTCGCGGTGTCGCCGTTTGCGGCGATCCGGTCGGCTCCGACCACCACGATATCAAGCTGGCCCCTGCTCATCAGCGCGCCCGCCATGTTGTCGGTGATGACGGTGGTGTCGATGCCGTCACGAACCAGCTCCCATGCGGTGAGCCGCGCGCCTTGCAGAAAGGGCCTGGTCTCGTCGGCGACGACCGTTATCTGCTTGCCAGCTTCGACGGCGGCTCGGACCACGCCAAGCGCGGTACCGTAGCCGGCAGTCGCCAGTGCTCCGGCATTGCAATGCGTCAGGATGCGCGCACCGTGAGGTACCACGGCGGCGCCGAACGCGCCCATCGCCCGGCAACTGGCGACGTCCTCGTCGTGTATCGCATTCGCTTCGCGATCCAGACGGTCCTTGATCTGTTCGACCGATTCGCCCGCTTCGACGGCCGCGGCAAACGACCGCTTCATACGATCGATCGCCCAGAACAGGTTGACAGCCGTCGGACGGGTCGATGCCATGAGCTCGCAGATCTCGAAGAACTCGGCCGCGAGCTTCTGGGTGCCGGTGGCCTTGCTTCTTCTGGTTCCCAGCGCGATGCCCATCGCCGCGGCAACGCCAATCGCCGGAGCGCCGCGGATCACCATCGTCTTGATGGCGCGCGCGACCTCGGCGGCGGTCTTGCAGCGCACGAACACTTCCTTCGCCGGCAGCTTGCGCTGGTCGATCATCACGACGGCGTCGTCTTCGCGGGCGATTGTGGGCAGCATGGATGAGAAATTCTAACTCTACTGCGTGGATCACAGGAGTCGCGCGTCGAAAGGCAGCGGCAGCAGGTCCTTGAGCTGATGGGTGCCTTGCTCCTGTGACAGGTTTGCCAGCTGCACTTCGAGGTTGCCGCCGAACTCCCACAGCACCTGCCGGCAGGCCCCGCACGGTGGTGTGGGTCGTTCGCTGTCGACGACGATGGCGATGCGGCTGAAGACGCGGTGCCCCTCAGAGAGCGCCTTGAAGATCGCCACGCGCTCTGCACACATCGTCAAGCCGTAGGTTGCATTCTCGATATTGCAGCCCGTAATAACCGTGCCGTCGCCCGCCTCGAGCGCGGCACCGACCTTGAACCGCGAAAACGCGGCGTCGGCATGTTCGCGCGCCCGGCGGGCGGCTGCCACGAGATCGACGGCGGCCGCCTGGGCCCGCAGCCGCCGTGGACCCAGCCGACGCTCGCGATTGTGCCTGCGCTCGACTACTGGCTCCTTCCGGGTCGCGTCCCGCCGATCGAAGCCGGAACGGCGATCGGATTCCACGCCAGCCCGGTGATCATCCAGCACGAGCCGCAACGGATCCGGGCGGCGCACGCCGTTCACGACGTGAGTCACACGCGCGATCCTGTACAGCTTCGACGTGAGCCCCTGCACTTCGATATCGCCGTGGCAAGTCTCGGCCGCAGCGGTACCGGACCATTCGCGGACGGAGTAATAGCGGGTCGGCACCCCCTCGTCGCGAAATGTCTCGAAACGCCCGTAGCCCTTGCGCCCGAAGAGCGCCTGGAAGGCATTCGAGAGATTGTGGAATTCCGCTTCACGACCCTCGGCGACATCGACTGTCGAGACCGACAGCCGTCTGCGATCAGAGTCGTCCAATGATTCCCTCCAGCAGCGCGATGAACCGGCCGCGCACCCGGCGCGTGGTTTCCAGCACCTCTTCATGACTCAGAGGGCCGGGCCGTAGGCCGGCGGCCATGTTGGTGATGCACGAGATGCCGAGCACCTCGAGACCCATGTGGCGCGCGACGATGGCCTCCGGCACGGTGGACATTCCCACCGCGTCCGCTCCGATCGCTCGCAGGTACCGGATCTCGGCGGGTGTTTCGTAGCTGGGCCCCGTCAGCGCAGCATAGACGCCGTGCGACAGCTGCATTTCCAGGGCGGCGCCCACCTGGTCGGCAACCGCGCGTAGCCGCGAGGCATAGACGCCGGTCATGTCGGGAAAGCGGGGACCGAACCGATCCTCGTTGGGTCCGACAAGCGGGTTGAGACCCGTTAAATTGATGTGGTCGTCGATCACCATCAACGTCCCCTGTGCAAACGCGGTATTGATGCCGCCAGCGGCATTGGTGAGGATGAGAATCTTCACGCCCAGGCACCCGAGCACGCGCACGGCGAACGTGACGGTGCCGAGGTCGTGCCCCTCATAGGCGTGGCTGCGTCCGGCGAGGGCGGCGACCGTTCGGCCCTGAAGGGTGCCAACCACCAGTCGCCCCGCGTGACCGGCGACGCGAACCGCCGGCCAGTGCGGCAGTTGCCGGTACGACAGCGACACCGGCTCGGCAAGCGTGGCGGCAAAGTCACCGAGCCCGGATCCGAGGACGACCGCGACCGAGGGCACCTGTCCGGAGTTCGAGCGGATCGCCGCGGCCGCCTCCTGCACCCGATCGTAATAGTCCATTCACAGCCCCGCGGCGGTGCAGCGTTGATCGACGCCGCGACTGGCATGCGGCTCACGGCCTCAGTCGATGCTCGCCAGTATAGACGGCCGGGCGGGCGGCGGCCGGTCGGCCACGCGAATGGCGCTTCGGGCCAGCGCGAGGGCCGCGTCGAGCCTGACCTCCGACCGGTAATGAAGCATCAGCACAGGATCGCCGCCGGACACACGGTGGCCGATGCGGGCGACCACCATGATTCCAACGGCCGGGTCCACGACATCTTCGACTCGATCGCGGCCGGCCCCGAGCGCCACCGAAGCGCGGCCTATCAGTTCCGCATCGAGCCCCGTGACGTAGCCGGATCGATCTGCCGGCACAGGATGCTGCCCCGACGCCGTGGGCAACCTTCCATAGTCCTCGACAACGCGCGGGTCGCCGCCCTGCGATTCGACAATCGACTGAAAGCGGGCCAGTGCGCTGCCGGACGCGATGGCGTGGCGGACGCGGCGCTCGGCATCGGGACGGTCCGCGGCGACCCCTCCGAGGAGCAGCATGCGCGCGGCGAGCTCGATCGAGAGGTCCATGAGCTCCCCGGAGCCACGTCCCTTCAGCACTTCCAGACTCTCGATCACTTCGAGCGCATTGCCCACGGCGCAACCGAGCGGCGCGTCCATGGAGGTGATGACCGCTTCCGTTCGAACGCCGGACGCCTTGCCAATCGACACGAGCGACTTGGCGAGGGCATGCGCGTCGGCTTCCGTCTTCATGAACGCGCCGCGACCGGTCTTCACATCGAGAACCAGACCCTCGATTCCTTCGGCCACCTTCTTGCTCAGGATCGACGCCGTAATGAGCGGAATGCTCTCAATCGTGCCCGACACGTCGCGAAGCGCGTACAGCTTCTTGTCGGCCGGCGCCAGCTCGGCCGACTGGCCAATCATCGCGCAGCCGGTGCTGGCCAGCGCGGCGTTCATCTCATCGAACGACAGATTCACGCGAAAGCCGGGAATCGATTCGAGCTTGTCGAGCGTACCGCCCGTGTATCCGAGTCCGCGGCCCGACATCATCGGCACAATCACGCCGCACGCGGCGGCGATCGGCGCCACCACCAGCGAGGTCTTATCGCCGACCCCTCCCGTGCTGTGCTTGTCCACCTTCGCGCCGGAAATGCCGCTCAGATCGAGGCGGACGCCGGAATCAACCATCGCGGCCGTGAGCGACGCCGTCTCGTCGTCCGTCATTCCGCGCAGCAGAATTGCCATCAGCAGCGCCGAGGCCTGATAATCCGGCACCGTGCCGGTCGTCACCCCGTCGACGAAGAACGAAATTTCTTCCGCTGCCAGTCGGCCGCCGTCTCGTTTCTTGAGGATGATGTCGACCGCGCGCATCCGGCGCGAGTATAACGGAACGGTGCCGCCCAGCTTGCCGGCGGTAGGCAATCCGGTGATTGTGGGTCAGACTTGGCATGGAGGAACATGACTGATTGGCGTCGTCTCGAAAACCGCATCGGCGCGTGCGCGCCCTTCACCCGCCGTCCGGTGGCGGTTACATTTCTGGACTCGGCGCCGGAAGGCGTCGCGAGGTTCACGGGAAGCCAACCGTCAGGCTGCAGTTTCTGGCGCCTGGCTGCCGAAGGCCGCACCTTCTATACGGTACCGTCCGATCACTTCAACTGCGCGGTCGGCAGTTATACGCACAGCATCGACCTGTCTCCGGAGCGGGCGACCGAAACGACGCAGACGCTCGAATTCATGTTTCGCGTGAACTATATTCGGCCCGAAGAGGTGGCCGGGATCCCGCGCCTTTCACAGACTCCGGCCGCGGTGCTCTATTCTGCCCTGGCCGACACTCCGATGCCCCCGAGCGTCATCCTGTTCGCGTGCCGTCCGGCGTCGGCCATGCGTCTTCACGAAGCGGCGATTCGGGCGGGCAAACCGGGCGCGTTGCCTCCGCTTGGTCGTCCGACCTGTATGGCGCTACCCGCGGCGCTGGCGCACGGCACGGTCACGAGTCTCGGCTGTATCGGCAATCGTGTGTACACCGGCCTCAGCGAAGAGGACCTCTACGTCGCTATCCCAGGGGCGGACGTGCCTGACATCGCTGATGCGCTCGAGGTCATCACGATCGCCAATGCGGAACTGTCCGTCTATGCGCAGGGTCGCCGCGCGGGGCTCTCCACGGGATAGCCGCAGCGGCGTGTTGACGCGCGCGGCCCCCGCGAATCGGTCGGCTGCCGTCGTGACGATTAGTGTGGGCTGGCCCCTTGCGTCTACGATAATTTACACACCATGAGCGGGGTGCGCTCCATCAGGATTGACACGTTTGTCTTCGAGGAAATCGCCGACGGTGAGACGGGAAGCACCGCGGTGCGCCGGGTCCATGACGCAGCTGTCGAGACCGCCGAGACGCTCTCGAACGCGGCGAAGGCTGGCGACCAGTCCGGCTCCGGCGCCGCGCGCATGATCATCGACAGCCTCGCCAAGCTCGTCAGTGAGGATCGCACCTCGCTGATGGCGCTGATCGCCCTCAAGAAAGACGAGGTCGAAGCCCTCGATCCCGAGGCGCTCGACATCGACCCGCTGACGTACATGTGATGGCCGTCGACGTACCTGGCCCGCTCGCACCTGAGGACACGGCCCGCCTGACCGACTTCGCGCGCGCCTGCAAGGCAGCTGCCCGGGCGGTGATGCTGTATCCAGGCGGCCATCCGGCGATCGCCACCACCCTCGGCCGGATCGTCCAGGTCACGTCCGAAGCCAGCCTCCCAGGACCATTGCGCATCAGCGTGCTCGCGGACGCGCTGCTGCTCGACGGCCGGGCGCCGCTGCGTCCGGATGCGGCGATCACCGAGCTCGCGGTGTTACTGCACGATCACCTGATCGGCGAGCTGAGCGTGAATCCGGGTGGAGATGTCGAAGCGTGGCGCAAGTTCCTGCTCCTGGTTGGGCGGTCGCCGGAGGATGCTCCGCGCCGAGGGCGGAATCGGGCGGCTCTGGACGGCGATGGCCGGGCGGCACGTCGAGCTTCGCGAGATTGACTACGCGGAAGTGCTGCGCGAGCGCCGTGACGGTGCGGCAGCCGGCCTTGATCAGATCATTGCCAGTTGCCTGCAGGACGACGCATTCGACCTCGACGAAGACGCCGCGCGCGCCCTGCTCGAGGCCGCGGGCGACTCCGACAAGCTGGGTGAGCTGATCCTCGCGGTCGACGCGAGCGCGACGCGGGGAGGCCGGGGAGTCGGGCAGCGGGCCGCGGCGCTCGTCCGGCTGCTGCAAGGCATCATCGAAACCGTTTCGACGAGGGCTCCCGATCAGCTCGAACCGGCGATGCAGAACATGGCGGCGGCGATCGGGCGGCTCTCGCCCGAGATGATGGTGTCGCTGCTGTCGCATCGCGGGGGCGCCAGCGCCGGGGCGCCGGCGACGGTGGACACCGTCGTCAGCCACATGTCGGACGGCGCGATCGCCGGCTTCGTCGCGCGCAATGCGCTCGCAGAAGGCACCTCAATCGACCGCGTCTCCCAGGCATTTCACAACCTGGTGCAGGACGCCGATCATCGCGAGCGTCTGCTGACCATGGCCCACGATGAGGCATCCGAGTCGATCGGCAAGATGTCAGGGTTCGAGGGCGCCTGGGACGAGGTCGCGCAGAAGATCCTCTCCAGCTATTCGGACAAGCCGTACGTGCCGGACGACTACGCCCGGGAGCTGTCGAGCGCACGCACGAAGGCGATCGAGGTCGAGAATGTCAGCGATGATCCCCCGGAGCGGGTGGCGGCATGGCTGGGGACGGTGTCGACGAGCGAGCTGCGCAAACTCGATCTGAGCCTGGTGTTCGACTTGCTGCGCATCGAGGAGAATCCCGACCGCTGGGCCGCCTTGATGCGGCCGGTGGTGACGCTGATCGAGGATCTTCTGCTCGTCGGCGACTTCCAGGCGGCGGACGAACTGCTCGACGTGCTCGTCCAGCAGGCGCGCAACACCGCTTCGAAGGAGCGCAGCCAGACGGCCGCGAAGGCCATCAACGAGCTGGTCGGCGGCTCGATGATGCAGCACATCGTCGCCCATCTCGCGCACATCGACGACGCCCAGTTCGAGCTGGTCAAGACGATGTGCGTGTCGGTTGGCGAGGCGGTGATCCGGCCGCTCGCCGAAGCACTGTTAGCCGAGGACCGCACGCGCCCGCGCGAGCGTCTGACCGCCATTCTGATTACATTCGGTTCGATCGGCCGGGGGGAGGTCGAACGCCTGAAGACCTCGCCGAATCCGGCGGTGCGTCGCACCGCGGTGTATCTGCTGCGCAATTTCGGCGGCAGCGACGCGCTGCCGGAGCTCACGGAACTGCTCGCCGACGATGAGCAACAGGTGCAGCGCGAAGCGGTGCGGGCGATTCTCAACATCGGCACCGACCAGGCGTTCCAGGTCCTGCAACAGGCGCTGGTCAACGGAACAGCGACCTTCCGCGAGGCGATCATGCAGTCGCTCGGCGCCGTACGCGACGAGCGCGCCGCTCCGCTCTTCGCGTACATTCTGCGCAACGTCGATCACCGGGGACAGCTCAGGTCCGTGTACCTGCGCGCGATCGAAGCGCTCGCCGCTCTGAAGGATCCGATCGGAGTGCCTGAACTGATGACGGCGCTGCACCGCGGCGAATGGTGGGCGCCGGGGCGGACACGGCTCCTGCGCACGGCGGCGGCGGCGGCACTGGCCCGGATGGGCACGCCCGAGGCGGACGCGATCCTCGAAGAGGCGGCGCGCACCGGCTCGCGCGGCGTCCGCCGCGTGGCCCGTGCACGGCTGAGCGGCGCGAAGCGGCCACCGAGATGAAGGGGCGAGGATGACGCCGCGCACGGATCTCGCCGACGAACTGCTCCGCCGCCTTGCCGCGAGCGTGCGATCGGCCCAGCTGTACTCGAAGGGCCATCCGATCATCGTGCGGAACATGGCCGCGCTGGCCGCCGCGGTGCAACCGCTCCACGCGCTCGAGCCCGCCATCGTGATCGGCATTGTCGGCGACGAAATCATCGTCGACGACACGCCGATCTCCAAAGCGGAGAACCTCGGCGCGATCAGCCGTCGACTGAAGCTGCTCGGCGTCGAACGCGTCACGATCGACCGGGGCGTGACGGAGGAGGAGATCGCGAAGTTCGTGGAAGCGGTGACAACCCTCGAGCTGCGGCCCGACGGCGAGTTCCCGGCGTTCCCCGCGCTGCCGCATATCCGCGTCGGCCGCGTGACCGTCCAGCAGAAAGTCGAGGGCTCGGTCGACATGGCGGCGTTCAAGCGGCTGTACACCGAAGCGGTGTCGGCGGCCGAATCGGTGTGGGACAGCGCGCGGACCGAAGGGCAGCCTGATGCGACCGTTGCGCGCACGATGGTTGACGGTCTCGCCCAGGCGGTATCCCAGAATCGGACGGCCCTGCTCGCGCTGACCACGCTGAAGAACTACGACAACTACACGTTCACACACATGGTGAACGTGTCGATTCTGACCATGGGACAGGCCCGGGCACTCGCGATCGACGGATCGCTGCTGCGCGAGTTCGGGCTCGCCGCGCTCATGCACGACATCGGGAAGGTACGCACGCCGCTCGAAGTTCTCAACAAGCCGGATAAACTGACGGACGCCGAGTTCAGCATCATGAAGCGTCACACCGTGGACGGGGCGGAGATTCTCCGCGCCACACCAGACATTCCGGCGCTGGTGCCGGTCGTGGCCTTCGAGCACCACCTGCGGATTGACGGCACCGGCTACCCCACCGCCGCGAAGCGGCCGACGCTCAACGTCGGCACGATGCTCTGCAGCATTGCCGATGTCTACGACGCCATGCGATCGCAGCGAAGCTACCAGCAGTCCTTCCCGAGCGATCGGGTCCTCGAAGTCTTGAAGCGGAATGATGGACTGCAGTTCGATCGACACCTGGTCCGCAGGTTCGTCCAGTTGGTGGGCATCTACCCCGCGGGAAACGCGGTACGGCTCGATACGGGCGAACTGGCGGTGGTGGTGAAGATCTATGCGCCCGATCCGCACCGCCCGCAGGTCCGCGTCATCGTCGATCGGATGGGTGAGCGGCTCGCCGTGCCGTACGACGTCAACCTGTGGGAAAACCAGTCCGAAGAAGGACGGCCCAGCTCAGTCGCGAGGGCAATCGACTCCGTCGAGCTCGGCTTCGATCCGCTCGTGCTCCTATGAAATACGAAACCGCAACTCCCTCACATCTGCACTGGAGAGCAACACCGTGAGAATCGCAACGGCAAGGGCCATGTCGATCGCTGCGATGCTGGCGCTGGGCGTTTCCCACGCCCGCGGAACGGGGCAGCGCGGCGGCGGCGCCGGCCAGGCGGGCAGTGCCCCGTCGCAGCCACCCAGACTCGTGGTGTTTCTGATCGTCGATCAGATGCGCGCGGACTATGTTGCTCGTTTCCGGAGCGACTGGACGCGAGGCCTCAAGCGACTGTTGGACCAAGGCGCGTGGTTCTCGCGCGCCGCGTACCCATACCTCAGTACGGTGACGTGCGCGGGCCATGCGACCGTATCGACCGGCGCATTCCCGCGCACCCACGGCATCGTCCAGAACGCCTGGTACGATCGCGAAGCGGGGCGCCAGGTCACGTGTACTGAGGATTCGACTGTCGAGGCGATTGGCTATGGTGTCCGGCCCCAAGGCGGTGACAGCAGTCATGGGCTGCTCCTGCCGACCTTCGCCGACGAGATGCGAACGCAGCGGGGCTCACGGGTGGTGACGCTTTCACTCAAGCCCAGGAGCGCCATCATGCTCGCCGGCCGCGCGGGTGACGCCGTGACGTGGCTGACCCCATCGCTCGATGGATGGCAGACCTCGTCCGCGTTCAGTTCGGCGCCGGTTGGCGCCGTGCAACAGTTCGTGAATGCCGTGCCGATCGCGTTCGATTACGGGAAGACCTGGATACCTCTGCTCCCGGCTTCCCGGTACCTGGACGCTGACGCAGGCGAGAGTGAGGAGCCGCCAGCAGGATGGACGGCCTCGTTCCCGCATGTCTTGAAAGGCGCCGGCAGCAGCCCGGACAAGGCCTTCCTCGACCAATGGGGGCAGAGCCCGTTCGCGGACGCGTATCTCGGCCGGTTTGCAGCCGCGCTGGTTGAATCGCTGCAACTGGGCAGGCACGCCGCCCCCGATGTGCTCGGGGTCGGATTCTCGAGCCCAGACATCGTCGGGCACGCCTTTGGGCCGCGCAGCCGGGAAGTGCAGGACATCTATGCCCGTCTGGACGAAACGATCGGCATCTTGCTCGATCGACTGGATGTCCTGGTCGGGCGGAACCAATACATCGTGGCTCTGACGTCGGACCACGGCGTGGGGATCATCCCGGAACAGGGACGCCGCTCGGGGCAGCACGGGGGACGAGTGAGCTCGGCGAAGCTCCGGGACTTGGTCGAAGCTGCCGCCCAGAAAGCCGCGGGACCCGGCAAATACGTCATGCGCGTCGGCGCACCCAACGAAGTGTATTTCGAGCCAGGAATGTACGAACGGCTGCAGAAGCAGCCGGCCGCTCTCAAGTCCCTGATCAAGCTGCTCAATGGCCAGCCCGGTGTCGCCCGCGTCTTCCCGCGCGATCAACTTCGCGACGCGGCTGCCTCGCGCGATGTGCTGCTTCGCGCCGCCGCGCTCAGCTACGTGCCGCAGCGGAGCGGGGACCTGGTGCTGGCAATGGAGCCTGGATGGACCTTCGCGGCCCTCGGCACGTCGCACGGTACGGCTAACCCGTACGACCAGCAAGTGCCGATTGTTTTGATGGGACCACAGGTGAAGCCGGGGGAATATCGCGACGCGGCGACGCCTGCCGACATCGCGCCGACCCTCGCGGCGTTGTCGGGCATAGCCATGCCGCGTGCCGAGGGTCACGTCTTGCGCGCGGCGCTCGTGACGACGCCCCGGAGCCAGATTCCTGGCCACCGTTCGCCGGTGCCCTGAACACCAAGCCTGTTTGTCGATTCACCGTGCCGGCTTTCTCGACGAGTCACCGCTGGTAGCGCTGTGGCTAGAACCACCGACGAATTCACGGCCCGCGTCTTGTCCGTCGTGCGCCGGATTCCCCCGGGGCGGGTGGCGACGTACGGCGACGTGGCGGCACTCGCGGGGCGGCCGCGCGCGGCACGAGCCGTCGGGAACATCATGCGTGGCTGCAGCCGGCCTGACGTGCCGTGCCACCGCGTGATCGCGGCTGGCGGACGGTTGGGCGGTTATGGCGGTCGGGAGGTGCTCAAGCGCGCGCTGCTCGTGGCCGAGGGAATCGCGATCATCGGGGCCCGTGTGCCGTTGCAGCAGTATCGGATCACCAGCTCTGCCGCCAGGACACCGCGGAAGAACACCCGCTTCTAAGTGTCGCTATTTGCTACAGTAAGGTCTGTTGCTGTTGGATTCCCGCGTTCCGATGTCGCAAAGCGCTTGTTTACCGTCTCATCAGGTGGCACTCCACTTGCTGGCCTGTATAATTGGAACCGTGGGTACTAGAAGTCAGAACATTGATCTGTTATTTCGACACGCAGGAGGCTTGATGAAGCACGCAGTGCTGGTGGGGACGTTGGTCGTCGCGCTTGGAGCGGGGACTGTTTCCGTCTCGGCGCAACTTGCGCCGCCGGCTGCCGGCGCGTCGCTCGGCACCGTGACTTTGAACAGAAGGGTGATGGCGGATGGTAAGCCGCTGGCTCCCGGCAGCTATCAGGTGCGGCTCACGGGGGAGACGCCGAAGCCCGGGTTGGGCCAGTCTCCTGATGGCGAGCGTTATGTCGAGTTCGTGAGAGGCGGAAAGGTTGTCGCCCGCGAAGTCGCGACGGTCGTCCCGGCCTCGGAAATCGGGCAGATCGCCAAAGGTGCAAGACCGCCGGCCGGCGGCGCAAGAGTGGAGCTGCTGAAGGGCGACGACTACGTGCGCGTCTGGATCAACCGCGGCGGCGCCAATTACATCATCAACCTGCCGACGGCTGCCTAGACCGGATCTGAAGCCTCAGGTCTCACGTCTCAAGGCTTCGGCTGAGGTGACGTCGTGGACCTGAGGCTTGCCGTGCTCTAGACCGCCATCACGTCGAACTGCTCGTGGTGAAGCTGGACGTCGGGTTTGATGGTCACGTCCTTCCCGATTGACTGCTGCAGATCCCGCAGCACGGCGCTCTCCTCTTCTTTCAGCGCCCGCGCGATATCCGGATTCACGCGCAGCAGGAGCCGGTGTCCGTTGAGATCGGGGCCCACCTTCTTCACCTCGCTCAGAATCTCGTAGCAAATCGTCGAGCTCGACTTGATCGTCCCGGTTCCTGAGCAGTACGGGCACGGCTCGGTCAGCACCCGCTCGAGGCTCTGCTTCACCCGCTTTCGCGTGATGATGACGAGGCCGAAATCCGACACGGCGAGCGCCTTCGAGGGCGAGCGATCCTTTTTCAGTTCCTGCTCGACGGCCTGCAGGACCTTCTGCCGGTTCTTCTTCTCCTCCATATCGATGAAGTCGAGCACGATGATGCCGCCCAGATCGCGCAGCCGGATCTGCCTGACGATCTCCTTGGCTGCCTCGAGGTTGGTCTTGACGATCGTGTCTTCGAGCCGGCCGCTCGTTTTCTTCCCGACGTAGCGGCCGGTATTCACGTCGATGGCAACCAGCGCTTCGGTCTGGTTGATGACGATCGACCCTCCGGACTTCAGCCAGACCTTGCTCTTCAGCGCCTTGTCGATCTCGGCCTGCACGCCGTACTCCTCGAAGATCGGAAACGGCTTAGAGTACAGCTTCACGCGTGGCGCGAGTGTCGGCAGGATCCGCTCGACCAGTTCGAGGACCCGCTGGTAATCCTGCGGGCTGTCGAGGCGGATCGCCTGAAACTCGTCGGTCAGCAGGTCGCGGAGCAGCTTGCCGACCAGACTCTGCTCGCGGTACACGACCGCGGGCGCGCGCGACGATTCCATCTTCTGGCGGATGCCGGTCCAGATGCCGTGGAACGCCTCGAGATCGCTGATGATGTCTTCACGTGGCCGGCCGGCGGCGGCGGTGCGGATGATGAGGCCGCCCGTGAAGCCGTGCGAATCGCGGAACTCGCGCACGATACCCCTGAGCCGTCCGCGCTCGTCCCGCGATTCGATCTTGCGCGACACGCCGACGTGATCGACGGTCGGCATGAAGACCAGGAAGCGGCCGGGCATCGTGACGTGCGAGGTCAGCCGGGCGCCCTTGGTCCCGAGGGGTTCCTTGACGACCTGGACGAGAATCTCCTGTCCTTCGCGCAGGAGATCCTCGATCTTCGGCTGCGGGCGCGCGCGATCCCTGGCGTCCGACCTGGCCTCGCCGGCGGCGGCCGCCTCGGGCTCAGCGTCCTCATCCCCAGATTCGAGCTTCTCGAACTCCTCCAGGGTATCGATGACTTCCGTCACGTAGAGAAATCCGTCACGCTCGAGCCCGATCTCGATGAAGGAGGACTGCATACCCGGCAGCACCTTCGAGACCCGGCCCTTGTAGACATTGCCGACGACGCCGCGCTGACGCTCCCGTTCGACGAAGATCTCCGCGACCAGGTCGTCTTCGAGAATGGCCACCATCGTTTCGTGGCCATTCGAGGCGACGATCATCTCTTTGGTCATTCACAAACTCCGTTGGCGTCGGGCTCCAGGTTTCAGACTCTGGCCGCTTGCTGCGGCCAAAGCCCGAAGTCCGAAGCCCGAAGCCCGATTAGTTCGTGAATCTGCGCATGCGCACGTTGAGCACCAGCCCGAACCCGGCGAGCGTGGCGATCATCGACGAGCCTCCGTAGCTCATGAGCGGCAGCGTCAGCCCTTTCACGGGCGCCAGTCCGGCCGACATGGTGATGTTGTAGACCACCTGGAAGGTGAAGCTGGCCAGCACGCCGAGCACGAGATAGGAGCCGAGGCGATCCTTGGCCAGACGGGCCGCCTCGAGCGCGCGCAGAATCACGAACAGATACAGACCGAGCGCCGCGAGGACGCCGGCGAACCCCTGTTCCTCGGCCAGCACCGAGAAAATGAAATCGTTGTGGGCGACGGGGAGGAACCGCAACTGGCCCTGCGTTCCCTGCTTGAACCCCTTGCCCGTCAGACCGCCCGATCCGACTGTGATGCGCGCCTGGATTTGCTGGTATCCGGCGTCCTTCGCATCCGCCGACGGATCAAGAAACGTGAGAATTCTGGTCTTCTGATAGTCCTGCAGGCCGAACCTCCACGCGATGGGGGCCGCGAGGAGGAGGCACAGACCGAGCACGCCGAGCACCCGCACCTGCATGCCCGCGAGAAACGCGACAGCGATGAGAACCGGCACCAGGATCACAGCGGTACCGAGGTCGGGCTCCTTCGCGATGACAAGAATGGGAAGCGCTGTCAGCCCGGCAGCGATAGCCAGGTCGATCCAGCCGGGCGCGCCGCGATTCTCGCCGAAGAACTTGGCGAGCACGAGCGCGACCCCGATCTTCGCGAACTCCGAAGGCTGGATGTTGAGAGACCCGACCGAGATCCAGCGGCGGGCGCCCATCTGCACGTCGCCGAAGAACACGACGTAGAGCAGCACGGCGAGCAGCCCCAGGTAGATGAGGTGGGATTTGTCAGTGAAGGTGCGGTAGTCGAGCGTCAGCATGAACACCATCGCGCCAAGCCCGATCGCGATCGCGTACAGCTGCGTGACATACAGATGAGAGGTCCCGCGGGTCGGATCCGCGGTGGTGCTGTAAATCATCGCCACGCCGAGCCCGCAGAGCGCGAGCATCGCGATGACCAGCGCCCAGTCGATGTGGTAATACAGTCGGCGCTCAAACATTCTCGTTACTACGTTCTACGTGTCGTGCGTTCTACGTTCGCCGTTCTTGATTCGTGGTGCGAGAGGTGAACCTCCGCACGCCGAATGTCGAACGCAGAACGCCGAACGTCATTGCGCAGGCCCCGTTGTTGCCGCGGTGGTGTTTGCCGCGACGACCCGCTCTTCCCGCGGCACCGGCGGCGGCGTCTGCGGCTTGAGCGGAGGCGGCAGCGGCCGGCCGTCGCGCTTGGCGAAGAAGGTTTCCAGGGCGTGCTTGGCAATCGGGGCGGCGCTCGCGCCGTGCTCCGCGTGTTCGGCGAAGACGACGCCCGCTACTTGCGGGTTATCGCGGGGGGCGAAGAACACGAACCAGCCGTGATCGCGCAGGTCCCGTCCCGTCTTGCCCGCCGCCGCGCGACCGCCCTCCAGGGAAATCACCTGTGCCGTACCGGTCTTGCCCGCCACGTCGTAGCCGGGAATCCGCGCCCGGCCGCCCGTGCCAACGCCGTTGACGACGAGCCACAGCCCGTCCCGAATCGCCTGCAGATTCTCCGGCCTCATTGCCGACACCGACTGTGGCGCAGGCGGCGGCACCGGTTTCCATCCGCCGCCATCGTCGCTGGCCCGGAGGAGGTGCGGCGTGACGCGGGTCCCTCCGTTGGCGATCGTCGAGATCATGACGGCCATCGAAACCGGCGTCACCGAAACCTGACCCTGGCCGATCGACACCGAGATCGTCTCGCCGGCGTACCACTTTTCACCCGTACGTTGCCGCTTCCATTCCGTTGACGGCACGATGCCGGCAACCTCGTTGGGAAGGTCGATCCCGCTCTTCACGCCGAGCCCGAGTCGCGTGGCCCACTTGTTGATGCGGTCGATCCCGACCATGTTGCCGACGGTATAGAAGTACACGTTGCACGACTGCTCGATGGCATGGCGCAGATCAACCGTGCCGTGGCCGCCGGCCTTCCAGCACTTGAACGCGCGGCCGTAGAACACGCCGGCGCCCGTGCAATGGACCTTGAAGTCCGGCGTGATCACGCCTTCCTCCAGCGCCGCCGAAGCCACCGTCATCTTGAAGGTCGAACCGGGCGAATAGCGGCCCTGAAGCGCACGATCGGTCAGGGGACGGAATTCGTCGGTATTGAGCGCGGCCCAGGCCGCCCGATCGATGCCAGAAGCAAACGCGTTGGGGTCATAGGCCGGCAGGCTGGTGAACGCGAGCACCTCGCCGTTCTGGGGATTCATCACCACGGCGGCGCCCTTGAAGCCGAACGCGCGATACCCTTCTTCGATGGCGCGCTGGACGTCGACGTCGATCGTCAGCCGCAGCCGTTTGCCTTCTGTCGGCTCGACTTGCTCGAGTGTCCGGATTTCACGGCCGACGCTGTTGACGACGACGCGCCTGGCCCCGTCCTCACCCATGAGAAGGGCGTTGTAGGTCTTCTCGATCCCCGACTGGCCCACGATGTCGCCGCGCCGCAGCTCGTCGTCCCGCGCCACTTGTGTTTCGTTCACCTCGCCGACGTACCCGAACAGGTGCGCCGCCATCGCGTCGGTCGGGTATTGCCTGGTCGGCACCTCCTCGACGACGACGTCCGGCAGCTCGAAATCGAGGCGCCGCGCGGTCACGGCGGCGACCTGGGCGAGCGTCGCGTCCGTGACGATGGTGATCGGACGATACGAGGGTTCGCGTCGATGGCGATCGACGATCTCGCGCACACGCGGCTCGTCGATCCGAAGCACTGAGGCGAGCAGCCGGACGGTCCGGTTGAGGTCCTTGGTGTGCTCTCTCACGATGGAGATGCTGTACGAATGACGGTTCTCGACCAGCACGGCGCCGTCGCGGTCGAACACGATCCCGCGCGGCGCACGCAGCGCGAGCGTCCGCTGATGGTTGTTCTCGGCGATCTCCTCGAACTTGGCGTGCTGGACGACCTGCAACACCCAGAAGCTGACCGCAAGCGCCGAGAACACCACCGTAATCAGGTACTGGAGTACCCGAGAGGCGGTTGCCGACGCGCCGGCGTTCTTCATGCGAGGCCATATGGAAATTCTACCGCCGTATCCGGGTTCTGGACGAATTCCGCCGCCGTTCGATCGCTCCAGGCAGAAGCTCGGCCACTTGAAACGCCACGACGCCGACGATGGCGTTTCCGAGCCCCTGCCCCACGACCGCCCCGTAGGGGGCGCCGAAGGTCCTCAAATCGAGCAGTTCATAGAGCCCGATGAACAGGACCGCGTGCAGCAGGGTCGCGGCAAAGAACACGACAAATCGGGGCAGCGGCTGGGCGACGATGAACTGTGTGCCGATGATGCCGGCCAGGAACCCCACGACGGATTTCGCCAGTCCGCCGATGCCGATGACGCCGCTCGACAGCGCGTCCTGGAAGAGGCCCGCGAACGTCCCGGTCAGCAACCCGGTCACCGGGCCCGTCGTCAGCGCGGCGTAGACGACGACGACGAGCACCAGATCGACGGCGACGGTCCCCCGGACAATGAAACGGGTGAGCGTCGTCTGCAGCGCCAGGGCGAGCGCCGTCGCCAGGACCACCCCGGCCGCTCTCACTTGTCGGTCTCATCGGCCGCCTCGCGTGCCGGGGTCGGCGTCAGCACGAGGAGGACTTCCTCGAGACTGGAGAAGTCCACCGCGGGCCTGACCGTGATGCGCCGGTAGGCGCCGGCGCTCCGTTCGATCGCCTCGACGCGGCCGATGATGAAGCCCTTCGGAAAAATCCCGTCGATGCCCGAGGTGACGACGACATCGCCCATCGCCACGTCGGCAATCTCCGACACGTATTCCAGGCGCAGCAGCTCGTCGCCGGCGCCCACCACGACCCCCTGCGCCCGCGAGCGCTCGATCAGCGCGCCGGCCGCGGCGTTGCGGTCGATGATCAGCTGCACTTTCGCGGCGCGCAGGCTTGGCACGACAACCCGGCCCACGACGCCCGCCGGCGCGATGACGGCCAGGTCGGGGCGCACGCCCTGCCGCGTGCCCTTGTCGACGGTCAGCGTCCGGAACTCCGGCGAGGCCCCGGATGCGATCACTTCGGCGGCCACCGTGTTCAACGTCAGCCCCTGGCGCAGTTCGAGGAGCCGATCGAGCCCGCGGCTGCGGTCGGCGAGCGCCCGCTGCTGCTGCAGTTCGATTTGCACATCCGCCAGTTGCTGCTTGAGCTCGGCGTTCTCGGCGCGGACGTGTCGCAAGCCGACGTAGCCGCTCCAGAGCTGCCTGATACCCGAGACTCCGGCGGTCATGGTGCGCTGCACCTCGGCGAAGACGCCGAAGGTCACCTGCTCGAGGACCGGCACGCCGCTGTTCGAGTTCACCTGCGCGGAGATCAAGATGACGTGTCCCAGGGTCACGGCCAGGAACAGATACCCGGCGCGCTGGCGAATGTCTAACACCGCCACGCTCCGCTCGTGCCGTGCGTATTCGTGGCCTTCGTGCGTTGGGGATTCAAGGCCGTCGCTAGTCGATCGAGATCTTGCGGAGAAGGTTGAAGTCCGACAACATCTTCCCGGCGCCGAGCACCACCGACGAAAGCGGATCCTCCGCCATCGCCAGCGGAAGACCGGTCTCCTCGCGCAGCCGCTTGTCGAGGTTCTTCAGCAGCGAGCCGCCGCCGGTCAGCACGATGCCGCGATCGACGATGTCGGCGGACAGCTCGGGGGGCGTCCGCTCGAGCGCCACGCGCACCGCGTCGACGATCACGTTCACCGTCTCGGCGAGCGCTTCCCGGATCTCTTCATCGCTGATCGTGATGGTCTTGGGCACACCTTCGATCAGGTGCCGGCCCTTGATCTCCATCGTCATCCGTTCGTCGAGCGGGAAGGCGGAGCCGACCTCGATTTTGATCGCCTCGGCGGTTCGCTCACCGATCAGCAGGTTGTAGGTCTTCTTGATGTATTGGATGATCGCCTCGTCCATCTCGTTGCCCGCCACGCGCACCGCCTTGCTGTAGACGATGCCGGCGAGGGAGATGACGGCGATGTCGGTCGTTCCGCCGCCGATGTCGACAATCATGTTGCCGGACGGCTCGGTAATCGGCATGCCGGCACCGATCGCCGCGGCCATCGCCTCTTCGACGAGGTGGACCTCGCTCGCCTTGGCGCGGTACGCGCTGTCCTTCACCGCGCGTTTTTCCACCTGCGTGATCTCGGAGGGCACACCGATGACGATGCGCGGGCGCACCCAGACGTTCCGGTTGTGCGCCTTCTTGATGAAGTAGGTCAGCATCTTCTCGGTGACCTCGAAGTCGGCGATGACCCCGTCCTTCATCGGCTTGATGGCGACGATGTTGCCGGGCGTCCGGCCCAGCATGTCCTTGGCATCCTTGCCGACCGCCTCGACCCGCCCGTTCACCTTGTTGATCGCGACGATCGACGGCTCGTTGACGACGATACCCTTGCCGCGCGCGTACACGCAGGTGTTGGCCGTGCCCAGGTCGATGGCCAGATCACTCGAGAACAACGACAGCATCGAGCGAAGACTCAACGAGAAACTCCTTGAATAGTCGAATGGACCGTCACGCGCTGGCTGTCGACCGGGACGGCCACGCGGGAGCGGCGCAAGGGGTGAAGAACTGTGAACCGTGAGCGGTCAACTGTGAACTCGCCAGACTAACTATCGGCCGAAGCCGCGGCGATCTGGATACCGTTCTTTCCGGATTCCTTGACGAGATACATCGCCTTGTCGGCGGCCCGCACCAGTTCGTCGGCCGAGGCCGCCGCATCCGGCAGGGTGGCCACCCCGACCGACGCCGTCAGGCGAATATTGAGCCCGTCGCTCGACAGGAAGTCGTGGGCCGCGATCCGCTCACGGATCCGCTCGCCGACGGCAAACGCACCCTCGCTGCCGGTGTCGGGAAGGATCAGGGCAAACTCGTCGCCGCCGAAACGCGCCACGACGTCGGTTTCGCGCGCACTCCCGCGAATCACCGATGCCGCCTCGACCAGCGCCCGGCTGCCGCACAGATGCCCGTGCTTGTCGTTGACGCCCTTGAACCCGTCGAGGTCGAGGAACAGCAGCGACAACGGCCGGCCGCTGCGGGATGCCCGCTTCGTCTCGCGCCGCAGCACCGAGTTCAGGTACCGGGTGTTGTACAGCTTCGTGAGGTCGTCGGTGACCGACAGGGCCTCCGCACGTTTCAATTGCAGGGCGTTGTCGAGCGCAACCGCGGCCGGTTCGAGCAGCATGCGCACGGCGCGAAGGATGACCGGCGCCAGGCGCGGCTCCCTCGTCGAGGGCATCCGGTCGAGGCCGATCAGCGCCCCGATCCGGCGTCCGCGGCAACTGAGCGGAAATGCGACGACGCACGCAACCGCCCGGTCGGTGACACGAAGGTCATGCCGCAGATCGGCGCTGACAAACTCCTCGCCGCGCGTCATGACCCAGTTCGCGATCGCATAGACGGCCGGTCCCATGTCGGGCTCGAGGCCGCGGTCGGCAAGGACCGAGAGCTGCGCCGCGTCGTCCGCCGCGACGAGGGCCCAGCAGGGCGCCGGCACCCACGTGGCGGAACGTTGGACTATCAGATCGGCGATCTTCTCGGGTTCGAGCGTCGTGTTGACGGCGCGGACGATGTCGAGCAGCGCGTCGCGCCGTTCGACCAGGCTGCGCAACGCACGCTGAAAGACGCGCAGGCGCGTGGCGAGATCAAGTCCCGGCGTAGTCACCGAGATCTCTGCGGCGCGCCGCAGCTTTGATCCCGATTTTCCCGTGGATCCCGCCGCCCGGAAGAGCGCAACCGACGCTCGACCGTGGCCGGCCGCGCGTCGACGCCCCGTCGACAAGCTCGTGCCTCGACCTTCTGAAGTCATCATCCGTAAGTTCTTCTGTACACAGCGAATATACCACACGGCAGCCGGTAACTGCTTGCCACGCCGCAAGTTCATGGCTTACGATCAGGTATTACACCCTTGCAGCCCACGGTTGCAGCTCAGCCATCAGTATTCAGCTTTCAGCTGCTGGCGGCTCCCGGGTAGCGGCCCCGATAGTTGAACTCTGAAAGCAGCAGGCTTACCCATGACGATGCTCGACCGGATGCGCCGGCACCGAAACTGGCTCAAGTGGAGCCTTGCGCTCGTGTGCCTTGCGTTTGTCGTCTTCTACATCCCGGACTTCCTCACGAATCCGACGACGGATTTGGCGACCACCAACACGGTCGCCGTCGTCGAGGGCCACGAAATTCGAGGCGAAGAATTCCGCCGCACCTACCAGGCGCAACTTCAGGCGTATCGCTCGGCGTACGGCGGCAACATGAGCGAGGCGCTGCTGAAGCAGCTTGGTGTGGACCAGCAGATTCTGCAGCAGATGGTCGACGAGCGCGCGGCGCTGGCGGAAGCCGAACGGCTGAAGATGGGTGTGAGCGACGCGGAGGTTCGTCTGCGCATTCTGGCCATTCCGGCATTCCAGGAGAACGGCGCCTTCATCGGCGCGGAGCGGTACCAGCAACTGCTCGCTTCACAGAATCCGCCGATGAGCTCGACGCAATTCGAAGACGGGATCCGCCGGGCGCTCATCGTCGACAAGCTGCGGGCCTCGGTCACGGAGTGGCTGTCGGTCTCCGACAAGGAGCTCGAGGAGGAGTACCGGCGGCGAAACGACAAGGTCAAGCTCGCCGTGGCGAGCATCCTGAGTGACAGCCTGCGCGGGACAGTCAGCGCGTCGGATGCCGAGGTGTCGACCTATTTCGCGGCGCACACGGACGACTTCAGGATCCCGGAGAAGCGGAAGATTCGACACCTGCTCATCGACACCGACGCGATGCGGGCGAAGATGACCGTGCCGCCGGCCGACATCGAGCGGGCTTACAACGACAACTTCGAGCTGTACTCGACGCCGGAGCAGATCCGCGCCAGCCATATTCTCCTGAAAACGAGCGGCAAGGACGAGGCCGCCGTCCGGGAACGGGCCGAAGGTCTCCTGAAGCAAGCCAGGGCCGGAGCCGACTTCGCCCAGCTGGCCACGAAGAATTCGGAAGACGAGGGCACGGCGCCCAAGGGCGGCGATTTGGATTATTTCGGCCGCGGCCGGATGGTCCCCGAGTTCGACGAAGGGGCCTTCGCGCTGCAGGAGCCCGGACAGATCAGCGACCTGATCAAGACTCAGTATGGGTTTCACATCATCAAGCTCGTGGAGCGCAAACCGGGATCGACCCGATCACTCGACG
Organism: uncultured Acidobacteriota bacterium; assembly: GCA_963814975.1. Lineage (GTDB taxonomy): Bacteria > Acidobacteriota > Vicinamibacteria > Vicinamibacterales > CAVVIG01 > CAVUXJ01. The sequence continues at coordinate 18,576 of CAWFFB010000020.1, read as the reverse complement.
ACGTGCGTCAGCAGCTGACCAACCAGTTGTCGACCGAACGTGTGCAGACTCAGGCGGCAGACCTCGCCGAGAAGCTTGCGTCCGAGATCACCAAGCCGGCCGACCTCGATTCAGCGGCACAGAGATACAGTCTGCCGGTGCAAGAAACGGCCTTTTTCGCGCGGGACGAGCCGATCCTGGGTCTTGGCGCGTCGCCGGAGGTCGCCGGCCGCGCGTTCGAGCTGAAACCGGGCGAGGTGTCCGGCGCCGTGCGTACGGGCCGCGGCTACGTGTTCGCGACGCTCGTCGCGAGGCAGGATCCCTACGTCCCGAAGCTGGACGAGGTGAAGGAACGGGTACGAGAGGAACTTGTCAAGCAGAAGGCGCGGGAAGCCAGTCGGCAGAAGGCCGCGCAATTGTCGGCTTCGCTGAAAAGCGCACCGGACTTCGAGAAGGCCGCCAAGGCCTCCGGCGCCGCAACCCAGACGACCGAGCTGATTACGCGCGACTCTCCAATCCCGCAGCTCGGCATGGCGCCCGCGGTTACTGACGCGGCTTTCAAGCTGGCACAGGGCGCCGTCAGCGATCCAATTACGACCGACCAGGGCACGGTCATCATCAAGGTGCTCGAAAAACAGGAAGTGACGCCAACCGAGCTGGTCTCGAACAAAGACCGGTTCCGCGACGAGCTGCTGGCGGACCGGAAGAACCGCTTCTTCAGCGCCTACATGGGGAAGGCGAAGGAGAAGATGAAGATTCAGGTGAACCGGTCGGTGATTCAGAGAGTCGTTGGGTAGATACGGAAACCTTCATCGGTTTCGATCGTGTTTTCGTAGCTGTTCTTGCTTAGCGTAGGAACGTAAACGGCATGAGCGCGAGCGGCTCCCCGCGACGGAACCGCGCCAGCGGCCCGCGAAGTGCCCGCAGCGCCTCGAGCTCTGCGCTCGAGACGTTCGCCGCCACCCACGCGCTCAGCGCCGCCTGCTCACCACCTCCCGCGAGCTCCTCCGACAGTAGTTCGTAGAGCGACCGCCGCGGCGGGTACAGCACGAGCTCGACCCCGCTGTCTTTGGCAATCTTCGCCCGCTCCTTCGCCACCGCAATGGCAGCGTCGAGCCCCCCCAGCGCGTCGACCAGGCCGTTGTCTTTCGCCTGCCGGCCGGTCCACACCCGGCCCTGCGCGATCTGATCGATCTTCTCCGGAGTGCTGTTGCGCGCCTCAGCGACCTTCTCGATGAACTGGTCGTAGAACGCCTGGAGCTGCTCCTGGACCTTCTTCGCCTCGTCGGGAGTGTACCGGCGTACAGGCGAGTTCATTTCGGCGCGGCGGCCGGAGCTGACCGAATCGATTTTCGCGCCGAGCTTTTCGTAGACGCCTCCAGTGACGAACTTGCCGCCGAAGATGCCGATCGATCCCGTGAGCGTGGAGGGCTGTGCGACAATCGCGTGGGCCGGCATGGCAATGTAGTAGCCGCCCGAGGCGGCCAGGTCCGACATCGACGCGACGATGGGTCGGTCCGCGCGCTCGTTTCTGGCGATCATCAGCTCGCGCCAGATCGCGTCGGACGCCCCGGCGGAGCCGCCGGGGCTGTCAATCCGCAGCACGATCGCGCGAATCGAGCTGTCGCCGCGCGCATCCCGAATGTACCGGATCAGCGTATCGGCGCCGACAGACGTGCCGTTCAACGGATCGGAGCCGCCGCGTCCGCTGACAATCGCACCGGCCGCGTAGATCACCGCAATCCGCGGTCCACGGTCGAGGCCGAGGGACCGCGCACTGACGCGCGCGTAGTCGGACGTATCGATCTCGGGGCCCGTCGCGCCCTGCCCCAACGCCGAACGCAGCTTCTCCCGCACCTGATCTTCATACGCGACATCGTCAATCAGGCCGGCGCGCAGGGCATCCCCCGGCAGAAACGGTCCCTCGTCGATCAGCGCTCGCACGGCGGCCTCGCTCTGCTTGCGCGCCTGGGCAATGCCGCCGACGATCTGCCCGTACAGGTCGCGGTTGAGGGAGAGGTCCATTTCGCGGTGTGCTGCGGTGTAGCCCTTTTCGGTGAACGTGTTCGAGGCGGTCTTGTAGTCGCCGATGTGGCGGAGGTCCGCTTCGACGCCCACTTTGTCGAACGTGCCGCGCAGGAACAGCGCGTAGGTGGCGACGCCCGTCAACTCGAGCTCGGTCGACGGCATCAGGAACACTTTGTCGGCGGCGCTCGCCAGGTAATAGTCGCGCTCTCCGCCGTACTCGAGGTACGCGTAAATCGGCTTGCCGGACTGCTTGAAGTCGAGGACCGCGTCGCGCAATTCCTGAATCTTGCCCCAGAACGGGGTGGTGAACCCGGTCGGCTTGAGCAGCACCGCGCGGATGCGCTCGTCGACCTTCGCCTTGCGCAGGTTGTCGATGAGCGAACGAACAGTCGGCGTGCGTCCGCCCCCGCTCACATAACCGATGATGTCGGCCGGGGCGATCTCGCCGAGATCACCGCCCACCCTCAAGGTCAGCGTGGCATTGGCCGGGACGGCCGGCTCGCGTCCGAAGAGAAAATAGAGGGCGAACAAGCCGGCCACCGAGATGGCCAGCGCCATGCCAAGGAACGTGAAGAAGATAGTGAATCCGCGGCGGGCCATATGCTGTCCTCGTGAAGTCGGAGGCTATCGTAAATTCGAGTATAGCTGCCTTCCCGGCTAGAGGAGACCAGTCGTCGAAGCTGAGCCGGCGCAGACCCAGCAACTTCGCTCGAGAGGGCGACTTGCTGGATAAATCCCGGCAGGAATATCGCGTCAAGGCGTGCTCCTGTAGGGATCGGAGTCTGTCGCCGCGCTCAAAAGCGTCCCCGTAGTCCCCGACCTCAGGCCCGTAGACCCCGCGCACCTCGGGACGTGGTGTCAGGCGATTCCATGGAGCTTCCGGAGGGGCTCAATCCTCCGGATGTGCTCATGCCTCCCCCCCTCTACCCCGCAGCTCGGCCGCTTCGATATTGCCTTCTTCGAATGAAATCTAAATCGTTGCTGACTCAACCGATGTCACGGCCGTGACCGACACGATGTATCGACACTCCGGTGTGCGAACGCTGGGCAATCTGAAGCACTTCGACCTCGGCTTCAACCTGCGCGGTCTCGTGCTGGGGAAGGCGCTGCCGCGGGCGCTCCTGCTGTCGTGTCTTGCCCTGGCCCCAGCATCGCGTTTGTCGCTGGTCGATCGCCGCCAGCTATCCGTCGATGAGGCCGAATCCAGCATCAACGCTCTCACGATCCTCGAACGGGGGTATCCCTCCGATCGCTACCTGGGACTGCCCATTTATGAAAATGTCTTACTCACCACCAGTCCAACCAGCGAGGAATACGAATTCAAGGATTCGAGCTATTCGGATCGCGGAATGGCCGATGTACCATGAGTGGCTGCCTCTCTACAGCATCGCGGCCGCATTTGCGCTCGCCGGTATCCACCCCGACCAGGACGACGGCGCCCCGCCCACGGTTCGACACGGAGCGCAAGAACTGACCCGGCGCACGGTGGTACCGCGGATCCCCTCGATCCTTTTTTCTGTTCTTTTCTTGGGCTGCGCGTATCAGTTGGGACGCACGGTGTCTGGCGAAGATACCGCGTGGTCGATGTTGGTCGCGACAGCGTTCGCCCAGCCGTTCGTGTGGTTCGGCTGGCAGGCTCGCTACTATTCGGCGACGCTGGCGGTGACCGCCTTGGCTGCCCTCACCGTTTGGAATATCGCCGAAGTTCCGACGACGCTGCGCTGGACCGCCGCGCCAGGATGCCGCACCTGAGAACCTGGCGGGACGGCGCGCGGAGTCTGCGCACCTACATGCTGTTCAGCCCCAATTGGCTGTTCCTGTACCCCGGGCTCCTGATGATCCTCGCTGGCATCATCGCCGGCGGCTGGATTCTCGGCACCAACGCGGCGATCGGGCCCCTTCATTTCAGTGTTCACTCGCTGCTGTATTGCGCCGCTGCCATCTCGCTGGGATTTCAGGCCGTGTGCTTTTCCGTCTTCACGAAAATCATTGCCGTCTCGGCTCACTTCATGCCCGTCGATCCGCTGTTCGAAAGGCTCGTGACCCGAGTGCGCGTGTATCACGGGCTGGCGCTGGGCATCGTCCTGATCATCCTGGGGCGCGTGGGAGCAGCCTACAGCTTCGTGATCTGGCAGCGAGCGCTGTTTGGCGACCTCGATCCGTTCCATGTAATGCGCATCGTGATTCCTTCAATGCTTTCGATCACGCTGGGATCGCAGACCATCCTGGCAAGCCTGTTCCTGAGCCTGCTCAAGGTGCAGTTCCTCGAGACCGGCACACACGGTCGCGGCAACGACGAGATCCAACTGCCGACCGGCACCCACAGCTAGCCCTCCTCATGGATGACGGGCACGATCGAAACACGCGCTGGAGCATTCGGCTGCTTGCGGCGGCGGTGCTGCTCGGCGCGGCGCTGCTTGGGCCGAGCGCGCGTACATCCTGGGCTGGCATCCTGGGCTGGCGGGATCCCGGCTCCTGGCACCACCTCGATCTGAAGGCGTTGGCCAAACTTATCGTCAGCGCCACCTATGACGTCGCCTACGTCGCCGCGCTCGCAGGCACGTGCCTGATCGCGTTGGCGACGCTCCAACGGGTCAAGGGCGCTGGGTTGTTCACGTACGGCGCCTTTCTCGCACTCGCAGTGCTGTCGCTGCTGTTCGGGATCCTGAATATCGAGATGGTCCGCATGCTGGGGCAGCCGCTCAACTACTCCTGGCTGTACTACGCGGACTTTCTCAGGAGTGCGGAGGCGCGCGCGGCGCTCCGCGAGTCCGCCTCGGGGACGCTGATATTGGCGCTCGTGGCGGCCTGCGTGGCCTCAACGCTACCCGAAATGAATACGAGATCTACGATCTCTCAGTTGATCCGACTGAACAGACGAACCTGATAGGGCTGCATCGAGCGGGCATCGCCGCGCGTATTGAACGGCTCGCGGCGTGGGTCCAGTATCAGAATCGGATGTTCGCACGGCTGCTCCAATGACTGTGTCGAACCAGCCGAGACTGATGGAGCAGGCATCGAGCGGGGATTTGATGTGAACGCAGCGCGACCGCGTATGTCCAGGACTTCGGTGGACGTGACCGGAACAGCCAATTTTGCTTCGTGTTACGGACTCCCGCGGTAATCGACCACGATGGTTCTCCACAGGAACCGGCGGCGGAGAAGCTGAGGCCGAGCCGCCAAGAGCGCCGGGCCGATTTGGCGCGACCAACTGGAGGACGCGTCTCGCGCTGCGGTGTATCTCCCGTGCGCGCCAGGATCGTAGCCGGACAATCCTGGCGCGTGTCTGAGCGTAGTTAGCGTCTTACGTGGGCGCCGCCGTACTCCCCGAACTCGCGCTCGAGTTCAGCGGCGTGCTGAGCGTCGCGTGGCCGGGTTCCAATGACGATCCCGCCTTGCTTGATTCCCCGTTCATAATCAGCGGCGCGATCCTTGGGAATGCCGGCGCCGATCAAGGCGCCAATCAGACCGCCGGTGGCCCCGCCCGCACCTGCACCCGCTAGCGCCGCGGCGATCGGCCCGGCGACGACCAGTCCGAGCCCAGGTACCACTATCGTGGTCCCGACGGCCAGAATCGCCGCCAGCGCCGCCCCGATGCCGCCGCCGATCGCGCCGCCTTTTCCCATGCCCTCGGCGGCCTTCGAGCCCGAGGTGAACTCCGTGCCCGGTTTCACGTCACCGAAATGACGGCTCCGCGTTTCATCGGACATGAGCACATTCACATCTTCAGGCTTGTACCCATGCCTCGACGTCAAGCCCCGATAAGCGCGGGCCGCCGATTCGGGGGAGTCGTAGAGGCCGGTGACGTAGCTCTTGCTGTCCCACGACTGACGTCCAACCGTGGCTCCTGGAACCCCGTCGGTCTCCTCCATCACTTTGTTGGCTGCCTGACGCGTGCGGCCCTCGGCGTTCTCCCGTTCGCCTTCGCGCTCCAGCGACTTGTTCCCTGTCACCGCGCCCACCGCGTCTTTCGTGGCGCCCTTCACGCGCTCCCCGAAAGCCGAGGCCTCTTCGCCAACGGAATCATCTTTTCTGAACTCTGCCATTATTCAATCCCTTCACCTGAGAGCCCTTTTTGGCCCAAGGGGTCCAGACAGCAATACCGGTGCCCTGGCCCATTCGAGCCATATCCTGATCAAATGGTCCTGAACTTGCTGAGCCCCGCATCGTACCAAGACGGTGTTGACGGAAGTAGATGGGCTATGGCAACGATCGCCGGTTGGCATTCCGATGCTTTTCCGTCGCGTCGCGGGCATGAACAACCGCTAACCGCGCGCCGCTAGTCGGGAGCTCGGGGAGGGTACCCAGCCCTGCGAGTGTCCGCCTCATTGCGACGACGCTTCGCGACTCGCGGCTTCTCTCGAAGAAGGGCAGGAGGCGACCATTCTCCGCGGCCGCCAGATCCCGACGGGCCGCCGCTTTCACGACTTCGGTCGTTGATCTTCGAGATGTCGTGAGAACGCGACGTTGGGTTTTCAGGTTCTCCCTGACAGCAGTCACGGCTTCTGTCGACACTTGCGCAACGGTTAACGCGGGGCGGCCTGTTCGATCCTGGTGCGAATAGCCGGCAGACATAGCCAGACCCGCATACGTGCGAGGAGTTGTCTGGCAATGTCGTCGAACGCCCTTTGTCGTTCCTCGTCGGTCCCGACAATAGCCGCCGGATCCTCCAGGCTCCAGTGAATACGCTCAGGATCGCCGGGGAACACCGGACAGGTCTCAGCAGCCCGGTCGCATACGGTAATCACGTAATCAAAGTCGCGATGCAACAAACGGTCGACAGATTTGGGATGCTGACCGGCCATATCGAGGTCCAGCAGCGTCTTGAGAGCCCGACGCGCCATCGGGTGAATGTCGGGTTGTGGTGCCGTGCCTGCGCTCTCAACGTCAACGTGACGGTGAGACAGTTGGCGAAGGATGGCCTCCGCCATTTGCGACCGGGCCGAATTTCCCGTGCAAAGAAAGAGAACGCTCAGACGTGATTCGGTCATTGGTCGGACTCCATTGGTTTCGGCTCATCGAGGCTCACGCTTTCTCTACGACGTGCAACACGTCGGACCACAGCACGATTTCGCAGGCTTCGTCGCCCGAATGAATGCGCTCGCGAACGCATCCTTCGGTAGGGTGTCGGTCGAGATGCCAATGTCACCTGCGTTGTAGACGCGCCACGGCTCGATCTCGACTGACGCAAAACCGGCGGCGACGAGTTTGTCGCGATAGGCGGATTCTTCAAGCGCGCCCGCCACGCAGCCGATCCACAGCTCGACATTGCGGCGAATGGCGTCGGGAACCGCCCCGCGAACGACCACGTCCGAAACGGCGAATCGTCCGCCTGGTTTCAAGACGCGAAACGCTTCGCGCAATACCCTATCCTTGTCGGCCGAGAGGTTGATCACGCAGTTCGAGATGATCACGTCAACGAACGCATCGGGCAGCGGGATCGCTTCGATCTCGCCTGTCAGGAACTCGACATTCGTCGCACCGGCCCTTTTCTGATTCTCGCGAGCGAGTGTCAGCATTTCATCGGTCATGTCGAGCCCGTAGACCCTGCCGGCGGGACCAACGCGCTTCGCTGACAGAAGCACGTCGATCCCGCCGCCTGATCCCAGGTCAAGCACGGTCTCTCCGGCTTTGAGATCGATGAGCGCAGTCGGATTGCCGCAGCCAAGCGACGCGCTCACAGCTTCAGCCGGCAACGCCGCTGTCTCGGAGTCGCTGTAAAGATCGGAGGTAATCGGGTCGCCGCAGCATGTCGTGCCGCAGCATGATGCGGCCCCACTCTGTGCATCCGTCGCGGCCTTGCCGTATTTTTCCTTGATTGTGTCCTGCAACGTGGTCATGACTTCGCTCCCTTGATATATGTGCTTCTCCACATATATACACCGTAGGCGAACTCTGATATATTTGTCAACACACATATGGAACGAGACCTTCAGGCTGTCGAGCAAACCCTAAAGGCGCTCGCTGATCCGACACGGATTCGCATCCTCGGATTGCTCGCGAGCGGCGAGATTTGCGTCTGCCACATTCACGAGAGCCTGCGGCTGCCGCAGTCGCTCGTGTCCCGGCACTTGGCCTACCTGAGGCGATCCGGACTCGTCGAGACGCGGAAGGATGGCCTGTGGGTTCACTACCGGCTTGCCGCACGTCGGGACGATCTGACGCGGACTCTACTCGACGCGGTCTATCACTGCGTCGGCCACCTACCCACTGTCGCGAAGGACGCGAAGCGTTTGGAGAAGAAGACGGGATGCTGCGCGGTCGCGCAGCCGGCTCCGACGCTGAGTTGTTGTGCTCCGGCCGGGCCATCAGATCGCATCTCGCCTCGCCCCTCTGAACTGCACCAGTAGGTCTCGCCATGTGGAAGGCGTTGGAGGAACGAGACTCCCTGGCGCTCACGGACGCCTAAGAGCTTGCTGAAAAACCCAGTTTAAGGGATCGACGCCGGACCGATCCCGTATCTACCATCGGCGGTATGCGTGGAGACGACCGCCAGCCCGACTCGATGTTCAGCGATGTGTCGCCCGAGCAGCGCGTGCCGAGCGACCATCCGTTGCGCGCCATTCGTGCTCTGGTCGATGGGGTCCTGCGCGAGATGTCGCCAGACTTCGACCGGCTGTATGCGACGGTCGGCCGCCCGTCGGTGCCGCCGGAGCGCCTGCTGCGGGCGCAACTGCTGCAGATCTTCTATTCGATCCGGAGCGAGCGCCTGCTGATGGAGCAACTCGACTACAACATCTTGTTTCGCTGGTTCGTGGGCATGGACATGGATGAACCCGTCTGGACGCCGACGGTGTTTACCAAGAACCGCGATCGACTGTTGAATCAGGAGCTGGCCCGCACCTTTTTCCGCCGGGTGCTCGATCAAGCCGAGGGCCTGATGTCCGATGAACACTTCACCGTCGATGGCACCTTGATCGAAGCGTGGGCGAGCCACAAGCGTTTTCAACGGAAGGACGACGATACTGACGGCGACGGCGGAATTTTCACGGCCAGTCTCGGAAGAACGACACGCACAGGTCGAAGACGGATCCCGATGCGCGGCTGTATCGCACATCGAACCAAGCCGAGGCGCGCTTGGCGGACCTGGGCCACCTGCTGATCGAACATCGGCACGGCCTCATCGTGGATGCGATGGCGACGCACGCCGATGGATCCGCCGAGCGAGACGCCGCCATGCTGATGCTGCACGATCAGGGGCAGGCGACGCCGTGGCGCCGCCGCACGATCGGCGCCGACAAGAATTACGACACGCACGACTTTGTCGAGGTCAGCCGCGAGCTGGGTGTCACGCCCCACGTCACCCAGAACGTAAAGCGCCGCGGTGGGAGCGCGATTGACGCCCGCACCACGCGTCACGTGGGGTATGCCAGGAGCCAATCGTGCCGGCCACGAATCGAGCCGGCGTTTGGCTGGCTGAAGACCGTCGCGTGGATTCGCAAAGTGAAACTCCGGGGGTTGCCGAAAGTCGATTGGCTCTTCGTCTTCGCGAGCGCGGCCTTCAATCTCCTTCGATTGCCCAAGCTGATGGCGGCCACGCCGTGACGGCGACACGTCATGCACGGGGCGCGACCGAGGTGCACTTGGCACGATCGGTCCTTCATCGAACCGGTCACATCGGGGCCGCTGCCGGTCCGGCCTGGTACATCGCATAGATCGTCAGTTTTTCAGCAAGCTCCTAACTCGCCGATCACGAACCGTCGTAGCGAAACTCCGCCGATAGGGCCGTCGTAACGCTGTCAGAAACAAGTTGCCGCATCGCTTCCCGCCGGTCCTGCGGAGGATGCTCTTGCCCGGGGGGTACGCCCGGGCGTGGATCTTCGAGCCGCCGTTTCGGCGTTCCAGTCTGAGCTTGCCGTCGTAGAGTTTCTGGCGGGTTATCGGTAGTCGGTTGGCGGCGGGCTTGGCTTGCCCTATACTCGAACGTCAGTTGGCGGGAAGCGGTGATTGGTTGTCAAGTGTCGTCAACTTTCGTACATCATCAACTCCACTTGCGGAAGTGGCGGAACGGCAGACGCGCTAGCCTCAGGAGGTATTTGGAAAACTTCCTCACGGTCCCAATAAACAACTGATAACAAGCAGGTTGGCCCCAATTAATGAGGGCTGATGTTGTCAGGTTGTCAAGTGTGTTGTCAAGAAACCTCGCACGCCGAACTTCACCGCGCGCACTGAATGTGAGCCCCGTAAGACTCCCTACCTACGCTCCGTTGAGGCGGCTCTTATGCTCTGGTTCTATGAACGCGAACAGTTGCAGCTACGTCTTGAAACGCGATACGACAATGCTTCCGCCGAATACGTGGCCGTTCTCGTTCGTCCCGATGGCCGACAAGAGACACATCGGTTCCAGCGAGCGGAGGCGTTCCAACAATGGCTCAAGACACTGGAGCAGACACTCATTGACGACCGATGGACGCAGAAGGGATCGCCCGAGATTTTGCCCGATGGTTGGCCTGATAAGCTCCCCCTGATGTGAAGTGATGGTCGTTCATCGTGCCGATTACGAAGCTCCTAGGGGGCAGTAGACGCCGCCGCACTGGGGCACTTGGCCCCTTGTCGTTCACCCTTTCAGTGCGTCACGATTTCCACGCAGGCCATACGCCACATGTGGATTACTTCGTGGGTTTCGGAGTCCCAACAGCCCATCATTTCCAGCGGCCCGGCCGGCTCGCAATCGCCACGGTTCCGAAGCGCTTCCACGCCCGCCATGGCCCCTTCAACGAATGCCTTTGCCACCTCGGGATTCTCCGCGGGCCCCTTAAAACGGAAGACGCCGCCGTAGTGCAGGCACGCGCGACCATCTGGTAGCGTTCCACTGAGCAACCCGACGCCGTGGAGCGCTACAACCTTCGTCGGATCGTCAGCCATCATCCCCCAGCCTTTCTCTTTCCGCTTTTTCCGCTGATAGTCCTCGATCGCTTGTTGGACAGCCGGTCGCACGAATTCCCCATCGATCGTGATTCCCTCGGGCGAGGCCATGAAGTTGATCGTGCGATCGAGACACGCGCCGATCGTCTCGATCGTCTCCGTCTCCCCGGGCGGCCGGTCGATGCGTGGTATCGAACGGACCACACCACGAGCCGGAGACGTTCGCCGCGAATCTTGACACGCCCGTGGCCCCGACGGTGGCGTGACAGACCGCGCACGGCGCCGTATAGAAGTTCTCCCGTATCTCTTGGGGATCAACCGCCATCACGCCCTGCCTTTCCATGAGCGCCCGTCTCGAACCGCACGCAACACTCGGGCCCACGCTCGCGAAACCGCGCCTCACTTGGCCCTTGTCAACGTCCGATAATGGTCGTTCTCAGATGTTCAATCTGCTGGCAAGCTGAAAAGCAAACCTCGAGGCGTTCACGATGGAGAGCAGAGGCTCGCTCATGTCGAAGTGCCCTGCGGCAAAAGGTTCGGTGCTACAGTCCGGTTACTGGGAGACTGTCGTGTGCCCGGACCGTGACGTTCCAACCCGCCGTGTCATGGTACTGCTGGCACGCGAGCATGAAGCCGCCCGAATCGCAGGAATGTCGGCCACGATCTCCACGTCATCGGAGCGACACTACGGGACAGACAATCGAAGGCACGAACAAGAATCAAAGCATTGGGTGCGTGCCTTACTTCGCTAACGCGCGGCGGTTGGTCCCCGATTGCACTGTCAGCTTCACTTGCGTTGCTGACAGGATCTCCGACGTTCGCCAGCGCACATTGTCTCTGGCGCAGTCCGTTCGCTGTCCACAACGCGAGCAAGCGATCACAGTTCCGATCAGGGATGATGAAAGGAACGCCCGAGGATTGCCAAAATGAATCGGCGAGCGAAACCACCGATGGCAATGGGGGCAGTGAATCTCCCCAAAGGGCTTGGTCAAGGTCAGGGTCATGGCGAGCACTCTATCACTTACCGATAGCAAGCGGACTCGCCGGGTGTTCGGAGTCCAACGCCCGCCAGGCATAAACTAAAGTGCGATAAGCCATCCGCAACATGAGGCGAAAGCTCAAAGGGCAGGCGCGCATCCAGCGGCCCCATCGACAGGACCGACGACCGGGCGGAACGATTCGAATCGATTCGGCACACGCTCGATGTCGAGTGCAAGCGGATGCCCGCGATGCAGACAGAAATCGACCCGCTCAAGGGAAAGCAGTGGTCTTCCTCAACGTGAGAACAAACCCGACCGAAAGCGGATCAGACGACCTGTCGTCCGCAATAATGTTGGGTCGCCCGATTTTCTTCCCACGCTCAAGCCGCTAATGACTCCAGCCCGTATTCGTGGTGCAACCCCGCCAGGATCGGAACCGCGACGACGCGATGGCCGTCGGGAATTCGATGGCCATTCGACGGCTGCCGGGCCTCATCAGGCGTCGTGCCAGGAATGCCGGGACCAAGGCTGGTATGTGGGCGACCTCGGTTGTAGTGCGTAACCCACCCCGTGAGAATTGAACGGAGACGCCGTTCATTCAGAACAATCAGCCAATCTAAACACTCTCGACGGATCGTGCCGATCAGCCGCTCGCAATACGCATTCGCTTGCGGGCAGCGCACCGGAGTCTTCAACACCGTCAGGCCCATTGCGGCAACAGCCCTGTCGACGGCGGCGGCATAAATGCTGTCGCGGTCATGAATGAGGAAACGTTGCGGTTGATCACCGGGAACACCCGCGCGGCATTGCTGGACGGTCCAGTCGGCCGTGGGGTGCTCCGTCACGTTCCAATGTACGATCCGGCGTGTGCCGACCTCCAGGACGACGAACACATACAACGTGCGAAAGCTCGCCGTCATGGTTACGAAGAAGTCGCAAGCGAGCATGGCACTCGCGTGATTGCGCACAAAGGTGCACCACTGTTGGGACGGCCGACGATCCCGAGGTCGGCCTCCTCGTGACATGTAGCGCCTGACTGTACGCGGCGATATTCGCAGACTGAGCTTCAGCTGCAGTTCCGCCGCGATCCGCTCCTCGCCCCACGTCGCATTGGCGCGAGCCATGGCGGCTATCAACTGCTGGAGATCCGCTGGTACTGATGGCCGGCCAGGTGCTTTGGATTTCCACCGCCAGAAGAGGCGGAACCCTTTGCGGTGCCAACGGATCAGGGTGTCCGGTTGCACGATCGTGAGCGCGGCTCTCCACTCGATCAGCCGTGCGAGCACGACGAGGACGATCCGCGTCGCATCATCGGCACGGCGGGCTTTGACTCGGCGCTCTGCATAGAGCGCCAGCTGCTTCCGGAGAAAGAGATTCTCGACCGCCAGCTGCGACCGCGATTGAAAGCCGAGCGACACGAGCCTGAGAGTGTCGACCAACAAGCGGACGGTGGTCCACGACATGCTCGACGAGGACGAGTGTTTCCGCATGCGAAAGCCTGCCACACGGTGGCAATGCCTTGGAATCTTCCCTCCACACCGAAATCGCGTGAATTCAGGCTCGGACCGAATAATTGCGGATCACAGCTGCACCACGGCAAGGTTTGGGTGCGGCCTCCCGGATCGAAGTGGATGGTCAACGCGGTTCCCGGCGAAGCGTACGAGACGGAGCGCCATCGCGATCTGATGGGCCGCATCGCGATTGAAGAAGGCAACGACATCCTCGGCAAGTTCAACCCAGGCCACGGCGCGCAGTACTTCGATATGGAGGGCGCCGCGAAGTTCATTCCCAAGGGCTCGGATCTCGTGTACGAGCTGCACTACACCACGTCGGGCAAGCCGACGTCGGACGTATCGAAGCTGGGCCTCGTGCTGGCCAAGCAGCCGCCCGCCACACGGTACTTTCTCCACGCTGGGCCGGCGGCTGTCAATCTGGCGATTCCGCCGGGTGACGGCAAGGCGGAGGTCGTCAGCGAGATCACGTTTGGAGAAGACGCCAAGCTCGTGTACGCGCAGCCGCACATCCATCTACGCGGGAAGGATTTCGAGCTGCGCATGGTCTACCCGAACAGCGAGAGCACGACGGTGCTGAAAGGCGATTGGAACTTCGAGTGGCAGGTTGGGTATCAGTACAAAGATCCGATCGCCCTACCGAAGGGAACGAAGCTGCGGCTGATCAGCCACTTCGACAACTCCACGGCCAATCGCAACAACCCTGATCCGACCAAGAAGGTCGCGTGGGGACCGCAGAACTGGGATGAGATCAGCAACTGCTTCATCGGCGTGCTCTTCCGGAACGGCACGGCGCCCGAGAAGGTCTTCCTGCGATCGGGACCGAGCCTGCTGCCGCGCGGAGAAGCAGGTCCGACACTGGCGGCGTTCGACCTCGCCGACCCGAACGCGGTGGCACCGGCCACCAGCGGCACCGTCAATACGAACATTGCGCCGACAAGCAACTGGGGACCGTCGAGTTTCGAGCGCTAGAACTAGGCGCTCCCACTGTAAGGTGCTGGGACTAACGCTGTAGGGTGCTCGGGACCAACACGGCAACACGCTCGGAACTAGCACAGGTGCTGACGGCACTGAGTTGATGAGGTCAGCGCATGGCTTCCCTCGAGGTTCAGCGCTCGCGCTACCCTATTACACGGAACCTAGCAAGGCCACTGCACCCCGCGACGCACCCCGGCGCGTGCATGAGCCGCGCACCGCAGAAACAGCGCGTTTAAATTACTTGCAGGACGGAATCTTTGACGCGTCCGATCGGGGACGGCGAGCTCGCGACCGCGGGTCGAGCCGCTTCCGCGGACACCGGTTGCAACAAGGTGATCGGTCCGACCATGTCCGGCCCTCCCGCGAACGCTCGCGTGCGTCAGGCCACGGGCTCGGTCGTCCGCGAAGCGAACCGGCCGCAGCCCCGCTGCATCCCTACCATGAACCGCTCACGCTCCTCGGGCGACATCTGCTCCCAGCGCTCCCGCATGCGATGTCGCCAGTGCATGCGTCGTCCCATGCCGCCAGAGAACCCGCTGAGCAAGAGGCGGCTCAAAACGAGAAGCGCGAACGCCCGCCCCAACGTGAGCACCGGCAAGCCGAACGTGGCCGGCATCACCCAGTTCCAGAGCGTCATCACCAAGGTGCTCGCCACCGTCACTGCCAGCGCCGCGAACACGACGAACTTTATTCCCCGTGCGATCCAGTACCGCTTCATCGTCGTCCTCCTCCTCTGTCCTGAAACATCGCGTGAATCGCCTGAAGCCGACGACGGAGTCGCCGGACTGCATAGTGCTTGCGCGCGAGCAGGGTGTTCACGCTAAGCCCCGTCTCTGCGGCCAGGTCCTTGAAACTCCGTCCCTCGAGCTCGTGCGCGACAAACACGAACCGCTGCTCGGTCGGCAACTCGTCCAGGGCCGCCTCGAGCTCGTCCAGCAACACCCCCCGCGCGTACGCCGCCTCGGGGCCGGTGTCACGCGCCGGTAGCAAATCCTCGAGGAGCACCGGCTCCTCGTGGTACTGACCCACCGGTTCACTCGTCGAGCGGTCGTGCCGTTGCGCGCGAAATCGGTCGACGATACGGTTCCGGGCGACGCGGACCAGCCACGCGCCGATCTGCTCAATCGGGCGCATCACCCGGGTCGTCTCGACCAATTCGAAGAGCACGTCCTGCAGGATGTCCTCCGCATCCGAGATGTCGCCCACCCGGCGTCGAATGTGCCGATCTTGTTCGAGAACGTCGAGGTAGCTAGCCAGGGATGACTCCTACCCCTTAGACGTGCGGACAGCCCAAATATTGTTAGCGACGAGCGGTTGCGGGGCGGAACCGTCCCTCGTGTCCGCGGGCTTGGTCGACGGCACAGTGGCGAGTCGCGGCCACGCTTAGTCCGGGGCCGCGTGGATGCTCAGCCCACCCACGTGCCACTCAAGAGTTCACACTAAGTCATTTATTTTAGATTGTTTATAGAGTTTCTGAGAGGGTGGGATTCGAACCCTGTCAGCCCCTGTAGAATCTGGAACTTACAGAGCCTTCATTGCCAGGGATGCCGTAGATCCCAGCGTTGCCGTGGGACCTTGCCCGATATTACCCGACGAACGCCGAAAGCTATCAACGGGCGAGACGAACCGCAGGGCGTCCGCTCAGGCAGCCAGTGGTTCGCTATCGATTGATGGCTACGGATGGTTTCCGCGTGCGGAAGCACGCGACAACCGGCGGCAGGTTCCTCGCACCGGGGGCCGTAGCAATTCTCGCCGCATTTAGGGCCGGACTGAATATTTGCGGATCACAACGTGCGAGCGTAGATCTTCGACCCGCCGTTGCGGCGCTCCAGTCTGAGCTTGCCGTCGTAGAGTTTCTGGAGGGGTTCGGTGGTCTGTTGGCGGCCGGCGTCGCTTGCCATATACTCGAACGTCGGTTTGCGGGAAGCTCCGACTTGTTGTCAACTGTTGTCAAGTTTTAGGCATCAAGATACTCCACTTGCGGAAGTGGCGGAACGGCAGACGCGCTAGCCTCAGGAGCTAGTTGGAGCAATCCAGTGGGGGTTCGAATCCCCCCTTCCGCACCAGCACGTAAATCACTATTGGACAGTCACTTTCGGGCAGGACAAGCTGGCGGGACTCTGCACAACGGCTAGTGGGGTCTCGTCGGCCGTGTGCAACGAATGTGCAACGGTTTCGACCTCCTGAATTTCTGGCTGGGGCGCTCCCCTGCTGGATTCCATTTTGCGCGGGCATTTTCAAACTGCTGCATCGCCAAATGCAGTCCACGCCGGTTGATGTTGAGGTACCGGCTCGTCGTGCTGATGTTGGAATGACCGAGTATCGTGCTCACGTAAACGATAGGACAGCCGGCTTCGTCAAATCGTGATCCTGCCTCATGGCGCAGATCGCTAAATGGAAATCGCCTAAGCCGGCCTTGTTGCGAACGCTGATCGAGGCTCCGTAAACAGATTTTACACGACGACCGAGTGCATCACCGAACACGTAGGCGTCCAGTGGGTATTCGCGTCCAGCGGGGTCTAGCCGCTGCATCTCCAAGGTTGCAAGCAGACGAATCGAAATCGGGATAATGCGCTGCCGGCGCGTCTTCTCATTCTCAGCCCTAATCGTCAATTCGCGCCGCTGAAGGCTTACGTCCTGCCATTGCAGGGACAGAATTTCCCCTGGCCGACACGCCGCGTCCAGATAGCCACTGATCACCCATGCAAGTGGGGTTTTGCGGCATTGAGCAGGCGTTGCTCGGCGTCCACATTGTACAGACGCTTATTGCGCGGCGTTTCCCGTTCGAGCGTGATCATGCCTCCGTTCCTGACCTTGAAAGGGGGGTTGCCCCGGCGGCTGTTGAAATTCAGCGGCGGCTCGGGTGACATTCGACGCGACGTGCTCCACTGACACGGCGATGCCAAGCTGCTGATCGCGAGCGCGAAGAGCGGCGACGAGCTTCGGCATGTCTTTGTGACCCTTCAATTCGGCGAAAGCCTTTGACCGCTTCGAGGATGGCCGCGGCGGTCCACCGTAGCACCATGTGTCCACCACGCCACCGCTTGACGTTTCGCTTCACATGCCTCGTGCGGCTGATGAGGCTTTCGATCGCGTTGGTCGTCGCGAGCGACTGCCGCAGACGATCCGAGAGACCGAGCGTGAGGATGGTCAGCGTTTCCTCGAGCCCTTCGCGGACGCTCGCGGCTGCGCTCGGGTAGCGGTCCTCGAGGCGCCGCGCCAGATCCTGGAGGCAGGCGCTGCGCCGTCGCGACCTCTGCCTTGTAGGCACGAGCCACGATCGCACGCACCGAGGGCGCTGCCCCTCAGGAAGATGCTCCAGAAATCCGCAGCTTGTGGACATGACACCGGTGAATCAGGGCCGCGGAGCCCCAGGTCTGCGTCACGGCTTTGTGGAGCGCCTTTGAGCCATCGAGGATGACCAAGAGACTGCGGTCAGTGCACAGGCCACGGCTTTGCAGATCGGCCAAGAGGCTTTGATATACGGCCGCATTTTCCGTGGAGCCGTCCCAGAGGCCGAGCGCGCGTTTGATGCCGCGTGATCAATGCCAAGGGCGACGACGATGCAGTGCTCGCCGATATGGACGCCGTCGATGAGCAGCGCCACCAGTTCGAGCGCATCCAGGGCCGTCTATCGCCAGGCCGCGAGTTGGGTCGCGGTCTTCGCGACGAACCGACGACTGACGGCGCTCTTGCTCGTACCCCGCGTGTGGACCTCCGGGCCCGTCGGTTCCAGGCTCCGGCCGTACTGCCGCGTGGCGACCCCGAGGAGCATCTGCTCGACGACGCGACGATTCAGCGGGTCGGCGTCGGCGAACGCCTCGAACGTCGGCAGCGCAACCTCGTGGCCATCCGCCCGGACGCGGGGCCGGCGAATCTGCACCTTGCGTCCGCCCAAGACGACCTCACCAGAGACCCTCCCCGCGCGCGACGCCGCACGCTCGGCCTGATGCTGGTACCGCGGGCCGCATAGGGCCGTCCGATCCGCTTCGAGCATCGTGGCGAGGACCTTCAGGCCCGACGCGACGGCCAGTTCCATCAGCTCGGCTCGGGTATCGATGAGGAGATTGACGAGGGGCAGGTGGCGCTGTGTGGGGGACTCGACTTGGTGCGACCCATCGACTGTGCGAGACTCTCGTTTCATGGCGGCTCCTTGTTGGCGGGCTTTCGCCCTGGCTTAGTCACCGGTCGTATAGCACGACCAGTGAGGAGCCGCCGCTCTCAAATTTCAACAA
>CAWFFB010000019.1:0-37441 GCA_963814975.1 uncultured Acidobacteriota bacterium | reverse complement strand
CCGCGCGGGGCGGATCGACTTCCGCGCGGAAGAGGAAGGCGGGCGACACGAGAATCTTCTGCAACGCCAGCCTGATGCCGACTCGAAGCCGCCGTCCTGCGCGCCCGTTTCGTAGAGCGCGAGCAACGCCGGCATATCATCGGCCTACGACCGGCCGCCGATAGGCACGGCGAGCGAGGTTGGACAGGATTTTTCTCGCGCACGCCTTTTCTTCGGCGGTCGTGGCCTGATGACAGATGAAAATCCTCTCGCGGCTGATGGTCTCGCCCGGCCCCTGCACGTTGAACGGACCTGCAACGGTAATGCTGCCGACGCCTTCGAAATAAATTCTGCACCTCGTCGCTACGGACCCGTTCGATGATGCCTTCCTGGATCAGCGTATCCTTCAGAAATGTCGCGGCGAGCTCTCGGGCTGCCCGCCTCCATCTGCATGCGGACTTTCAGATTCGCATCGGGAGGCGTGCCACCGCCGAGCACGATCTTCTTGGGGCTGGACGAACGGTGAATAGCTTGAGCCTTTGATCATCGAGTCTGAGATCGAGCCTGCGATCCCGCTCGAAGCCCAGATATTCGTCGTCTCTCCTTCCGTTGCAACGTGACGGAAATCTCGTATTCGCCGATACCGGGAACAAGTGGCGCACGATCGAAGCCGCCACGCGAGCCGACCGGCGCGCCTTCGCTCACACGATCGATCTGAATCAGGCCGTGATGAAACGTTATATGTCCTATAGGCCACGGGGATGGTGGTATCGCCCACCGCGGTCCGACTGATCCTCCGTGCTACCGACATGTACCGTTCGATCAAGACGGGCGATACCTGCAACACATCTGCGATGTTGTCGAAGCCGTGGCCGATTTCGTCGACCGGCAACCGCTCAGCGACATCGATCTCCAGCGCCAGCAAATCACGAACGGCATTCCTGTATTCCGTTCGGTTGAGCCGATGGAGCGTGGGTCGTCCGGGATTGGGCTTGGTCTCTGCCAGGCGATCGCGCCCGGTCTCGATGTACCTGACGAGCGCGTCGTAGGTGGCCTCATCGGGCCTCGGCATCCCGGCAGGCGGCATCTCGCGGTTGCGCAGCTTGCGCGCCAGCTTCTCCCACGTTGCGCCGTTGGTCTCGCAATTGGCGGCGTCCAGCTTGTCCAGCTGCAGCCCAGCAACTGCCGTAGACCCGCCATGACAGCCGATGCAATATTTGTTGACCGTCGCGCGATGAGCGGTCGCGGCCTCGAGGGGACTTTGTGCCGACAGTGCTGCGACGACAGTGTTACCGCGAAGAACACCGCGGCTGCAAGTACGCTGCTTGCTGAATCAGTCCCCGGATTCGAATCATTTGTCGGTCCCTCCCACGCGCAAACGGGTTACATAACCGGACAGGTTACACCAACAACTCCCTCCTTACAATTTTCGCATTTCTGGTGGCAAATGACGCCTGTATGCTCGCTAATACGCCCGCTATTCTCAGCCTGCATTCGGATGCTGAACCCCCTGGCTGCGCTCCATGCGAGGCGCGTCCACGATTCATTCGCACGGGTGCGCAGCGTCTGCATCGCCCTGATTGCGCTCGTCTTCGCCTCGCCTGCCTTTGCCGAAAAGGGCAAGCTCGCGAACGGCTGACGCCCGAGGTCATGGCGGTGGTCTATCCCGGGGCCGAACGGCTCGGGCTGGAGGAAGGCGCGCCGCCTGCGATCGCGGTCTTCAAGGGCGACCAGGTCGTCGCCTATGTGTTCTCGACGCTCGATATCATCGCGGCGCCCGGTTATTCGACGACACCGTTCGACGTGATCGCCGGCGTCGATCTCAACGGCCGCATCACGGGGGCCAAGGTGGTGTTCCACCAGGAGTCCATGATCGTTCACGACCCGTGCGCCAGCGCCAGCTCGATACGTTGCTTGCGCGCGAGGCCGGCAGGCCGCTGCGCGGCGGCACCAACGCGCTGCCGCCGGACTACGTCGACGGCGCCACCATCAGCGCGCGCGCCATGCGCGCCGCCGTCCTCACCACCGCGGGGCTGGTGCTGCGCGCGCGCGCCGCGCGGACCGCTGCGCCCCCTGTGACCGCTGTAGCCCGCGTGACCGCTGCGACCCCGTGACCGCTGTGACCCTTGTGACCGTGCCGACCCTCGATCTCGAGAGCTTCAGCATCAAGTCCTGGGACGACCTCTCGCCGAAGGCGCCGTGGTGCAGCGGCGGGTGACCTCGGGCGAGGTTGCGACGGCCCTCGCCAATGCGGGCGCGGCCGGCGCCAGGCTCGATTGGCCGCTCGGCGCGGGCGACGATCTCTATATCGAATTCATGACGGCGCTGGTCACGCCGCCCGCCATCGGCGGCAATCTGCTCGGCCTGCTGAAATTCGAGGACTACAAGCGCCAGCTGCCGCGCGGCGCCCACGCGATCTTCGTCGCCTCCAACGGTCCGTACGATTTTCTCGGCACGAAATACTTTCGCGAGTCCGAGGGCAACCGC
This sequence comes from uncultured Acidobacteriota bacterium, assembly GCA_963814975.1. Taxonomy (GTDB): domain Bacteria; phylum Acidobacteriota; class Vicinamibacteria; order Vicinamibacterales; family CAVVIG01; genus CAVUXJ01. The sequence goes on along the minus strand of CAWFFB010000019.1, from coordinate 34,975 downwards.
TTCGATCGCCTGCGCGTGATTCAAGACGGGAAGACGTTTGGCTTCGTGCAGAACGACTATTCCTATGCCACGCCCATCGAGGGGCAGCAGGTTACCGGGCTGTTCGCGCTGCCGGCCAATGTCCGGCTTCGACCCGCTGAAGCCGTGGCGACTGGAAATCCTGATCAACAGCGCCGGCACGCCACCGGCTGACGGTCGCGTTCGGGCTCGACTACAAGGTCCCGGACGCCTATGTCCTCCAGGTCCCGGTCCCCGCCTGTCCTCATGCCGCAGCCACAGCCGCAGCCGCAGCCGCCGCCGCAGCCACAGCCGCAGCAGCCGGAGCTGGAGCCGGAGCCGGAACTGCTGCCGCCCGTCCCCGCTGGGTCGAAGCCTGGAGCGACGCGCGGGTCAACATCGCGATTCTCGCCGTGCTCCTGTCGGTGCTCACGCTGATCTTCGTCTTCCAGGCGACGCTGGCGCGCGCTCGCGTTGCCCACCGGTTCGTGCGCACTGGATTTCTGCTGGTTGTTCTGGTCTGGCTCGGCTGGACCGCCGGCGTGCAGCTCTCGATCGTCAATGTCATCAACTATGTCAGGGCGCCGTTCAATCGCGTCGATGTCGGTTTCTACCTTGCCGAGCCGCTGATGGTCATCATCGCCGGCTACACGCTCGTCTCGGTGGTGTTGATTGGGCGCGGCGTGTTCTGCGGCTGGCTGTGCCCGTTCGGGGCGCTGCAGGAGCTGCTCGGCCAGCTCTCCCGCGCGCTGCGCGTGCCGCAATGGAACCCGCCGGTCGCGCTGGAGAAGCGCTTGTGGATGGGCAAGTACATCGCAGCCGCGGTGGTGCTGGCGTTGGTGATGACGCAGATCGACCCAGCGGGGGCCACGCTGGAGATCGAGCCGTTCAAGACGGCGATCACCACGAAATTCACGCGCGCCTGGCCTTATGTGTTCTATGCCGGTGCACTTGCTGGCCATCGGGCTGTTCTCGGAGCGGGCCTATTGCCGCTTCCTGTGTCCACTGGGTGGCGTGCTCGCATTCCTCGATCGGCTGCACCTTCTCAATCGGCTCAAACGTCGTCCCGAATGCGGCAGTCCCTGCCACTTGTGCGAACGCGGGTGTCCCGTGCGGGCGATCGAGCCGTCGGGCAAGATCGTCACGTCGGAGTGCTTTCAGTGCCTCGATTGCCAGGTCGAGTATTACGACGAGAAGCGATGTCCGCCGCTGGTGCGGGCCGCCAAGCTGCTGGCGGCGAGGCCAAGCCTATCGGCGTCAGGGTGAACAATGCCTGAAGAGAAACTCGCCGCTCCAGCAGGCACGCCCGATGGTTCTCGCGCGGAAGGACGTCCGACGCGCCGCCGTGTCTTGCGCGTCATGGCGGCGGTTGCCGGCCTGCCGCTGATGATCGCGGCGGTGCGCGCGACCGCGCCGAAAGCTCAGTTGCACAGCTGGCACGGCGACGTGCTTGGCGCACTGTCGGAGCTCACGTTGTGGCACCCCGACGCCGCATTCGCGCAACGGACGATCCTGCGGGTGCGCCATGAGATCGAGCGCTTCGAGCGGATCTTCAGCCTCTATCGGCCGGACAGCGAAATCTCGCGCCTCAATGAAGCCGGCAAGCTGATCAAGCCGTCGCCGCGAGCTGCGCACACTGGTCGAGGAAAGCCAACGCCTCGGTGAGCTGAGCGGCGGCGCGTTCGACATTTCGGTACAGCCCTTGTGGCGACTGTACGAGGCACATTTCTGGTCGCAGACCGACATCCAGCCGGACATCGCGGCCCGCGCGCGCGACGTCGCACACACCGTGGTGGATTTCCGCCGAGATCGACAGCGGCGCGGCTGCCATCGGGTTCGCGCGCGCCGGCATGGCCATTACGCTGAACAGCATTGCCCAGGGCTACATCACGGACGCCATAGCCGACATGCTGCGCAATGAAGGCTTTGAGAGCGCCGTGGTCGATTTGGGCGAATACCGCACCATCGGCCGCCACCCGGATGGGCGTCCCTGGCGCATTGGCATCCGCGACGGCAGGGACGTCGGCAGCATCGACCGCATGGTCGACCTCGAGGACATGGCCCTCGCCGTGTCTGGCGGGTATGGCACGACATTCGAGGCGAGCGGGCGCTTTCACCATATTTTTGATCCGCGGACCGGCGCGAGCGCCAACAGCCTTGTGGACGTGGCGGTGATTGGTCCGAGGGCGACGGCAGCGGACGGGCTCGCAACCGCCATCTGCGTCGCCGGCGAGGCTCTCGCGCCGACGCTGCTCGCGGCCTATCCACAGATGCGGGCAATTCTCACCCGGTTGGACGGGACGTCGATGACGTTCACGGCAAAGGGATTCGCCGCGTCGTGATCAGGGATTAGCTCTCAACTACTGACAGCTAAGAGCAGCTGGGACCCGAGGGCGTATAAGGGCTCCGTCACAGACGTCACGCAGCGGCGCCTGTTTCCATCGGCAGCTTCGCCGCTTCCCACGCCGCGATGCCACCCGCAATCTCGCTCACCTGACGGAACCCGTGACGCTCGAGCAGGCTTGCGGCGATCGCCGAGCGGTAACCGCCCGCGCAGTGCCACGAGGATCGGGCGATCCGCCGGCAGTTCCGACAGCCTTTCGCCGAGATGATTGAGCGGCATGCTGACGCTGCCGCCGATCCGTTTCTGCTCCCGCTCGCCTGGGGCGCGCACGTCGAGCGTGAGGGGCGAGGTATCGCGACGTCCGGCCATCCGTTCGGCGCAACCTGCGTGCTGATGCGCTCGGTCGATGCCGTCAACTCCGGGCGCGTTTGAATTCTTCGGAGACCCTCCTGAAGATAGCCGACCACCTGGTCGAAGCCGATCCGTCCCAGCCGCATCGCCGCTTCGCTCTCCCGCCCGGGTCCGCGATGATGACGATTGGCTTTCCGCGACTCAACACCGTTCCGGCCCGTATGGTGTACTGCCCACCGAGACCGATGTTGATGCTCCCGGCGAGGTGCGCAGCCGCAAATTCCGTTGGCTCCCGCACGTCCAGAATCTGCGCGCCACCCGACTGCAGTTCCAGCACGCGATCGAGGCTGAGGGACGCACCTCACGCGCGAGCGTTTCGTCGAGCGTCGGGTGCTCCTGGCTGTTCAGCACTGCGTCGTAGGTGAAGTAGGGTGGCGCCTCGGGTTGATCGTGGTGACGAGCTCGACGAAGGCCGCCTTGCTCATCGGCTGCAACGCGTAATTGGAGCGCCGCTGCTCCCCATCGTCGAGAAGGTCTCCTTGCCCAGCGACTTGCCGCAGAGCGAGCCGGCGCCGTGGGCCGGGTAGACGAGGCTGGCGTCCGGCAACGGCAAGAGTCTCGTTCGCAGCGAGTCATATAGCATGCCGCCCGTTCGGCGGCGACCCGCCGAGCGCGACCCGCAAGTCCGGCGTCCGACGTCGCCGACGAACAACGTATCGCCGGTCAGAACCGCCTGCGGATTGGTCGCGCTCGTATCGAGGTCGTAGACCAGGATGCAAATCGACTCGACCGTGTGACCCGGCGTTTCGAGCGCCGACAGCCGGATCCGGCCGAATTCGACGGCATCGCCGTTGCAGAGGCGTGAACCGGCACTTGCCTTCGCCGCTGCCCCCAGGTTGGTGGCACCGGTCCGCTCGCGCAGCTCGAGGTGGCCGGCGATGAAATCGGCGTGGAAGTGCGTGAGGAAGACGTGCGCGATCCGGAGGTCATGCTCCCGTGCAAAGGTCAGGTATTGCTCGACGTCGCGCTGCGGATCGACGACGGCGGCTGTATGCGTCGCGGTGTCGCCGACGAGATACGAGGCGTGCGCCAGACACGCCAGGTAGAACTGCTTCAGGATCATCGTGGCTTCGGACGGCCTCCGGTCCCTTCCCCGCCGATCAGGCTCCGGGTTGGGGAACGATTCGGATATACGGCTTGGGCGAGGTCCACCCCTGCGGTACGTCTTCTTGGCCTCTTCGTCGGACACCGAGCCCGCAATGATCACATCGTCGCCCTGCTTCCAATTCACCGGCGTGGCGACCTTGTAATTCGCGGTCAGCTGCAGCGAGTCGATCACGCGCAGGACCTCGTCGAAATTGCGGCCCGTCGTCATCGGATAGACAATGAGCAGTTTGATCTTCTTGTCGGGGCCGATGACGAAGACGTTGCGCACGGTCTGGTTTTCCGCCGCGGTTCGGCCGTCCAGCTGCCCGCCAGTTCCGCCGGGAGCATTCCGTAGAGCTTCGAGATTTTCAGGTCGGTGTCTCCAATCATCGGATAGTTCGGCGCGTGCCCCTGAGTCTCCTTGATGTCCTCCGACCACTTGGCGTGCTTGTCGACGGGATCGACGCTGAGCCCGATGATTTTGGTGTTCCGCTTGTCGAACTCGGGTTTGAGCTTCGCCATGTAGCCGAGCTCGGTCGTGCACACGGGCGTGAAGTCCTTCGGGTGGGAGAAGAGGACGCCCCACGAGTCGCCGAGCCACTCATGGAAGCGAATGTGACCCTCGGTCGTTTCTGTCTCGAAATCCGGCGCGATGTCACCAAGCTGAAGACCCATCACTCACCTCCTGTTGTGCACGCTCTGGCTGGACACGTAGGGTTCACGCCTGCAGGACTATATGCCTGCAGGACTATATATATCAGTCGTCCACGTCAATATATCAGTCGGCCACGTCAGTCGATAGTCCCACTACCCTTCCGGCTGTCGCGGCGGACCGGGAAGGGCGGACTCGGGTGCGAAGCTGGAGCCCGCTGCGGCGGTGGCCGATGCCGATCTGCGGTTCAACGCGGTGAGTTGTGACAGTCGCGGCCACACGGCGCGATTCCACCACATCACGGCGCCGGTCACGACGAGGACCGCCGGGGCCAACCCGAACATCGCCCACGGGATCTCGGTCTTCCATCCTCCGAACCGGCCGAAATGGACGTAGGCCAGCCAATACATCACCCAGTCGACGTACCGCGTGCCCATGTTCGCGGCCGTCTGCGGTTCGACCATCTCGAACAAGTGCGCGAATCTGGCCGTGAAGCTCAGATATACCCCGGTGATCCCGAACAGCAGCAGAAACCCGAAGGACCACCACCCGACCGCGCTGTGGAGATCCCAGTTGAGGCGCTTCCAACCGACGCGTCGGTGGAGCGTCAGGCTGCGACGCCACTTGGCGAGCCCGGGCCACCAGATCACGAGACCCGTCATCCCGAGGACGAGGCTGAGGACCGCGCCGACTCCATTCAGGATCCGCCCCGTGGACCCCGCCAGCAGGTTGTAGTGCAAGTCGACCAACCCCGACACCAGGCGAATGCGGAACGCGACCGAGTCGCGCAGATCCTCCCCGGTATAGGGATTGAACAGCCGTCGTTTCTCACCGTCCTCCCCCGCCAGCGAGACTTCCGTGGCTGCCTTTACGCTGTTGAACTTCACGATGCGGGTGACGTGATAGCCGGGATAGGCACGCCGCGCCGCTTCTTTCAGCTGATCGTCGGACAGTGGCGCTCCCGACGGCACGATCGCGAGCGGTGGCGGAGTCGCCCATCGATAGAGGTCGCTGCTGTAGACGAGAATGCTGCCGGTGACGGAAATGACCAGAATGTAGAGGCCGACGCCGATGCCCGTCCAGAGGTGAACCTGGAAGATCGCCTTCCGCAACCAGAGACCCTGCGGGTAGCGCACCCAGCGCTGCCACGTCGTCACGTCGACATCCTCCAGATCATGCGCCGGTTCTTACCCTCGCGCGGCGGTTGCGGAGATGTGATTCTGATTCGCGGGAGGGACGCGGTGAGTTTAGCACGGGATATAATCGCAGCCCGCGATGGTCACGACCTCGGAACCGAGACGCGTGGGTGCCAATTCGCGCTTCCTCTTCGAGCTGCGGGTGAGGCATGGAGATCCAATCAATGTCGCGAACGCTGATGCGTGCCGTCCTGGCTTCGACCGCCCTCGCCGGCGCCCTTGTCTCGACCAACGCCGCGGTCCGGGGCCAGTCGGGCGCGAAAAACGGCGAATGGCCGACCTATGGCGGCGATCTGGGCCACACGCGTTATGCGCCGCTCGATCAGATCACGGCGGCGAACTTCGGCAAGCTGGAGATCGCCTGGCGATTCAAGACCGATAACCTGGGCCCGCGCCGGGAATTCAACCTCGAGTCGACGCCGTTGATGGTCAACGGCAAGCTGTATTCGACTGGCGGGTCGCGGCGCGCGGTCGTCGCGCTCGATGCCGCGACCGGCGAGATGCTCTGGATGCACAGCGAGATCGAGGGGGCGCGCGGCGCCGCGGCGCCCCGGCAACTGTCGGGCCGCGGCCTCGCGTACTGGACAGACGGCAAGCAGGAACGGATCCTTTACGTGACGCCGGGGTACCGGCTCGTCGCGCTGGACGCGAAGACCGGCATCCCGGTCAGCGGCTTCGGCAGTGGAGGCATCGTCGACCTGAAGCTCGACTTCGATCAGCAGATCGACCTGACGACCGCTCGGGTGGGCCTTCACGCCACCCCGATCGTCGCCAGAGACGTGGTCATCGTGGGCGCCGCGCATGAGACCGGAGCGAACCCGCGGAGCAAGAGCAACGTGAAAGGCTACGTTCGCGGCTTCGACGTGCGCACCGGCAAGCGGCTCTGGATCTTCCACACGATTCCGAGGCCCGGTGAATTCGGCAACGAGACCTGGGAAAAGGATTCCTGGTCCTATAGCGGCAACACCGGCGTGTGGGCTCAGATCTCCGTCGATGAAGAGCTCGGGATGGCGTACTTGCCTGTCGAGATGCCCACTCACGACTACTACGGGGGCGAGCGTCCCGGGAACAACCTGTTCTCGGAAAGTCTCGTCGCCGTCGATTTGCGGACCGGACAACGCAAGTGGCACTTCCAGCTGGTGCATCACGGCATGTGGGACATGGACATCCCCTGTGCGCCGATCCTGGCCGACATCACGGTCAATGGGCGGACGATCAAGGCCGTGGCGCAGCCGACCAAGCAGGCGTTCTTGTACGTCTTCGATCGCGTGACCGGCCAGCCCGTCTGGCCGATTGAGGAGAAGCCCGCGCCACAAGGCGATACGCCGGGCGAATGGTACTCGCCCACGCAGCCGATTCCGACCAAACCGCCCGCATACAATCGTCAGGGCCTGTCGATCGACGACTTGATCGACTTCACACCCGAGCTCCGCGCGGAAGCGATCAAGCTGGTGTCGCGCTACCGGATCGGACCGATCTACACGCCACCTGCCGTCAGCCGATCGGAGGGCCCGATCGGCACGCTGGCGATGGCGGCGCAGGGATCCGCGACGAATTGGCCCGGTGGCTCCTACGATCCGGAGACGCACACGCTATACGTCGCGTCTCAAAGCGTGGTCGCCACGCTCGGGCTCGTCCCCCCGCCGCCAGGCGCCTCGGACATGCCGTACCATCAGGGCACCGTCCTGAGCGGCGCGCGGACCCAGGGCGGATCCGGCGCAAATGCCGGAGCCGCAGCTTCAGAAACTCCCGGGGGCGGCGCGGTCCTCGCCGTGCAGGGATTGCCGCTGATCAAGCCGCCGTATAGTCACATCAGCGCGATTGATCTCGACAAGGGCGAAATCCGTTGGCAAGTAGCGCATGGCGAGACGCCGGAGTTCATCCGCAATCACCCGGCGCTGAAGGGCCTGACCATTCCGCGAACCGGCCAGGCCGGCAACGACGTGGGGACCCTGGTCACCAAGACGCTGCTCATTGCCGGCGAGGGTACGGCCGGGATGACGGCTTCGGGCCAGCGCGGCGCCATGCTGCGCGCTTACGACAAGGCGAGCGGCAAGGAAGTCGGCGCGGTCTACATGCCGGCGCCGCAGAGCGGATCGCCGATGACCTATATGCTGAACGGCAAGCAGTACCTTGTCATCGCCATCAGCGGCGGCGCATATTCCGGCGAACTGCTGGCATTCAGGCTCCCGAATTGATCTCTTGAACTGAAACTGCGGAGGATCACATGAGACGAGGCCACTTGAGGCGATACGCAGTGCTCGGCGCGGTGATCGTGGTGGGCGTGCTCTCGATGGCAGTGGCCGGGCCGCAGGCCCAGCCGACAGGGCCGAAGGTCATCGACATCGAGAAACTGAAGGACAACCTGTATGTCCTGACCAGCTCAACCCCCGGAAACCCGGCAACCTTCAGCGGCGGCAACGTCGCCGCCTTCGTGACCGACGGGGGCGTCGTGCTGGTTGACACGAAGCTCGCCGGCTGGGGACAGCCGCTCCTCGACAAGATCAAAACGGTGACCAGCAAGCCCGTCACCACCATCATCAACACGCACACCCACGGCGACCATACCGGAAACAACGGTTTCTTCGGGGCGACCGTCGACTCCGTGACGCACGAGAACACCGCGGCGAACATGGCGAAGATGGATGCCTTCAAGGGTGACAATGCGAAATTCCTGCCGAAGAAGACGTTCAAGGACCGGATGACGCTCGGTAGCGGCAAGGACCGCATCGACCTGTACTACTTCGGTGCCGGCCACACCAACGGCGATGCGTTTGTCGTCTTTCCAGCGTTGCGGGTGCTTCACGCCGGCGACATGTTCGCGTGGAAGGACGCGCCGCTTTACGATCGAAACAACGGCGGGAGCGGCGTCGCCCACCCGCAGACGATCGCGAAGCTGCTGGCGGGCATCAAGGATGTCGACACGGTGATCCCGGGCCACATCCCGGTGACGACCTGGAAAGAGCTCGAGGAGTATCAGCGATTCACGAGCGACCTGCTCGCCGCGGTCCAGGGCGCGATCAAGGCGGGGAAAAATGTCGGCGACGCGGTGGCATCGATCGATCTGACGCCGAAGTACAAGGGCTATCGATCTGAACGCGTCAAGGCCGCCGTCGAGGCGATCTACGCCGAGCTGAAGCCGGCATCATGAGATGAAATATCGTTTGCTGGCGGACACCGGCGTGTTCGCGTCGAAGCTGTGCCTCGGCGCCATGACGTTTGGCGGCCGCGGTCAGATGTGGGAAGTCATTGGCGGCCTCGATCAGCCTGCCGTGGATGCGATCGTCGGCCGTGCGCTCGACGCGGGCGTCAACTTCATCGACACCGCCGACGTGGGTTCGGCCGGCGAGTCGGAGACGCTGGTCGGTAAGGCGATCGCGGGACGGCGGCGTGATGTCGTGCTGGCAACGAAGGTACGGGGGCGGATGGGAAAAGGTCCCAATCAGGTGGGCCTGTCGCGCCTCCACATCATCGCGGAAGGGGCGAAATGAAAGCGCGGGGCGGGCAGGGGCTCATTCTGGGAGTGTTCAAATTGGTACAGCCGAGCTCGGGTCGGGCCGTTTATCCTGATCGGCATGATGGGTTGTGCTTATTGCGAGCAGCCAGCCACGGAAAAGATCGTTTCCTACCCGGAGCAGGTGTGCTTCGAACACGCGCTGGAGTTCTGGACCGGGCTCCTGGTCTACGCGAAAGGCCGTTCAGAGCCCTGCGTGAAACATGAGCGCGTATGCGCCTGCGTGATATGCCAGGAACGGAGCGCGTCCTATCGGCGAGCCCTGGCTATTACGGCCGCCGGTCCGCCACCACAGGAAGTGCAGCGATTGCCGATTCGCCTCGCCTCATAGGCGGGACGCACAGGCGTGGCGACACGGTCGGTCCGGGGCCGGCCTCCCGGATGAGGATGGCCTACCGCTCCAACGCTCCTCGCACCTGCCGCACGAACTCCGCGGCCGTGAAGGGCTTCTGGACGAACGGGACGCCTCGCTCGATTCCTGCCCGATTCGAGGCCGTTTTCTCCGTGTAGCCCGACATGTACAGGGACTTCAGCGCCGGTTCGAGCGCTTGGAGTCGACTGAGGAGTTCGGGCCCACCGCAGCCGGGCATGATCACGTCGGTCACCACCAGATCGATCGAACCGGCATGCTCCGTGAATAGTTTCTCGGCGGCGTCCCCGTTCACGGCTTCCAGCACCCGATAGCCCGCCTTTTCGAGGATGCGCTTCGAGAATTGGCGCACGCCGGCCTCGTCTTCGACGAGCAGCACGGTCTCCGATGCCGCCTTGACTGGGACGCTGACCACCGTGCTTGGCGCCTCCAAGGCCGCGTCTTGCGTGGCAATCGGCAAGTAGACCTTGAAGGTCGTCCCACGGCCGGCTTCGCTGTACACCCGGATATACCCCTTGCTCTGCTTGACGATCCCGTAGGTCATCGACAGGCCAAGGCCGGTGCCCTTCCCGGACTCCTTGGTTGTGAAGAACGGCTCGAACAGGTGGCGTTCGGTCTCCTTGGACATGCCCGTCCCGGTATCGGTGACCGCAACCATCAGGTAACGTCCATGGTTGATCGTCTCTTCGTGAAAGACGGAGTTCTCGAGCTCGATGTCCGCCGTTTCAATGGTCACGCTCCCGCCATTGGGCATGGCGTCTCTCGCATTGACCACGAGGTTCATCACCACTTGCTCCAGCTGGCCGCGATCCGCGAGCACCAGCGGGAGATCGGGCGGGAGGACGAGCGCGATCTCGATGTGCGCGCCGATCAAGCGGCCGAGCATGCCGGTCATCTCCGTGATCAGCTCGTTCATGTCGAGCGGCGCCGTGTTCATCACCTGCTGGCGACTGACCGCGAGCAGCTGCTTGGTGAGAGCCGTGGCTCGCTGCGCCGCCTTGACGATCTCGCCGAGGTCCTTCGCGTGCTGGTTGGCCAGAGCGACATCCGCGGTCATGAGCTCGGCGAAGCCGAGAATGACCGTCAGCAGGTTGTTGAAATCATGGGCCACACCGGAAGCCAATTGGCCAATCGCGTCCATCTTGGTTGCCTGCTGGACCTGGGCTTCGAGCGCCCTCCGTTCGGTGATGTCCTCGATCACCGAGATGAAATACTGGGGCTGGGCGGTGGCGTCGCGATGGACGGACACATTCACTCTGGCCCAGACGAGGCTGCCGTCGTGCCGGCGATACCGTTTTTCATCGAGAAGGTAGCGGTCCAATGTCCCGGCCGCCATCTGTCGGATCGCAGCGGCCTCGCCGGGGCTTTCCTCGGTCTGGAGCAGTTCGTGACAGTTTGCCGTCTGTAATTCCTCGCGCGAGTACCCCAGCAGGTCGCAGAGGCGCTGATTGACCCGCAGCCATCGTCCGTCCAGCCCCGCGTGCACGATCCCGATTGGCGCCGCGTCGAATGTCGACCGGTAGAGACGTTCGCTCTCGACGAGATCCGCTGTGCGCAAGCCCACCTCGTCTTCGAGCATCCGCCCGTATTTGTCGTGAAAGTCGCCCTGTGCCTTGAGCCGCAAGAGGTTGCGCACCCGCACACAAAGCTCGGCGCGATTCACCGGCTTGGTGAGAAAATCCTCGGCCCCGGCTTTCAGCCCCTTCATCCGCGCAGCGCGATCGTCGAGCGCCGTGACCAGGATGATCGGAATGCTCTGGGTCGCGGGGCTCCTCTTGATCGTGGCCGTGACCGCGCACCCATCCATGCCTGGCATCATGACGTCGAGCAGGACGAGATCGGGGGGATGCCGGACCACCAGGTCGAGCGCTTCCTCACCGCTCTCGGCAGTCTCCAGGAGGTAGCCTTCCGAGGCGAGCATCACTTCCAGCAGCTGCCTGTTGTGGCGTTCATCGTCCACGATCAAGACACGTGTGCGGTCCTCGGGAATGTCCGGGCCCCGCGGCACGTTCGGGCCGCTCACCATCCTCCGGATCGGCGTGAGATCACTGGGTTCGCCATTTCGCGTGCCGGCCAACGTCCTTCGGTGGTGGGCACGAAGTCATTCCGGCGTGACTGTGGCAGGGACGACGACCTGTTCCCAGGAAGGCGATGGCTGGAGCGGGTCGATGTTCGAGGCGGTGAGATGACGCTCGACGATGTCGAAGACCTCATCCGGCTGAAAGGGCTTCGACACGTACGCGTCCATTCCCGCGGCCCGGCAGCGGTCTTCATCCCCCTTCATCGCATGGGCCGTCATCGCGATGATCGGGAGCCGCCGCCCCGTGACCCGTTCATGTTCGCGGATGATGGCGGTGCATTCGAAGCCGTCCATGCCGGGCATCTGAACGTCCATCAGCACACAGCCGAACCCGACCCATTTCGACCGATCGAGAATTGCCAGCGCGTCCGAGCCGTTTTTCGCCACCACCACCGAGTGCCCGCGCTTCTCGAGCAGACGCCTGGCCACCAGCTGGTTCACGGTGTTGTCCTCCACCAGGAGAATGCGGCCGATGTTACGCGTCTCCCTGAGGGAGTGGCGCGTGACCAGCTTCGGCCGATCTCGCTCGGTGGCCTGAACGCCCAATGCCAGCAGGATGGCGTCGCGCAGTTCCGAGCGCTTGACGGGTTTGGAGAGATAGGCGGCGATGCCGACCTCCCGGCACCGGGCCGCATCCCCTGGTTGGCCGGCCGAGGTGAGCATCACAATGGTGGCCCCAGCGAGCGCCGGCTCGTTCTTGATGGCCTCAGCCAGGGTGAAGCCGTCAGCATGAGGCATCTGGAAATCGGTGAGCACGAGATCGAAGGGTCTGCCGGCTTGCTGTGCCTCATGCAACGCGGCGAGCGCCTCTGCGACGCTACTGGTCAGCGTGGGAGTCATGCGCCAGCCCACGACGATCTCTTCGAGGAGGCGCCGGTTCGTGGCGTTGTCGTCGACGATGAGGACGGGCAGATTTCGCAAGTCGACCGCGTCAAGCGGCACCGTCGCCGCAAGGGAGCCCGCCGATCTGAAGATCGCGGTGAAGTGGAAGGTGCTCCCCGTGTTTTCTTGGCTCTCGACCCACAGGCGTCCACCCATCAGCTGCACGAGCTTCGACGAGATGGTCAGGCCAAGTCCGGTGCCGCCATACGCGCGGGTCGTGGAGCCGTCGGCCTGCGTGAACGGCTCGAACACGCTTTGTTGACGGTCGAGCGGGATGCCGATGCCGGTGTCCCTGATGGAGAAGTGCAGGGCGACGTCCGGTGGCGTCGCCGCCACGTTCGTCACGCGAAGAACGATCTCGCCGCGGTGGGTGAACTTGATGGCGTTGCCCAGCAGGTTGATGAGTATCTGGCGCAGCCGTCCGGGATCGCCTCGCAGCATCGGCGGAATCGCCGCATCGACGTCCGCGATCAGTTCGAGGCCCTTCTGGTGAGCCCGCAGCGCCACCGAGGTCGCGGCGTCGCCGACGGCATCGCGAGGGTTGAAGTCGATCGGGTCGAGGTCGAGTCTGCCCGCTTCGATCCTCGAGAAGTCCAGGATGTCGTTGATCACGGTCAGCAGCGCATCGGCCGACGACTTGACGACGTCGAGATACCCGCGTTGCTCGGGGGCCAGGTCGGTGTCCAGCACGAGATCGGTCATGCCGATGACCCCGTTCATCGGCGTCCGAATCTCGTGGCTCATGTTCGCAAGGAATTCGCTCTTCGCCCGGTTGGCGGTTTCGGCGGCGTTCTTCGCCGCCCGCAGGTCGGTTTCGGCCGTCTTGCGATCGGTGATGTCCATGATCACGCCCAGGAGTCTGGCCGGATCACCGTGGCGGTCGCGATCGACCCGGCCCAGCACGCTAATCCAGTGCTGAGACGCGTCGGGCCAGCGGATCCGGCACTCCAGACTGAACCCGTCGGTCCGCGGCGCATCGTCAATCGCCAGTTGAGCCATCGTCAGGTCTTCGGGCACGACACATGCGAGAAGATTTCTCGTGTTCCACTCGCTTTGCGGCGAGGCGTAGCCGAATATCTGGTCGTGCCTGAGCGATCGAGCGAGAGTATGGGTCGCCAGATCGAGCTCGAACGTGCCCATCCGTCCGGCATCGAGGGCCAGATTCGTCCGCCGTTCGCTCTCGACCAGTGCCGCGGTACGCGAGCTCACCTCGCTTTCGAGCATCTGGCTGTACCTGTCGTGGTAGTCGCCGTAGCCCTTGAGGCGTAACAGATTCCTCACCCGCACGCACAACTCGGCACGATCCACGGGCTTGGTGAGGAACTCCTCGGCGCCGGCGTTGAGCCCCCGCATCCTGGCCTCGCGATCGTCGAGGGCCGTGACCATGAGGATGGGAATGTTGCGCGTCGCCGGGTTCCCCTTGATCGTCGCCGCCAACTCGTACCCGTCCATCTCCGGCATCATGACGTCGAGGAGAATGAGGTCGGGCGCTTGACCGGTCATCATGGCGAGCGCTTCCCCGCCGCTCGCAGCCGTCTGAAGAAGCATGCCTTCCGGCGCGAGCATCACTTCCAGGAGCTGTCTGTTCTGGATCTCGTCGTCCACAATCAGAATTCGTGGCTGATGGTCGAGAGGGTCGCGCCTGCTGTTCATGATCGCGCGTGTCACGCCGGCTACTCCGGCGCGGCGGTCAACTGAGACGAGATCGTCGCGAGGAACTCCCGGTAGGCCAGCGGCTTGGCGATGTAGCCGTCACACCCTGCCGCTCGAATGCGCGCCTCGTCGCCCTTCATCGCCAGGGCGGTGAGCGCAATCACCGGAATGGCGCGCGTCGCGGGATCTTGCTTGAGCAGGACCGTGGCCGCGAGGCCGTCCATGCCGGGCAGCTGGATATCCATCAGGATCAGGTGGGGATGCTCGTCGCGGACGAGGGTCAAGCCGACCTCGGCGTTCGTCGCGCGAATGACGGTGTGCCCCGCCGACTCCAGCAGGAACACCGCCAGCGTCATGTTGGCGGGATTGTCCTCGACGATCAACACTGTCGACACGTCAGGCGACCATCGGGCGTCTGGACAGGGCCCGGCGGACCTCGATCGTGAAGCGGTCGCGATCGAAATCGGCCTTCTCCATGATCGTCGTCACATAGCCATTGAGTCTGGAGCGATCATCCGGCGTGAGCTGCTTGGCGGTGACGATCAGGATGGGAATACCTGTCGTCTCGGGGTAATGGTTCAGCGCCGTCACGACGTCGAAGCCGTTCACCTCCGGCATCATCAGATCGAGGATGATCAAGTTCGGCAGTTCCCGCCGTGCGGTTTCAATCGCTTCCTGCCCTCCGCTCGCGCGCAGCGTCTGAGTGGCGAGGCCGGTCATGCGGAGCGCGACCAGCTCGAGTGCCTTCGGATCGTCGTCGACCACGAGCACTTTCAGCCTCTCGCCCTGCGAGAGAGGAAACAGCCCGAGGTCGACGAGCGCCTCGTACAACTCCAGCCGGGAGATCGGCTTCTGCATGACCGCCGCGGCGCCGAGCGCGAATCCTTTGTTGCGATCGGCGACGATCGAGATGATGACGACGGGAATCCGCGAGAGCGCCGGCACCTGCTTGAGCCGGCTGAGGAATTCCCAGCCGTCCATCTGCGGGAGCATGATGTCGAGCGTGATCAGCGCCAAGGGCTGTTGCACCGCGAGCTCCAGCGCGGCTTCGGCGGAGGCCGCGTGCAGGACGGTGAAGCCCTCCGCCTCGAGCTGGACGCGGACCAGTTCGGCGGACTTCTCGTCATCCTCCACGACCAGCGCCGTTCTCATGCCTTCCGCCGGCCGGATGGCCGGCGGGCCCGGGACCCACGCCTGTGCGACCAGGTCGTCGGTCCGCTCCCGGAGCGGCAGCCAGACCGTGAAACGGGACCCTTCGCCCACGGCGCTTTCCACGGCCACGGCGCCGCCGTGCAACTCGGCGAGAAGCTTCACCATCGCCAGCCCGAGGCCCGTCCCCTCGAATTTGCGCGCCAGCCCGCTGTCGATCTGGCTGAACGGCGTGAACAGGTGTTCCAGCCCCTCCGGCGCGATGCCGATGCCGTTGTCGGTCACACTGATCTGGAGAAACTCCGTGAACGTGTTGTCGGCCAACGGAAAGGTGCGGCCCTTCCAGCCGCCCGGCAAATGACCGACGCGGACCCTGGGAACCCGGCCGGCGGACAGGACGACCTGGCCGCCTTCGCTGGTGAACTTGACCGCATTCGAGAGCAGGTTGTAGAGAATCTGCTTGACCTTGCGCGGGTCCGCCTGAATCGCCCCCAGGGTGTCGGACGCGTCCATCCGCAACTCGATGTGACGGGTCGCCGCTTTCTCCCGGATGATCGACAGGCTGTTCACGAACAGCGACGACGCGGGAACCGTCTCCAGATCGAGCGACATCTTGCCGGCTTCGACCTTCGACAGGTCGAGGATGTCGTTGATCAGCGAGAGCAGATGCTTGCCGCTGCTGAAGATGTCGCTGATGAACCCTCGCTGCTGCGGCGTCAGGTCGCCGAGCAGGCCGTCTCGGAGCACCTCGGAGAAACCGATGATCGCGTTGAGCGGCGTCCGCAGCTCGTGGGACATGTTGGCGAGGAACTCCGACTTCATCCGGCTGGCGTCTTCCAGCTCGACGTTCTTCTGCTGCAGCGTCTGCTCGAACCGCTTCAACTCGGTGACGTCGCGCGCGGCGGCGAACACGCCCTGGAGGCTCCGGTCCCGGTCGTGAAACGTCGTCGCGTTGTAGGACACGACTGTCTGCTGGCCGTCCCGGGCGCGGGCGGTGAGCTCGTAGTTGGTGACCTTGCCTTCGCTCAGCACCCGTTTGATGCCGGCCTCGGCACGGCCGGCGTCGGTGAAGGAGTTCTTGAACGGCGCGCCGATCAGCTCGTCGCGCGTGCACCCGGTCAGCGCCTCCATCTGCTTGTTGACGTCGGTGATGATGCCACGGGGGTCGGTGGTGATCAGGGCGTCGATGTTGGATTCGATCAGCGAGCGGGTGTAAAAGTGCTGGTCGCGCAGCCGCTGGTCGAGTTTCTTCCGCTCCTCTTCGACCTGGATGCGCGCGGTGTTGTCGGTGCCGATCAGCAGATACCCGATGATCGCGTCCTGCGCGTCGCGCAGCGCCGTCACCGACACCACCGCCGGGAACCGGCTCCCGTCCTTGCGGATGTAGGTCAGCTCGTAGATGTCCTCGATCCCGCGCGAGGCCTTGAACACCAGCGCCTCGAAGCCGGGCGTGATCGGCGTGCCCAGCTCGACGCTCAACGCCGTGGCCCGCGCCACGACTTCCTGCGGATCCGTGATCTCGGCCGGCGTGATCCTGTTCATCACGTCGGCGGCCGCGTAGCCGAGCATCCGCTCGGCGCCGACGTTGAAGATCTGGATCACCCCTTTCGCGTCGGTGGCGATGCTCGAGAAGTTCGAACTGTTGAAGATCGCGCTCTGCAGGGCCCCGGCCTTCAGCAGCGCCTCCGTGTGCCTGACGTCCGGTTCGGTCTCGACGGCAGCCGCAGCGCTCGTCTGATGAGTAGGCATGAACTCCCGCTTACCGACAACGTGAGGGGCGCCGACGACGGTGGCGAGTCATCATGTTTTACGGTATCCGCAAGGCCCTGGATTCTTCTGTTCAGTTTTGGACACGAGGGGCCGGCGTCAAACGCCGGAGGGGCGGATCCAGTCTTTCGACAAGGGAGCGGCGACCTTGGCATGCCCACGTTCGCGCACCGCCGTCTCGTGCCAGCTGGCAGCGCTCCGCACCGCCTTGAGGACGTCCTGACGTGTGAGCGGCTTGGCGAGATATTCCACGACCCCGGGCTGCAGGCTGATCTGCGGCGGCACGCTCCTGTCGCTTGTGACCAGCACGATCGCGGTTTCCGGAAACTGCGTTCGCAGCTGGCCCGTCAGCCACAACCCGGTCTCTCCAGGCATCCGCACGTCGCACAGCACAATGTCCGCGGGCGTGGCCTGCATCTCGGCGAGAGCGGCTTCTGCGCTGGCCGCCTCTCGCACCTGGTATTCGTCGCTGCTGACCCACCGGACCAGCAATTCCCGAATCTGACTCTCGTCGTCAACGACCAATACAGTCGGCATGGCTCACCTCAATCCTCGGCACGTCCCTCATTCGAGCGTTTGGCATGATACGGATCGGCGGCACCGACGGTGTCGGCACGGTCGGGATACACGCTTGCGAGCAGGTCCAGCGCGGTGACCGCTGCCTTGTGAATCTCTTCGAGATCCCGGCGGCGCGGATCATCGACGTCCGCCTCACCGATCAGGATTTCGGCGAACCCGCGGATGATCGCCAGCTGATTCTTGAAATCGTGGCGGTTCTTGTCGTCGTCATTCATCCCTGTCCACCTTCACAGTACCGTGCAGCCGAAGAGCAGCTGCGCGACCGCTTCGCGAAGCCCCTCTCGCGTAAATGGCTTGTCGAGTTAGGCCTCTTCCGCCCAGAGCTGCGGCTTGACCCAGAACAGGCGGTCGGCGTGGCTGGTCAGATCGAGCACCTTCAAGTCGGGCTCCAGGGCGCGGACCTGTCGAGCGAGCTCGTCGCCTTCCATGTCCGGCATCCGCAAGTCCGTGATCAGCAGATCGAGCGGCGGGCTCTTCGGAATCTGTTCGAGCGCCGCTTTCCCGCTTGTGGCGTCGACCAGCGTCACACGCTCGTCATCCAGGCAGCGGCGAACGAGCGCCAGCACGCCCGGCTCGTCGTCCACGGCCAGTATCGCAATCGGCCGTGCGTCAACCACAACGGCCTCGTGAAATTGTCAATCAGGCTTTCTCGACCTGCTCGAGGAACGTCGCGACCAGCCCTTCGCGGCGCCAGCCGCGCGCCACTTCGCTGCGGAGCTCCGCCACCGCTTCCGGGATCGGCATTGCCACCCGGTACGGCCGATCCGTCGTCAGCGCGTCGAACACGTCGACGATGCTGGTGATTTGCGCGAGCAGCGGGATGGCGTCGCCGCTGAGGCCGTCCGGGTAGCCGCTGCCGTCCAGCCGTTCGTGGTGGTGCCGGACAATCGGGCGCACGTTCCGCAACGACCGCAGCTCCCCGCAGAGCCGCTCGCCGACGATCGGATGCTGCTTGATCAGCTCGTACTCATCCCGGGTGAGCGGTCCTGGCTTCAGCAGCACACCATCGGGAATGCCGATTTTTCCGACATCGTGGAGGTAGCCGCCGCGCGCGAGCGCGGACAGGTCGTCGTCGTTGAGTCCGAGCGCCTGGCCCAGCTCGAAGGCGTACTGGGCAAGACGCTGGCAATGGCCCTCGGTCGAACTGTCGCGCGCTTCGATCGTCATCGCGAGGCTGACGATCACCGACTCCGCGCTGTCGAGCTCGTCGGTGTAGCTCTTGATGCGGAGCAACGAGCGGACACGCGCCCGGAGCTCAGGTGCGTTGAACGGCTTGCTGATGAAATCGTCGGCACCAGCCTCGAAGCCGCGCATGCGGCTCACGGTATCGTCGAGCGAGGTGACGAGCACGACTGGAATCAGACGTGTGCCCCTGTCCTGCTTGATCGCCCGGCACGCTTCGAACCCGTCCATGTGCGGCATCATCACGTCCATCAGCACGAGATCGGGCGGATCGGCTCGGATCAGGCGCAACGCCTCGGCCCCGTCGTTGACCGCCCGCACGGCGTGGCCGTCCGGCGCGAGCAGCGACGCGATCAATCGAGCGCTGCCCTCGATGTCATCCACGATGAGAACGGACCGCATGGGGTGCGTCCTTACCAACGCCCGACAAGGAGCGGCGTCCGAACGTAACGAGCCACGGGCCGGTCACCTTCGTGCGTATTCAAGCGAGAACAATCCGTCACAATCTGTGGTTCTCTTGGTTCCATTTGCAAACGGGAGCGCCCCAACAGAGAGCGCAACCTCGACATGATGGATCGGGTCTGGAAGCCTCATCCGCGATGATACGTGCGGCCCGACTGGCTGACTGTCCACAACAGAACACCGTGCATGACCTGGCACGGCACGGACGTTCCGACTCTTCCGAAGGACTGGCCTGCCACTATCGTGAACGACCCGGTCACATGGGGTCGGCCGGCACACCCGTCGCGAAGGCCTCGACGCCGTGGGCCGCCTTTTCCGCGGAATACCCTTGCACGGGTCCCGGTGTTCCCTATCGCACCGCCGCGCAGTCGTCGCCGTCGCCGGCCCGCACGCCGCCCTCGCCGCACTGAACCGTCAAGCGGCGATCTCGCCCATGCGTCGTGGACATCGTCGATGCCCGAGGCATGGATGGTTACGACCTGGTGGCCGAAGCGCGCAAGATCTCGCCGGCATCCGCGTCGTGTTCATGTCGGCGTTTGCGCACGACACCACGCGGCATCCCAACGGCGACGGATTCCTCGCAAAGCCGTTCACCATCGAGTCGCTTACAGGCATCGTCGAGGGGGCGCTGGCGGGCTGACCCGATAAGCTCAGTCGTGCAGGACGAGGCTCAGCAAGGAGGGGTTGACGGTGACCGGGGTCTCGTTCGTGTAGTCGATGAAGCCGAGCCTTCTGAACCTGTTCAGGAGGAAATTCACGCGCGAGCGGGTCGAGCCGACCATTTCCGCGAGGGTCGTCTGTGAGATGGCGGGCACCACGTGCGGCGACTGGTCGTGCGCCCCCGTCGCGCGCCAGCAGCAGCAGCGTGCGCGCCAGCCGCTTCTCGCACGAGTTGCAGAGCTGATCGATCAGGTCTTCTTCGATCCGGACCTGCCGCGACAGCGTGTGCGCGATGAACCGATCCGACATCGCATGCTGCTTGTGCAGCACCCGCTCCATTGTTTCCTTGGCGACGAGCAGGATCACGCTCGGCGTCACCGCGGTGGCGCTGCTCATCCGGACCGGCTGGCCGGCCAGACAGCCCTCGCCGAAGAAGTCTCCGGGCTCCAGCATGCCCACGATCGCTTCTCTCCCGGTCTTCGACATCACCGACAGTTTGACGGCGCCCGCTTGGATGTACAAGACACCCGCGCAGGCGTCGCCCTGCTTGAAGATGGACGTGCCAGGTGCGTACTCCGCAACCGACTTTGCCATTCCCGGCGAATCCGGAAACGCCTGGTCACTGAACGGCTGGACGGCTCGCGGCGTTCTCCCCGAGGTGCGCGTGGACTTCATCGGGGGCGATCATGGCACACGCCCGGTTCTTGGGCATGTGCACAAGCGGACAGCCACCGACGGGCGGAGGCGGTGTCCCGCCCTTTCGTAGGCGGTGCTTACGGTCTTCTGATATCGACGCCTTCCTTCAGAAGCTTCTCGAAGCGCTCGGGGCCCAGGTTGTTCTCGGCGCAGACGTATTCCTGCAGACGCGTCCCCTCCCTCAACATCAGGGTTGAGTGCATCGTCCAGGGCTTCGTGAGGACGTTGGGATCTTCGATGGTCACGTCGTAGTTGATTTGATCCTTGTCGACCCGGGTATAGCGCTCGATGAGATGGAGCGCGTCCGAGTGGAAGGTGCCGGCACCCCCCAGCCAGGTCTTGTCGTTGAAACCGATCACGTCCACCACCAAGGTGTCACCCTCCCAGCGCCCGACCGAATCGCCCATGTAGCTCGGGAGAAGATCGCCAGGATGCTTCGCGTTCAGCGGAATCACTCGAAAGAGGCTCATGTACTCATAAAGGAACACGACTTGCTGCGGCGTCTGGATGATCTGTATGGGAAAGAGCGACACATTGTTCGCCCGCGGCAGGCCGGGCGGGAGGCAGTGGGTCGTCGGATCGTCGATACCCCTCCTGTTGAACGCCTCCACGACCTTTTGGGCGGCCCACGGCTGATAGGGCGCTGCCTCGGCGCCGGCTGGCCGTTCCGACGATGACGGGTTCGCGGGGGCAGAAGGATCGACCCCTGTTCCGCCCACGCCTAAACCCGTGTTGGCCTCCTCCCATGTTCCACGCTGCTGGCTGCCTCCCTGCCAAACACCCGTGAGATCCGGCTTCCCGTCAGGGGTGCGCGGAACCGCGCGTTTCGCCTGAATTGCCCCCTTGTTCTGCGCGTCTCGCTGTGCGGACACCGCAGACGGCAGACCGATGGTGACCATCACCGCTACAATGAAAATGCCGCGCATCACCGCACCTCCACTGCAGGAACTTTGCCCCCTTCGCCGGTGCCGGCAGGAGGCCCGAAGAACAGCTTCTTGCCGTCGGCGAACGTGACCTCCCGTGAATGGGCCCAGTTCGTGCCGTCTCTGGCGCGCCAACCCGAGACGACCACCGTGTCGCCCGGCTTCATGGTGGCGTCTTTCTTCCAGCCGGTGCGGTACAGCACGCCCGGGGGATATCCTTCAAACTTCCAGTTGGCAACCGTGCCCTCGTTGTCCTTCACATCCACGTAGAAATAGCTGTGCGGGTTCGTCCATTCAATCTTGGTGATCACGCCCGTCAGCGTAAGAGGTTTGTTCGCGTCGTATTCCGCACCGAAGGAGTGATGCGCCAGCAGGGGCAGTGTCAGGAACCGTGCGGCAAGAGCCAGCCACAAGACAGCGGAAACCTGCTTCGTCATGGTTCACCTCGCTATCAACCGGTGCTCATTATGGCGCGTCTCTGGTCGAACCGGGCGGCATTATTTCGTTTCGTCCGTGTAGCTCCGACCTTACCCGGGCTCAACCTCGTGCATCCGGCGATGTCGCACGGCACGCCCGATAGAGTGTCCGCCGGCGCGTTCACGATCCGCCGCGGCTGGATGGTCGTCGAGCATCGCCGATCCGTCCGATGAAATTCACGCGGTCCTTGTTGTATGCTGAAAAGCCCTGTCGGGTAAGGGCTCGCTTCGGCGTTCTCCGACGCGGTCGGATGAGAGGAGCCAAGAGTCACATGCGCCTTCGTCTATACGCGCTGGTCGGTCCGGTGGCCGCAGGGCTCGGATTGTTGATCGCGGTACCGGCACCGGCCGCCGGTCAAGCGGACCCCGCCGCGAACGCGGCCAGGACGCGGACGCCTCCCCGATTGCCCGACGGCCGTCCGGATCTGCAGGGCTATTGGACGAACACGACCTTTACGCCCCTGGAGCGCTCCCCGGAGCTGGGCGACAAGGAATTCTTCACGGAAGAGGAAGCAGCAGCGTATGAACAACAGCGCCGCATCCGCGAGAACAGCCAGGCGAAGGACGATCTTCATTACGACAATGTGATCTGGCAGGGTGCGAACCACGGGAAGGGTGTCTCGAACCGGCGCACGTCGATGATTTTCGATCCGCCCGACGGGCGAGTGCCACCGTTGACCGAGAACGGCCAGAAGCTGGCCGCCGCACGGCGGGAAGCGGCGCGGCGGCGGGAGGCCGCCGAAAGCGTTGAGAGCCGCAACCTCGCGGAACGGTGCATCACCTGGGGAGCCGACGGCCCACCCATGCTGGGTTCGACCTATAACGCCAATCTGCAGATTCTTCAGACGACCGAGTCGGTCGCCATCCTCCACGAGATGATCCACGGCGTTCGCATCATCCCTTTGGACGGCCGCCCCCACATCGCGTCCGACATCCACCAGCTGACCGGCGACTCCCGCGGCAGCTGGGAGGGTGATACGCTGGTCGTCGATTCCAGGAATTTCACCGACCAGACGAACTTCCGGGGCGCACCCGCGAACAGCCGGCAGGATATCTTCTCGAGCCGCGACCTGCACGTGATCGAGCGTTTCACAGCGACCGACGCCGACACGATTGTCTACCGATTCACGGTGGAGGATCCGTCGGTCTGGACGAAGCCCTGGTCGGGTGAGCTGTTGCTGAGGCGGATCGAAGGCCCGATCATCGAGTATGCATGTCACGAAGGGAATTACGGACTGGTCAATATTCTCGCCGGCGCGCGTGTCGCGGAGAAGGCTGCCGCTGAGGCCGCGAACAAGAGCTCGAAGTGAAGCCGGCTGGGCCGTTGCCGCGTTTCGTGGGTATCTAGTGACCTGTATCCGCTGCGCGCGCAGGCGGCACGCTTGTCGCAGACCGTGAAACGTTCATAGCTGCCGCTGACGGTTTACTGTCGCCCCGTTCGAGGGCGGCGTGACAACCTCTCGGATTTGCGCCAATCTGTTCAGGAAGCGCCCGGGTTTGATCCGGTCGTTACCGGTATGCGTCTTGCGGCGGCGCAAGAGACTGGTGCCTGCAGCTTCCTCGTCCATCGGATCGAGCCGGTCCCCGGCGCACCGGCGCCGTATGGGCACGTACTGGCGGATCCCGCTGGTGGCTCTGCTCATCGCCGCTTCCTGGCCGGCGCACCGTGGGCGCGCGGCGACCGGACTTCCTGCCGGGTTCCAGGATGTGCTGTTCGTTAACGGCCTATCCTCTGTGTCGACCGCCATGGCGTTTGCGCCCGATGGCCGACTCTTCGTGGCATATCAGACCGGGCAACTGCGCGTCATCAAGAATGGCACGCTCCTTTCCACTCCCTTCGTGAGCTTGCCCGTGAACTCCGCCGGCGAACGTGGTCTGCTGGGTGTGGCCTTCGATCCGAACTTTGCCACCAACAGTACGTGTACGTGTATTACACCGCCACCACGCCAGCGATCCACAATCGCATCAGCCGCTTCAAGGCCAATGGGGATGTCGCGGACACGACGGAGGCAGAAGTTGTCATCCTCGACTTCGACAACTTGAGCAGCGCCACGAACCACAACGGCGGCGCCATGCACTTTGGCGTGGACGGCAAGCTCTATGCCGCCCACGGCGAGAACGCCAACAGCAGCAATTCGCAATCGATGACCAATCTGCTGGGCAAGATCATTCGGATGAACCCCGTCCCCGATCCGACCGCCCAGATTCCGACCGATAACCCGTTTTTCACGACGGCGACCGGCAAGAATCGTCTCATCTGGGCCAGGGGCCTCCGCAACCCGTTCACGTTCAGCATTCAGCCGGGCACGGGCCTGACCTACATCAACGACGTGGGACAAGGAACCTGGGAAGAAATCAACGACGCGCGGGCCGGGCGCAATTTCGGCTGGCCCACGACCGAGGGTTCGTTCAATAGTTCGAGCTTTCCGCAGTTCACCAACCCCGTCTACAGCTACGCTCACGGCAGCGGATCTCCGACGGGTTGCGCCATTACCGGCGGCACGTTTTACAATCCGTCGAGCCCGACGTTTCCCGTTTCCTATTGGGCAAGTACTTCTTCGCCGACTATTGTTCGGGCTGGATCTACTACATCAACCCGGCCAGTCCCGGCACGGCGACGCCCTTTGCCAGCGGCATTCCTGCTCCGGTCGATCTGAAGGTTGGTCCCGACGGCGCACTGTATTATCTGGCGCGCGATGCCGCCAGCGTGTACAGAATCACGAGCACCGCCAGCAGTGCGCCGCAGATCACCCAGCAGCCCGCAAACCGCACCGTGCCGATCGGCGGCACCGCCACATTTACCATCGCCGCAACGGGTACGGCGCCGCTGTCGTACCAGTGGCAGAAGAACAGCACGAACATTGCCGGGGCGATCATGGCTTCCTATACGACGCCTCCGGTGACCGCGGGGGACAACAACGCGGCCTATCGCTGCGTGGTCACGAATGCAGTCGGCACGGTCACCAGCAATGCGGGCATCCTCACGATCACCAGCAACACGGCTCCGGCTCTGACGATCGTCACGCCGACCGCGGGCGCCAGGTATTCCGCCGGCACGACGCTGTCGTTTTCGGGCACGGGAACCGACGCGCAAGACGGAACGCTGCCTTCGAGCGCATTCACGTGGCGGATCGACTTCCACCACGACACACACACCCATCCGGCCATGCTCGACAGGGTGGGCATCATGAGCGGCACGTTTGCCATTCCCAGCAGCGGGGAAACCTCGGCGAACGTCTGGTACCGACTGCACCTGACGGTACAGGGATTCGGGAGGGCTGACGACGACGGGTTTCCGGGACATCGCACCCAACACGGCAGTCATCACCCTCGCGACCAATCCGCCAGGCCTGCGCGTGACGCTGGATGGTCAACCCGTGATCACACCGATCAACGTGACGAGCGTCGTCGGGATTGTCCGCGCGCTTGGCGTGGTCTCTCCGCAGACAGCCGGCAGCTCGACCTATAGCTTCGTCTCGTGGTCCGACAGCGGAGCCGCGACGCACTCGGTGGCGACGCCGAGTACCAACCGCACCTATACCGCGACGTACGCCAGCCCTCCGAGTGCGCCGACCGGCCTGAGGATCACCGGAGGCTGACTCGTCCGGCATACACTCCGTCACAGCCGGGAGCACGTCCCACACCCATCACGCTGCACGTTCCCTCCCAATCCCTCGACAACGTCCCTCAGTCCCTCAGCGAGATGTGCAATACGGCACAGCCCGCGACTCAGGATCGGCGTAGCGTAAGAGGGCAAGTCGACGCACGGGAACAAGCCCGTCGTGCCTTGCGTCGGCCCACTTTTCGAAAGGTGTGTGCACCTGACTGCAACCGTCGATTTGCGCCTCCGGCCGAATATCCGGCCGCGGGGCCGGCTGCGCACATCGGCGCATTGGGTGCAGCCGCGCTGGTCGGCTGACTGACACGCCCCCGATGAAGCCGATTCCCGACACCCCGGCCGCGCCCCCACGCGTCCTGATCGTGGACGACGAACGCCACAATAGACGGATACTGGAAATGATGCTCGCGCCGGAAGGCTTCCTTCTCCAAGGCGCCGGCAGCGGCGAAGAGGCGCTCGCGATGGTGACCGCGGATCCGCCGACCTCATTCTGCTCGACGTCATGATGCCGGGCATGGACGGGTATCAGGTGGCGAGCACGATCAAGGCCGACCCCGCCGCCAGGAACATCCCCATCATCATGATCACGGCCCTGGAGGATCGTAACGACAGGATGCTGGGACTGAACGCCGGCGCAGAGGACTTTCTCACCAAGCCCGTGGATCGGGCCGAACTGACGGTGCGGGTGAGGAATCTCCTGCGGCTCAAGGCCTACGGCGACTATCAAAACCAGTACAGCCAGCAGCTCGAAGGCGAGGTGGGCTCGCACATGGCCGAACTGGTCGAAAGCGAGTCACGCTTTCGCCAGCTCGCGGAAGCGATCCGCGAGGTCTTCTTTCTCACCGACCCGCAGATGACCAAGATGTTCTATGTGAGCCCTGCGTACGAGAGCATCTTCGGGCGGAGTTGCCGTGGCCTGTACGACAATCCCCGCTCGTGGGACGACGCCATACATCCCGAGGACAGGGAGCGCGCCCTTGGGGAGATGGCACCGCTCGGCACGATCGTCCCCTTCGATGTCGAATACCGGATCGTCCGCCCGGACGGCAGCGGGCGCTCGATCCGGTCGCGCGGATTTCCCATCTACAACGACGTCGGCGACATCTATCGCTTCGCCGGCCTGGCCGAGGACGTCACCGAAGGGAAGTTGCTCGAGGGGCAGGTCCGACAGGCGAACAAGATGGACGCGATCGGGCGGCTGGCATCGGGCGTCGCCCACGATTTCAACAACCTGCTGACGGTCATTCTCGGATTCGCGGAGCTCGTGACGGCCGATGCGATGGTGGCTGACAAGCACGGGAAGGATCTCGGCGAGATCATCAAGGCGGCGAGGCGGGCCGCCGGGCTCACGAAACAACTGCTCGCGTTCAGCCGTCAGCAGACGCTGCACCCCGCGGCTCTTGATGTCAACGGGCTGATCACCGACATCACCGACATGCTCGGCCGGTTGATCGGCGAGCACATCAAGGTCACGCTGAGACTCGGCTCTGCCCTGTCGCCCGCGCTGGCGGATCGCGGCCAGCTGGAGCAGGTTGTCATGAACCTCGTGGTCAACGCCAGAGACGCCATGCCCGATGGCGGGAGCGTGACGATTGAAACGGCGGACACCGAGCTCGAGAACTCTTCCTTCCACAAGGAGGCGATCGCGAAGGGGCGCTATGTGATGCTCGCCATCACCGACACCGGGAGCGGGATGACCAAGGACACCATGGGACGCCTGTTTGAGCCGTTCTTCACGACCAAGGAAACCGGGAAAGGCACCGGCCTCGGCCTGTCAACGACCTACGGCATCGTCAAGCAGAGCAAGGGATACATCTGGGTGTACAGCGAGATCGGACTGGGAACGACGTTCAAGGTCTACCTGCCTCGGGCCGATCCAAGCGCCGCCTTTCCGGCGCCCGGCCCGGCGGTGGCCGTTCCAGTCACGCGCGCGTCCGAAACAGTGCTGCTCGTGGAGGACGAAGCCGGCGTCCGCCGGCTCTCGCGCCGCATCCTCGAGAACGCCGGCTATCGGGTGCTGGAAGCGGCAAACGGCGACGATGCCGAGAAAACCTTCGCTCAACATGGAACGTCGATCGACCTGGTGATTACTGACGTGATCATGCCCGGCTTTGGCGGACCCGAGCTGTTGCGCCGGCTGCAAATGCAGGCACCGTCGTTGAAGGTGCTGTACATGTCCGGCTACACCGAGCAATCCGCCGCACATCAGGCAGGACTCGGCCATGGCCTCCCGTTCGTTCAAAAGCCGTTCACGGCCGCGGACTTTCTGCGACACGTGCGCGCGACGTTGGATCGATGATCCTCCGGCCGGATCGCGAATCGGTCGGGATGGCTGCGCGCGACAACGGGCGCGCACGGACAGAGGCGAGCCCGGGAGGAATCTCCCGGGCCAGCCGATGGGGATTCGACGCGGGTCTACGGTAACGTCAGCGCCACCAGAGAGCCCGGCTGCTCGCGCCGCGCGCTGCCTGCCTGCACCAGGATGTACTGCTTGCCTTCGTGCATGAAGGTCATCATGCCGTACTGGCCGGGGATCGGGAGCTCGACGCTCGCGAGGATCTTCCCCGTCCGCTTCTCGCGGGCGTGCAGCAGCGGCATGCCGTTCGCGTTCACCTCGGCCTCGCCTCTCAGGTCCTCGGTGGTTTGCACAAGGAGGTCGCCCATCGACCATCTGGATGGAGTGGCCGGTTCCTCCCGTATTGGGAACATCCACTCCCTTGAGAAGCGGGTGGTTCCTGATGCGGCGCAGGAGTCTGGCCGACAGGAAGGTCCCAGAGCTTCTCGCCAGTATTCATGTCGTAGGCGGCGAGCCCCTGGTAGAGCGGCTTGTAGACCGGCAGGCCGTCGATGAGCGGCAGGCGGCCGGTGGCTGGGCCGCCCTGCTTCCACGCTGCCACCGTCGTGCCCGTGGTGGGGGTCACCCTGTCCCGTCCTCTCCAGGCCTCCTCGCTCTTTCCCGGCGAACTCCGTCCTCTCCTCGTCCACTCCGCCCGTGGGAACGAGGAACGAGGGAGCGCTGCAATTGCGGGTGTGCGACGCGTACATGATTCCCGTGGTGGG
The DNA here is from genome assembly GCA_963814975.1 of uncultured Acidobacteriota bacterium. Taxonomy (GTDB): domain Bacteria; phylum Acidobacteriota; class Vicinamibacteria; order Vicinamibacterales; family CAVVIG01; genus CAVUXJ01. Next base: position 6,217 of record CAWFFB010000019.1, on the reverse strand, counting down.
ATCGGCGACCGGCGGATGGTAGATGTTCAACCCACCCACGCAGCCGACGTTGTTGATGAAGCTGTTCTTGTGAGGGTACGGGAGCGGCGGCACATAGAGGCCCCCGACCCGGAACTTGCTCAGGATCTCCATGGCGCGCCGCTTCAGCTCCGGCGTGTAGTCAAGCACGAACTCTTCGGTGATCCCGTTCAAGACGATCCGATCCAGTGGTTCCGGCCGGGTCGGGTACGGCTGCGTCGGCGCCGTGTAGTTGCCGGGAACTTCGGTCTGCATGACCGGGCGCTCCTCGATGGGCCAGATCGGCTCGCCGGTCTCCCGATTGAGCGCGAAGATGAGACCCTGCTTGGTGTTCTGGATCAGCGCGGGGATCTTCCGTCCGTTCACCGTGAGATCCATCAGGATGGGCGCGGTCGGAATGTCGTAGTTCCACTGGTCGCTGTGATGCACCTGGAAGTGCCACTTCCGCTTGCCCGTCTTGACGTCCAGCGCGATGACGCTGCCGCCGAACAGGTTGTGGCCCGGGCGATGGCCCGTGTAGAACTGGTAGGTCGAGGCGTTCGTCACGATGTAGACGAGGCCGCGCTCCGGATCGGCCGACGGCGGGAGCCCACGACGCGATGTTCCCCGAATACATCCAGGCGTCGTTCTCCCACGTCTCGTGGCCGACCTCGCCGGGCCGCGGGATGACGTGGAACTTCCAGAGGTGCTTTCCGGTCTTGGCGTCGTAGCCCTGAATGTCGGCCGGAACGTTCTCGATCCGGGTCTGATCGTAGCTGGGCTCGTGGCCGGCGAGCACCACCACGACCCCGTTGACCACGATCGGCGGCGACGAGCACGTGATCTCGCCGAGCTTGCTCGGGAGCCCGTAGTCCGGGTCGTAGCGCTCGCCCTTCCACGTCAGCCACGGCCCCCAGTCCCGCACGAGGTCCGGGATCATGTCGATGACCCCGCTCCTGGGGAAAGTCCTTCAGCGGGACGGGCGTCGTGCCCCAGTTCTCCAGCGGCCGCCCCGTCCTGGCGTCCAGGGCCCAGAGGAAGAAGCCGGGCGTCGAGATGTAGATCACGCCCCGCCCGTCCACCTTCGCGTAGGCGACGCCCTTTCCGAAGTCCGTCCTCGGCGAGCGCAAATACCTGCTCGTGTCGGGCTCCCGGAAGGTCCAGCGCGTCTCGCCCGTGGCGGCGTCGATCGCCACCACCTGCCGCCGCTGGCCGACGACCGTGTACAGCACGCCGTCGACGAAGACCGGCGTGGACCGGGAGGTGTACTCGAGTGCCCGGTCCGAAGTTGTCGCCCCGGAAGATCCAGGCGACCTTCAGCTTGGAGAAGTTGGACGCGTTGATCTGGTTCAGCGGAGAGGACCGAGTGTGCCCGGCGTCGCCGCCCGAGGTAGCGCCACTCCCCGTTCTCGACGCCCGTCAGCTGCGCCGACGCCCGCGGACGGGAGCCAGCAGGAGAGCCGCGCAAGCCAGGACGCCGCAACCGAACCGGGATCGCTTCATCATGCTTCCTCCAAGAGGGATGGGAATGATGCTCGGACATTTTCTGCAAGCCGTCAATACCTGGAGCATCATGAATTCGCTGACATCGGCGGCCGACAGCGGCTACTTGGCGAGCGGTTCCACCCGTATCTTCTTGAGCGCGGCCGCATCGGACGGCAGCTCACGCTGGCCTTCCGGGTAGCCGCTCTCTTTGAGGAAGAAGGCGACGATGCTGGTGTACTGCTCCGGCTTGAGGCTGCCGGGCTCGATCTCGGGCATCGTGGTCGAAATCAATTCGAACAACTCATCGAGGGTGGTTCCGGCCCACTTGACCGCGAACGCCCGTCCTGTGTGCTGGGCGACGGTGTGACAGGTCATGCAGGTCTGCACAAACTGCGCCTGCCCGCGCGAGGCCTGGGCGGACGTGAACACGCCGTCCAGCACTGATGCGCTTGTGTCGGCAGCGGTGCCCTGCGGGAGTGGACGACTTACCCGCGCGGAAACGGCTGCCAGGCTGGAGAGCACGTACGAGGGAGCGGCGACGAGAACCGACGTCAGGACAACAACAGCCACGGGGTACCTTCGGGGCGCGCAACTCATGCAAAGACCTACTCTGTCAGAGAAGTTCGATAAGCGAACCGGAACGATAGGTTATCTCAAAGCAGCCCCCATCGTTGTCCATCCATGCGCATATGGAACCGTGGGCGCACCTGGTGGCCCGAGTTTCAATTTGTCGCCCGCTTGACGGACGGGGTACCGAGGGCTAAGGTTGGCCGCTGCCGGTTTCTGGAGCGTTTCCAATAGGCGGCGTGGAATTGAGGCCGTGGAAGAGGTGAGAGGCTGCCATGAAGCGAATTGTCACATCTGTCGTGGTCACGAGTGTGGTCGGCATCGTTCTCGGCCTGGACCAGGTCGCCGTGAGGAGAACCGCGGCTGCTCAGACCCGGCCGGCATCCGCCCGCGAGGTGCCGAAGTTCAAGGTTGATCCCGGCTGGTTGAAGGTTCCGAGCAAGTGGATACTCGGGATCGTCTCGAGCTCGGCGGTCGATGCGCAGGATCACGTGTGGGTCCTTCAGCGTCCGATGACCCTCGCTCCGGACGAGAAGTCCCGCGTGGCGCCGCCGGTTTTGGAGTTCGACGCGTCGGGCAACTTCCTGCAAGCGTGGGGGGGCCCCGGACAAGGATATGCCTGGCCCACGTCGGAGCACGGCATTTACGTGGACCCACGAGGATTTGTCTGGATAGGCGGCCAGGGCGAAGAAGATCAGCTCCTCAAGTTCACGCGAGACGGAAAATTCGTGATGCAAATCGGACGTGGTGGTCACAAGAAGACGAACCAGGACACGCAGAATCTGTGGAAGCCGGCGGATGTCTTCGTGAATCAGAAAACTGACGAGCTCTTTGTCGCCGACGGTTATGGCAACAAGCGCATCATCGTCTTCGACGTGAACACGGGCGCCTTCAAGCGGATGTGGGGCGCCTTCGGCAATGTCCCCAAGGACGACCCCCCGCCGCCGGTTGGCGCGCAGGGCCGTGGCGCGCCGGCTGAGGACCCGGCGCCGCCGGCTGATGAAGGCCCTGAAGGTCCTCCACAGTTCGTGAATCCGGTACACGCCGTGAAGGTTTCGACTGACGGTCTGGTCTACGTCGGCGACCGGGGCGGCAGGCGTGTCCAGGTGTTCACGGTTGATGGCAAGTACGTGTCGCAGGTATTCATCGGGCGGGAATGCCACGCTCCGGACTGCGGGAACGGGACGACGGCCGCCGGCATCGCATTTTCACCCGATCCCGAGCAGCGGTTTCTGTACGTCGCGAACAGGAGTCAGGCGCAGGTGATGGTGTTCGACCGCAAGACACTGGAGTTCCTTGATTCGTTCGGACAGTGGGGCTCAGCTCCTGGGCAATTCGGCACCCTTCACCATCTGTCTGTCGACTCGAAGGGCAACCTTGTACACCGCAGAAGTCACCCCGCTGAAGCCTGTCAATAGACGAATCCAGAAATTCGCCTTCATCGGAACGAGGCAGATCCCGCCAGTGCGGTGAGAACAGCGGCGGGGTGACTGCGCGCCGCTGAACCGTTGTCATCGCTGAGTGGCGACACGTTTACACGAATGCGTGGGATGGGATCGTCGGCAGCCAGTAGAGGACGGCCCGCTTGAGGGATACCTCAGAGAACCATCAATGACCGCCATGGCGGTCGACCCCGCGGCCGCACGCCCCCGGCAGGCGCGTGGTACCGCGAGGTCACGCCGGCCCAGTGGAAGGCGTTCATGGGCGCCTATCTGGGATGGGTGCTCGACGGCTTCGATTTCACGATCCTGACGTTCCTGCTGGTCGACATTCAGCGGAGCTTCACCGTCGATAAGGCGCTCGCGGGCGCCCTCGGTACGATCACGCTGATCTTCCGCGTCGCGGGAGGCATCGGCGCCGGGACGGCCGCCGATCGCTGGGGCCGTAAGGGTCCGCTGATGTTCTCGATCCTGTGGTATTCGCTCTTCTCGTTCCTTGGAGGTTTCTCGACGTTGTACGGCATGTTGTTCGCGATCCGCGCGCTGTTCGGGATCGGCATGGGAGGCGTCTGGGCGGCGGGAATGCCGCTGACGCTCGAACACTGGCCCGCTCATCTGCGCGGGACCGCGTCGGGCCTGATGCAGAGCGGCTACTCGATGGGGTTCCTGCTCTCGTCGCTCGTGTTCGAGTTCGGCTACCCGCTCGTCAATCGCGGCCAGATGGGGTGGCGCGTGATGCTCTGGATCGGCATTCTGCCGGCCTTCCTCGTGCTCTTCATCATGAGGAGCGTGCAGGAAAGCCCGGTGTGGCTCAGCGGCAGCGCCATCTGACGGAGCACAACCAGCGCGACACCTTGTCTCTCGTGCGCCTCTTCCGCCCCGATCTCCTGTGGACGACGGTGCACACGTCGATCCTGATGGGCGCGTTTCTGTTCATGTATCACTCGATCACCTACTGGTACCCAACGCTCCTCACCCAGATGCATCGTCCGACGCTGCCGTTTCTCGCCGCGCTCAACGTCGGCGCCATCGCCGGCGGAGTGGCGTTCGGTCGATTATCCGAGGGGACGCTGGGCCGCCGCGGCGCCGCGACGATGGCGACGCTCGTTGGCATCCTCGTCGTGCCGATCTACGTCTTTACGCAGCAGGGAGCGTTGCTGTGGATCGGCGCGTTGACCATGGGGTTCTTCGGCGCGGGCAACTTCGGCGTCGTCCCCGGCTATCTGACCGAGCGATTCCCCACGGTCGCGCGCGCGGCGGGCGCCGGATTCGCGTATCACGTCGGCGCTGGACTCGGGTCGTTGACGCCGACTCTGGTCGGCCTGCTGCAGGACCGGGGGCTGGCGCTGCCGTCGGCGATGGCCGCGTGTATCGCCGCATCGGGCGCCCTCGTGATCCTGCTGCTGTGGCTGGGACCCGAAACACGGGGACGACACTTCCACGCCACCGACGGTCCAGCCTGAGGTCCAATGCCGCGGATCGCCGGCTGAGAGCTGCGGAACCGCCGGGAGTGTCACCTTCTCTAGCTGGCGATTGAACCTGTCCGGTATTGAACAGGCCGCCTCCGACCGATTCGGTAGATGCTTCTACGTGTCAGGTACCGCGCCTTCCAGAATCCAGCGGTCGGTCGTCAACACACGTCACGGACGACGTTCATGCGTCCAACCGGATGTGCTGGGACCGGGTGGACACGTCAATAGCCGCGCTGGCACCCCGGATCCGAACGTACGGGCGGGATCTCTCGCTCGCCCGCAAGGTCGTCGCGGTCATCATGGGGGTCACCAGCATGGCGCTTCTGCTGGCGTGCCTGGCGCTCGTGGCCTACGACACCACCACCGCACGCACCAGCCTGACGCGCGACATCGGCATGCTGGCCGATGTTGTCGGGACCAACAGCACAGCCGCGGTGTCGTTCAGCGACGCGAAAGGTGCCACCGAAACGCTCCAGGCGGTTGCCGTCAACAAGAACGTGCGGATGGCGGCAATCTTCCGCAACGGCATCCTCTTCAGCCGCTTCGATCGACAGCCGGACACGGTCGGCATCTCGATCTTGGCGCGCGTGAACCCTGAACTCCTCCGGGCGCCTCGCAGCAGCTTTGCCTTCGACCGGGAGTCGCTTCGGATCGTCCGACCGATTCTCCTCGACGGAGAACTGATCGGCGGCGTGTATCTCGAATCGGATCTGAACGGCCTCCGTGATCGGCTGCGACGTCTCCTCAGCGTCATCGTCGTCGTGCTGTTCGGTGCGCTTGCCCTGGCCTTCGTCCTGTCGTCGAAGCTGCAGCGGCTGATTTCGGCGCCGGTTCTGCGGCTGACCGAGGTGATGCAAGTCGTTTCACGCGATAAGAACTACGGCATCCGCGTCGAGCATTCCGGCCGGGACGAAGTCGGAATCCTGATCGACCGCTTCAACGAGATGCTGCTGGAAATCCAACGCCCGGACCGGCAGCTGCTCGGCCAGCAGGAAGCACTCGAGCGGGAAGTCGACGTCCGCACGGGCGATTCCGATGGCAATGCCGAGCTGCTGACGGCACGCGACAAGGCCATGGAGGGCAGCCGGGCGAAGAGCGAGTTTCTCGCCAACATGAGCCACGAGATCGGACACCGATGAACGGCATCATCGGCATGACCGAGCTGGCCCTGTTTTCGACCGTCGATCCCGATCAGCGCGGGCGTCTGATTAACAATCTGATCGGCAACGCGATCAAGTTCACGGCGCAGGGCCACGA
>CAWFFB010000018.1:0-164821 GCA_963814975.1 uncultured Acidobacteriota bacterium | reverse complement strand
TCGCTCCCCATTCCACCGAAGACTGGCTCGGGAACGACCTCGCGATGCCGGGCACTTCTGAGCTCATCGGTCCGGTCGGCCAATCGGGAGGCAATCCCGCAGACGGCCGAACCCCGGTGTTCGGGCTCGAAACCGAAGTTCGCCTGTTACGTGCCTTCCGACGGGCGGCTGTCGAGGTGCCGGCTTATCAAACGCTACTTGGTGAACACGCTGTCGGAATCGACCATGTAGCCGATCTTGCATCGTTTTCTCGATGGTGCCCCGTGCTGTCCAAGAACAACACATTCGGCCGGTTTCCGCTTGATCAGCTCAGTGTCGGAGGACGGCTTCGTAACGTCGCGGATGTGCTCACGAGCTCCGGCCATGGCGGGCGATTTGCGTTCGGCGTGATCAATCGCCAGCAGGCGCTGTCTGGTGTGCAGTTCATCGATCGGGCCTTTGACGACGCGTTCGACATCACCTCACGAAGGACCCTGACGATCAATTGTCTTCCGATGGGCGTGATCTTTTCGTCCCGCCGGATGACGGTGGCCACGACGAGCGTCCGCGAGGACATGGCCCTCGCGCTCGTCGAAGCCTTCGGGCACCACTACGATCAAATCGTTCTCGTCGGTGATCCGTTGTTCCTGAAGAGGCTCACGGATTATGCCGGTGAGCGAAGCTTTGACTGGAAGCAGCATCGGGTGAACGTCATCATCGGCGAGGAAACATTCGGCGAACGCTTCCGGGGAGTATTTGGCCGCATGCCTCGGCCTGAATGCCGATCAGGGCGAGGGCGGGTACATCATGTCCTCGTTCGGAGTGGGCGAGCTCGGGCTGCATCTGTGTTACGAGACGCCGGCGACCATCAGCCTTCGACGCGCCGCACGGACAGATCCTTCCTTCGCGGTCGATTTGCTCGGTGTCGGTCCCGACGACGGTATGCCGTTGCCGATGATCTTTTCATTCGATCCGTTGCGCATGTTCATCGAGATCATCGAGCCTGATGAACTCGGCTATGGCCGCATGACGATCTCGATGCTCGATCCCGAGCGGATGGTGCCTTTGCTTCGGTATCAGACCGGTGATATCGCGCGCCTCCTCGATCAGGCTCAGGTTGCCGAGGTGACCCGCCGGCATGACCTGACGTTTGGCGCCGGCCTTCCCGGAGCGCTGCTAGCTTTGAGGGGCCGTGAGACGGACGCATTGCCGAATGGCTCTCACGTGGGCTTTTACAAGGATGCCCTGTATGACGATCATCAGATTGCGCGTCACCTGACGGGGGCTTTTCGGCTGACCTTCTCCGGCGAACGATGCACGATGCACGTCCAGCTCGCGGCATCACCGAGCCCGGCGCCGGCGCTGCTTGAACAAGGCATTCTGAACGCCGTTCCTGCCCGCGTGCGTCCTGAGAAACTGGTGCTCTGGGCGTACACGCAATTTCCGTTCGGCGTTGGCCTGGATTACGAACGCAAGTTCTCGTACTACGGGGCCGCCGAACAAGGAATGGCCGCGACGAGTCCCGAACCGCCGACGCACGAGTACGCCCTGTGACAGGGGTTTCCCCGACGGTGCGGACCACACGCGTGCATCGCGGCCGATGCGCCGCCGCGGTCGCCGCCGCGCTCCTGCTGTGTACCTCGATCGGGGGTGCGCAGGATGTGACGGAGCCATCGCTCAAGGCGGCATTCATCTACAACTTTGCCAAGTTCACCGAGTGGCCGCAAGGGACCCTGCCGGCGACGGCACCGTTCACCGCATGCGTGCTGGGTGCGAATGCGAGTGCGGGTGCGAGTGCGAGTGCGAGTGCGCGCGCTATTCAAATGGCGCTGGAACGAACCGTCAAGGGTCGCCAGTTCGCAGGCCGCCAGATCAGCGTGGTGCAGATGCGAATCGACGGGCAACTGCGATCCTGCCACCTCCTGTACCTGTCAGGCGTCACGCTGGCTCAGGTCGCAGCGGTCTTGGAAGCCGTGCGAGGCGCGCCCGTGCTGACGGTCAGCGATGTCGACGATTTTGCGCGGCGCGGGGGCATCGCGCAGATGTTCGTGGAGGACGGCAAGATGCGTTTCGAGCTCAACCTCGAGACCGCGAAGCGCTCCGGGCTCGAGCTCAGCTCGAAGCTGCTCGTGCTCGCGGCGGAGGTCTACGGTGGCCGATGATGCGGCGACTCAAATCGATCAACGTGAACAGGGGCAGCCTGTGACCCTGGGAAGAAGCGTTTCATGACCAGACTGTATGACAGCGCTGCCGTCCTGGCGCTCATCGTTCTGCTGGCGCCATCACCAGCCGCGGAAGCGCAGCAGCCGCTGCCCGAACTCAGTCTCGAGGAGCTGATGGGCCTCGATGCCGGCCGCGTCTTCGGGGCGTCCGAGAGGCTCCAGCCGGTGACCGAGGCGCCTGCTTCCGTCTCGTTCATCACGGCCGAAGAGATCGCGCGGTACGGCTATCGGACGCTCGCGGACATTCTACGCGGCGTGCGCGGAATGTATGTCACCGACGATCGCAACTTCAGCTATCTGGGCACGCGCGGGTTCGGGAACCCTGGCGACTACAACAGTCGCATTCTGCTGCTGGTCAACGGACACCGCGTGAACGACAACGTCTTCGGACAAGCGGAGATTGGCGCGGAGTTCGGGATCGATGCCGCCCTATTCGAGCGCGTCGAGATCATTCGAGGGCCGGCGTCATCCCTCTACGGAGACAGCGCCTTCTTCGCCGTTGTCAACGTGATCACCAAGTCGGGCGCGTCGCTCGATGGCGTCTCGCTCGCGGTCGAGGCTGGGACGTTCGGCACCCGCCTCACGCGCGTCAGCAGCAGGTCACCGGCTCGCCAGCGGCCTCGATGTGGCGGTGTCGGGGACTTACGAGCAGAGCGCCGGGGTGAGTCAGCTCTATTTTCCCGAGTTTGACGCGTCGGCCACGAACAATGGCATCGCTGACGGGCTTGACGGCGAGCGGTTGGGCAGTTCTACGGACAACTGCGCTTCAAGAACATCATCGTCACAGGGGCATATGGACGGCGCCGGAGGGATGTGCCCACGGCGTCGTTCGGCACCGTGTTCAACGAGCAGGAGAACCGGGAGCAGTCGACCGATCGCCACACGCTGGCCGATGTCGAGTACTGCCGGCGGATTCGGCGCTCAGCCACCTGACGGTGCGTGGCTCGTTCGATCGATTTTCCTATGACGGGACGTATCCGTTCGCCGGGAGAGGCCACCGGCACCGTCCTGGTCGGGCGCAACAGCGTCCTGGGCACCAGGTGGAGCGCCGGGGTCAGACTGACGCGCGCACTGCCCGATCGACAATTGCTGACTGCTGGGCGCGGAGTTTATCGACAACGTCCATCAAAACCAGCAGCTCCGGTACGTGGAGCCTCCCATAGAGGTGCTCGCGACGGACCATTCGTCTCTTCAGCACGCGATCTATCTCGCAGGACGAAATCAAATTGACGCGCTGGCTGATCGCGAACGGCGGGCTTCGCTACGATCGGTATGAAGCCTTCCAGCGGGTCACACCGCGAGTTGCGCTGATTGCCACGCCGTCGACCAACCAGTCGTTCAAATATCTGTACGGGAGAGCGTTCCGTGCGCCGAACGAGTATGAACGGAATGAGTTCTTTTTCGGTGAGAGCACCGCCGGCTCCGTCCTGAATCGATTGATACCCACGAAGTGGTTTGGGAACGCTATACCAACGACTGGCTGCGCACGTCGCTCTCCGCGTATTGGTACCAAGCCGACGGTCTCATCACGCCCACTCCAGACCCGTCGGCGTTCCTGGGAACGACGTACGTCAATGGAGGGCATGTTCGGGCCAACGGCCTCGAGGTTGAGACCCAGATGCGACTCGGTGCCGGGCTTCAAGGAGTGATGAGTTACGCGTTGCAGCGCGCCGAGGACATTCAAACCGGTGCCGTGCTCGTCAACTCGCCGGCCCAGATGGCGAAATTGCGGCTGAGCGTGCCGGGCCCGTCCAAGCGGTCGTTCGTGTCGGTGGAGGTATTATCGATGAGCAGCCGTCGCACGCTCGCCGGTGACACCCTGAAGCCCGCTGCGACCGCCAATGTGACGATGATCGCACCCGCCGGGATCAGGTTCGAGCTGGTGGGCGGCGTGATGAACCTCTTCAACATTCAGTATGCCGATCCGGTGCATGACCAGCACCGCCAGGATACCATCGGACGTAACGGCAGAACGCTTCGAGTCGGGTTACGTTGGAAAATCTTGTCGAAGTAATCGCGTCACCCGCGTGAGGGTTGTCGGCTTCTCAGGAAGAGACAGGCTGATGCGTGTCCCACCATGCCCGCGCGAGCTCCGGGGTCCACTCCCCACTGACAGCCACCGCTTCGAGCTGCCGCGCCTGTTCGGGCGCGATAAATGCTGGCGTACCGTGCTCGGCGGTGAGAACGGTGAGCGTCGGCGCCGCTTCGGCAGTGCTTGGCTCGTGAATCAACTTGACGTGCGCCCACCTGGCGCAAAAGGACCAATCTTCAACGGCGCCTGGAACTCGGTTTCATCCAGCAACTCAAGCCGCACGGCGTCGATCCAACCGGCGTCGATCCAACCGAGGACCATCGGAAAAGCCAGCCAGAAAAACGCGAGATACCAGAACCCCCTGCGTGTCCCGTGTAGAAGTGATGCAGTCCGAACCAGCCGCCAAAAAGGGCGAGCAACACAGCCGTCGTCAGGTTCCGCTTCGCCAGCCGGCGAAGACCGAGCTTGGCAAACACCGTCTTGAAGTCATCCATCCACGCCATGCAGGATTTCTTGATGAGCGTCCAGAGATGTGGGATTGACACGATATTCACCTCTCCCGGACCGTACCTGCCAAGTCACAATTTATCGACTTGTTTTGGAACGAACGATCGCTTGATGGGAAGGCCGGACAATCCCGACCCTCCCTTCAGCAGTACGAGCCACGTATTTCCTACGTGGATATCAATCAGGACGAAGCCACACCTTGCGCCTTACCACCTATTTTGAGTCGTCAAGGTCTTCTTCCCCGCCTTCTTCATCGTCTGAGTCGTCTTCTTGATCCTCGAACTCGGCGTCGTCCTCATCGTCTACGCGGTTGGATATCCCCTGTATCACCATCTTCCGGAGTCCAGGTCTTGTCACTCATACCCCTATCCCCTCGAGGTTCATCTGCGGTCTGCTTCGGCACGTTGGCGTTTGGATAGTAATCTTTGACGTTCATGCCACGACTTGCAGCAAACGTAGTGCCGCACAAGAGAACTGAACCGTTTCGTCGCGCCGCTTCTGTGCCTGGTCGCCCTCACCGTTCAAACGTGGGGTCTCGGGATGGGCTGGACAGACCATGACGGCGACCATCATGTGCTAGTGTCCGTCTCGGAAGTTCGTTGTCGCACCGAAGGCGCCGAGGCGCCCGCCCCACAAGGCGCGAGGAGGGAGAATACCGATAGACAATTCACCCAGAGGGAGCATGTGAAAGCGATTCTGCACACCCAATACGGACCTCCCGATCTTCTCCAGTTCAAGGAGGTCGACAAGCCGGTTCCCAAGGACAACGAAGTCCTGATCGCGATACACGCGACCACCGTGTCGAGTGGGGACTGCAACGTCCGCAATTTCACGTTCGTGACCAAGTCCATGCTCCCGATCGCGAAACTCATGTTTGGTATTGGAAGGCCTTGGAAAGCACGCATCCTCGGGACCGAGTTGGCCGGAGAGGTGGAGGGAGCGGGCAAAGACGTCAAGAGGTTCAAGACGGGGGACCGGGTTGTTGCCTCGACCGGCATGGCGGGCGGTGGGCATGCCCAGTACGCATGCCTTCCTGAAAAGGGGGCTTTGGCGATCAAGCCGGATTCGCTGAGTTGGGAGGAGGCCGTTGCCATTCCGTTCGGGGCGAACACCGCGTTGTATTACCTCCGGGACCTGGGGAAGAATCCAAGCCGGGCAGGAGCTTCTGATCATCGGAGCTTCGGGGAGCATCGGCTCGGCCGGGGTGCAGCTGGCCAAACACTTTGGCGCGACCGTGACCGCGGTGTGCAGCGGCGCGAACGTCGAAATGGTGAAATCCCTGGGTGCGGACAAGGTGATCGACTACACCAAGGAAGACTTCACCAAGAATGGAGAAACCTACGACCTGATATTTGACGTCGTCGGCGCGACCACTTTTGACCGCTGCCAGAACTCGCTGAAGCCCGAAGGTGTCTTTCTTCCCTGCATCATGGGTTTGACTGACATGGTTCGGATCCTTTGGACCTCCATCACCGGGGGTAAGAAAATAAAGGGCGGTGTGGCCATCGAAAACCTGGAGAGAATGAGTTTCATCGCAGAACTTGCCGCGGCTGGAAAGCTCAGGCCGGTCATCGACAGAAGTTATCCCTTGGAACAGATCGCGGAAGCTTTCAAGTACGTCGAGCAAGGACACAAGAAGGGAAATGTCGTGATCACGGTTTCGTAGTCGTTTCCGTCGCTGCGGCCTTATCCTCGGCGCGAGCGCCGCCCAGGATGCCCGCTAGCGCGTAGTTGCCTTCATGGCACGCGTACTCGAACAACGGCCCTTCGATCTTGCTCATCGGCGCAGCGACGGTCCATGCTCTGGTGAACGTCGTCGGATCGTCGATGGTGAACTTGTAGTCAATGGTGTTGGCGTCGACGCGCGTGAAACGTTCGGTCATCGTCAGGTTCCCGCCGTATCCGGTTCCTGCTCCCCTCTCGAAGACCTTGTCGTTCAAGTTCGTTGTCTCCACGACAAGGGTGTTGCCCTCCCAGCGCCCACGCGAGTCGCCCAGCCACTGCCGCACTGTGGCATCGAGATGCGGACGTCCGTCAACCGGGATGATGCGCGCGTCATGAATCATCTCGACCAGGATCACCACGTACCCTGGCGTCTGAAAAATCTGATAGTTGTGGTTATAGAAGCCGGGCATCATCGCCCCCGGCATCCCGCGCGTGATGCAGCGGTCGTAGGGACTGCGATCCAGCCACGATTCGGCAGCGTTCTTGCGATGTGCTGTCATGGCGTCCCATCGCTTCTGCGCTTCCGGGGTGAACGGAGGAAGCTTGCCGTCGGGGGGATCGACGATTAGAGAGGTCCGGTTCGTCAGGGTTCCTCGCTCGAACCAGAATTCGTTGTACGCGACGATCTGACCCGGTCGTGCGGGCGCTCGATCCGTGTTCAGTCGCTCAGCTACCTGCCGTGCGAGTACGGCTCGTTCCTCCTCCGTCAGAACGGTCTTGTCGGACAGTTCGACTGGTCGTTCGAACGGCGTCGTGGTCGTGTTGGACCAGATTCCCTGAAGATCCGGATCGCCCCACGGCGTCCGCTGGACCGCCGCGGCTTGCGCCGTCGTCCGCACCTTCGGCGGGGCACCACCCTGACCAGCAAGGCCGACGGGCAACAGCCATACGATCGCAACTCCGGCCGCTAACGCACCGACGCCACCGACAAGCCCCGTTTTCATCTTGATGCTCCTTCCCCGCCGGGTGCCCTGGCCAATCGCTTCGGCCAGGCCTTTGCTGCTCGCTACACCGCACTTTACAGCATCTTGCCGCGGCTCACTGCTCCGTCGCTCCCTTCACGCCATCCTCCCGTCCCGCAACGAGGTCTGGAGCGTGCACATCCCACCATGCGCGCGCCTTCTCGTCGGTCCAGAGCGGTTCGCAAGCAACACGCGCCAGCCGCGCATCGAGCTCGAGGGCCGAAGACGGCCGCCGGGCCGGATCCTTTTCGAGACACATCATCAGCACGGCTTCGAGATCCCCTGGAATGGGGATCTCAGAAACCTCGGACGGTGGCACCGGTGGCGTCTGAAGGTGGTGGAGGAGCATCTGCGCCGGCGTGTTCGCCTGAAATAGAAGCTGTCCGGTGAGGGCCCAGTACGCCGCGCACCCGAGCGAGTAGAGATCGGCCCTGCCATCAGCGCGGCCACCAGAGATCAGCTCGGGCGCCATGAACGCAGGAGTGCCCTGAAGGATCCCCTCGCTCGTGAGGATCGTCGCGTCCTGCCCTGGTTGATCCTTGACGATCCCGAAATCCAGCACCTTCAGATAGTCGTATTCGGATCCGAGGCGCGTGACGAACAGGTTCGCGGGCTTGATATCACGGTGAACGAGCCCGTGCTCGTGCGCCTCAGCAAGCGACCGGCACGCCTGGCGCAGGAGCATCGTGACGCGATCGGCGGATTGTGGCCCGAACCGGGTGACGATCTGGTGCAGGTCGAGACCGTCGAGCAGCTCCATGACGTAGTAGAAGCTGCCGCTGTCGTTCACCCCGAAATCGTAGAGCTGCACCGTGTGAGGCGAGCGCAAGCCGGCGGTCACTTGCGCTTCGCGCTGGAAGCGCCGCACGAGCTGTTCCTCCGCCTGACCGGGCCGCGCATCGTGGCGAATGAGTTTGACCGCCGCGGGGCGCGCCAGGAGGCGGTGTCTGCCAAGCCACACCTGGCCCATCCCCCCCGAGCCCAACGGCGTCACCAGCCGGTAGCTGCCAACAGTAAGCCCTTCATCCAACAGCTCGTCGTCGATCCCGAGCAGCGTGCTCCTGCTGACGAGGACTGCGCGCTCGAGAACCGACCTCAGCTCACGAACGTTTCCCGGCCACATATACGTCTCGAGTCGCCGTATGGATTCAGTCGATACACCGTCGATCACCTTGCCAAGCTGGCGAGCATACCGGCGTACGAAGACGTCGACCAGAATCGGGATATCCTCTCGTCGGTCCGCGAGCGCGGGCACGGCGATCTGGTTCCTGACGAGCAGGCGTAGCAGGGGACCCAGGCGCCCGCTCTGCCCTTCATGGGCGAGGTTGCGAGTGGTCGAGGCGATCACCCGCACGTCGGGCACCGTCGCCTCGCCGCGGGCGCGCGCCCTCTCGTGATTCTCCAACTCTTCATGAAGCTCGAGCTGAAGGGCCGGCGGAAGCTCGAAGACGGCGTCGAGAAACAACGTGCCACCCGAAGCGAGCTCCAGCTTGCTCGACAGCAGGGAATGCTCGGGTCGGGCGGGGGACCGAGAATCCACCGGGTGCCGGCTCTGGGTGTGCAGCTCGGGACAGCTGACAAAAATGAACGCGCCCGTGCGCTTGGAAGCGCTATGTATGGCGTGAGCCGACGCCTCCTTTCCTGCTCCGGGAGGACCGACCAGGAGCACGGGCTCGGTCCGCCCTGCCGCGTGGGCGATGCCATCGCGGAGGGTGCGGATCGCAACACTCTCCCCGAGCAACGGGCCCTCGCTGCGGCTGCGGGCGCTGCTGAGCAGCTCCTCGGCGACGCGCAGCTCACGCTCGAGCGCTGCCGTCCGCTCCGCGACGCGCGCTTCGAGCGAAGCGTTCGCCGCCTGCAGGGCCTCCGCCGCGCGCTGTTTCTCCTCGTAAAGCCGCGCGTTGTTGATGGCGCTCGCGATTTGGTTGGCGACAATCGAGACGAGTCCGCGATCGTGCTCGCTGAACGTGTACCGCACCGGGCTCTCAATCGAGAACACGCCGATCAGATCGGCCCCAATCATTAGCGGAATGGCGATCTGGCTCTCCGCGTTGGGCAGCCCGGGGACGGGGACCGCGTCTCCAAGCTCCTCGCCCCGACCGGCCTTCATCATCTGGCGCCGCTGCGCCGCGGCGTATGCACGCTGCTGGCCCAGATTGTTCACGTGCAGCATCTTGTGCTTCTGGGCCACGACGCCGATGACGCCCGTGCCGACCCGTGCGCGTCCACCGACCGCCTGATTTTCGTAGCCATGGCTGGCCACGACTCTCAGCGTCTGGCCGCCAGGCTCGACGAGCAGGATGATCGCATGATGAAACTCGAAGAGGTCGCCCATCGTCCTCAGCGCGATGTCGTAGATCTCTTCCAGATCGAGGGTCGAGTTGACTTCGGCGGAAACACGCTGCAGGACCTGGAACTCCCGCATCTGGCGGGCGAGCTTTGCGGTATTGCGAGCGAGGGCGGCGGGGTCGATCGCTATCTCGGGACGGTCGGGCTCGGTGGCACCGCGGGCGGCCTGTCTCACCGCGCCGTCATCGTCCTCGGGAGGAGCGGGCATGGCGTCAGGAAGTTGTCCATTCCGGGTACGGCACGCGCTCCACCGACAGCACGCGGTAAATGTCGGCCGCTCGCAGCTTGAAGATGCCCGACATGCCCGTCGTCGAGGCAATCGCCTCGATTTGCATGTCCATCGCGTCGAAGACCGGCCCCTCGGTCTCGGAATGTTCGAACTCGAGTTGAAGGACCCAGCTGGTGTGCCCGATCATGTCCCAAACCCGAACATAGGCCCTCGGATTCTCACGGACGTTGCGAATCGTCTTGCTGAAGAACTGGAACGAAAGCGCCGCGTGCGTGGCGTCCACGTAGTAGACCTGCGAGATGACCGTGACGTTCGGTATCCCGTCGGAGGAGCAGGTCACCATGACTGCCGGAACCCCGTTGTCCAGCACGAGGCGGATCGCGTCAGGGAGACGTGTCATCGGCACCTCACTCCTCCGCCGGCGGCATGATGCGCGCACCGGCGCCGGGGCCGGGTGTCTGCACATAGATCGAAGAAACCTCGAACTCGACGGCGAGTGCTGGCCTCAAGATGAATGCTCCCACGGTGCCTTCTGGCGCCATCGGGAACACCGTTCGCATACTCTTGATGAAGCGCTCACGAATGCGATCGACGATGGCGATGTCTTCGCGTTGCGCCGGCCGGTGGAGCAAATAGCGCCCCTTGAATTGATAGGTTTCGTGCGCTGGAAAGTCCTCGACCGTGAGAGCCAGCTCGCCATTTTCCTGAAGCGACTCGATAAGGCCGGCCGTGAACGGTTCGGGAATGAATGCGGTCAAGGTGCATCCGTCGGCGCCCATGCGCCACCCGGAGACGCGGTGGCCGAGAGGCACCAAATCCCGGTCGCGGGTCCCTGCGAACGCAACGTTGGCCCGCTGCTCCAGGAACCGGGCGATTTTTTCCGGAATCATGACGGATCCCGCCGGCGAGCGGCTCTCCGGCCCAGGTGTGGCTCTCTCCATGGAATTCTCGTACCCTGACAAGGCTATGAAATCCATTCCTGGGGGTCAAGCGGCGGGCGCGGCCCCCTGTGCACCACCAGAACTGACTTGAGGGAACGTATCCATGTTGACGGCCGAGCAGCTGCAGTCGATCATGCCGCGACTATCGAACAGGACGAACAGCGAATTCCTGCCATTTCTCACTGGCGCGATGGCGGAGTTCGCAATCGAGGCACCCGCGCGCGCTGCCGCCTTCCTCGCGCAGCTGGCGCACGAGTCCGGCCAGTTCCGCTTCATGGAAGAGACCTGGGGACCGACCGACGCTCAGCGCAGATACGAGCCGGCCACGAAGTTGTCACAAGATCTCGGCAACACCTGCGCCGGTGATGGCGAGCGATTCAAGGGGCGCGGTCCGATTCAACTGACCGGACGCGCGAACTATCAGCGCTTCGGCGATCTCCTCAACGTCGATCTCCTGGCGGATCCGCCGCGAGCCGCGAGTCCGGACGTCGCGTTCAGGATCGCTGGACTCTTCTGGTCGAAGAAAGGCCTCAATGAGCTGGCCGACGTCGCGACCCCCGCCGCGTTCAAGGAAATCACGAGACGGATCAATGGCGGCACGAACGGCCTGGCCGAGCGGCAGGCGTTTTACGCGGTCGCGCGCACGGTGCTTGGCGTCGCGGCCCCACCGCTCCCGCGCGACGGCACGCGAGCCGCCGCGCCGAGCCCGGCCGACGAACCGACCTTCGAGCGCGGCTGGGAAGCGATTCGCGCCCACGCGCGTCAACGTACTCGACGGAAAACCAAGAAGCGCGCACCGAAGCGCTCGGCGAAGTCGAACCCGCGCAAGAGGACGGTCTCGAAAACCCGAACGCGCAAGGCGTTGAAGTCGTCGAAGAAAAACCGGTAAGCGCACCATTCCGCGTCGGCAGCCGTCCCCCCCAACAGCGGCGATCGAAGCCGGAGCTCCTCGCCCTCCAGCCGCCGCCGCTCACGAAAGTCCGCAGAAATCGTTTCACGACGACGGATCTTGCCGTAACTGTTGGGCTTCCGAAGTCTCGATCGTCGGCAGACGGCACGCTTGCTGAGCCCAGCACGGGGTGCGCCAGAAATCAGCCGGTTTCTCTGGGTGCTGTAGGTCTATGTCCTACATGGCTCGTTTCGTCGTGAAAGTGACAGACCGTGCACAACCGATGGCCCTACAGTCGCCTCGAGGTGCGTCTCATGCTGAAGTTGCCGATCGACGCCACTTACACCTCGGTACTCTGCCAGTCCGCCTCCATTGCTGCTGTGTCCCGTCTGTCAGTTGCGGCTCGTGTACCGTCTCACCGTCGTACCCGGCGCGAAGCGCTCACGACTCGACTACGTCGAATGCCGGACCTGTGGCCTCTTCGAGTATCGGGACGAGACGCACTCGCTCGTGAGCATGCAGGTCCGTTTACCGGGGAGCGTCGCCTGATGCCGTGGAGTTGTCCGGCCTGTGGCAGTCCGATTCAACACGACCTGGGTGAGGCTCGGCCGCGCTTCGGGGTCCGCTACCGCTGCCATCTCTGTCGCCTTGAGCTGGTGATGGATCCCGCGACCGTCAAGCTCGTGGAGCCTCCGGATGAGGCCATTGTCCCAAATCAGGCGCCGAACGGTCAGACCTAGCCCGATGGCCGCGCCTGACGTTTCTCTCTCGTTGTTGCCCGACAGCTACTTCGCCCGTGAGCCAGTTTCTCAGAGAGTTGGCCTTCGGCAGATTCAGTTGTGGGGAGGTCTCCTGATGCAGAGGATGATCGCGCTCATCACGCACCGCCTGTTCTTATGGGCGGCGAACCTCGTGGCGGCATCGCTTCGATAACCCGCATACGTTCAAGGAGGGGCGTGGTAGCTCGTGAAGAAGCTGCTGCTTGCCGTTCCCGTTCCGGACGGGCGCAGGTTGTAAATGGTGAACTGGTCGGTGGAGCTCACGACCGGATACCGCCCGCGCACATGATCCCCGAATCCGCGGTAAGAAGTGAGCCACCAATCCGTGTAACGGGTCGTCACTAGCAGGCTCGCGTCCCGGGACCGAAGCTGTTCAAGTGCCCGTATCGCTTCCTCGCTCGTCGCCGGCTCCGATCCGAACCTCAGAAGGAAGTTCCAACCGGGCTGACCGCTGTAGTAAATGCCCAGCGGATCCCCATCGTCGATAAACACCACGAGCGCCTGGACATGACGCCGCTGAATGTCCAAGCCGGCCTGACGGAGCGGCTCGCCCCAGGACACGTACATCGGCGCGAGTGCGCCGACAGCTTGGTAGGCGCACAGCGTGAGCGCTGAAATCACCACGCCTGCCGCCAATCGACGATGGTTAGCCTGCGCGGCGCTGAGCAGCCGGTCGCATGCGAAGCCGACAAATGCCGCAACCGGCGCGATCAGTGGAAGCTGATACCACGGGTGGGTGCTCCCGAGGCCGGCAATGATCGTGAACGCCAGACCGGACAGAGCCCACCAGTGGAACAGCCAGCGCTCGCGCGTGCGAGGCGCAAGACACATGCCGGCGGCAGCGACGATGAATGCGGTCAAGGTCGTGCCGCTGAAGATGAAGGAACGGAGCCTGGCCAGGTACTCGATGCCGGTTACGAGGCCGACACCGCCCTCGCCAAACATGTGGTGCGGCTCGTACGCGCTCGCGACATGCAGCGCGTGTGCGTACCAGATCACCGGGGGAATCCACGCCGCCACAGCGATCACCCACAGCCGGGCGTCGCGGAACATCCGCATGCCCCCGCGGTTCCACGCGAGATACACGAGCGGACCGCCGACGGTCGCCGCCGGCAGCTTCACGAGGAGCGCGAGCGACAGCGTGGCGACGGCGGCAAGGGCCCGTGGCGTCGAGTCGCGGGCGTCGAGCCATCGCCGGAATGCGACGACCGCAGCGATCGAGAGCATCAGCGCCGTCATGTCGGGCATGAACGAGCGGCCGGCGAACACCGCCAGCGGCATGATCGCGAACGCGACGGTGGCGGCGATTGCCGCGCGCCTTCCGGCGACCGATTCGATCAGTCGATGCAGCAGCAACGCCGCACCGGCGAAGGCCGCGACCGACACCACGCGGCCGATCCAGTCTCGGACGCCCAGGACGCGATACAGAAGCGCAGCGACAGCCGGGACAAGCGGGAATTCGGTGCCGACATATCCCGCGGCGTCGCCGAACCAATCGATCCGCGGCCACCAGATCCGAAAGCCGTCTTCCGAGAAATGCCGAGCGATCATCGCGACATCGCTCTGACGCCAGCTCCACTGATCGACGAACGGCTGCGTGATGTGAATCAGGCGAAGGGCAATCCCGGCTCCCACAATCAGGGCCGGCACAAGCCAGCCGTGCCGACGGGGACTCTCACGCCCGGTCGCTGCCTGAGAGCGGAGGCGCATCAGATTGCGCAGCTTGCGCCCGGGCGCGTGGAAAAGAATGTACTCGATTGTCGGATCGGCATGGATCGTCGCCTCGTGCCAGCGTCGGGGGGCGATTCGTCGGCTATTTCTCCTCATCGTTTTCATCGCGCACTTCGTCTAGACAAGCGGCTGTGACGAGAACACTCTTCCATCAACCTGCGCCGGTCCCTCAGTATTCCTTAAGTACGCCATGGTGCTCCACTCCCGAAGGCAGGCACCAGTTACGGGCAACGCTCCCGCTGCGCCCTATTCAGCTCCTGGCGAGCTGGAGTCAAAAAGGCTGATCTCGGCCAACCGGTATAATGGGCAAACACTTGCGAAGCCGTCCAGGCACCCATGGCCCATTCCGGTCGGACGCATCATCGAGATCGGCAAGTACGTCGGCGAGAAATAGACCCGGAGCAACCGGCGACTGCTCGAGTCTTTCGGATAACGGATGCGGAGCGTCAGAAGGTGGCGAAGTGTCTCCGATACATCGATGAGGCGAGACGCGCGCTCGAGCGCCAGCAGGACGCCGACAATCGCAAGATCATCCGCGAGCTGCGGGCTTCAGCGGACCAAATCTTCGAGCTGATATCGGGTCTGGAAGAAACCGAGATCTGACTGGACGCGTCACACGTTCCAACCCACCGGCAGTCGAGAATCGACAGGGACGCGCAGCACGTACCGGTCCGAATCGTGCGGTCGGAGTGCTCGGCGAGTGAAGGGTTGTGTTCGCGGATCCGGCGGAGGCCCCGGCGGATCGCTCAGGTGACCGCGCTTCGGCACGTTCGGACGCAAACCCGGCGCGTCGAACGGGCCCGAGAAAAAGCAAGGCGGCACACTGAGAGAGTTCTCTCGGTCGGACCGGCCCGATAGTCAGGCGCGATGCGCTCCAATCGTCCATCCCGGCGTTTGCTCCCCGCAGCCGACACATTGCAGTGAAAGGCGCCCAGGCTCGTAGTGCCGCACCATCATGTGACCGCCCAGGCCACAGCGCATGCGGCGCAGCCATCCGACTGCCGCCAGCACATCGGCCGCGGCCGTTGACCAGACGGAGTTCAGATGAGCAGCTGCCGGTCGTCTCGTCCATGACCTGTGTCTAACTTGTAGCGCGAGCATGACTTGTACTCCTCCGGCCATGGGACCTCGTCTCGACGCCGCGTCAGACGGTCGCCATGATCCGCTGTCTACTAACGCGTCATCGGCCGCCATAGTCCGCAAGACAGGGCTCCAGGGTGAACTTGGCTCGTACTGGAGCAGGGCCTGACATCGCGCTGAACCATCCAAGGTGCGTGCGTGGATAGCCCGTCCGCACCGCGCCCTCCAACGTCGTACCCACGTTGCCATTGACTCCAGGACACCATCACCTTCGGGGTGTTCTTCGGCCCCGTCGGCGGACCTGTTCGGTATTGAACACCTCGATAACCTGCTTACGAATACGCTTGGAAAACGACCATCACCCGCATTGTCGGAACAGCGGCACGCACCATGACAGCGAAGTGCGCCGAGGGCCGGACGACCAGGGAAACCACGAATGCCTCTTGCCGACGGCACACAATCTCAGCACTCACTGACAGGCGCATCATGACCCGGATCCGGTCGGATCGGTTCATGTCCGAAGGCGCGGTGTGCATCGCGTCGGCCCGGAGCGACGGCTGATCCGCATGGCCAGCATTCTTATCGCCGAAGATCACGCCCTCAACCGCCGCCTCATCGCCACCCTCTTGCAGTATCACGGGCACCAGATTGTTGAGGCGTCTGACGGCGCCGAAGCCCTGACACTCGTCCAGAGCGCACGGCCCCATCTGGTCATCAGCGACCTGATGATGCCCACCATGGACGGCTACGAGTTCGTGCGCCAGATGCGCGCCATCCCGGCGGTTGCGGACACGCCGGTCATTTTCTACACGGCGACCTATCATGAGCGCGAAGCGCGCGCACTCGCCGAGCGCTGTGGCGTGGTCGACATCATCACCAAGCCGTGTGAGGCCGCCTCCATCTTGGCGAAAGTGAACGCCGTACTGGGGCGCTCGCACCCGGCCGCGAGCACAACGCTACCGGACGCCGAGCAATTCCATGAAAACCACCTTCAGCTGATCAATCAGAAGCTGAGCGAGAAGGTGCAGAGCCTCGCCGCGGTTGAGCACCGCCTCGCCGCGCTGATCGACATCGGCCGCCGGTTTCTCGGCCGAACGCGACCCATGCGCGGTGCTGCAGGCCGTCTGCACGTCGGCATCGTTCGCCGGCACGACAGACGCTTTCTACGCACTCGTACATCCTGAGGATCGGGCGATGCTGCGTGAGGCATTCGCCACCGCCTTTCGGGAAGGCGCTCCCGATCTGTGCGCCGAATTCCGGACGATCCGGCCTGATGGCACCACTCATTGGCTTCAAACACGGGGGCGCATCGCCTACGATCCGCAGGGCCAACCGCTCCGCGTTGTCGAGGTCAGCCTCGACATCACGGCGCGAAAGGGACTCGAGGCGCAGTTTCAACAGGCGCAGAAGATGGAAGCGATCGGCCTGCTGGCGAGCGGCATTGCCCATGACTTCAACAATGTGTTGAGCGTCATTTGTGGCTATTCCGAGTTTCTGCGAGACGGCCTCCCCGCCGGGCAGCAGCGCAACGACGCGGAAGGGATCATCGAAGCGGCCGGCCCTGCCACGGCACTGACCAGGCAGCTTCTCGCCTTCAGCCGCAAGCAAGTATTGCTGCCGACGCGTCTCGACCTCAACGCGCTCGTCGTGAACGTCAGCACCATGCTCAAGCGGCTCATCGGCGAACATATCGAGCTGATCAGCGCATCCGATCCGACGCTGTCGACTGTCCGCGCGGACGCCGGATAGCTCGAGCAGGTACTGATCAACCTGGTGGTGAATGCACGCGACGCCATGGCTGAAGGCGGGCGTATTACGATCGCCACGACCATGGCCCAGGTCGACGCGCACACCACGATTGGTCGAGACAACGCAAAGCCGTCAACCGCTGGTGCCCTCTCGCGTCTCCCCTGGGTGCCCCCATGAAACGCGAAGGATCGACTGCGAGCTATCTCTCCGGTGGAGCGACTCCTCGATACATCTTCATCCCGATGCTCTCGCTCCCCTTGATGCTGTGATTCCCCTCATGGCACGCCTGCTCGAAGAGCTGGAAGCCCGGCTCTTTGTTCCGCAACAGGGCGGACACCATCGTCCAGGGGCGGGAATAGACCTGCGGGTCCTCGATCCGCCCCTCGTAGTGGATGGTATCGGCGTCGACCATCGTGTACCGCTCCACGACGTGGAGACGATCGCTGAAGAAGTTGCCGGCGTTGTCGATCCAGGTGAGCCCGTTCGAGTTCCTGACGTCGACGACGAGTGTGTTCCCCTCCCAGCGCCCTCGCGAGTCGCCCAGGTAGAGCCTGATGGCGCTCCCCAGGTGCGGCTCCGCAGTGGTCGGGATGATGCGGTGCGAGTGCGAGAACTCGAGCAGATGCACGACGTAGCCCGGCGTCTGAATGATCTCGTGGGGCCCGGGCGCAATCGCGTACCGCGGCACACCGGGCGGCAGGCAGGCCGCCAGCGGGGAGATGTAGCGCGCCACCATGTCCTTCTTGAGCGCCATCGCCCACGGCTGGTACGGAATCTTCCGATCCGGCGTGTCGATGACGATGCTCGGACCGGCCACGGTATTGAGCAGGTCGGCGCCATGCTCCTCGATGTCCTGCGACGTATACGCGCGGTCCCAGGAGCCCTGGATGTTCGGTACACCGTCCGCGGTCCGCGGCGGCGTGAAGGATTTCATCTTCTCAACCGCACAGGCGTGAAACTTGGCCGGATCGGCGAGCGGACATCCGGCGGCGGTGCGCGGCATCTGGGGCTGGGCGAAGGTGATCGACACGGACACCACCGCCAATAGTGAGCCAGCGGCAAGACGACCGAGGAACTGCGTCATGCGTGCACCTCTTTGCTATCCCGCAGGCTGAAGCCTGCGCGCTGTGTCAACTCACAACCACACACGCTGTTTCCCTCATGGCGCCTGCAGGCGATTCATTCGATCGATCCACGGGTGACCCCGAACGCCGGCCTCCGCCTGCGACCACTATCCACACGCTTCTCACCCGTCGCTCCAGACCTTCTCGGACCCGGCGGTCCACCGACGCGCAGTTGGCGCCGGCCGAAGTCGGCGTTATGGCGTCTCGCCGGTCTTGCGGAGCGCGAAGTTGACCTCGATGTCACTGGACAATACGACGAGAGGGGCCACGCTGACGAAGCCGCTCGCCTCAATGAGCATCGTGAAGCGTCCCCCCTCCAGGTTGGTAAAGGTATAACGCCCGGATGAGTCGCTCGTCACCTGGGCACCTTTGTTCGTACCGTCCTGCACAGTGAACCGGGCGCCAGAGATCGGCCCGGCGAGCCGTCCGCCGCTGACGATGTTGACAGTTCCCCAAAGCCGCCAGGCGGTGCCGGCCGGCGTCACAGGAGATGAGTCAAAGCTGCACGCAGTCGCAGAAACGGCCATGACGAGCAACAGCGCACGTCGGGTGACGCAGAGGGATCCCAGCATCGAAACCATCGCAGTGTCAACGAAAAGGTGCTTGCGGTGCTCGCAACCATCATTATCTACACTTTCCGCCTGCAACCTAACTGACCAGAGCAAAGCCCTCAGTCTCTGTCTTCGGCTCACCGTAGTCATGACCCGTATTCACCGCGACCCATAAGGTGGCGACGCCGGTCAACTGGAAACCTGCGTGAGGGCGTGATCATCGTATAGAGTCGGTGCCGACGATGACGCGATGAAGACTTACCCGAAGGGCGGGCGCCGCGACCGTGCGTCCGCGTCGTGACCCAGCCCGGTGTTCTGACGCATGCCGTACGCTAAGCTCGGATGCGCTCAGCGTTCTTGATCATTAGCGGCGATACTAACGGCGACATGGGGGCCCGGTTCAGGTCTCCCCGGAAAGGACAGAGACGATGAAGTCCCGCGTGGTTGTGCTCGGCGCAGGATTCGGTGGCCTCGAGCTCACAACCATTCTTTCGGATACCCTCGGCGAGGCCATCGACATCGTGCTCATCGACAAGGGCGAATCGTTCGTCTTCGGCTTCTCGAAACTCGACGTGATGTTCGGACGGCAGCTGCCAACCGCCGTCTGTCATCCTTACCGTGATATCGTGAAGCCGGGCGTGCGATTCCTGCGGTCCGTCATAGCGATCCATCGACCCGGCCGCCCGGCGCGTCGTGACCGACGCGGAAACGTTCGAGGCGGACGTGCTGGTGGTCGCGCTCGGCGCCGATCTCGATCCGGCTGCGACGCCTGGACTTGTGGAGGGGGGCAACGAGTTTTACAGCGTAGCGGGAGCCGTGGCGCTGCGCGACGTGCTCCCCCGCTTCGAGCGGGGACCGGCCATCATCGGCGTCACGGGCAAGTCCTTCAAATGCCCACCCGCTCCCAGCGAGGCGGCCTTCCTGCTTCACGATTACCTCACCGCCCGCGGGCGCCGCGAGGCGACCGACATCGCGGTGGTCATGCCCTTCGGCACCCCAATTCCCCCGTCCCCCGACACGTCGAAAGCGATTCTCGCTGCCTTCGCCGAGCGCGGTATCAGGTTCGTGAAAGACAGCTTGGTGATGTCCCTTGACCCGGCGCGGAAAGTGGCCGTGCTGAGCGACGGGACCGAGATGCCCTACGAGCTGTTCCTCGGCGTACCGGTGCATCGCGTGCCGGCGGTGGTCGTCGAGTCCGGGCTCGCCGCCGACGCCTACGGTTGGGTGCCGGTCAACAAGAAGACGCTCGAAACGACGTTCCCCAGCGTCTATGCCGTGGGCGACGTGAATGGTGTGGGAACACCCAAGGCGGGCGTCTTCGCGGAAGGCGCGGCGCGTGTCGTGGCGGCCGCGATCATCGCGCAGCTTCGCGGGGGGCCGTCACCGGAGGCTTATAAGGGAGCCGGCTCCTGCTACGTGGAGTTCGGTCACGACCAGGTCGGACGCGTAGACGTGGACTTTCTGAGCGGCCCCAAACCGACGGGCACCTTCCAGGAGCCGTCTGAAACCCTGGTCGCAGAGAAAGCGAACTTCGGATCGAGCCGGATTCAGCGCTGGTTTGGACAACCGTCGTCGCCGTCGTAGTTTGGGGTGAGTCGAATTGAGGGTGAGTCTCTCCTAGGGAGGATCGAGATGGCAAAGGTGTATTTCATCAGCTGCCGTGACGCCGGCGTTGATTGCGACTTTCAGGCCCGGGGTGCAAGCCTGGAAGAGGTCATGCAGCTCTGTGCCGAGCACGGTATCCAGGAACACAACATGAAGGCGTTTGGCCCCGAGCTGTATACGAAGATGCGACGTTGTGTGAAGACCCTGGAGGAAGGGACCTAGGGAGCATAGGGACGGCATGATCGCCGCGCGTGACTCCCGACGTGAGCGCTGTCAGCGGCGGCACCGCTCGACCGGAACGTCCAGCCGCCGTTAAGGCGCTCGGGTCGTGGAGGCATCGGGGAATACCGCCTTGATCGCGGCTTGCGCGCATTCGTCATCCTGGTTGCCGATGCCTCCGCCAGCGCCTATCGCCCCCACCATCTCGTTGCCGATAAAGATGGGAAACCCACCCGGCTGGGCAAAATCGCCCATCCATTCAGGGGCGCGGTTGATCTGCTTGTTCACGCGTTCCCACAGTTCGATCGTCGGGCGCCGCCAATGCGCCGCCGTCGTGGCCTTCAGCTCGGCCGTCTTGAGCGCCGTTTCGCTTGCGCCTTCCGTCCCTTGGAACGACAGGAGGTTTCCATCGGGATCCACCACCGAAATGCCGAGCGCCGTGTACTTCTTCTGAGCGGCATAGGCGACGCACGCATCGACGAGCGAGCGCGCGGCGGTAGCCGTGATGACCTTGCGGGTTGCGAGGAGCGGCTGCGGGCTGGCCGGCGGCAAGGTCTTGCCGTCGCCGAAGACGGACTTTATGGCGTTTTTCGCGCAATCCTCATCCCTGCCGCCCGATAAACCCGCGGCCCCTGCGCCGATGGCGCCTACGACCTCGCCCTGAACAACGACGGGAAAGCCACCCGGGATCGGGAAATAGCCCATCCACTCGGGTGCGCGATTGATTTGTCTGTTCACGCGTTCGTAGAGCTCGCCCGTTGCGCGGCGAAACTTGGCGGCGGTCTTCGCCTTCAACTGGGCGGTCACACCTGTATTTCCTGTCGCCCCATCGGTCGATTGATACGAGACCAGGTAGCCGGCGGAATCCACGACCGCCAGCGCGATCGGGTAATGGTCGCGCGCTGCCTGCGCCAGGCACGCCTCGATCATCCTTCGCGCGGCAAAGCCGGTGATGTCCTTCTTGTCGGCGAGCAGCGATTGGGCAGGTGCGTTCGTGGCGGTCAGCACTGAAATGCACGCGAACGACAGGGCGGCGAGCGAGCGATTGGGCATCGGCGTGTTCCTCCCCCTGGTCAGGCGCATCATAGCGTTGTCACCGCGAAAACGACAGAGCAGGCCGGGCACTCTCCTGGACGTGGTGTGCGATTGCGCACTGACGGGCATCAACGCGGGATGATCGAAGTCGTTGGCCGAGTTGTGAACCATCCCGATCCGGCTAGGAACGTCGCGCAAGAGCGCCAGCGCCCCATCTCGAGCAGCATCACCAAACGGTGCGGATCTGGAGCAGAATCAGCCGGCGACCGATTCTGGCGTTCGGCAATTCGAACGGCGACATCGAGATGCTGCAGTTTCGCTGGGGGGAAGGGTCGTCCAGCCCTGCGTCTGCTGGTGCTCCACGACGACCCCGCGCGTGAGTTCGAGTACGTCTCGGGCGCAGAGAAGTCGCTCGAGCTCGCGAAGGCAGACGGATGGACGGTCGTGAACATGAAGAACGACTGGCGGGTCCTGTTCGCATGAGGTCATGGCTGCGCCACCGTGATCACGACGTTGCCCTTCTTGTGCCCTTGCTCGGCGTCATTGAGTCACCGCACCGAGCGCGCACGACGCCCACAACGCATGAAACGTTACTATCACCAGCGACTCGATTCTATCCGAGGCGCCCGGCGTGAAAGAGACACTCTCGAGGCGGTCTAGCGCCCCCCCACGCTGATGGTGACGCCCGTTCGGATTGTCCGTGGTAACGCCGGGAAACTGAAAGCGGCCTGATAGTCCTGATCCATGAGGTTCTCGATGGTGGCGTACCACTTCAAGCGTGGGTGAATGCGGTACGACCCGCTGAGATCGACCTTCTGGTAGCTGTCGTTGAGATCCTGATTTGGCAGGAGTCCGGAGTTGCCAAAGGACGCATCGGATCCCGACAGAAACGTGCTGTCGTCCGCCTGCCCGGCGAAGAACCCGGCCAACGTTATCTGGGCCGGCCCATGGACGTAGGTGACAAAGAGGTTCCCCACGTTCGCTGGGCGGCGGAAGGGCCGCTCACCTGGGAGCGCGGCGAAGGAGCCGATAGGAATCCCTGGAAACGCCGGGTTGAATGACGGCAGGTTCGAAATCGATTCCGTCACCTCAGCGTCGAGGTGCGTATACGAGGCGCCGAATCGCAGCTGCCCCACGACAGCGTCGGCCGAGATCTCGGCCCCGCGGGCTCGATACGACGACGCATTCACGTAGGCGCCGAAGTCGGTGGCGGCGGCGGCCTCCGGTGACACCCCGAACTGCACCAGCTGCAGCTTGCTCAGGAACTCGAGCAGGTCGAAGAACTCGTTGTCGAAGTACGTCACGCGCAGGCGCGCACGTCCCGCTCGCAACCCCTGTTCGAGGCCGACGTCGACGTTGCGGGCACGCTCCGGGCCAATCTCGGAAATACCGGCGCTGGCGGCGGCTGCCGGACCGAGCAGCTCGAACAACGTGTTCTGCTCCTGGAACGTGCTCGGCGCCTTGATGGCCTTGCCCGCATTGAAGGTCACCCTCGTATCGCCCGCGAACGCCGTTGGTGAAGGGCTGCGGAGCGAGACGGCGACGGAGATTCGAGGCGTGTACGCGGACTTGAACACCGCGTTGTGCTCGTAGCCGAGGCCTGCCGTGACGTTGACGCGGTGCATGAGCGTGCCCCGCGCCTCCACGAACAGCCCCCCGTTGTTCCGGGTGAGCGTGGGCGATTCGTCAGGATTGTCGAACCCGTGCTCCCGCTCGAGGTGCGCGCCGGCCGAGAGATCGAAATCCGGTCCAACCTGAAAGCTGGTCCGGCCGTAGAGCGACTGGCGCTTCGTACGGCTCTCGAACACCGATGGAAAGGTGCCGAATCCATAGTCGATGATCTGCTGCGTGCTGACGGAGAATCCGTTCGCGCCCGAGACCGTGACCGGCTCACCCAGATAGTTGGAGCCGTCGAAGATCCCGCTGGGCGCCGGGTTTTCGTAGCGCGAGCGCAGGTCCATCAGTCCGAACCGCACCGACGCCTGCCAGCGATCGTTGATCTGGCTTTGAACGCCCGCGCCACCCAGGAACGCCCTGTTCTTGGAGAAGGAATCGTCGGGGAGGAGGTAGAAGTCGAAGCCCGCGCTGTTGGTAGGAAACTCCGATCGCGTGTTGATCTGCCGGACCGTCCCGCTGAGCGCCGTGGAGCGCCCGAGAGCGACGCCGAACCGTCCGGCGAACGTGCCGATCCGGGCCTCGTTGTTCGGCAGATCGTTGTCGGTGGTCAGGTGCGAGTACTCCCCGAAGTAGTCCACACGCTGCACGGCGCCGCCCGCCGAGACGTCGTTGCGGAACGTGCTCAGGTTGCCCCCGTCGAACGAGTAGCTCAGCTCCGGGGTGCGCGTCTGCCCACGCCGCGTGATGATGTTGACAATGCCAGCCAACGCATCCGCGCCGTTCTGCACGCTGTTCGCGTCGCGGAGCACTTCGATACGATCGACGCCGGTCGTCGCGAATTGCGAGAAATCGACCGAGCCACCGATGTCGTTGGCGGGAATCCCGTCGATCAGGACCCTGGTGAAGTTCGAGTTGCCGCCCCTGATGAACATCGAGGTCGGACCCCCACGGGAGCCCAGCTGCACGACTTGCGCGCCAGGCACGAGGCGAAGGGCCTCGAACACGTCCGTCTTCCCCAAGGCATCGAGCGTCTGCGAGTCGAGTACCGTCACCGACGCGCCAGTCTGCGAAGGTAGAATATCGGTCGCCGCTGCCGTCACCGATACGCTCTGTTCGAGCGGGCCCATCGGCAGGGTGACCTCCACGGACAGGCGAGCACCTCCTCCGATAAACATCGGATCGGTCGTGCGCACCTGAAATCCCGGGGCGCTTGCTTGGATTTGATACCGACCCGCCGCGAGCGCATCGAGCACGAAATCGCCCTGGGCATCTGACGAGACTTCCTTCAGGGGCTTCCCGTCGAACAGTAGCTTCACCGTGGCTCCAGCGACTCTCGCGCCAAGCGGATCAACCACCGCCCCCTGGATCGATGCATCGTCTGCCGCCCAACTCGACCGCACCACAATCGCCACCAACATCGCGAGTGCCAGCAGGACCTGTCGTGCGATCGAGCCTCGGCTGATCAGTTCTCTCACATCCATCTGCCTCTCCTTGTGACGCGGTTTCACCACATCAACGAACCCGTGACGAACAACAATGGAAAGCTCAGTGCGAAGATCGTCCAAAGAGCCTTGCCGGCCGGACCGCGGCGGTCGAGGCGGGGATCAGCGTCGTAGCATCTATGCTGGGGCTTGCCCTGCGCGCGACATCGAGAAATTGCGGATGCGCCGCCGCCTGCATCTCGGGGCGGACAAGAAGAGCTGTTCCCGTGACGCTGATGAGGCACACGTACAGGCCGACACCGGGGCCGAACCACAGATGCATTTGAAAGATCAGTTTCCGGAGCGCGACCGATTGGGGCCGGCGAATGAGACCTCTCAGAAGCAGTTGGAGCGCCTCCCCGTGTGGCGCGATGCTAGCGCACAAGGAAGCTTACAGCCTCTGAAGAATTCCTGAACTTTTCGTCAGGAGCCTTGGAATCATTCTCGCGTTCTTCCTCCTATTCCTGACAAAAGGATCACCATCTCTTCAGATGCCACCGCCCAGCACGATCGCTATCATTGGTCATCGACCACGCGGAGCTCCGGGAGGTCAAGTGAAGGTCAGTACCAGCACACTGCTGAAGCGATCGGCAATTTTTGTGCATCGCTGGCTGGGAGTCGCGCTGTGTCTGGTCTTCCTGTTGTGGTTCCCTTCCGGCATCGGGATGATGTATTGGGATTTCCCGAGTGTCACCGCCGCCAATCGGCTGGAGCGGTCGCCGGCCCTGAATCGATCGCACGTTCTTCTGTCGCCCGGGGAAGCGTATGCCACCCTGGGCGACCTCCAGGCCCCCGCGCAGATACGGCTCAATACGTTCGATGGACGGCCGGTCTATCGGTTTCAGACCGGTCAGGGCGAGCATATCGTCTATGCCGACACGGGCGAGGAGCAGCTGCTCGTCTCCGACGAGATGATCCAGCGCGTGGCCTCAGCCTGGACCGGACAGCCTGTCGACACCGCGACCGTCGAGGCCGTCGAGTATGTCGACCAATGGACGGTGGGCGGGGCCCTGCGCACGCTCAGGCCGCTGTGGAAATACTCGTGGCCCAACGGCGAGCAGGTCTACATCGCGGGCGACGCCGGGGAGGTGGTGCAGTACACGACCACCGCGTCGCGGCTCGGCGCCTATCTCGGCCCCATCCCGCATTGGCTGTACTTCACGCCGCTGCGGAAACACCCGCCGGCATGGAGCCGTGTGGTGATTTGGGCCTCGGGGCTCGGGACGCTCGCCGCCATCCTGGGCGTCACCGTCGGGATCTGGATGTACTCGCCTGCCAAGCGCTACCGGAACGCGGACGTGGCGACCAGCATTCCGTACCGCGGACAGAAGCGCTGGCACACCGTGCTGGGGCTGATCTTCGGAGTGGCCACCGCGACGTGGGCGTTCAGCGGCATGCTCTCGATGGATCCCTTCCCGGTGAGGACGGGAGGGCCGGTGGGCAGCCGCGATGGCGGGATTCCCGAGGCGCTTCGCGGCGACATGCGGATGGAGGACTTTGCCGCGAAGCACCCGAGGGAGGTGCTGGCGCGGCTCGAGAACCTCGATGTCAAGGAGCTGGAATTCACCACGTTCGCGGGAGAGGCTGCTTACCTGGCGAGACTGGCGTCAGGCGGAACGCGCATCATCCCGGTGGTGGGAGAGTCGGACTTCGAATTCGATCGCCGGCGGATCATCGATGTCATCACGCAGGCGGCTGGGCCCGGCGGCCTGTCGGAGGTCCGCATGATCGAGCAGTACGACATGTACTACCTCGATCGCCGCCGCCAGCGCCCCCTGCCGGTGATCCTGGCGCGACTGAACGATGCCGAGCGCACGCGGTACTACATCGATCCGAAGACCGCCCGGGTCGTCGGCGCCTACAGCTCGCGACACTGGGTGAACCGCTGGGCGTACCATGCGTTGCATTCCCTTGATTTTCCGTGGCTCTACAACCACCGGCCGGCGTGGGACCTCGTCGTGATCGCGTTCATGGTCGGCGGCACCGCGCTCTGCGTCACCTCGTTGATTCTGGCCTGGAGGGTGTTGGGCAGAAAGCTCGGGCTCATTCTACCGGCGACCAGAAGGGGCACGGTGCTGAACGAGGACCTGGAGTAGTCGCCCGCCGCCGTCCCATCACCTTCCGTTCGGATCCCGGAACACACACCACGCGCTTACGCGATACGAGGTCCCTTCAAGATTTCGTAACCCATCCGTCTGCGATCTCTGGCGCTCTCGTGAACAATAGGACGCAAACAGCGCACATGACGCGAGGCACCGGGTTTGCACTGAACCCTCGTTGAAAAGGAGATCGCCATATGAACGTCCGGATCGTGCTCTCGGCGCTGCTGCTGGGCTCATCGATGGCTTGTGGCTCATCGTCGCCACCCGCACCCTCGCCGACGCCGTCAGGCTCCAGCGCCATATCCATCGTCGCTGGTGCGTCGACGAGGACCACGACGGCCTACGCTCCCAATCCGATTACCGTTTCGGTCGGTGGCAGCGTGACTTGGACCAACAACGACTCCACAACCCACACGTCCACGGCAGACGGCGGTGCGTGGAATTCCGGCTCGATCGCGCCAGGTGGGCAATTCAGCAGGACTTTTCCGTCCGCGGGCGTCTTCGCGTACCACTGCACGATTCATCCCGGCATGGTGGGTACCGTCACTGCCCAATGATCGATGATTGTGGTCGGCGCTCCGCGGGAGATGACGTGGCTCCACGAAGAGTGGACCGCGTTCATGCATGCCCACGCTCTTTACGCTGGCGTTCGAGCTGTGTCTTCATCCAGGCTCGGCGGGCGAGCCGTTCCTCCTGCGACACCAAAGGACAGCTGGCACATAGCTCCATCCGCGGCAGCAGATAGATTCGACAGCAGCTCGCACGCCGCTGATAGAGGTGGGTGGCGTCCAGGTACGTCACCTCGTGCACCCCGCAACCTCTCTTCCTTGAAGGTCTCCGCAGGCACCGGCGCGTAACCACGCTCGGTACGGCCGCAACAGCAGCCGGTGAAGCAATACGACAGGTGCGCCCCCGGCGTTGAACGACGTTGATCGCCCGGCCGTCGGCGCGCACGACGCGCTGTCGATGCACGCTCATCACCTCGCTCCGGCGCTCACGAGACCGACCGCTGACGCAGTACCCAGATCAGATAGGGGCCGCCGAGGATGGCCATCATGGCCCCGGCCGGAATTTCCGAGGGCGCAATCACGACCCGGCCAATCGCGTCACAACCGGCCAGCAGGACGCCTCCGCCGAGAAATGCGCACGGCATGAGCATCCGATGATCGGCGCCGATCCGCGTCCGAATCAGGTGAGGGACCACCAGGCCGACGAATCCGATCGGACCGGTCAGCGCGACCGTGGCTGCGGTCAGCAGCGATCCGGCCCCGTAGCCGCTCAAGGTCAACCGAGTCACGCGCGCGCCACGGGTCGCGGCCCACGACGGATCCACAGCCATGAGGTTCCACGACTTGGCCTGGCGCATCACCACCACGGCTGCCACGGCGACGAGCGACACGAAGCCGCCGAGGGCAGCGTAGTCCACTGAGTCGACGCTGCCGATCAGCCATCGGGAGATCGAGAACGACTTGGTCGCGCTGACGAGGCCGAAGATGACGATGATGAGCGCGGAGCACATGCTGTTGGCGGCGAGCCCGGACAGCAGCAGGCTGAAGGACGAGACCTGCCGCCGCTGGAGCGAGGCGCCGACAACGAGGGCCAACACGCTCGCCGCGCCCGCGAGCGCCGCCACCCAGATCGCGGGGAGGCCCGCGATCTGCTGCCAACCCAGCCAGATCGCGACCACGGCGCCCAGTGACGCGCCCGCAGAGATGCCAAGCGTGTACGGCGTGGCCAATGCGTCGCGGAGCATCGCTTGAAAGAGCGTGCCCGCCAGCGAGAGCGCGCCGCCCGCGAACAGGCCCAGCAGCGTCCGTGACACGCGCAGTTGCACCAGAATCGACCAGTCGGGCTCCTGCCGCGCGCGCAGACGGTCGAGGTTCAGCCCGAACGGGCCGACGAACGGGAGCAGCAACGCCGCGAGGCAGAACACCACCGCAAAGACGATCACCCACCGGCCCGGGTGGTTCGACGGGTCCGTCACGAGTACGACACCCATGGCCGGCCGGATGGCGTGGTTGACAACGTCAAGCGCGGCGAGAACAGCGAGAGCCAGTCGGGCGCGCGCGCGGCCTCCTCAACCGGAACATCGAGCGCCACGCGGCCTTGCGCGAGCACGATGAGACGCGTGGCGTAGGTCAGCGCCAGGTTCAAATCGTGGGTGACGGCCAGGCATGCGGCGCCTCGCTCGCTCTCCTGGCGCAGGAGCGAAAAACAGTGCAGCTGCTGGTCGATGTCGAGATGGGTCGACGGTTCGTCGAGCAGCAGCAATTGAGGGGCCTGTGCGAAGCACGCGGCCAACAGGACGCGTTGCCGCTCGCCGCCGCTCAGCGTCTGCACCAGCCGGTCGCGCAAGTCCCAGCAGTTCGTGCGCCGCATCGCGTGCTCGACAGCCAGGCGATCGTCGCCGGATTCGAACCAACGGTCGGTGTGCGGGTACCGTCCCATGAGCACGAGCTCGCCGGCTCGGAATGGCAGATCCGGCCGAACGGCCTGCGGCAAGTGCGCCACGAGCCGCGCGCGCGCACGAGGATCCCACGCGGCAGCCGGGCGATCGTTGAGTCGCACGTCGCCGACCGTCGGCTGGCGGAGCCCGGCGACGATGTCGAGCAGCGTGCTCTTGCCGGCGCCGTTGCGTCCCATCACGACTGCGACTTCACGCGCGCGGATGTCGAGCGAGATATTCGACAGCACCGGTCGGCCGCTGACCTGCCATCCGACGTCCTCGATCTGTAACCGTATGCTCATCGACCGGTGCGCTCACGCAGAAGCGCCGCCACCCATTCCGCGGCGTCGACGACGCGCGGCCCTGGTACGACGAGGGCGTCCGTGGTGGCCGCGTGGATTCGTCGTGTCTTGACCGCTGTCAGGGTCCCGTAGGCCGTCCACAGACGCGCGTTGATCGGCTGGCGCAGACGCCGTTCGGCTTCCGTCTCTCCCATGTCGACCGTATCCACGATCACGTCGGGATCGAGGCGCAAGACCGTCTCCATCGAGATCCTTGGGTACTCAGGCTGTCCGGCGATCGCCAGCACGTTCGTGCCGCCTGCGATTTCGATCAGATCGTTGATATACGAGCCGGGTCCCACGGCGACGAGATCCGCCAGCCTTCCAGGGTTTCGGCCGACGATGAACAGCACACGCGGAGGCGGCCAGGCACTGGCCGCCTGACGCACGGCGTCCAATCGCCGCTTGATGTCCGCGATCAGCGAGTCGGCACGAGCCGGGACACCTGCACCAGCCCCGATCTGTCGAATCGACGAGAACACACCGGAGAGCGTGCCGCGATCGACGACGAGGAATGGAATACGGAGCGAGGTGAGCCTCCGGTCGATGCCTGTGGACAGCTCGTGAACGACGACGAAGTCTGGCTGGAGGCCGGCGATCAACTCGGCGTCTGGTTTGAGAAACGTGCCGACTTTCGGGAGTCTCAGGACCTCAGAAGGAAACCGGCAGTACGCAGACACGCCGACGACGCGATCGCCGAGGCCCAGCGCAAACAGCGTTTCGGTGATGCTCGGCGACGTGGAGACGATGCGCGCGGGCACCGCCCCCCGAAGGTCGACCGACAGGAGCGCCGCGCACCAGATCGCCAGCCACCACGCCGCGTGACGCACCATTCTCATCGCGTCACCCTCGGGCTGGATCTGCCGTCCGCGTCGTCATCGGAACCTCCTCACCAAGCGCGCGAGAAGCGATTGCCGGCCTTGCCGGTCGTTTCGCGTAGGGAACCGCTGACGCCGGCATCGTGCTCGAGCTTGCGGCCGAACAACCACAACAGGTCGGACAGTCGATTCAGGTAGGCAAGGATCGCTGGCTGCAGGATGGCGCCGGCTTCCTGCAACCGGACGAGGGCGCGTTCTGCGCGGCGGCAGATCGTCCTCGCCACGTCGAAGGCCGCCGCAGCGCGATGTTCGCCGGGAATCGACCAATCCGCCAGCATGCCGTCGATCGCTTCGATCCGATGCACCTCAGCGGTGAGACGATCGACCAGCGCCGGGTCGATCAGAATCTGTGGCTTCGGGCTCTCGGTCGGCGTCGCCAGCGATGATCCGATCTTGAACAGGTCCTGCTGGATGGTCTTGGTGAACGCCGCGATCCCGGCATCCTCGCAGATCGACCGCGCCAAGCCGAGGTTCGAGTTCAGCTCGTCGATCGTTCCGTAGGTTTCAACCCGCGCCGACGCTTTCGAAACGCGCACACCGCCCGCGAGACTGGTTTCTCCACTGTCTCCTCGCATCGTGCTGATGCTCATACCAGCGCTCTCCTTCCACGCAGAAATGCCGCCAGCGAGGCGAAATCCGCGCCGCTGCCTGGCACGTCATGGTTCAACGCGCCATCCCGACTCGTGAGCATCAATGACCAGCGCACACGATTCAGAACGCGGTCGCCGGTCCATAGCCTGCGCCGAGCACGACGAGCGCGACACCCAGACTCGCACCGGACGTGATGCCGAGCGCGAACGGATCGGCGAGCGGATTCCTGAACAACGTCTGCATCTGCAGCCCGGCGATGCCGAGCGACGCGCCGGCGAGCATCGCCGTCACCGAGCGCGTCAAGCGGATTGCCTGGACGATGATCACGGCGGCGTCGCGCTCGGAGGTTGCGTCCGGCCTCGCCCACGAGCCGGGCCACGACCCGCTCGACGTCGATCACGAGGCCGGCTTTGGCGAACTCGACGAGCTTCGCGGTCTTGATCCAAGTCTCCAGCTCGGGGCCGATGACAGCGTCGCGCGACGCCACGCCCGTGAGGACGTCGACGCGGTCGAGATCGACCAACAGCGCCAGGCGTGTGGTCGAGAGCACGAACAGCGACGGGATCGGGACAGTGATCACTTGAGCGCCGGCCAGGTCACCCGCCAGCTTCGGCGCCGCGTGCCGCACTGCACGAGCACGTACCGTTCCGGCGGCCCGCCTGGGTAGCTCTCCTTGACCGTGACGAACTTGTAGGACTTTCGGGTACTCGACCGTGAAGGTGGCGGCGTCTTCGATTGCCGCCTTCTGTGAAAAATAATCGACGGCAGCGTCGAACTTTTCGACACAGCCCCTGATGAGATTCGCCGCGCCGGCCCTGACCGCAGGGGCAGCGGTCGCGGCGAGGACGCACCAGAATGCCACCGCTAGAGCAGCGCTGCGGATCCCCGCGAGAACCCCACCAGGTACGCCAGAGCGCACGGCGCGCCCTGGAAGGAACAGAACCCCAAAATACCAACGACAAATGCCGGAACAAGCCATGACGTGTGCCTCCGCGGGCGAAGGCGGCGAACTCACGTTGGCGACAGATGATGCGTGGAAAGACGGCGGGAGGCCGAAGGTTCCAGTGCACACTTTCCGTCATCGCAGAAAGTCGACCGCAAACCCTTGGGTAGGTCTCCTGGCTTGGAAGGAGCGAATCGCAACTTGCCTGTTCGCTGGCCGCTTCACCTTCCCCGGCGGACGGGCCGAGTGGTTATCAGAAGCGACGCACCTTCACTCACAGTGGCGGGACCGCGCCGGCTTTGCACCGGACTTCCCTTTTATGCCTTCGTGGCACCCAAGGCAAGGTGGGATGCTATCACATCATGTTGGTGCATGGTCAAACCAGTGGCACGTACGCCAGATCCATACCTCGCTTTGACGAAAGGTGGCGTCTGAACGCGCGTCCGATCCGGCGCAAGCGCCGCACCGCGGTTGTGCCTTCTTCGCAAATCCTGCCCGGTCCTTGGCCACGAGCGCTTCCATCTGGCTGGGTTCCACGCGTGTAATGAGGGGCCTGCAGGCAAAGCTCTTGCAGCAGGATCTCTTCGAGGAGTTCTGCGACGAGTCATCCAGAGACTCGCACGGAGGAGGAAAACTCTCTTTCAGCTCTATTTCGAAACCAAGAAACGCAATTCGATCAGCAGAGCGTTACGGAGAGGGCGAGGCCAGCCTCGCTTGTTTCCTTGTATTTACTGTTCATGTCCCTGGCGGTCTCGGCTAGAGCCATCACGGTTGCGTCGAAATCGACGCGGTGCCTGGACGCGATCTCGTTGCTGGCGATCGCGTAGGCGGTCCACGCCTTGACCGCGCCGAAAGCGCAGCGCTCGATGCACGGAACCTGCACGTAACCGGCGACCGGGTCGCAGGTCATCCCCAGGTGATGCTCCAGCGCCGATTCGGCAGCATTCTCGACGATGCGCGATTCCGCGTCGTACGCCGTTGCGATCAGTGCCGCAGCCATCGCCGACGCCACGCCTATCTCTGCCTGGCAGCCGCCCTCGGCCGCCGACAGCGTCGCATGGTGCTTGCAGAGATAGCCGATCGCCGCAGCGGCGAGCATGCCCTCACGGACCTTCTGCAGATCGACCTTCCGGACGTCAACGAGCCCATAGACCAGCGCCGGCATGACGCCGGCGGAGCCGCCAGTCGGAGCCGTGATCACGAGATGGCCACGGCCGTTTTCCTCGGATGCCGCCAACGCAAATGCCGACAGCGTGCCGATACCGCGGTCTGATTGATACTTGTCGTCCATGGCGCGCTTGTAAACGGTGGCCGCCTTGCTGTGCAGTTTGATCGGGCCGGGCAGCACGTCGTCCTCCGACATCGAAAGCCCCGACTTTACCGTCGCGACCATTGCGTTGATGATCTTGTCGATGAAGGCATAAACCTCCGCTTCCGACCTGCCCGCGATCGACATCTCGTTGGCCAGCATGATCTTGGCGATCGTCGTCTTGTTGTTGTCGGCGTGGGCCCGCAGCTCTTTCATCAGACGGAACGGGTATTTCGGCGGGTTCTTCGTGGGGGGCGTATACCCTTTCCACTCGATGAATCCACCGCCCACTGAGTAGTACTCCTGCTCGAGCAACACCTCGTTGCCGGCGAGGAGCTTGACCGTCATCGTGTTCGGGTGTTTGAAGTCGCCTTTGGTGGCATCGTAGATGACGTCCTTGAGGCTCACATCAATTGACTTGGTGCCAAGCTTCACCGGGAACACCTGGTCAGGCTGGTCTCGTAAGCCGTCGAGAAACTTCGGGTCGACCGTCGCCGGTTCTTTGCCGACCAGCCCTGCGAGCGCGGCTCGTTCCGTGCCGTGTCCTTTGCCCGTCGCGCTGAGGCTCCCGAACAAGTTCACCTGAAGCTTCGTCGCCTTGGCCAGTTTGTCAGCCGACAGTTTGGTGGCCTGCTGGTAGAAATCGTAGGTGATCCGCATCGGACCAATCGTGTGCGAACTGGAAGGGCCCGGGCCCACCTTGTAGAACTCGTCCACGGTCGTCAACACCGGCCCGCTCCCCTTCTTCACGACGTTCAGGTCCGCAGCCAACGGGACCGCGGGCGCCGTGGGCGGTGGTGCGGCTTCGGCTGCTGGCGGAGGGGCGGTTCGTTCGGTCTCCGATCGCGTGCAGCCGTTCATCACCGCAGCCGCCGAGATCACGGCGCTGCGCATGATGAACTTCCGGCGGTCGAGGCCGGCCGGAATCGCCGATGGCACCTGCGCCGGGGGATCGAGTGGATCGCGGTCATCGTCTCTCGTGTTTTCTCTCTTGGACATGGCGCTTGGCTCCTTGGCGGTGAGGAAATGACCGCTGCGTTGTGCTGACCGCGACCCAGCGGCCGGTTCGCCACCGATTGTTCAGCCTCGATTCTCGATGCGGAAACCACCCGGAGCACTTCAACAACGACGGGGCTCGCGCCCAACTCATCACCGGTTCCCTCTTTGGAGGACTTGCCGCGAAACGAGCAAGGCGTGGGCCAGACGGCGCTGGCGAGACGATCGCAGGAAACTGCCCGGAATCGGTCCGAATGGACCGGAAACGGCCACGGAAGCGAGGAACGACTCACGCAATGAGCAGAGCGTAGCCTCCGACGGGAGGGCCATAACTCCGACGGATCGGAGTCATCGAACGCTCGACTCCGCCGGCGAATGCGGCCCATGCTGCCGATACGGTGAACAGTCTCACCAGTCCCCAAGGGCTATCGAGGTGGACGCCCGACTCGCCGGACACGGTCGTCAAGAGCTGAGGATGTTAGCTGACCAGATGGTTGGTTCAGGATCAGCTCCTCCAGTCCGGACTTGGTCGGTCACCATGCGACAGAAGGCAATTCCCCCGTTCGGGAGTCAACATCTCGAGCAGGACATCCAGGACCGACATCAGGGACGAGCTGCCCGGCAGATGGTATTGGGCCAGTGACGGCGCGCGAGGTCCGACGCCGATGGCGATGCCTCCCAGATCAGCCGCGGCCAGCAATGCATCGGCATCGTTCGCATCGTCACCCGCATACAGGGGCAGGACAGCCCCACCCCCGACATGGTCGACAATCGCGCGCAGCGCGGTGCCTTTCGTCCAACCGAGATCCGGCGCGATCTCGATCGCCATGGCGCCGTCGACCACTCGCAGCATGCCGAAAAAAGGGTTGATGGCGTCGGCCACATCCGTTAGAAGCGCCCCGATCCGGTTTGGCGCCACGCTTCGATAGTGCACCGTCAGGCCGAGAGGCTTCTGTTCCAGCCAGGCGCCGGCGAATCCAGCAAGCGCACGCCGGATCGGGAGCGCGACAGCGGCGACCAGCGGAGCTACACGCGCACGTTCGGGTTCGACGATGGCCATGGTGCCAAGCGACAGCTCGAGGCCGCTCGTCCCGGCGTAGTACGCACCCTCGATACCGACTCGATCTCGAAGTTCATCGATCGCCCGCCCGCTCAACACACCAATGAAGATCGACGGTGTCAGCGCCAGCCGCTCCAGTCGGTGCCGAGTCTCTGTGCTCAACACAGCCATGCTCGGATGATCCACGGTCGGCACCAGGGTGCCGTCGTAGTCAAACAAGAGCACCAGGTTGGTTCCGCGCTTGCGGGCAGTGACGAGTCGGGCGAGTGCCGCTCTCAGGCCTCGGCTCACGCAGGAACCTCCACCGAGGATCGCGTCTCCGCCATTTGTCGAGCCTGCACCAGTTTGCTGGCTTCGGAGAGGAGCATGCCGGCCCAGCGATACACGTTGTTGTCGGTGATTTCCTGCCGCATGCGGGCCATGCGCTGTTCCTGTTCCTCAGGTGTCATCGTCAACGCCAGTCGGAGGGCTTCGGCGACCTCATCGATCGCATAGGGATTGATGAGCACCGCGTCCGACAAATCGCGCGCCGCACCGGCAAAGCGCGACAACACGAGCACCCCTCGACCGTCGGTTCGCGTCGCGACAAATTCTTTGGCCACGAGATTCATCCCGTCGTGCAGCGAGCTCACCACGCAGGCGGTGGCCAGGCGATCGAGAAGGTAGACCTCCTCCGGACCGCAGTGCTCGTTGAGGAACACGATCGGCCGCCAGCCTTCTGTCGCATGCCGCCAGTTGATATCGTCAGCCAGGGCGTTGAGCTCCTCGTTGAGCCGCCGATAGGCGGGGATATGAATCCGGCTCGGCGCGCCAATCTGCACGAGGCTGAACGTGGTTCTCAGCTCCGGATGCCGTTCCAGCAATCGATCGACCGCACGGAAGCGTTCGGGAATCCCCTTCGTATAATCCACACGATCCACCCCGACGAGCAGCTTCTCGTCGCCCAGGTGGAGCCGCTTTCGCAGTCGCCGCTCCGCGCCCTCCAGATCCACAGGCAATGAGGCGGCCACAACGTCGGGATCGATACTGATCGGGTGCGGTTGCACCAGCGTGGTTTTTCCGTTGCGCGTGACGGAGAACTGCTCCATGTCCACGCGCGATTCGGTACTGCGGTCGACCGTTTCGAGGAAGTTGTTACAGTGATCCTGCACGTGAAAGGCGAGCAGATCGTTGCCCAGCAACCCGTCCAGAATGTCGTCCTGCCACGGGCACACTCGGAACGCCTCACGATTGGGCCACGGAATGTGCCAGAAGTGCACTATCACGAGATCCGGTCGCGCGATGCGGAGCATCCGTGGGAGGAGCGCGAAGTGATAGTCCTGCACGAAGACCACTCCGGATTCCCCATCCAGCTCTTCGAGGATCGCATCCGAGAATTTCCGGTTGACGTGCCGGTACTGCACCCAGTCGGCCGAATCAAATC
This sequence comes from uncultured Acidobacteriota bacterium, assembly GCA_963814975.1. Taxonomy (GTDB): domain Bacteria; phylum Acidobacteriota; class Vicinamibacteria; order Vicinamibacterales; family CAVVIG01; genus CAVUXJ01. Next base: position 127,926 of record CAWFFB010000018.1, on the reverse strand, counting down.
TGGGCCTGGCATACGCGATGTGGCACAGAGGCCACAGTCCCTCGTTCGCGAAGCCGTAGTAGTACCCCTGTTCTTCTTCCTTGGTCAGCCATATGCGCCGGATCGTATAAGCAGGGTCATGGGGCGGCACCATCACCCGGCCGAAGCGGTCGCTGACGATCCGGTCGGCATCTCCGCTTCCATGGGCAACCCACGTACCGCCGCATGTCCGCATGACGGGATCGAGTGCCGTGGTCAAGCCACTGGCGGGCTTGCTGCAGCGGATTTCTTCACCGTCGAAGGTGTGCAAATAGGGCTCGCGGTTCGCGACCACGACGAGCTTCGCCCCACCGATCCGCTCACTGACGACGCTTTCGAGCCGCTCGCGTGTCCACGCCATATATCCGCTCCAGGGATGTCTTGGCCACCAGGTTCGATGCTTGCTGATCGAGCGTCAGCAGCATGGTGAGGTAGTCACGCAAGTGCCGCGTGCGGAGGAAGTGCTCGGGCGCGACGTCGTGCCCACGGTGCAGCCCATGCGTTGGCGCTTGTTGGCGGCCGAATTCACGGTCACCTACCACGTGCAGCCAGGCTTGTGTTCTGGTATCCCTCCACATCAGCCGCAACTGAACATTTCCAAGGCTCGTGCCAACAGACCACCTCGTGAGGCACAAAGCGAAGCGCGCGCGTCTCTGGCCCTCGCCGTTGCACGTCAGAGTCCGTCAACGTCCTCGAGCTTCACAACACAGATGAGGAAAAGAGGCGCCGCGAGCGCAGTGAACCAAGGACGACTGGCGTCCGTCGTCTGTTCGGCGTCGGGTCAGCCGTGCACGTCTGGTGTCACCACCGAATACTCAACAGTGAGCTCTGAACCAACTCGACAGTCGATGCGGTCGCTAGTCGGCGCACCGGGGGCGACATCGCCCTTCGGCGCAATTGCGTTGCCCATATTGCAGCGACGTGTGTCGTTATGAGTTCGCGCCAGTCATCAGTCGCGTGCCCTCGCGGGCACCAACCGTAGTCCGGCGATGGAGATCCCGTGGCATCGCGATGCCCGATGACTCGAGATTGATGCTCATCACTTTCCACTCTCGCAACCTACGTGGTCAGTGTCAGGGGCGTGACGATCGTGTAAGCCTTACCCAGGGATCGTCTATCGGGCTGCATTGAGCGATCCGGACACCCGGTGTGCAGACATCTCTGTCCGGGGGATGGAGATCGGCTCTTATTTTGCTTCGTCTCCGACGTGCCATAGGTGCAGCGCCCAAACCCTCTTCGATCACAGCGCGTACCTGAGGGTGATTGGTGCACGCTGTCGCTGGTGCGCCCTGTGGCCCGGAATTGGACGCGAGCGTCTGCTCGACCGGCAATGTCCTACGGGACTTGGTTGTCGGGTGGGCGCAATTCAGGCTCCGCGAGTTTTGGAGGAAAGCTCGAGCGGCCGGATCATCGGTTCTTTGTCAGGTCGAGGGCCCGCTCGCGCGTATAGGTGATCTCGATCAGATCTCCCGCTTTCAACCCGTCGAGCAGATGAGGATCCGCCACCTGTCGTATGACGGTCCGGTTGTCGCCGGTCTTGTAGGTGATCATCTGACTCGCTGGATTGATGCTCTCCACCCGGACGGTCGCCTTCAACTGCTGCATCACGTCCACATCGCTCCCGCGAGCCTTCTTGGCCGCCGCGGTACTGTCCTCGACCGCTGTCATTCGCCCGCCCGGGCGGACTGCAACTACCACCGACTCGAAGATACGCACGGTGACCATGTCTCCTGATCGGAGTTCGTCGAACGCCTTCAACTCCTTGTTCGCATACACGGTATGCAGCGCGCCTTCAGGTGTCCGAAGCGTCAACGAGCGCGAAAAGGGATCGATGCGATCCACGCGTCCCGTGACGACCACGACATCCCGCGTTGTGGAGTTCGGGCTCTGCGCAGATACACCGGCCACCAGCACAGACAGCATCAGCACGGCCGCACCGACGCGGGCCATGGCCCGAAGGCCGGAACAAGAACCAGGAACCGAGCAGCGGGAGCCCTTCACATTTCCTCCCTGATTTGGTGGCCTGTAGCCGGTATAGCTGAGCCCTCGTCGAACGAGCCGTCCAACTTCTCCAGCCCGCCGTGTTCCCGGATCATCGCGAACCTCCGATCTTGTATCCGAAGCTGTAATTGAACGAGAACTGCACGCGGAAGTCGTTGACCGAGAATCCGTCGGAGAAAGTTGTTGCGGTGCGCCCACTGGAACTCACCGCCCATCATCACGTTCCTCGCCGTCGTGATCAAGAGGTTTCCGCTGACATACTGGCCGTCTTGCAGGCGTTGGGCGTCTGGCCGTCGCTGTTGCTGATGTCGACGCGCGAGTAGCCGATCGAGCTCGTCAGGCGATCGTTCCAGGAGTGGTCGAGATAGATGACGAGGCCGAAGTTCTCCAGCGCTTCACCGACCCCGGCGTGACCATTTCCCGTTCGTCGAAGGACACTGGCGCGTCGAATAGGTCGTGTCATCAGTTGCCGGATCGTCATGCCGACTGGGCCCCTGGCGGTCCCCGCCTCCGACATTTCGGGGCAGCATCCGGCCGACGGGAGCACTTTCGGGATGGCGCCGGGCGCCTTACGCTTGCCAAGGCCCGGTCCGTGGGACGGCATGTTCTCTGCTAAGGGGGGGTTGCGTTATGAGAAGGCTCACTCCCGTCCTCAGTGCCCTGTTGATCCTGGCTGGAATCGGATCGGACCTTCCCCTGCGAACGGTCGTACGGGCACGACCAGCATCGCAGAGTGGACAAGCCGGGTCGGCGCCGCCCGTTGCACCCGAAGCCCTCGATCGCCTGATGGCGCCGATCGCCCTCTATCCAGACCAGCTCCTCGCGCAAATACTGCTGTGCGCGATGGACCCCGCCGGCGTCACCGCACTCGATCGGTTCCTGAAAAGCCAACCGAGCTTGAAAGGTACTGCGCTGCAGGACGCCGCACTTAAGGACAACTTCGAGCCCAGCTACGTAGCGATTGCCCTGTTTCCACAAGTTGTCAGCTCGATGGCGGCCGACCTGGATTCGACCACTCGAATCGGCCGGGCGTTCGCGGCGGACAAGGCAGCGGTCTTTGCCAGCATCCAGCGGTTGAGAAAGCAGGCCAGCGATGCCGGGAACCTGAAGTCCACGCCGCAGCAGGAAGTCGAGACGCAGACGACATCAGCCGGCCAGCAGGTGATCGTCATCGAGCCGGCCAACCCGCAGGTCATCTACGTCCCGCAGTACAACTCGCAGACGGTGTACGTCCAGACAGCGCCAACGACCGTCATCGTCGAGAACAACAACACGGACGTGGCCGTCGCCGGCGTGATCGGATTCACCGCAGGCGTCGCCATTGGCGCCGCTATCAACAACAACTACTACTACGGCCCCTATGGCTGGCACGGCGGGGCCTACATGTACAACGACGCCTGGGACGACTGGTACGACCACCGCGAGGATGCGCGCGAGGATTGGATGGACCATCGCGAAGATGTCGTCGAAGATCGAGGCGAGCGGCGTGAGGATCTCGCCGACGACCGCGGCGACCGTGCAGGTAACTCACAGGAACAGCGCACCGAGCGACAGCAGAGCCGTCAGGAGAACCGACCGGAAGCTCAGGCCCAACGCGATCAGCGGTCGAGCACCGCGCCGACGTCGGCGACCCGGACCAGGGGCTCGGGAAGTTACGAGTCCCGCGGCTACACGCAGGGCCAGAGTGGAACCGCCACTCAACAACAGAGCGGCACCCGCTCGGACGCCTTCTCGGGCTATTCGAGCGGGCGATCGGAGCGCGCGGCGAGCTCGCGCGGAACGAGCAGTCGGGCCAGCGCGCAAGGCTCCCGCAGCAGAAGCGGAGGAGGAAAACGCCGGTGATGCGCCGAATGATCTCTGTGGGACTGCTGTCGGCGGCATTCGCGGCGCAGTCACTCATCATCTCGGCTCAAAGCTCCGCCCAGCGCATGTTTGCCACGCCTGAGGACGCCGTGCGCGCGCTCGTCCAAGCCACCACACTGGGGAAGGTGGACGATCTGCTGGCGATCTTCGGCTCTGAGGGACGGGAGCTGCTCGCGTCGTCTGATGAGGCAACCGCTCGCCAGAATCGCGAGATATTCACCGTCGCCGCCGCCGAGGGTTGGCGCCTGGTCGATCAAGGAACCGACCGCAAGGTGCTCATCGTCGGCCACGAGGGATGGCCGTTCCCGGTCCCCATCGTGAAGAGCGCGTCCAGCTGGCGATTCGACACCGCCGCTGGAAAGGAAGAAGTGCTGGTGCGCCGGATCGGGCGCAACGAGCTTGCGGCGATCGGAACCTGCCGCACTTATGTCGTGGCGCAGCAGCACTACGCGCAGCAGGGACACGATGGCAGACGCCCGGGCCTGTTTGCTACCACCTTCACGAGCGATCCTGGAAAGCAGAATGGCTTGTATTGGCCGAGTGCCTCGCACGAGCCACGGAGCCCGCTTGGCGATCTGGTGGCGCAGGCGGCACAGAGCGGCCAACCTCTCGGAAGCGAGTCGCGGGCAGCCCTCACCTTTTTACGGTTATTACTTCAAAATCCTCACCGGGCAAGGTGGCGCGGCGCGCGGCGGAGCCAGGTCCTACCTCCTGAACGGAGAGATGTCCAGTGGGTTCGCCCTCGTCGCGTGGCCGGCGCAGTACGACGCGACCGGTGTCATGACCTTCATCGTCAACCAGGACGGCCTCGTCCACGAGAAGGACCTCGGAACCGAGACCGGCGCCACAGCCGCCGCTATGACGCGCTACAATCCTGACACCTCCTGGCGTCGAGTTCAGTAACGCCGTGTCCTTCTGCGTGTGATCGCACGGCTGACCATCAACCGCAGGCCGTTCGCGAGGCGCGACGACTGACTTCCACGGCCGCACCGCCCGCTCAGGCGCAACGGATGAATTCGCAGGTTTTCGGATAGTCTTGAATCGGAGGATCTGCCCGATGCGTTCTTCGACCGTCGAACCGCGCCGTGCTGGCCGCTGGACGGCCCCGGCGGTGCTTGTGCTCCTGCTTGCCGCCGCCTCGCTCGTGATTTCGGCGCAGGCGGCTCCACTGGCTCTGGTCTCGACGGCCTGGCCACCGTTCACGAACGCGCCCGGACAGCCTCGTTTTGCACTCGACCTGGTCGAGGCCGCGCTCGGCCGAATCGGTCTCAGCGCGAAGACGACGATCGTCGACGCCGGCCAGTTCACGCCCTCGCTTCTCACCGGCCAGTTCGACGGCAGCGCGGCCGTGTGGAAGGACCCCGAACGCGAACGCGTGCTGCTCTTCTCCCAGCCCTATCTGGAGAATCGACTGGTGCTCGTCGCACGGCGAGGCGGCGACGTCTCCGCGAAGACGCTGGCGGACCTCAAGGGTAGACCAGTGGCGATCGTCGAGGGCTACTCGTATGGCGACACGATCGACGCCGCGGGGCCGACGTTCGTGCGGTCGCGCAGCGAAGAAGACAGCCTCGCGCGACTGCTCAACGGCGGCGTGGACTACACCCTGATGGACGAGCTCGTCGTGCAGTACATCGTTTTCAACCACCCGAAGGAGTCGGGTGCGGCGCTTCAGATCGGTTCGAGGCCGCTGCTCTCGCGGGAGCTTTACCTAGCCGTGAGGCGGACGCGTCCAGATGCGGAATCGATCATCAGCCGCTTCAACGCGCAGCTCCGCGGGATGATCGCCGACCGTACCTATCATCGGCTCCTGCACGTGGACTGGATTCGGGCAGACGTCAACGGCGACGGCGTGCCTGAATACATCCCGGAGAACGACAGGCCTGGCGCGTCGGAACCTCAGCGTATCTATTCGCTCTTTACAGAGCCGCCGTCGGCGCCCCAGGGACCGACCAAGCCGGGTTTCTATCTCGGCGGAAGTATCTACAGCGACTGGGCAAGCGTGCCCGACAGCTACAAACTTCCAAGTTCTCAGCCGCCGGATCCGCGGCGGTCGACGGCCAGCATCTTCAGGTTCAGCTGGTGAGTAGATCTGGCGAAGAGGTCTTCACGGGCGGTTACACCAGCGTCAGGACGCACCTATGCGATTCCGGCATTGGATGTTTCCGTGAAAAACTACCCCGCCGTGCTGGTCGGAGTGTACCTATCGACCGCATCGAACATCATGACTCGCAAATCGATCATCGCGACGTCGATGAGCGCAGCGCTCGTTCTCGCCGCCGCGTTCGCTGCAGCCCTCAGGCCCGCGCAGTCGATGCAGCGGATCCGGTCGAAACCGGCCGTTTCGTGTGGCACGACCTCCTCACCAAAGATGTGAGCGCCGCAAAACGATTCTACGGAGAGTTGCTTGGCTGGCGCTTCGAGGACACCAAACGCGGCGATCGTCCGTACGTCCTCGCGCGATCCGGTGGAACGCTCGTCGCCGGGATCGTTGACGTCAGCGCCAACGCGAATGCCGGTCCGCAGTGGCTCAGTTATATGTCCGTCGCCGATCTGGACAAGACCCTGGCCCAGGTGCGGTCGGACGGCGGGAAGATTCTCGTCGAGCCGCGGAATCTGCCGAACGCACGCGCCGCCGTGGTCGCCGATCCGCAAGGTGCTCCGCTCGGACTCGCGCAGGTGCGGCGCAGCCTTCCGGACCCGGCCGATCCATCGCCGAGTCATTTCTTCTGGGACGAGTACCTCGCCCGGGACGCCGGGAAGGCCCTCGACTTCTACAAGCGTCTCGCCGGCTACGAATCGGCGATTTCGGAATCACGCTCAGGCGTCGAGTATCACGTGCTGAGGAAGACGCGGGCCCGCGCCGGCCTCTTCCAGTTGCCGGCAACCGCCACCGGCGTCGAACCGAACTGGTTGCCTTATGTGCTGGTCAACGATCCGGCCGCACTCGGCGCGCGCGTCGGTGGTCTGGGCGGCCGCATTCTCCTGCCGGCTGCGCCCGAACGGCGGAATGGTTCGGTCGTCGTCGTCGCCGATCCGGGCGGTGCGCCGCTGGCGCTGCAGAAGTTTCCGTTTTGAGTTGTAACGACATGAGAGCAAACGTCGTCTCACGCGTCTTGATTCTGGCTGCCGTGCTTGTCGCCGCGCTCGTGGCGTCGAGTTGTGACAATGGGTACGGCATGGGCGTCGGAATGGACTACGGTGCCCGCTGGGGTGGCGGTGCGTCTGGCCCGGGGGTTCTGGTCGGTGGTCCTACCCGCTGATCCGTTGCCGCGTCACGTTGCCCAAGCGAATTGGATCGCGCGTAGTGTCCCATCACTCCGTCGAACCGATCGACGTTGACGGACCTACACCTCACGCCGCCGCGCCGTGACCGGCCGGCGCCGCCGGGTCAACGCGGTCGCCATGCCCGCTCCCCGCAGACACCCGGCGCAAGGAGCGTGTTCCTGACCACGAGCGCGCGGGACGACAAGCGACGCTCACCCGCGCTCGACGCCCACCAGCGTCCAGCCCGAGGCCGCCGCGGCGGAAGAAGAACGCCGCCGGTCGCGACCATCCCGCGCTGCTGCGGGATGAGCGGCCGTGACCTCGACGCCGACGTACTCGCCCGATTCGAGGAGGCCGGCCGGGGCGCGGCCCGCCGGCGCGGCGATCGTCTGCGCGCTCGCCGACCGGCGTGCGCGTGGCGGTGGCGTTGTCGAAGCGAAACCACTGAAGCTGATAGCTCTTCGGCCGGACCGGCGGCCCGCGCGGCGACCGCAGCGTTCGTGAACGTGAAGGCGCCGTCGGCGGCGAGCACCGGGTCGACGGCCGGGCAGACCTGATTGAGCCAGGCTGGCCACGACCTTGTCACGGCGCGTGATCAACGCCTGCGTCATGTACTGCGCTCGCGCGCGGATCGGAGTACTGCGCCTTCTGCACCACCGCGCCGATCATCTCGTCGGTGAAGCGCGCCACGATTCGCGCGGCCCAGAATGCATCGTCCGCCCGCATGTTGTCGAAGGCCGCGTTGGGATACTCCGGCTTCCACTTCAGCGGGTCGAACGCCTTCGCCTCGAGCCGGCCGACCGACGGCGGCACGTCGGGATAGTCGATGACCATCCACGGCCGGACGTAGGCGCCGAGCGTCGCCAGCGTGAGCCATCCGGGCCGCTGCTCGAAGATGTATTCGTTGCCGGGACGATGGCGCTGGGCGTAGACCGTGCCGCTGCCGAGGATGGAGCCGAAGTCGAACATGTAGTGCTTGACCCACGCGCGCCCGTCCGTGGTCTCCAGCATGTCGAGGCTGTTGATGCCGCGGGAGTCGTCGTGGTTGAGCCACGCGCCAAACACGCGCGCGCCGCGCAGCTCGCGGCGATGCTCGTGCGGCACGATGTCGTTCGGGTCGTCCGGGCCGCGTGCCGTAGTAGCGGAAGTTGCCGAGCGGCTTGCCGGGCGCAAAGCGGCTGACGAGCACGCGGTAGCGGCCGCTCGGCACGGCGCGCCGCGCGCTCGAAGACCTCGTCCAGATCGGACTTCTTCAGCCGGCGGCGCTTGCCGTTCAGCGGATCGCGAATCGTGGCCCGCTCCGAGATGACGAGCGCCGCGCGATCGATCTCCGCGAGGTAGACGTCGACCGTGTTGTAGCCGATGGCGTGATAGAACGCGGTCCCGATGATCTCGGCGCCGCTCGCCAGCTCGGGATTCGACGGCGGGTCCACCTCGATCTGATAGAGCTGGCCCGCCGGATCCGTCATTCGGAAGCCTGGCTGGACGCCGGAGCCCTTGCCGCCCGAGACGACCCAGCCGTCGAGCGACACCCGCTCGACCCGGTCGGGACCGTTGGCCACGTCGGCGGCGGTCATGTCGCGGCGGCCGATCCGGTTGGTGAACCAGCTCGAGTCGGGCACTTCGTCGACGGTGTTGACGTTCAGCGCGCGCACGTCGCGGCGCTCGCCCGGTGCGCGAAGGTGTTGACGACGAAGTCGTACCCGTTCGTGTCCTCGATCGCCACGACCTTCGAGGCGTCGAACGCGCGGTCGTCGTCCGACCAGATCGGATCGTCGGGATAGAAGCGCGGCGCGGCGGACCACGCGGCCGATCCGGCCGCGAGGATCGTGCGGCGATCAGCGGCGATGCGCCAGCTCCGGCGCGCTCGGCGCACGCGCCTAGAAAATCCCGCCAAAGACGATGTACAGGTGTTTGCCATCTCGACTCCCGAAGCCGGCATCCACGCGAAACACGATCGCCTCGTTGGTGTTGAAGCGGAACCCGAAGCCGTAGTCGCGTTCCAGATCCTTGAAATTCAGGTCGGCGCGGCGGTCGGCGACTTTGCCGGCGTCGTAGAACAGCGCGCGCGTCGAGCCCGCTCCAGATTTCCCAGCGATACTCCGCCTGCCCCAGAATCGCGTGCGGTCCCCGGAACCGGTACTCCCGGAATCCACGCAGCGTGTCGTTCCCGCCGAGCGTCGGCATGAGATAGAACGGCATCACGTGGCCGGCGCCGGTGTCCGACGTCGACACGAACAGCCGCGCCGCCATCACCCGCCGCCCGGCGAGGAATCCGACGAACTGACGGAGGTCGGTGTCGACGCGGTTGAACGTGTAGCGGCCGGTGGTCCGATCGTCGAACCGCGAGAAATCGATGCGATACCATCCGCCCTTGCGCGCGTTCTTCGGCTCGCGATAGTCGACTTCCAGAAAGGCCATCGAGCGCAGGTAGTCCACCGATTCGCCGAGGCCCGGAGCGCGTGGACGGATTGAACAGCTCCTCGATCGAAGGCACGCGGCTGTCTTTCCCGGGGCCGAGTCTCGGATTCAGATACTCGAGCGCCGCCCCCCGACCAGCACGATCGGAACAGGGCCGGACGCCGACGCTGCGCGCCGAAGAGGTCCGATCGGATGGCGTAGCTGGTCTGCGTCGGCGCGGGCCGAGTCGGGGCCGATGCCGAAGAAATCCTCCTGCGGATAGTCGCGGTGCGCGGCCCAGGTCTCGACGTAGCAGGCGCTTGTCCGCCAGCTTCGGAAACGTGAGGCGCGCCTCGGTGGCCCAGTACCGGCGGATGCTCGTCGCGGCCCACAGATCCAGCGTGCCCGTGTTGTTGAACAGGTCGCGATCGCGAAAGCCGGCGCCGTACGCGAAGCCGCTTCCCGTCGTGAGCGACCCGATTTTCGGATAGAATCCCTTCGCGGCCGAGGATGAAGACGCCCTTCTCTTCGACGAAATGCATGGCGCGCTCGAAGCCGCCCGGCTTGTAAGGCTGGGCGTTGCGACTCTTTTCCTCGCGGCGCTGCCTGTCGGCCTCCGATCGGGTGGCAGGCTCCTGTGCCAAGCGCGACCGATGCCCCGGCAAGCCAGGCCAGCACCGTCAGTCCTGCATCGCCGGCCGTTGATCAGTTGCTCGCAGTGCCACGTCCTCCCCCTTTCATACCGAACGATATCGCAGCGACCACGCCTTCCGAAAGGGCCAGTTCGACAGGTAAGGTCCTTGCCGGGTCCGTCGTGTTATTCAAGCTTGTGTTGTCGGACGGCGCTGCCGGCGAACCCGGGCCGGACTGTCGGACAGATTGACGTATCGACGCAATGCGTCGTTTGGCCCGAACTCGCTCAACCGCGCAGACGCGGTGTATCGTGTGAGGGCTCCCGTGCTGTCGCCTGAACGTCGTCTCTCCTCGTGCTCGCACTCGTGCTCGTCGCTGCGTCGCGTCCGCGGCGCTTCCTCGCGCAGACCAGCACTCGCTCCCCAATCGATCGGGTTCGCTGAAGTTTGCTGGCGCATTGGCGACAACGGCACCGGCGATCGGCCCCAGTACGAGTTGGCGCAACAGATGACGAAGGCCCATGACTCGTTTCCCTTCGACCTCGTCATCATGCTGGGCGACAACATGTACGGCAGCCAGACGCCGGCCGACTACGTCAGGAAATTCGAGCAGCCGTACGCGCCACTGCTCGCCGCCGGTGTGAAGTTTCACGCCTCGATCGGCAACCACGATCGCCCGGAGCAGGTCTCGTACAAGCTCTTCAACATGAACGGCCAGCGCTATTACTCGTACGTGCGCAACAACGTCCGCTTCCTCGCGCTCGACAGCACCCTCATGGATCAGAAGCAGGTCGCCTGGATCGATGCCACCCTCGAGGCGCAGGCGAGGAGTGGAAGATCCGCTACTTCCATCACCCGTTGTACTCCAACGCCGCCCGCCACGGATCGTCCGTCGACCTGCGTGTGCTGCTCGAACCGCTTTTCTCAAGTATCGCGTCAACGTGGTCTTTTCCGGTCACGACCATGTCTACGAGCGACTCGTGCCGCAGAAGGGCATTTACTACTTCGTGTCGGGCTCAGGCGGCCAGCTGAGGAGAGGGAATATGCGACGGTCCGAACAGACCGCGGTCGCGTTCGATCAGGACCTGAGCTTCATGCTCGTCGAAGTCGCCGGAGCGGAGATGTTCTTCCAGGTCATCTCGCGGACAGGCCAGACCGTCGATTCCGGCATGATCCGCCGGCAGGAGCCGGCACAGTGAGCGACAATTCGCGCCGCATTCCTGTCTGGCGCGCCTCTGTCCCGCGTCTGTCGGCATTCGCCGTCGAGCATCTTCTGCTGCTGCCACTGGGGGCGGCGATCGCGCTGGTGTGGGCCAATCTGGCTCCCGAGAGCTACTACCGCGTGACCTACGCGATGGCGTTCGCCGTCAACGACGTGGCGATGATGTTTTTCTTCGCGCTCATGACGAAAGAGGTGGTCGAAGCGACCGCGCCGGGGGGCGTGCTTCATCCGTGGCGTCGCGCCTTGATGCCGGTGATGGCCGCGATCGGCGCCACGCTGCGTACCGGCGCTGATCTACAGCCGTGCGGTCGATGCGCTCGACGAGCCTGTGCTGTCGATCGCATGGCCGGTTTCATTTGCAACCGACATCGCCGTCAGCTATTTCATCGCGAGAATCATCTTTCGGCTGCACCCGATGGTCCCGTTTCTGCTGCTCCTCGCGATTGCCTCCGACGCGCTGGGATTTCTGATGCTCGCGTTGTTCAACCCCGCGGCAGACCTGCACCTCGTCCAGGGAGCGCTGATCATGGCCGTCGCGATCGGCATCGCCTTCAGCCTGCGGCGGGCGCGGGTCAAGAGTTTCTGGATTTATCTCCTCGCCGCAGGCGGGTTCTCGTGGTGGGCGTTCTACAGGAGCGGGCTCCATCCAGCCCTCGCGCTCGTTCCGATCGTGCCCTTTCTGCCACACGCTGCCCGCGATCCTGGATTCTTCGTCGACGCCTCACCGACAGACAAGGATGCGCTGAGCCAATTCGAGATGTGGTGGCGGTACCCTGCCCAGGCCGCGCTCCTGTTCTTCGGCCTCGTGAACGCAGGCGTGTCCTTTCGGGCGCTGGAAGCGGGAGCCTGGGGATTGCCGATCGCCGTGATCGTTGGCAAGCCTCTTGGCATTCTCATCGCCGTAGGCGTTGCGGTCGCTGCCGGTCTGCATCTGCCTCAGCGGGTCGGCTGGCGCGACCTCGTCGTCGTCGGGTTCACCGCCGCGATTGGATTCAGTATCGGTCTGTTCTTCTGCTCGGCACTGTTGCCTCCTGGTCAACTGCGCTCAGAAACCAGCATGGGTGTCTTGTTGACCCTGCTGGGAGCGCCGCTGGCCCTTGTCGCCGCGAGGTTGCTCCACGTCGGCAGGTTTGCCCGGCACTGATTCATCACGAGCCGAACGTGAACCCGATGGAGCGTTCGATGGGGTTGAAGAACCGGCCGAAGTCGGGCGAGGTGACGTTGTTCTGAACGTCCCGGTCTGCCGATGCTCCGAAGACGTTGTAGAGCTTCACGCCTGCACGGAAGCGGTACTTCTTGAACCGCCATGGTCGCGCGAGCGTGAAATCGAGCGTGCGAACCGCGGGGAGGCGCCCGGTGCGGTTGCGGACACCCACGAAATCGTGGAACTCGTCCACCGCCGACCATGGGAATCCCGATCGGAGCTCCAGGAGCGGCGCGAAGTCCCACGTGCCAGGAAGCCCCAGAGTGCCTCGAATCAGCAGCCGATGCCGGACGTCGGTCGGAATCAGACTGTTTTCGTTCGAGCGGATGATCGGGTTCCGCAGGTTGCCGAAGAACTGATCGTAGTTATTGAGGTCGGCTGTCCCCTTGGCCCAGACATATGAAACGGTGATGTCCCGCCGCTCGCCGCCCATGTACCGCGTCGTCGCCTCGAGTTCCTTGTACACGGAGGTGCCGGTGCTGCCGAGCCGCAGCTCGCGCGTGGTCGCGTCCGGCGTCACGACGAACTCATGGGCGCCCTCGCGCCGCATGAACTCCAGCTTGAACAGCAGACGCCGGCCCAGGCGCTGATTCCACTCAACGTTTCCCACGTAGGCCTCGGGAGTTCGCAGGCCGGGATCGAGGACGTTGGCGAACGTCGTGGGCGGCCCGATCGGGGCGCCGTCCGATGCAAAGCGCGACACCGTCCTCGACTCGAACGCAGGAAAGGCCTCCACGTTCAGCGGGGTGCGCTGCACGAACTTTCCGAAGCCGCCACGCAGGATCGCGCGTCCTTCCGGCGCCACACCCACCGCAATGCCCGCGCGAGGTGACCAGTTCACGCGTTCGACGATCGCGTCACGATCCAGACGCGCGCCGAACTCGAACGTGACCCGCGAGTTCATGCGCCAGCGGTCCTGCACGAACGCCGCGAACTCGAACCCCCTGACCGACTGTTCGGTTCGATTGCCAAAGACGGTCAACTCCGCAAGCGATCCGTCCAGGCGCCGGATCTCCACCGGCCGGCTCGCACTGAAACCACCGAACTGCGACCGCTGCAGATCGGTGCCGAGCTTGAGCACATGCTGGCCGCGCCAGTCTCGTGACAGGCTGAGCGTCTCGACCCACTGCAGGCTGGCCACTTCGCGTTCCTGGTCGTTGAAGAAGCTTCCACTCTGGGTCGGCGGTGCGTAGACCATCGGCGCGCGCCCGTCGGTGTTGGCATTGACTTCAAACCATCGTCCCGAGAGCGTGGTGTCGAGTACAGCGTCCGCGAGACGGCCAACCGATCGACGATGCCCGCGGACCAGCCGCTCTGATTGAAGTCCTGGCTCACTTCAGGCGGTCGGAATGTGTTCATCGTCGCCCTCTTGACCTCGCGCGGAAATGAAAGAAGCCCGCCGCCAAGCGTGTGGCGCGCCGAGATTGCAGTATCGACCCGGGTGAAAGAGTCGAAGCTCTTCAGCGTGATCGGAGGCTCGCCGGCCAGGCTCTTCACCGGCGTCTCGACGTAGCGGAACTGAAAATCCTGCGCCATGAACGCCCGGTTGCGCTTGAGAGGGCCGCGCGCCGAGAAGCGCGGCTCGAAGCCGCGTATCCCGCTGAGGCCCTTCCGGAACCGCGGGACGAGATTTCCGGGCTTGATCTCCCAGTCGTTGGTTCCCTGTCTTGTTCGGATCTGCGTGATGCTGGCGGAGAAGCGACCGTACTCGGCGGCAAACGGATTGGACAGCACTTCGACCGACTCAACGCTCTGAGCCGGGAGATCGAGGTCGAAATCGCCAGACGATGGATCGTTCAGGCTGGCGCTGCTGACTTGCAGTGCGCCTTGCGAAGGTTGGCCGCCCTTGATGCGCAGCCGTCCGTCTTGGCCGCGCACCACGCCGGGCAGAAGCAACAGCAAGCTCTGAAAGTCGTCCCCCTCGAGCGGTGCGAGCTCGAACACCGAGCCCGCAAGCATGTCGCTCATCGACACCGGCTGAACGCTGTCGGTCGGCGAAGGAGTTTCGGCACGCACCACGACTTCCGGGACGACGAAGGTCAATTGAATATCGAGCAGCACTCGTGCGGGTTCGCCGGCCTTGACCTCGAAGGCCGGCGAACTTGTCGCCACGAAACCCGGTCGGTCAACTCGAATGATGTACCTGCCTGCCGGAACTTCGGGAAACGTCACACGTCCTGCCCCGTCGGTCGCCGTCTTCGCCAGGATCGTCGAGTCCGAGGAGGTGCGCAACTCGACCTGGACACCCGACATCGACACGGTGCCCTCGAGCGTCGTCACGGTTGCGATGACGCGGCCGCTCGTCGCCGGCTGACCCGATTGAGCAGAATCAGAGTGGTGCGCGAGCCCGCTGGACTGGAGCCCACCAACCAATAGAGAGACGATGAACAGCTCGAACATCCTTGTCCGTGTCGCAACGGGAATCTATACCACGGACCCGGATTTCATGCGCCTTCTTCGCCCGTTGATCGAGCGGTTTGACTTCACGGGACGCTCCCGTTGTGATCGACCTGTTGTCCCTCCGAATGCTGCTGCCGCGTTGGAAGGCTGGCTGGATCAGCGGCAGCGGGAGGCGCCTCGAGTATCTGATCGAAGACAATTACTACATCCCGGTGACTGGGTACACGCTTCCCGCGTCAGCTCGCCGACGGGTTCTTGCGTCAGACAACAACTGTTTTGCATACTGAGAGCAAGCTGGCAGGACGAAAGGAGCAGCGATCATGCCGAAAGACGCCTTGTCATCGAGAGCGGTCGTGCTCGCGGCTATCTTGTCGTTGGCGCCCTGCTCCGCGTTCGCGCAGACTCCCGTCAAGCCGCCGAAGAACAACTTCACGCCGCAGCAGGACGTCGAGCTCGGCGCGAAAGGCGCAGCCGAAATCCAACAGCAGTACCCAATCATCGAGGACGAAGCCATTGCCAGGTATCTGACCAAGCTCGGCGACAGGCTTGTTACGTTCGCGCCACCGGAACTGAACAACCCGGCGTTCAAGTATTCGTTTACACCGGTGAACATGAAAGAAATCAACGCCTTCGCGCTGCCGGGCGGACCGATGTTCGTCCAGCGCGGCATGTTCGAGGCCGCAGCAAGCGAGGGCGAGGTCGTCGGGGTGATGGCGCACGAGCTGTCGCACGTCCTGCTGCGGCACGGCACGGCCAACGCCTCGAAGGCCCAGAACCCTTGGCTGCAGCTCGGACAGATTGCGGGCGCCCTTGGCGGAGCGGTTGTGGGCGGAGCAGCCGGATCGGCAATCGCGCAAGGCAGTCAGTTCGGCCTTGGAACGCTGCTTCTACGATACAGCCGCGACTTCGAGAAGCAGGCCGATCTCCTCGGCGCGCAGATCATGGCCAGAGCCGGCTACGATCCGCGAGGCCTGGCACGCATGTTCGAAACGATCGAGCGCGAATCGAAAGGCGGCAGCAACCCGCAGTGGATGAGCAGCCACCCCAATCCTGGCAATCGCAGTGCCTACATCGCGAAGGAGGCATCAGCGCTTACCATCGGAAGCCCCGCCGACAGCAGCCAGTTCGAGCCGATGAAGGCGAAGTTCGCATCGCTCCCCGCTGCCAAGTCGTCGGCGGATCTGGCCCGTCGCGGCGAGTCGGGTGAAGATGCGCCGCGGTCGGTCGGCACACCCGGCCAGCCAGTGCCGCTGCCGGCGGCGGAGTATCGCGCCATCAGCGGCGGTGGAATCTTTCGGGCGAGCGTACCGAACAACTGGACGAGTGTATCGTCGAGCAGCTCAATCAAGGTGGTTCCCGAAAATGGGTACGGTCGACTGAATGGACAGACAGTATTCACGTACGGCGTCGAGTTCGGCGTTGCCAAGGTATCGTCGCGCGATCTGCGCAGCGCGACCAACGCCTGGCTGAAAGCGGTCGCTCAAGGAAATCCGAATCTGCGGCTCGCCGGTGAGCAGGAGCCACTGAAAATGTCTCAGCGGAGCGCACTGGGGACACCGCTCACGAACCCGTCGCCCCTTGGAGGCACCGAACGCATCACCGTCTACACGACGTTCCTGGCCGACGGCAATCTCTTCTACTACCTGGCCATCGTGCCCGAGAGCGACGCGCAACAGTATCAGCAGGCGTTCCGGCGGATAGGCCAGTCGATTCAGCTCACTGACGTTCGGTGAGACCATCCCCGCTCTCGTAGTCGATCAGTGCAGCCGCTCACTCAACCTGTAGGCCGGGCACGGACAAGTTTGTGCCATACGACGGTGGGGCGTCGCACAAGACACACGGACAGGCGTTTCGGCCGAGACGTTATGCTGCCGCGTAGCGCGCCAGCCAATCGGTCACGATGACGCGCGGCACCCATCCGAAGGCCCCTCAATCCCTCCGGGCAGCATCCGCCACCGGCGGGTGCAATGAGTTCGCACCCTTGACGACGCGCGGTAGTTCGGGCGGAGGCAGTCGCACGTAAGCCCTTACGCCCAATGTAAGTCGCCGTAGCGGCCAGCTCGCGGATTTGTAGGCTTCCGTAGTGGTATTCATCTTGCTCCGGAAGGACACGACCGTGCGATGGCGTCTGCTGAACGCCTTGTGGCCACTAGGCTTCGCCGAGCTCACAGGTTGTGGCAGTAACTTGCCGCCCTGTAAGGACTACTGCACGGGCTACTAATGGTTGCCATCCCGGTTTTCGATCAATACAGAATCGGCGACGGTTTTCGCGTCGATCCAGCGGGCGACTGGTCGCTTCTGCGCACATCGCGTGCGAATGTGCTGGTCACCGGCCCTCCCGACGCGACACGCGCCTTTGTCGCGGCGATACTCCCCCACCTCAACGGACCGGTGTACGAGGGCTCGACCGGCGATGCGCTGCCCATTGCGCCTGCAGGCGGGACGGTGATTCTTCAAGACGTGGCTGCATTCGATCCGGTACAGCAGCAACGGCTACTGACCTGGCTCGACGAGCCTCGGAGCGGCCGCACGCGGGTCATCTCCCTCACCGCGACGCGGCTCTACGACCTCGTCCAAGCGGGTACGTTTTTGGAACCGCTGTATTACCGCCTGAACATGACCCAGTTCGAAGTCGTTTCAGAATAAGACCGAAGTTACGCGCGCAAGGACAACCTCACTCGCGAACGACACCACCGAGACGATTGCTCTGCCGCGCGGCGTGGCATACGTGCTACTTCGCGTCAGCGACCTGTGGTCGCCGTCCGGCCCGGTGCAACCCGCGCGATCAGCGCACCGCCTGCACCTTCGCGAGGCTGCCGGCCACGTAGTTGCCTGGCACCGTGCGCGCAGCGATGTTGAGCCGATTCCAGCCGTTGATCGACACGATCGCCAGGCTCAGGTGCACAAGTTCGTCCTCCGAGAACTGCTCCCGCACCCGCTCGTACACCTCGTCCGGGACGCGAGTCTCGGAGACGAGCGTCAGCGCCTCGGTCCACTCCAGCGCGGCGCGCTCGCGCGCCGAGTAGTACGGCGTCTCGCGCCACGCGTCGAGGCCATAGAGCCGCTGTTCGGTTTCACCGTTCGCGCGCGCATCCTTGCTGTGCATGTCCAGACAATAGGAGCAACCGTTGAGTTGCGACGCGCGCATCCGGACGAGGTCGAGCAGTCCGTGATCGAAGCCCGCCTGACGAACCTGCCGTTCGAGGCCGAGCATGGCTTGGATGACGCCCGGGGTGACGTGCATGAGATCGATTCGAGCCTTCATGATGTATTTCGCCTCCACAAATCAAGACGAACCAGGAATAATCCTGTGACACCGGTCCGGGGCCCGCCGCTGTCACAGACGGCCTCCGTCATTCGTCTAGATAACAGGAGGAGTGCAAGGCACGTCAGCCATGGCAGCAACTGACTGGGATGAGTCAACGTTCGAGGCGCATCGACCCCTGCTGTTCTCGATTGTGTACAGGATGCTCGGCAGCGTCAGCGAAGCCGAGGATGTCATGCAGGACGCATGGCTCCGGGCGCGGCAGGCCGAGCACGCCGACGTCCGCTCCCCCCGCGCGTATCTCACGACCATCGTTACGCGGCTCTGCATCGACCATCTACGCAGCGCCGAGCGGACTCGCATGGAGTATCCAGGTCCATGGCTGCCCGAACCGTTGGCAGAACCGAATCAGGAATCCGTCGAGCTGGCGTCGTCCTTGACGACGGCATTCCTGGTACTGCTGGAGCAGCTGGCGCCGATCGAGCGCGCCGTCTTCCTGCTGCGGGAGGTGTTCGAGCTCGACTTCGACGAGATCGCGAGGAGCGTCGGCAAGAGCGAGGCGAACACGCGGCAGATCCTCACGCGCGCGCGCGGCCGGCTGCGCGATTCGCGTCCGCGATTCACCGTGTCGCCTCGTGAATCGGAGGAGATCGTGCGGCGCTTCCGGCAGGCCTGCGTCACCGGCAACGTCGAGGAGCTGATGGCGGTGCTGCACACCGACGCGGAGCTCGTCGCCGATGGCGGCGGCAAGGCGGCCGCGGCGACGCGTCCCGTGCTCGGGGCGGATCGCATCGCGAAGTTCGTGCTCGGCTATGCCGGCAAGATGCACTGGTCGGAGTCGGACTTCCAGCTCGTCACGATCAACGGCGCACCCGGTCTGCTCATGCGCCATCCGATCTCCGGCAACGGCACCTACTCGTTCGACATCGCCGACGGCCGCATTCGCGCGATCTATGTCGTGCGCAACCCCGACAAGCTGCGTGGGTTCCTCGAGCACACGCATTGAGCGCGGCTTACCCTTCCCCGCGACCATGTCCGACTCACGGCGACCGACCGGGGAGCGACGTGAGTCGGACGAGGCGCGTGGTTGGTGATCGCCAGCGGCAGCTAAGCAGGCCGATGCGCCTTGAGGAAGGAATGGACGTGGCGCACCGCCAGGGGAACCCGCTCTTTGGGTTCTTTCCAGGGGAACATGCTCACTTCGGCTTTCGGCGCGAGCATCGCGCTCTCCATGGCGACGGCGTAAGGGTGGGCCGGGCTATCGTCCGGCAGCACCAGAATCGGGGTTTGGCAACCACGGACGAAATCCCGTGTCACGGTGAAGACGAAGTCGGGGTCGGTCTCGAACATCCTGGTCACGAATTTGTCGGCCGTCGGCATCATGATCTCGGGCCGCTTGGCCGTCAGTGCCGGCCCCCAGGTCTTCCAGAAGACGCCTGGGTACTTCGGGTCGCGCATCTCCGGCCGCCAGCCCACCGGCTGCGCGATCACGGCCGCGACAACACGATTGGGCGCGCGCTTCAGGAGACTCCAGATGAAGGGACCGCCAATGCAGAACCCCATCACCATGAACTTGTCGATGCCCAGATGATCCATCAGGCCGAGTTGGTCGTCGGCGTAGGACTCCCACGGCCGATCGGCCTCGACAGGGCCGGTGGACTGGCCGGTGGGGGCGTTGCGCAAGTCCGCCGTGATACAGCGATATTGTCCCTTGAACTCCTCGATCGCGTTGAAGGGCGAGTTGCCCGTGAAGAACGCGATTGTCGAGTTCAATCCCCCGCCGGGAAGCAGCATCAGAGGGAAACCCGACCCGGCCTCCTCATAGCGGATGCGAACGGGGCCTTTTTCGTAGAACGCGCCAGTTCCTCCTTTGCCCGCCTGCTGAGCAAATACGCGTGGCATCGCGGCCATCGCCGCTGCTGCGGCCCCGGCTTTCAGAATGTTGCGTCTTGTCGGATCATCCATGTTCGCGTCCTCCCGGAAATGACTGGACGGGTCACTCTACACTGGGCAACCAAGGAGGAGCAATCCTGCGGTCCCGGCAGCCTTCTTTCCTCACCCCGCGGCGACCCTCTTGTTCCCGCTTCCTACCTCTTCAAGCACCACTGTCCAGCATGACCATGATCGGCGTCTTGCCGACTTGCCCGGTGTTGACATTGATCACATAGCGGCCGTCCTTCGCCACGTCGCACTGGGTCGCGAACATTTCTCTTTCAGAAATCGATCTTGGCGCACTCTGGCCTGCTGATGAGAACATCGCGCAGGCGCGCTGAAAACGCCAGCGCGAAGACGGCCGACGATCAGGAGCTGATGCATTCAGATCAGCCTCCTTGCGACGACCGACTGCCACAATGAGCAACCGTCGACCCACACGCCGCATGTGTGGGGTCTCGCCAAGCACTGCGACCTGACCTCCACGCGGCAGCGGCTGCTCATGATCTCCCCCGGTCGGCGTTCAAGACACCGGTACATTCGTTGCAGCCGTGATCCTCGACCACTCCCGCACTGCTCGTCCATACCTGCAGCGCCATTCGTTACTCGTTCAGATGAGGTCTCCATGTACCACCACGTCAAGAAGCTGATGTACACCGTTCGTGTTGACGCCCCCGATCCGGCATTCGGCAACATGCTCCTCGAGCAATTCGGCGGCGCCAACGGCGAACTCGCCGCAGCGATGCAGTACTCGATTCAAGGACTCAACTGCGACGACCTGGAGCGCAAGGATCTCCTGATGGACATCGGTACCGAGGAGCTGAGTCATCTCGAGATCGTGGGCGTGCTCGCCCGGCTGCATCTCAACCCGATGAAATTCGACCGCGATGCGGCAGAAGCCGATCCGCTCATCGCAATTGCCGGCGGCGGAGGTGTCAGCCTCTGCAACTCGATGGGTAACGCGTGGACCGCCGACTACTTGAAGATCACCGGCGAGCTCGACGTTGACCTGCGTAGCAATATCGCGGCGGAGGCCAGAGCGAAGATCGTCTACGAACGACTGATCAACTTCACCGACGACGCGGGAACGAAAGACGCGCTGCAGTTCCTGATGACCCGCGAGATTACCCACATGAAGGCGTTCACCGCCGCGCTCGAAAGCCTCGGGAAACCGCAGTTCTCCATCGGCCGGATTCCGCCCACCGCGATCCTTGTCGATCAGTTTTTCAACGACTCGACGGGCTCCGGCGAGGACGGCGAGATCGACGCCAGGGGTTCATGGAACCAGGGGGGAGCGTGGCAGTTCGTCGACGCGCCCGCGTTGCAGGCACCACGTGAGAACGTCACGGAGGCAGCATCGATAGACGACCGGAGTACGAGCACGGCGGCCGAACCGGCGATGATTCAGGACGTCCTCGTCGAAGCATTGCAGGATCTCCTGCATGCGGAAGGACAGCTCGTGAAAGCGCTGCCGAAGATGGCCAAAGCGGCCAATTCGGACCTGCTGCGCCTCGCTTTCGAAACCCACCTCGACGAGACGCGCGGGCATGTGGACCGGCTGAAAGAAGCCTTCGAGCTGTTGGGGGCTGCGGCCAAGCCGAAGCCGTGCAAGGGCATGGCGGGCCTGGTCGAAGAGGGGAACGAGGTCATTGCCGAGAGCGACGGCCGGGACGATCTCGCCGCCGACCTCGCCGTGATCGCGTCGGCTCAGAAGGTCGAGCACTACGAGATCTCCGCGTACGGCACCTCGCGGGCACTCGCGGGACAGATTGGACGGCCGGATGTGGCGGAGCTGTTGGCCAAATCTCTCGCAGAAGAAGAGGGCGCCGACAATCTTCTCACGCAGATCGCCAGGGAGCTCATGGGTCAGGCCAGGACCGGCACGAGCAAAGCGCCGAAGCTGGTTGCCGTACGTGAGGATTGATCAAAAGACGTTAATCACTTGACAGGAGATCGACATGACGATGAAAGCCGTGAGCACGACGCATCTGGAAGGTCCTGTGGCGAAAACCATTGAGCAGCAGACAGCAAAACTGCCGTCGGATTGGTTTCTCTGGGCGGCGATGGGATCAATTGCCACCTCCTTGACGCTGCAGTTGGGCGGGAAGAAGCACGCGAGCGCGTTCGTGGGCCAATGGGCGCCAACCTTCTTGATTCTTGGTCTCTACAACAAGCTGGTAAAACAGCTGGGTTCGGACCGCGCGAGTCGGGCGGCGGCCTGAAGTTCTACAAGCGAGCCATTCGGCCTGCGTCGAATGGCTCGCCTCGTTCCGCGGCGTCTCCGTGAACGCTTGCGTAGAGCTGGTGTCCATTCGCCTACTGACGCGATTGGCAACGTCGGCACTCACCTGTCCGCAATTTGGCAACGGCAGTTTGGTGGGCCCGCGCCGGGATCGGTTCACCGCGAGCGCTTCCGAGGCGGCGACTCACCGTCGAGCTGCACCTTGAGCACGCTGAGACGCCCGTCGCTTTCCAGCCAGCATGCCTTCACTTCACTGACGTCGTCGACACCCTGCTCGCGCAACTGTTCGAAGAGGTCGTCGCGCGTGATCATCTGGGAGCGCAGGTTGCGATGCTGCAGCCGCCCGTGGTTCACCAGCAGCAACGGCGGCGGATGGAGCAGCCAGTAGACGAAGCGGCTGTGATACGCCAGCCAGTCCAGCGAGTAGTTCCACGCGAAGATTGTGCCGACGAGAACTGCGCCTTCGGTGAGCGACTTGTACTCGCCGGCCATGCCGTTCTGTGCTGCGTCCGCAACGAGCACGACGACCAGGAGATCGGATATGCCCATCGATCCAGCGTCGCGGCGGAAGACCCGAAATGCCGCCAGGATCAACAGGTACATCAGCGAGCCGCGGACAACGAGCTCGAGCAGGCTGCCCGAGGGGACAAAGATGGCGTGCCAGTCGACCGACCAAGTGCTCTGCATAGGCGTTGATAGCTGGCGCCCGCGAACCGATCATCACATCCACTTTGACCTTGACATCGGTGGTCCTCCACACCTCAGCCAAGCTCTGCCCAGGAAACTGGATGCGTTACGGTGCGTCATCCAGCGCTTTGGCGCCAGCCTCTACGTCTTCTGTTGTGTCAGCCGCTCGAAATGCGCGGAAACGCTGTTCCAGCCACGGATTCAAACCCTCTGATCGGCGACTCAGCAATTCAGTTGCTACCGCGTCGAACAATTGCTGAAAGTGTTCTGGATGCCGCACAGCGGTGCCCCCGAGCGTGTACCAAATGTCAGCCAAATCTCCGTCCTCGAGACTCTCAAAGCGAGGGTCAGCCATGCGCTCAGCATATCGCAGCCAATAGGTTTCCCATTGCGAATGGAACTCGCGAGGTCTACACCGGTTCAAGAGCTCCGCACGTGGCGGTCTTGTTACGTGTTCGCGGAGCTGCAAAGCGCGCCAATGCCAATCACGCTAGGCGCGAGGTGAGGAATCGGCTTTACGAGGAGAACCGGACGTGGGGCAGGGGATCTGCAGGTTGATCACTGAGCGACCCTCGGAAAGTGGACGCGCGTTGGTTGATGGGTGGGTGCGGCATGTGGCCGCGGCAGACGCCACCCAACTTCATCGGCGGGCAGGGCGTTCGGGGAGTGTAGTCACCGTTTTTGTAACCTAGAATCCGCTCAGGCGGATCCAAGACTCTGCCTCCCGGATGTCTTCCCGTTCCTGTGACCGGCCCCAGGAGGCACTCACTCGATGCGAACAAATCACTTAGGGGCGACACGACGATTCGGCCGTCACCTTGCTCCCCTTCCCCCCATGACGACCCTGGACATCGAACGACGCATCGCCTTGACCGAACTGATGGCCGTCCCGGACCCGCCGGAACTCAAGCGTGGGCATCGCCGGCGGTTCGAAGGCAGACCCGATCGGTATAAGTTGCTGCCGACGCTGGCCATGCTGTTTGCGCAAACCCGTCTGATCGAATTCCACGAACGCGCCTCGTATGGCGCGGCCGTGGGACAGGAGGTGAGACCGTAGTCGGCCGCTTCCTGAACCCGAAGACTGCGGGCAGAACCAGATGACTATCAGCCGGCGCGGCTCGTCGCAGGTGCGGCCGGGTGGGCCGCCGACCAATGGGCCACACCGGATAGCACGTTCCAAGGGGCGGACGTCCCCTGCCACAGGTCGCCTCGGCATGGCGGTGCCTGTGAGCGACGACGTGTCTTGCCCTCCCAGGCACCCACCCGCACTACGACGGCCGAAACACAGCGAGCCGATCTGGCAGCTGCAGCTCGATTACGGTGCATGGAGCGCCGAACTCCGTTTTCACGGCGAGTCATGTAGCTGGGATGCCCGGGTCCTCCGCGACGGCGAGCTCGTGATCGGCCGACAGTTCGCGCTCCGCCGCCTCGCCGTGCAGTGGGCGGACGAGCAACGGAAGGTCCTCGAGAACAGCGCGTGAGCGAGCCTTCAGAGATTCGATAAGATGAATCGCGATGATCTCTGCGCGCGAAGCACTCGAACGCCTTCGAACTGGAAATCGTCGCTTCGCCTCCGACACTCGGAGCGGCGACACCCTCACGAACCAGAGGCGCCGCGACGAAGTGTCGGCAGGTCAGGAACCGTTTGCCATCGTTCTCGGCTGTTCCGACTCACGGGTGCCGGCGGAGATCGTCTTCGATCAAGGCCTTGGCGACCTGTTCGTCGTCCGCGTCGCCGGAAACATCGTCGCCTCATCGCAAGTCGGCAGCGTCGAGTTCGCCGCCGGGCGGTATGGCGCGCGGCTGGTGGTGGTTCTCGGACACTCCCAGTGCGGGGCGGTTCTGGCAACCCTGGAAGAACTTCAGCAGCCGACAGGCCACCAGTCGGGAAACCTTCGCTCGATCGTCGACCGCGTTCGGCCATCCGTGGAAGTCTTGTTGGCGACCGACCTCAGGCACGACCCGGAGGCTCTGGTGCGGCAAGCGGTTCGGGCCAATATCCGCGCCTCCGCAAATCATCTGCGACACGGATCGGAGATCCTCGAGCGGCTGATCGAGAATGAGGGCCTTCTCGTCGTCGGTGCCGAGTATTCGTTGGAAACCGGGGCCGTTGATTTCTTCGATGGTGTACCGAAAGCCGGCTAACACCACTGCGAGCGAAACATCTTCGCCTCGAAACCAGGCTCTCCCTTATCGTGGTAGCTTGTCGAGCAACCGGGACGTGCAGAACGAACAGGGAGCTCGGACATGATCGCAGACATCGACGCACTGGTCACGTCGTACGAACGTGGGGCGCTAACCCGGCGGCAGCTGCTTCAATCGCTCGCGCTCTTGGCCACGCCGGCGCCAGCGGCGGCACAAGGGCCGCCCGGAAGTCTTACGAAGGGTCGAAACCTGCATCACGTGAACCTGCAGGTGGCGGACATCTCGCGATCGGAGGCTTTCTATCGGCGGCTGTTCGACTTGCCCCCGTCCCGGCGGGTCCAGGGGCCGGACAACCATGGATTCGATCTGCCGGGCGCAGGCCTGTTCATCCTCCAGAAGAGCAACACCCCGGGGCGGCTCGATCATTTTTGCGTCGGCGTTGACGATTTCGATGCCGACCGGATGCGAGCTGCAGTCAAAGCTGCCGGCATCGGAGCCGTCCAGGGTAGCGCCGACGACAGCTTCTCCGTCAGGGACCCGGACGGCATCCGCGTTCAAATCTCGGCACCCGACTGGAGCGCGTAGAATCGCTCCACGTTTTGAGCGTCTTGCGGTTGGAGTCGGGAGCGACGGACCTCGCGGGCCGGCCCGCTGCACTCCCACTCGGCCTCGCTGGGTAGGGTCATTTGCGTAGGACTCTATCAGGAGTGACCCGGCGCGAACGCACGCCACGGCAGCACCAGCCGCGGATAGGGTAGTGCCGCGCAGGGACGGGCCCTTGCCTGCCCTCCTGCTTCAGACGGGTCCCTCGTCCGGCGCCGGCGTGCCGGGCGGCGTCATCGTCGTCATCGAACCGCTGCTAAGTATAGGATCCGGCCTCGTTGGGGCCGCCCCCATCCTCGACGTCTTCAACGAGTACCGCGGGCAGATCATGACGCCCGCCTACGAGGACGATCCCGAGCAGCGAAAAGTCGTGCCCAAGGAACAGTGGTACGTCGCACCCGCCCGACCTCCGGCTTCGAACACCCCGGTGGTCGAGCCTGAGCGAACACATCTCGTCGCTTGCGTTCCGAACTTCTGGAACAGCACACAGTGCGGGCAGGCGAGGAGCGCCGTTCAAGGTGTTCAATATTGAACAGCCAACATCCGACGTTCGTGTTAGGTTTTGTCCTACATGGACCTTGCCTCTTGTCCTACACAGCCATTCTCATCTGACCGAGCTTGAGCCGGATGACGTTACAGAGCGAGCGCGACGACTTGTTGGTCCAGTTGACGTTCAGCAATTGACGGGAGGACTCCATGCCCGACGCTCGCGATGTCTTGACGGATTCCGAGATCTGTGCGCTTCGCGACGTGTACACACACGCCGCGAACGTCGATTGGGGTCAGTACGATTCGGCGTTGACGAAGATTCGAGAGCACGTTCTCGCGTCGCCGGAAGCTCAAGGCTGTGGCCGGAGCCATCCTCAAGAGGCGACGGCATAATCACGGCGACGACGGCAGCTATTGTCTTCGACAAATGCCACCCTCCTCTCGCGAGGTGGTCAGAAGGGCGGTTCTGGGTGCGGGTTCCCGCGTTCGGGATAGCCCTTCGTCGCTACCCCTCGGATCCAAGCATCCGAGGCCTGGCGAAGTAAATCGCATCGATATCTTGATGGGAGACGTTATGAAACGTCGACAACACGACCGTCTGTGGCGACCTGGTCGGCGCGAGAGTGATCGCCGCATCCCCGCATCCGATACCCGCCGGGTTCTGCTCCTGGGGCCGGACGAAGCCTGGCGGCTTTTCACCGCGTACGGTTTCAGGGAGTCGGGTTACACCGTGTATGCGGCTGCCGACCTCCTGCAGGCGGTAGCGGTGACGGCGCGATTTCTGCCGGATGTGGTCGTGATCCAGCAGGCGACTCCCGGTACGCTCGGCGTCCTGGCACTGTTGTCGGAAGGATCGAGCACGAACGACATTCCGGTCGTGGTACTCACCTCGTCGCTCAATTCACCTGAGGCGCGCCTCGCGCAAGAGGCTGGCGGCGTCATCCTCTCCGCACATGCCAGGGAAGTCGACGTTCTCGTCGGCGAGGTGGATACGCTCATCGCCGTGAAGGCACGTGCGCAGCGAGCACTCAAGCGCCGATTGCTGGATATTCGGGAGTTGGCTCGCTTGTTCGCGCCCGGGGACGAAGGGCGGGATCGTCTGCGCCACCTGATCAATCACCTGCAAGTGGCCATCTTGGCGGTCGATGCGCAGGGCCATTGCATCGCCGCGAGCGACGGCACCACGCGCCTGACGGGCTATTCGCGCCCGCAGCTGCTCACCACTTCGGTCCTTCAGGACGGTTTCGCGGGCGCCCACATATCCATGGAACGCTGGCAAGACTTTCTGGCGCATCGGCAGTATGCCGGGACGATTACGCTTACTAAGGGAGACGGGGAGGACGTGACGGTCCATGCAGCGGCCGTGGCGGAAGTCATGCCGGGGTTCCATGTAGCCGCTCTTGCCGCCGCATGACTGTCGCGCAGGTCGTCAGCTCACCGGTAAATCGAGAAGCGCGTTCGTTGAGGGCGTTCGGGCGGTGCTAGTTTCCTGGACAAACCTGACCGATATGAGAGTTACCTGGGTTTAACGAAATGGCTATGTCTCCTCGCGAATTCAGACGACTGGTGCTGCAGATCGAACGCGACTTGGTGGCCCAATCGCAGTTGAGAACAATGCTGGCCGCCGCTGGCGTCACCCTTCGTGATCATCGCCAGACATTGAGAGACTTGAGGGCTGGGGTTGGGCGCTCGGAGCGCATACACACGTCCAAGACCGATCATCAACTCCCCGGGACGAAGAGCGGCACGATGCAGGTGCCGAGCGCGGCTGGCCGAGTCCACCACCCGCATCGTCAGGGCGGACGCTCGCGCAAGTCAGGCGGAGAACGTGATTGTGATGAGACCGTGATGCGTCAGGCTCGAAACCTCGGGCACTAGGCGCGGCGGTGCAAGGCGGTCGGATCTTGGCAAGACCTCAGAGCGTGCCGGTCACGGGAACTGTCTCATTTTGCACAGATCTTCACGACCGCCTCAGGTATACATGTGCAACCGTGACCCTGGATCGCAACGGTGCCATCGAGACCCGCAAACGAGATGGCCGGGACATGAGCGCGACTGGCGGCGCCCGATCGTATTCAAAAGGGGGAGCACATGGACCGCCGGCAATACGAACGTCTGCCCCGCTTGGGGCGCCGCCGCAGCGACCGACGCCAACCAACCGCTGAATACCGCCGGGTCCTCCTGGTCGGGACGGATGAAGCCTGGCGGCTGCTCACGGGCTACATGTTTGAAGAAGCGGGGTACGTGGTGTATGCGGCCAATGAGTGCCAGGCCGTGATGTTCACCGTCCGATTGCTACCAGACGTGGTGCTGATACAGGTAGACGCCGCCAACACGCTCGCGATGGTGGCGCGACTGGTAGGCGACGCGACCACTCGTGACATTCCGGTTGTCGTGCTCACCGCCTCTCTCCACTCGGCCGACGCGCATCGGGCATGCGCCGCTGGAGCTGTGGCGCTGCTGCCGCACACGGATGATATTGAGGTCTTGATCGGCGAGGTCGATACGCTCATCGCGGTGGCGCCACGCGCGCGGCGGATGCTTACCCGCCGACTTCTCGATTTACAGAAGCTCGCGAGAATGTACCCGCCCAATGCCGAAGGACACGCGAGCTTGCGCCATCTGATCGACCACTTGCAGGTCGCTGTCCTCGCGGTGGATGAAGAGGGGCATTGCATCGCCGCGAGCGAGGGGGCGACCGCGCTAACGGGCTACTCGCGTCGGGAGCTGCGGACGATGCCCGTATTACGCACGACGTTCGGAGGCGACGATGACCTGCGAGCGAATCAGCACGATGAAGGCATGACCACGATCATCACCAGAGCGGGCGGCGACATGGTCGTACACGCAGCCACGCTTGCGGAGATCATGCCTGGCGTTCATGTGGCGGCGTTCGCCGCCGCGTAACCCTCGCGGCGGCCGGTCGAGTGGGCGCGTCGGATGGCCGGCCGCTCGGAATCTGGGACGTCGCACCGTCGCGTGATCGGAGGGCTCAGGAGGATTCCCATGCCCAATCTAGTCGGCGACCCGAACTTCCACCCAACCCAGGCGCCTGCGGCGAGCGATCGCCCCGCAGCGTGCCGCCGACAGCGTGATGGCGAACGACGTTCTGTCGCGCTGCCCGTCCTTCTGACCTGGAAGGATCGCTGCGGCGCCACCCGGCGTGCGTACGCCGTGACCCGCAATGTGAGCCGGCATGGGGTGTACATCGAATGTTCCTCAGACGTCTCGATTCCGTTGTATCGACTCGTGCGGTTCCAGCTCAAATGTCATGGTTATTACTCGGGTTGGTTGCCCGCCCACCTCTGCCAGGGTGAGATGCTATCGGTGGTGTACCGCGTGACGCTGTCGAAATCTACGAACGAGCCTGGCGGCCTGGCACTGCGCCTGATCGCCGGATCTGAGTCCAATACCGATGTGCCGGCAGTCCCTTTCTGGAGAAGCCGGCACAGGCAGTCTGAGGGCCGAACTGCCCGCCGGCAGCGCACGAGGTGAGCCTATTTGGGCTTGTGGGTGCTCGATCGCGCCTGACCAATCAGGGTTCGCATTCCTCAGATGGTCATAGGTCTTTGGTTTGAGCCGCATTCCGGGCGTGCGAGGCGCTGTGTGCCACCCTCGTCGGCCCTGACATCACAAGATGAGCAGGCAGCCTCCCTGAAAGCGACCAAGCCCGGCAGCGTGACGCCAGCGGTCTCACGCGTCGACGGCTTGGAGCAGATCCGTTGCGGTGCGGTAGCACTTGCACGATGCTGATTCAAGCCTCTGGCGGTCCAGGATGGTTACGCGGCCCCGGCGATAGGTGATGAGCCCTGCCTGCTGCAAATTCCTGGCGATGACCGTCACCGTCGGGCGGGACGCGCCGAGCATCATGGCGATCAACTCTTGCGTGAGCGGGAACTCGGCGCCGCCCATGCGGTCATGTGCCATCACGAGCCAGCGGGCCAGCCGCTGCTCGACTGAGTGCACACCAATACAGACAACCGCTTGCATAGTGACCCCCAGGAAGCCCTGGGCAAAGCGTGTGAGTCGATCATAGAAGACACCTCGCCGTCGCATCTCGCAGCGGAAGGCGTCAGCGGTCATGCGGAAGCAGATATTCGTTTCGCCTTGCACGATCGACACTGCCGTGGAGGAAATGCCGTCCCACACGGCCGACACGCCGACCATGCCTTCCCTGCCCACGGTGGCCACTTCCACCATGCGCCCGTTTTCGAGCACCGCCGCGATTGAGCAGAACCCGCCTCCGGGAAAATACACATACTGAATGCGTTCGCCGGGCTTATGCAGCACGGTCTTGTGCTTCAGTGGAAAGAGTTGGAGCGTTCGCGCCAGTCGCGCGTATTCGTCAGGCGGAAGCGCCGCCAGAAGAGCGTTCGGATTCGGAGCGGGCGAGGGTCGGTTCGCTAGCGCGAGTCCTGTTGTCGCACGCGTGCTCACCAACATCACGACCTCCTCGTCGTCGAACGACGACGGCGATCGAGCGCATGCCTCGACCCGATGCCTGAGGCAGCCGGTGCGGCTGCGCCAATCCGCGCCGGAGTCATCGGACCTGAACGGGGGGCCGCGCGGTCTGGGCCCCTGCGGGTCCGGCGCATGCACTGGATCAGAGTGTTCAAGTCACGCAGAGTCTGCCGGTGGTCCTTGACGGTTGTCTCAGCGGCGAGCCGGAGCTGCCACATGTGCGTGGCGGCTCCCAGCGCCCGCTCGAGCAGCAGGAGCAAGCGCTCGCGTTCCCGGCGGGCACATTGGACGTCCAGATGATGACTGGCCATGTAGGACAAATCCTACACCTTTGGGCCGCTGGGGCGTGTACAAAAAGTGTACACACTATGGTGGCTGCTATGCGATAGCAGCGAACGGCGTCAGTGGCTTTTCGGGGCCATGGCGCCGTTCGGGTTCAGGAACGAGCCGGGACGTGATGGTGCATCCGGTCACGCACTTACGGCACTTGAAGAGCAGAATCAGAGGAATGTCGGCGATGATCTCGACGTCATGGCGCGACCGAGCGGACACACGATCGGGAAGTCAGGAGGCGACGCTAAACGGCCCGCATCGCATCGTCACGACCGCCGAGAGCTGTGTTGGCTGCCATCGTGGATTTCTCCTCCGCTCGCTCATACTTTTTTCCCGGTAGCACTGTTGGTTTCGTGTGGCATCGGACAGACGAAGCCTGTCAGCGGTTCTACACTTTCTCATGCGACGTCCGATTCCCCCCGCTGTGCCACGGCGCGTGAAAGACATCAAAGACCTCATCGACGACCTCGTACGTTTGCGGCTACAGCGCGATGCATCCGCCGATGAGATGTCCAAGCACATCAAACGTGAAATCGATGCGCTGGTCCGCTCGGTCCGACGGCTCCGCACCTGACCTCCGCGCATCCTGACCCGGCACCCAACGGGGGCAGCCTGGACCTGGTCACTCCGGGGTCAGTTGCCGCGCGGAACCCACAAGCGGCTTTAAGGGTGCAACTAACTCCAATAGTCGTGCTCCGCTCGACCATGCCCGTAACCGACCCTTCGAGTTGTCCCTATTGCGATAGCTCACGTACTGAACCGATGCCCGTGACTGCGATCGAGGCTGAAAGATTGAACAGGTGGTTCCAATGCCTGGACTGCATGTGCGTGTGGAGCCTGCCGAAATACCGCTCTCCTTTCAGCGGCCGTTCGGCGACAAACCGCCAACCTGTCGTCCGCGGTATTGAGGCTGACAGGCAAGAACCAATCTCAGCGGTCAAGCGGCCAGCCTTCTCGCTAAGCGGCCTGCCGCCGCAGCATCGAACCGGCCACGATGAAGGCGTGAACCTCGTTGGGGGACGCCAGACAAGGTCCGCGATTCTCAGGGATGGCGGCGCCGCTGGAATCCGATGGTCAGGCGGCTCGCTCCCGTGCTGTCCGGAGGTGGATTTCTGCCTACCTCGGGCCATGCGCTAGTGGATCATCCGCGAGGTGACGAGGGGATGATGGTCGTGTTGAAGACTGAGTCTGAGGACATGAAGTTCTTCTTCCAGGGCTGAGATGAGCTGAAGGTGCTGCTGAATCTGCAGCCGCTGGTGCCGAAGCACGACATATTGCGTGTTGATGAGATGTCGCTGCTCTTCAAGCGCTGCGAGAACGTCAAGGACTTCGTCCGTATCGGAGATGGCGCACCTCCGAAAGAACGACAGCACAGCGCCCAACCAACTTCCAGGTCTCATCACAGCGAAGCGTCAGATTACCCAGTTCCCGCGCGACATTCTGTACCCTTTGAGACATCATCGCCGTCGACCCAGCGGCTGACGCCAGACAGAGAGTCCGCGATTCTTAGATTTGGGACCTGATCCCGCCGTAGAATATCGGCCGGCGGCGAGCGCAGGGTAGCTGCTTGCGTCTGAAACAGCCGGTCTTCTCCGCCCGGCGCGCTGCCGACTTCCCAGCGGAGCGAGCGGAGAGCGGCAGTGTCGGACCCTTCCGAGGACGATCCCCTTGCGATCATCGAGACGACGCGCGCGCGGCTGCAGGTCGAGGCCCGGCCCGAGCGGATCGAACGCCAGCCCGAGCGGCGCATAAGCGATCGTCGGGGGCTCGGATACACCGCTCGCCGGCAGGACGACCGCGAGTGGAGCCATCAGGTAAGAGCGGTTGTTTCAGCCTACCTGCACCACCTACCCGAGGAGACGCGCTGGAACTGGATCGACGGTTGGCTCGGTACGGCCACCGATGAGCAACTGGTGGTGCTCTTGAAAGCGGTGCAGGAGTCAGCGGAGGCCGACCGGCGCAACCTTCACGGACCTCGACGAAGGGGCCGTCCTCGGAAAGCGGACCTCATCCCGACCACGCCGACGAAGGGATCGCTCGCCGATCACCCGGTACTCATCGGCATCGCGGAGGCACGAAACGTTGCGATCCGCGAAGAGTGGCAGGAGTTGAGAAAGCAGCTGAAGGCTCTCAGCCACCACCGCCAACGGCACGACGCCCCGATGAACCGAAACCGACTCCCGCCTCGCTCTCTCAAGAGCCGCCGCGCAAGCTTGGCGTCGCCGATCGGCCAACGCCTCAACCGGGCCGGATTGTTCACGGCGTTTTTCAACGCCACGGAGATGGGACCAGGCGAGATGGCGGCGCGTCTGCTTCGTCGCGAACGGGAACAGCAGTTGGCGACGTTCGCACGACACGCTCGGCAGCAAGCGGCGCGCGCGCGCAGCACGGAGCGCCGGGAGGCACTGCTCGCGCAGGGCACACAAGCCAATGCACTGCTCAAGACACTACCGAGCTGGCGAACTCTATTCGACACGCTCTCACGTCGAGCACCACGGGCGTCGACTGCAAAACCGCCGAAAACTCGCTCCCGCTAGCCACGCTTCACCCCACTTCAGCGATCTACGTAGCAGTTCACCAGCACGCTGTTGGATTCCCACGCACATGTGGATGGAGTGTGATAAGGACGCAGCCGACGCTGTTCAGAAGGGCACATCCCGACCGATTGGCCCGCAGTAGCATCGATCAATCATGTCCTCTCCCACTCCGTGCGGCCCTGAGTGTCCCAACTGCTTCACGCGGGGGGGCAGTTACCGGTTCCCTTCGTGAAGGGCATCCTGACCATCTGGTGCGAGACCTGTCGCTTCGTCTGGGCCGCCGCGCCACCGACAGTCGCCAAACCTCACCCCTCCTCTAACGCCGCCCAAAATTGTGGAACCTCGCCGGAAAGCAGCGTCTAGAGTTCCCTCCTGATCCGTGTCACCGACGCGGGCCTGCGCGCCGCGGTCACCCCGTCTGTGTCGATCGACTATGGCGTCGCTCGGTGAGTGGCTTTCGAGACAGTCGGTTTCCCGCGTTCTCGGGCATCACCTCTCCCTCTCTTCCGGTAGCTTCCACCACGGAGCGCGCTAAACCGCTTCTCCTCCTGACTTCCGGCTGCGGATAGCCGGATTCAGAAACGCCAGCCTGCGGTCCTACGCGACGCTGGTCGAGGGGGAGCTTGGCCTGCATTCACGGCATGCGCGAGCTTCGAGTGAGCGACGCGCCAGTTGGGTGTTGTTGAGGCGCCAGTTGGGCGCAGTTGGGGGGATGTTCTAAAGTAGTGAGCGACCACGCATCACTTCCACCCAATCAGTCGGAGAGGCCATTGTCGGACTCCTTGTTGACTCGTCGCCAGGCCATCGCCGCACTCGCGTCCAGCACCACGCTCCCTCTGATGAGCGCGTGTACCCGGGAACCGACTGCGTCGTCAACGGCTGCGTCGTCAACCGCGTTGACGGACACCGAGGCCGACGCGCGCGCGCTGCTGGACGATATCGGCAACGGCCTGCTGCGGCTGGTACCCGAGACCGCCACGTCGCTCGGCATCGACACCGGCACGAGAACGGAGCTTCGTTCGCAGCTCACGGATCGGTCGGCGGAGGGACAGCAACGGATCGCGAGCCAGCTGCGGCGTGATCTGGAGCGGGCGAACGCGTTGGACGCCTCCGGCCTCCCGCATGCGGCGCGCACCAGCATGGAGGTCGTGCGCAGTGCCTACGCCACAGCGCTCGAGGGCTTCGCGATGCCATACGGCGACGTCCCCGTTGGGGGATGGCGCATCACGCCGTACGTGGTCATCCAGAACGTCGGGGCCTTTCTCGACGTTCCGCGGTTGCTCGATGCCGAGCACCGAATCGAGCAGGCCGCGGACGCTGATGCGTATCTGACCAGACTGCAGTCCTACGCGAATCAGGTCGAGGGGGAGCTTGGCCGCATTCAGATGGCACGCGCGAAAGGGCTCGTGCCGCCGGCGTTCTTGCTCGACAGGGCGCTGGCGCAGCTCAGTCTCTCGATCAAGAACGCGCGCGAGGGCGGCACGCTCGTCGAGTCAATCGAGCGGCGCACGAAGAATATTCCCGGCACCTGGGCGGAGCGCGCCCGGGGGATCGCGGCGAAGGAGATCGCACCGGCACTCGAGCGACAGTTGGCGGAACTGCAGGCGCAGCGCGCGATCGCGACGGGCGATGCCGGGATGTGGGCCCGGCCGCACGGCGAGGAGTATTACCGATGGGCGTTGCGGGCCTCGACGACGACCTCCATGTCGCCCGACGAAATCCACGAGATGGGCCGGCGCGAGCTGCAGCAACTGCACGCGCGAATGGACGAGATCCTGAAAAGCGTGGGCTACACCCAGGGTAGCGTCGGCGCCCGCATGCAGGCGCTGGCGAGGGATCCGCGCTACCGGTTCCCCGAGGGCGACGGCGGACGCGCCGAAATCACGACATTCATCCAGAATCGCCTCGACTGGATCCGCGCGCAGATGCCACGCGCCTTCAACACGGTCGTCCATCCGAACATGGAAGTGAAACGGTTGCCGCCGGAAGAAGAACCGGGCGCTCCCGCCGCGTACGGCGGCGCCGGCTCCATCGACGGCAAGATCCCGGGGCGTTTCTGGATCAACCTCCGAACGACCGACCTGCACAGCAAGTACAGCCTCGCCGACCTGACGTTTCACGAAGCGATTCCCGGCCACATCTGGCAGGGTGAATACACGCATGAGATGCCGCTGATCCGGCAGATGCTCGCCTTCAATGCCTATTCAGAAGGGTGGGCGCTCTTCGCCGAGCAACTCGCCGACG
Organism: uncultured Acidobacteriota bacterium; assembly: GCA_963814975.1. Classification (GTDB taxonomy): domain Bacteria; phylum Acidobacteriota; class Vicinamibacteria; order Vicinamibacterales; family CAVVIG01; genus CAVUXJ01. Next base: position 91,984 of record CAWFFB010000018.1, on the reverse strand, counting down.
AGCTCGGCGCGTTCGAGAACGATCCGGTCGGACGCCTCGGGTATCTGCAGTCGATTGCCTTCCGCGCCTGCCGTCTCGTCGTCGATACCGGTCTCCACGCCAAGCGCTGGACACGCGCGCAGGGCGTGCAGTTCTTCGTCGACGTGAATGGGTCGAATCCGCTCGAAGTAGCCAGCGAGGTCGATCGGTATTGTTCGTGGCCCGGGCAGGCTTGCGGCTACAAGGTCGGGCACAGCGAGATCAATCGCCAGCGCGAGAGGGCCAGGACGGCGCTGGGATCGGCGTTCGCCGACAAGGCATTCAACGATACGGTGGTGCTCGGCGGGAACGTCCCGCTCGACGTGCTGGCTAGGAACGTCGAGGAGTACGTCCGCACCGCGAAGACAGCGTGACCGCGCGTCACCAGGGTTCGGCCACGACTCCCCCTTCCGCCGCTCGGTGCGGTGCCGGCCCGCGGCGAATCAGGCGCCGTGGCCTGATTCGCGCGGCCGGCCGCCCTTGCGGTGATGACCATCGTCCGCCGGAGAGGCGTCATCCCGTCCGGCTCGACCGCCGGGGTCAGACTCGATCGAATCGATCGAGATTCATGACCTTGTCCCACGCGGCGACGAAATCGCGCGCGAATTTCTCCTGCGAGTCGGCGCACGCGTAGACCTCCGCGAGTGCACGGAGCTCCGAGTTCGATCCGAAGACGAGGTCCACACGGCTGGCGGTCCATCTGGGATCGCCCTTCTTACGGCAGCATCCTTCGAATGACTGCGCGGCTGCCGACGTCGGCTTCCACTCCGTGCCGATGTCCAGGAGGTTGACGAAGAAATCGTTGGTCAGCGTCTCGGGCCGCTTTGTGAACACGCCGTGATCGCCCTGACCGGCATTCACCTTCAGCACCCGCAGGCCGCCGATGAGCGCGGTCGTCTCCGGCGCGCTCAGCGTCAGCCTGAAGGCTCGCTCAATCAGCAGATGCTCCGCCGGCACCTCGTGTCCCTCGCCGAGATAGTTGCGGAACCCGTCCGCGTCCGGCTCGAGCACGGCGAAGGATTCGACGTCGGTCTGCTCCTGCGAGGCATCCGTACGGCCAGGCCTGAAGGGGACCTTCACCGTCGTGTCCCGCGTCCTTTGCGGCCTTTTCGACGGCTGCGCATCCTCCGAGCACGATCAGGTCGGCGAGCGACACCTGCTTGTTCGCGCCGGCCTGCGCGTCGTTGAACTCCTTCTGAATCCCCTCCAGGACCTTCAGCACCTTCGCCAACTGCGGAGGATTGTTGACGGCCCAATCCTTCTGCGGCGCGAGACGGATCCGTGCGCCATTGGCGCCACCGCGCTTGTCGGTGCCGCGGAACGACGATGCGGACGCCCAGGCGGTCGAGGCTAGCTGGGAGATCGACAGTCCCGACGCCAGGATCTTGTCCTTCAGGCTGGCGATGTCCTTCGCGTCGATCAGTTCATGAGTCACCGCGGGCACCGGGTCCTGCCAGAGCTGCGGCTCCTTGGGAACCTCCGGGCCGAGGTACCGCGTGATCGGCCCCATGTCGCGGTGAGTCAACTTGAACCAGGCTCTCGCGAAGGCGTCGGCGAACTCCTGCGGGTTGGCGTGGAAGCGGCGCGAGATCTTCTCGTAGATCGGATCGAACCGAAGAGCGAGATCCGTGGTCAGCATCGACGGCGCGATCTTCTTGGACGGGTCGTGGGCATCCGGAACGGTGCCGGCACCCGCGCCGTTCTTCGGCTTCCACTGCTTTGCGCCAGCCGGACTGGTGGTCAACTCCCACTCGTACTCGAAAAGGTGCTTGAAGAAGTCGTTGTTCCATCGGGTCGGGGTGGTGGTCCAGGTGACTTCGAGACCGCTCGTGATGGCGTGGGCGCCTTTGCCGGTCTCGTAGCCGCCCTTCCAGCCGAAACCCTGCTCCTCGAGGTTACCGCCCTCGGGCTCGGGGCCGACGTGGGTCGCCGGCGCCGCACCGTGGGTCTTGCCGAACGAGTGACCGCCGGCAATGAGTGCCACCGTTTCCTCGTCGTTCATCGCCATGCGGCGGAACGTCTCGCGAATGTCCCTCGCCGCGGCAACAGGATCGGGCTTCCCATTCGGCCCTTCCGGATTCACGTAAATCAGGCCCATCTGCACCGCGCCGAAAGGATTCGCGAGCTGCCGATCGCCGCTGTAGCGCTCGTCGCCGAGCCAGGTGCCCTCAGAACCCCAGTTGACGTGCTCGGGCTCCCAGACATCCTCGCGGCCCCCGGCGAACCCAAAGGTCTTGAAGCCCATCGACTCGAGGGCGACGTTGCCGGTCAACACGATCAGGTCGGCCCACGAGATCTTCCGGCCGTACTTCTGCTTGATCGGCCAGAGCAGCCGGCGCGCCTTGTCGATGTTGGCGTTGTCCGGCCAGCTGCCGAGCGGCGCAAAACGGATCTGGCCCGAACCGGCGCCGCCGCGGCCGTCGTGAATGCGGTAGGTCCCCGCACTGTGCCACGCCATCCGGATGAAGAGGCCCCCATAGTGGCCGAAGTCGGCCGGCCACCAGTCTTGTGAATCCGTCATCACCGCCTCGATGTCTTTTTTCACGGCATCGAGATCCAGTGACAGGAACTCTTTTGCGTAGTCGAACCCGTCGTCCATCGGGTCGCCTGCCGGGTGGTTCGTGTGTAGGGCTGCTCAGGTTCAACCGATCCGGCCACCATTCCTGGTTGTTCCGGCCGGTGCGAGCCTTGCTCGAGAACGGGCACTTCTCAATGTTGTCCATGTGACGTTAGCCTCTACTAGACCGGCGTGCTAGGCCGGTTGTTACTTCGCGGAATCGCTCTTGCCGTCCGTGGGTGGGTTGGTCGGGGGCCTCGCGCGTGGGGTCCGTCGCTGACTGGCGCGTGCGCCCATTCGACGGTCGCCGGGCGATGCCGCGCGGGACTGTTCGAGACAGTCCGGACAGCGCCCCCAATAGGCGACTTCGGCCTCGTCGATCTCGTAGCCCCGATCGTCGATCGGCGTGAGACACGGCGCGGCGCCGACCGCGCAATCGACGTCGACCACGCGGCCGCAGGTTCGACAGATCAGGTGGTGATGATTGTCGCCGACGCGATCTTCGAAGCGAGCCGGCGATCCAGAGGGCTGAATGCGCCGGATGAGGCCCTCGGAGACCAGAAGGGCCAGGGCGTCGTACACCGATTGGAGCGAGATGGCACCGATCCCGGTCCTGACAACCTCGGCCACGGCGTCGGCCGTCATGTGAGGCTGACCTGCGACCGCCCGCAGTACCGCCAGCCGCTGGGCCGTCACCTGGATGCCCCGTTCACGAAGAAGCGCTGCCGAACCAGTCGCCATTTGACGAAAATAGCCTAGATCAAATCTTGGAACCAATCAAATATTGGTTCGATCCCGAAGAGTCAAGCGATGGCCCGCGGGCGCCCGACGATGCTCCGCCGAACGGGCGCCTCGATTTGCCCGATGACGGGGTGGCGTGATGAGCTTCACGAGTCGCCGCGGGGCCGCCGGGAGTGACGCCTCCTCGACGCGGTCCGTGTCGCCGCCGTCTACCCGGCGACGGCCTCGATGATGCCCAGCCCGACGGGCGAACCCGTTCGCACGACCCGCTGGACCGTGAAACCGGCGGCGCCGAGGAGGTTCCGGAACTCGGCCTCGGTTCGCTCTCGGGCGCCGAGCAGGATCAGCATGTGGAGGTCCATCCTGATCACCGCCGGCGCGTCACTGGCCCGTTCAGGAAGGATGGCCTCGACCACGAGCAGCCGGACTCCGGGCTCCATCGCCGAGCGGCAGGTGGCCAGAATCCGTCCGGCGTCGCTGTCGTCCCAGTCGTGGAGCACCCGCGAGAGAAGGTAGGCGTCGCCGCCCGCAGGGACCGTCTCGAAGAAGTCACCCGGCACGCACTCCGCGCGGTCGCCAACGCCGCTGCGGTCGAGGTGTTCCCGCGCCCGCGGCACGACGGCCTTGTGGTCCATCAATACCCCGGCGAGTTCGGGGACGGCGCGGAGGATCTCGGCGAGCAGTACCGCCGGACCACCACCGACGTCCACCAGCCGGCGCAGGCCGGTGAAGTCGTAGGCGGCCGCCACGTCGCGAGCCTCCTGCTCCGCCCGTCCGGCCATGGACCCCTGGAACACGTCGTACTGGTCGGGGTGGCGCCGGAGGTGCTCGAAGAAGCTGGCGCCGTGGACGTGCTCGAACGGGGTGCCGCCGTTCCGCACTGTCTCCAGCAGCCCCGCCGCGGCGTCGTAGTACAGCGCGCCCCGGGCGATCGTGGCGCCCCGCAAGGAGCTGAGGCAGCCGCCGAGCGGCGTCAGCGCGAAACGGCCCTGCTCGTCCTCGTCCAGCACCCCTTCCGCCACGAGGCCGCGGAGCACCCGGGTCAGCGCGGCACGATCGACGCCGAGCGAGGCGGCGAGGTCCGGTCCGCTCATCGGGCCTCCGGCCAGGCGACCGCCCACGTCGAGGGAGGCAGCAACGTAAAGGAGTTGCGTGGTCACAAAGCCATCGACAAGCCGCATGTACCGAGCGGCGGGCTCGCGGGCGTCCACCATGGACTCCATTCTGCCAAACAATCTCAGGACACGACTCACTTTCGCCCGAGCGGGTCTCGCCGGTCCGGATCCGCCGTCCCCTCGCAGCTGACATCGAGTTGTGGCGACCGCCCGCATTCGTGGAAGCCAGACACCCTACGCGGCGCCCACCTGCAACGCCTACGACGAGCGGTTCGTCCGATCGGCAAGGAAGAATGTCTCAACCTTGGTGATCTTTGCGGCGAGGCGCATCTTCGTCGCTCGCTCGTGGCTTCACTGAACACTGGCGCCACGTGAGACCCCTCCCGCTCGGTGACTGGCCGCATGCGGTCTGCCAGCCCGACCTGAAGAGGCGTTTTCCGAGTGTCCGCGCTTCAGGTCTTGCGATCTGCCGCGTGTGGGCGGTATGTAACGAATCGCAGGGACGAGACACTATTTCGAAAGATCGTTGGCGTCGAGATCACTCTGGGCTCAGGGACGTTTCACGTCCGAAGTGACACGAAGGAGGTTCGTGCAAATCAACGCAGTCGCTTGTCCAACCTAGCTCGTGCTCGCCCGTGTAAAGGCGTAAAGCGACTACCAGCTGCGCTGAAGCCACGGCTCGAGTCTATGCAACCGTCTATTGAATATTCACACTAACGCGACTGGATCAATCAGATTCGCAGGAAGGAGCACGGGCGCGATCGAAAATGGTTGCTGGAGCGAGGACGAGGCTGACGGGCCGACAGCGGTTAATGCGCCACAAAGCGAGAATCCGTCATCTCGCCGCGGCGACAATCACGGCTTGATGATGATCGTCGTTATCGAGCCCCGACAGTTGTTGGTCTCGTCAGCTTCGATTCGTTGCTGCAGATCGTCGGCACAAGCCAGGAGATAGTACACTCCGGCCGAGGCGGTCGATGGGATCTTGACGGATTTCGTGCCCGTCGAGACGAGCCCGTGACCGAGAACGCCAATGGGTCGAGTCGGTGTGAGCAGCACGTCGCTGCTATCCTTCACGAGATCCACGGAGAGGTAGAACCGCGTGGTCGACGAACCAGCGTCGGTCACGCCCTGATTTTGCACGGTATCGGTGACGGCGATGGTGCTGCCAACGGTTGCGCTTGGCGGAGGGTCATTGAGAGCGATCTCGATGAGATCGGGCAACCCTACTTGCGTAGTCATTGGTGACGCGGCACAGTTATTCGTCTCATCGTTCTCGCTCACTTTGATGGAATCGTCGGCGCATGCGAGCACGAAATATATGCCTGGCGGCGCCGTTGCCGGGACCGTCACACTTCTGGTGCCAGTGGAGTCCGTTCCTGCTTCCAGCGACAGGATTGATCGAGTGCCGCCCAACAGCACATCCCCCGCGTCCCTGGCAGAATTCGTCGAAAGATAGTACCGCGTCACGGAGGGGGCGGCCGTGATCTGCCCTTGATTGCCGGTTGTATCGGTCACCATGAATGCGGCCCCGGGGGCGATTCGGGCAGGCTGGTTGCCAACACTCGTGGTGATCAGGTCCGGCCAGCCCACGAGGACGAGACTGTTACTGGCAAGACAATTGTTGCTCTCCACTGTCTCGATGACCACTCGCGTATCATCAGCGCAACCGATTAAGTAGTATGTCCCCAGCGGTATCGAATTCGGCACCGTGACTGTCCGGCTGCCTGTGGCCGTCGCTGAAGCAGCCACCGTGGTGACCGTCCGCGTGTCCCCAAACCTCACGTCGTCTCCACTGATGGTATTGTCGCGAGACAAGTAATAGCGAACCGTTGACGCAGCGGAGACTATCAAGCCCTGGTTCTGCACGGTATCGGTTAGAGTGAATCTGCTACCAGGAACCAGCATCGTCGGCGGATTGGTAATCGCCGTTTCCACGAGATCGGGTCGGGTCACCTGGACGGTCGTGCTGGCTGCACCGCAATTATTTGTTTCGTTTATCTCCACCACCACACCCTTGTCATCGGCGCACGCGAGGAGGAAGTAGCTCCCGAGCGCAGTCGTGGTGGGAATGACTACGGTCGTCGCACCGCTCGAGTCGAGACCGGCGGTGAGGGAAGCGACTGTGCGACTACCGGAGAGCAGGATATCGCCCGGGCTTTTCACGGCGTCCGGCGAGAAATAGAACCGCGTCGTGGACGTCCCCGCCGTGACTGCTCCCTGGTTCCGGACCGTGTCGCTGACCGCGAAAGACCCACCCGGGGCGGCCAGGCCGGGAGGACTACTGATAGTCGTTTCGATGAGATCGCGACTGCTCACCACGAACATCGCACTGAGCTGCTTCGCATCGTCCATCGCGATCACACAGGCGCCGGTACCCGTGCAGACCTCACCCCAGCCGCTGAACATCGAGCCGCCGTTCGGCGTCGCCGTGACCGTAACGACCGTGCCTCGCGCGAATGAGTTCGTGCAGGTACTGGGACAGACGATGCCAGCAGGACTGGACGTCACGACGCCGGCGCCACTCCCTGAGGGTACTCACCGTCAGACTCACATTGGGCGGCGTAACCGTAATACTCACTGTCGCGCGGCTTTCGCTCTTACCGTCATCCGCAGCGAACGTGAAACTATCGGCGCCGTTGTAGTCGGCGACGGGCGTGTAGATCACTTGCGGCGGAGTTCCCGTCAGTGCGCCGTGGCTCGGCCCGGTGACAATCGCAAACGTCAGCGGATCGCTCTCCGGATCCGCGCCGGTCAATGTGACCGGCGTCGGCATATTCTCCGGCGCCGTGACCGCTTGAGCATTGGCTACCGGTGGCTCGTTGACCACGGCGATGCTGACGGTAGCAACGTTGCTATCAACCGTCCCGTCACTGGCGCTGAACGTAAAGCTATCGCCGCCGCTGTAGTCTCTCTCGGGTGTGTAAACAACGTCCGGCCTGATCCCGGACAACACGCCATGGCTCGGCGGCGCGAGGATCGTGAACGTCAGGGGGTCGCTGTCGGGATCGGAGGCCATCAGTTGGATCGCCTTCGCCGTGTCGTGCGCCATCGTGATCGTTTGCCCGGTGGCAACCGGCGCGCGGTTCGTTCCCGTCGTCGTGATCGTCACGGTATCGCTGACGATCAGCTCACCGTCGTTCGCGGTCAACCGCAGGACGTACGTTCCCTCTGCCGGGACACTGGCGCTGGTGGACACGTCGCTCGGATCGCCAAAGGCAACAGTCCCGGGACCGCTGACCTGTGACCATCCAACGGAAACGGCGCCGGGAGGATTGGGCAGCCCGTCGTCACTGACGGTTCCATTCAACGTCGCGCTGGCCGGCAGCATGATCGTGATATCCGCGCCTGCATTGACTCCGGGCGGCTGATTGGCGGTGCCAAAGTGGAACACATCAAGCGCCTTACCATTGTTGCCGTTCGGGTTCGTGACGACCACCTCGGCGCTGCCCGACCCGGCCGGGGTCGTTGCGGTAATCAGCGACGCGTTCTCCACGGTAACCTCCGTGGCGGTAACGCCGCCGATCGTCACCGTCGCGCCGGCGACGAAATTGGTTCCAGCGATCCCGATGCGAGTGCCGCCCGCCGCAGGCCCCGAAGTAGGCGAGATGCTGTGCACCGCTATGGGAAATCTCAAGAACCACATCGCCGTCGCCGGATCTCGTTTGAAAAACGCAAGCAATTGGTTGGCGACCTTTTGATCTCCACTCGTGCTGGGATGCGTTCCATCTGTCTCAAAGTCCGCACAACTCCAGGTCAAACCGTCACGGCGCGGTATCAGGCCGTCTGCCCACAGGTACGGCCCCCAGGCGGACCAAATCGGCAGCGAGGCGTCGGCCATCAGGTCACGCACCGCCCATCCGCTCTCGTAGGCGTGCGGCTCCGGATTCTGCGTCGAGGTCGCGTAACCCGCGTAGATGCGGCTCGATACAAAGACCTGACGCGCGTTCGGAAAGCGCGACGCAATTTCCTGCAGCACAAGACGCAAGTCCGCGGTCAAGACATTTCGCCACGCTACCCGATCCTCGGTTGGGGTGCTGTAGTTGACCGCTTTGAGCCACACGACCCCGACGTCAGCGGCCGGGATTTTCGCACGAGTTAGTTCGTTCTGGAGGTCGCCCCAACAATCACGCTCGCAGTTCGAATGCGCCCAACAGGATGTGACGCATCCGCCAAAGGCCGCGTTGACAACCTTGACGCGAGGGTGCACGTCGGCATCTGGCAGCACCGTTCCGTGCGCGTCGCCATGAACCAGCGTGCGGAACGCACCAAACTCGCTGCTGGCATTGCTCATGCCGATCGACAGCACCACGACCCTCTGTCGTGTGGCAAGCTCGTCACCCGCCGCCTGCCCGGTGGCAAGGCGCGATCCCGTCAGCACGTTTGAGCCAGTGGGGTAGAGTCCTGCCCCGTCGATCAAGGGTGTAAGGCCGACGCTTGTCCTAGTACACACCGAAGCGCGCAGCGGCAAGACGAGCGTCGCGAAAACAAGGAAGAGGAATCCCATCCTGACATGAGCGATGGCGCTGGCTCGCAGGAGACTCAACTGTCCTCCTTGCACTGTGGAGCAGCGGATCGCGCCGCATCCCCCTGCAGGTGGAGTGCGCTGCTGACGGCTGGTCGAGACACACTACGACGACAATTCCCGCTAGCCTACGTGGCCCAACGGGGATCGGTTGGACGACAGTTCGTCTCCGCGAGGCTGTGGTCGACCGCTTGCGGGAAACGACAATCAACCCCGGCTATAGTGCTCGCTCTGGGCAACGAACACGTTGATTTTGCTGACTGAAGATCACCTACAGGTGATGCTGCCGCAGTGCCGCGTTTGGATGGCCCGCAGTGTAACAGTTCGTCGCGGGCGGGCCCACTCGATCGTGCACACCTCTGCACAGAACCTTCCATCAAGAACCCTCAGCCGAGGACCTGGACCGCGTGCCGGGGTATAGCGTTTCGGCCCCTCCCTACGGCCGTCAGGGGATCCACTCTCGTCTCCCGACTGGGAACTCCCGATTGGGGTTGCCGGATTACATCTGGCGTAGCTTGGATTACATCAGGGCGCCGCCATTCGCGTGAATAGTCTGTCCAGTGATGTACCGCGCTCCCGGGCCGCACAGAAACCGGACAAGCGCAGCGACCTCCTCCGGTTTCCCTCGACGGCCGAGCGGCGTAGCGTGGTGTGCGTGATGCGCGGGCTCGGCACCGCTGCGGACAGTGTCGATGAGCCCCGGCGCCACGCAGTTCACCGTCACGTTGTGTGGCGCCAGGTCGTGGGCCAGCGCGCGCGTCAGCCCGACGAGCCCCATTTTCGCCGCAAGTACGTGCGCACGGCGTGGCGCCCCCGCGTGCGCCGACAAGCCGCCGATGTTGACGATGGTTCCCTGACCGACCGCGATCAGGTGCGGCAGCGCCGCGTGGCTGCACAGGTATGCCCCATCCAAGGTCGTCGCCAGCGTCTCACGCCATTGACGGTAGTCGAGGTCGGCGAACGGCACTTCTCGGCGTACCGAGGCGTTGTTCACCAGGATGTCGAGGCGGCCGAAGCAATCGACGGCAGACGCGATGAGTGCAGCCACCTGATCGGGATCGGCAATGTCGCCCATCTTCACAGCCGCTCGGCCACCCGCGGCGCGGATTTCCTCCGCGACCTCCTCGGCAGCCAGCACGGACGTCCGCGCATTGACGATGACCGCCGCGCCTGCCTGGGCGAGGGCGAGCGCAATGGCGCGTCCGATATTGCGGGCGCTGCCGGTGACGATTGCAACCTGTCCCGCCAGCTCCCTGTGGACGCCGGATCCTGCATCGCGGACCCCGGCTGCCGGATCCTCAACTCTCGTCATAAACGGAACTCCGCCGCCGGCTCGAGACGCGGCGCATCGAAGATCTCCCGCGAGGCCGCGAGGAGCCGCTCTGCGAGAGGGCGCCGTAGCCCGCCGTGTGCCGCGTTGTCCAGGAACTTCGCGTCGACTTCCGCGACCGACAGCGGCGCGTGCGCGCCGCCGCGCATGTGCGGCTGGCGGAACTCACGCCGGCTGCCGTCCTCCAGCGTCGCGCGCAGGTGACCGGTGAAGTTCCGAGGGTACTCGTCCTGCGGATTGATCACATATCCGATCTTCGAGGCGAGGGCGAGCACCGCCGGATCCTGAATGCGAGCGTCGGTGAACTGCGCGAGCCCCGCCTTCCGGTCGAAGAAGCCGACCGCCATGCAGAACGGGGTGCTGAACTTGGCAGCGTACGACGTCGGCGGCCGGTGCTTCGCCGGGAGCGGTTCCCAGAGCCGGTGCACCGTGCCTTCTCCAACTTCGCACGTGATGTCCGTAATGGCTTCCGCGCGAACGCCGTCCTCCGCCAACCTGACCGCGCAGTCGATGAACGGCTGGGTCATCGTACCGCACGCGTAGGGCTTGAACGCCACGTTCTCCGCCACCCATCGTCTTCCAAGCCCCTCGACGAGCGGTGCGAAGCTTGCGGGCACGGAAGGCGCGAACGCGCGATAAACTCCGTTCACGCCGTCGAGCACCGTACGCGGTCCAAGAAAGCCGCCGCGCGCCATCATCGAGGCGCGCAGGCCCGATTGCGCCGCCCAGCCCGCGTGCATGCGCTTGGTCCACGTTCCTTCGGCGAGATACTCGATGATGCCCGACGCCATGCTGCCGGCGATCCCGATTGCCGACGCAGTGGCCGACGACGACATGCGAAGCGCGGCCGAGACGCCGGCAGCCGCGGCGAGCGCGCCATAGACGGCGGTCGGATGGAAGCCCGCCTTGTGCGCGCCCATGGGCGCTACCAGGCTGAGACGGCACAGCAACTCGACACCGGCCGCCACCCCGACGAGGAGCCTATCGCCTGCGAGCCCCTCGCGCTCGCAGGCGGCAAGAACCGCGGGAACGATCACCGCCCCAGAGTGCACCGGGCCGCCCTCGAAGGTGTCGTCGTAATCCTCTCCGTGCGCCGCGGTGCCGTTGACCAGCGCGGCTCCGAACGCATCGAAGGCGCCCGCGTGCCCGATTGCCGTACACGCGCCTGCGCTCCGCGCCGGCGCCTGGTCAACCGCCGCGAGCGTCGCGGCGACGTATTGTTCGTGTCGCGCGGCTATGCACAAGCCGGCGACATCCACGAACAGCTTGCGCGCCGTCTCCACCATGCCGGACGGCACGTCTTCCGAGCGCATCGCCGCCAGCCACGCGGCGAGCGTTTCAGCGACCGGCTGGCCTGTGCTCTCGGACATGCCGAATCAGCGATCCAGTAAGGAAGATGGCGGCGAGCACCAGAAGTCCCGCTGCAATGGGGTCCTGAATGAACGTCATGTGATCGCCGTCGGAGAGGACCAGCGCCCGACGGTAATTCGATTCCACGAGGAATCCGAGGATGACACCGAGCACCATCGGGAGCACGGGCACCTTGAAGTAGCGCATCGCGTAACCGACGACGCCGAACACCAGCGCGACGCCTACGTGAAAGAGGCTTGTCTCAATCGCGTAGACACCCGACACCACGAGCGCGTAGATGAAAGCCATCAGGTACGGCCGCGGCCGGCTCACGAGCCACAGGCATGGGGTCATCACAATGTAGCCGACGATGACCATGGCGATGTTGGCAGCGAGCAGCCCGAGGTAGAGTCCCTTCACCACTTCCGGGTTTTCGACGAACAGCATGGGTCCGGGAATCAGCCCGTGCATGAGGAAGCCGCCCAGCAGCACGGCCGACGAGTTCGAGCTGGGGATGCCAAGGCTGAGCAGCGGCACGAGAACCGTGCAGGCGACGGTGTTGTTGGCAGCCTCGGGCGCGGCCACCCCTTCCGGAGAGCCGTGTCCAAACTCCTCCGGATGGCGCGACCATCGGCGCGCCTCGTTATATGCGAGGAACGACGAGATGGCGCCGCCTCCGCCCGGCACCATCCCCTCGAACGCTCCGATCACGGACCCGATCGCCTGCGGCCGCGCCAGGCGTTTCCACATCGCGGGACTGGGAAAATGGATACGCGCGCGCTCTTTGGGTGCCTGGTGCCATCCGGGCTCGCCGCTCTGGGCCAGCAGCTCCCCGATCGCGTAGACGCCAACCATCACGAGGATCGGCGGAATGCCCGACAGCAGCTCCGGGCTGTCGAACGTAAAGCGGTTCAAACCGGTAACCGGATCTGTTCCAATCGTCGAGATCATCAGACCGATCGCGGCCGCCATCAGCCCCTTGACGAGCGACTCGCGCGAGAGCGACACGATGACGCTCAACCCAAGCATTCCGAGGGCGAAATACGCGGGCGGCGTGAACGCGAGCGCGACGGTCGACAGCGGCTCGACCAGAAGGAAGACCACGAGCAGCCCGAACAGGCCGCCCACAAACCCGGAGTACAGCGAGATGCCGAGCGCTTCGCCCGCCTTCCCCTGCTCCTTCATGGCGTAACCGTCGACTACAGTAGCGGCGGCGGCGTTGGTGCCCGGCGTGCGGATCAGAATGGCCGGGATCGATCCGCCGTACTCCGCGCCCACGTACGTGGAGGCCAGCATGACGATCGCTGTCACAGGCTCCAGCCCGAACGTCAGCGGCAGGAGCAGTGCCATCGTGATGGAGGGCGAGATGCCCGGCAGCGCGCCGCCGAAGATGCCCCACGCGACGCCGCCGCATGCCGCCGCTACGAGATCCACGATCCCGACGGGTGCGGAACACCGAGGACCACGACGAAGAGCAGCCAGAGGATAACGGCGCCGGCGACGGCAACCAACAGGATGCGGAGATTGAACACGCGGCCTTGGTACCAGGTCGTTGCCGCAATCAACGCGGCAATCGACAGGAGATAGCCGACGGTCGACACGATGGCAATGTAGAAGGCGCCGAGCATCAGCAGCCCGGCGGCCCGCCACGCCCCGGAACCGTCGGTATCTTCGGCTGGCTCCCGCCTAACAGACTGCCCGACCAGGATGAGGGACATCCCAGCCAGCACCACGGCGTAGATCCTCGGCAGCCCTGACGGCCCGACGGCATCTGCGAGCTGGCTCTCAGGCAGGTCGGTGGCCATCAGGTAGTACACCGCCGCAAGCACGAAGCCCGCGACGCCGAGTGCAAGATCTCTCTTCATGGATCATCAGCAAACTGCGAGTGCCGGGCACCCGTTGGTGCTCGCCGTTCGGTTCACGAACCAGGAACCCGGCGCCGCCGGCCACGCTCACCGGATCGCGCCAGACTCCCGCAGGAAGGCTTCCGTCTGGCGGCCGAAGTCGTTCATGAACGCGACATACTCGCGATGCGGAAGGAAGCCGGGTTCGAGGCCGTTTCTCGTGTAGATCTTCTTGTACTCCGGGTCCGCCAGCAGCTTTGGGATTGCGGCCTCCCACGCGGCGATGACGGGTTGGGGCGTTCCCTTCGGTCCCGCCAGGCCACGGAACTTGCGGACCGACAGGTCGATCCCCTGCTCCCTTACCGTCGGCACGTCGGGAAACTGCGCGAGCCTCGTGTCGCCCACCACGCCGAGCAGCCGAAGCTTGCCGGCGTCGACCTGTGTGCGGATCTCCTGGAGCTCGCCGATGCCGATATCCAGCGTGTGGTTGAGCACGTTGATCAGCATGTCGCCGCCGCCCTCGAAGGTGACGACGATGGCGCTGACTCCAGCCTTCTGCTTGAGCCGCTCCAATGTCTGCCGCTCCAGTGAGGCCGGGTTCGCGGCGCCCCATCGCCCCCGCGTCTGGCGTGCGTGATCGATGACCTCGCGCAGTGTCTTCAACCGCGACGCCGCGGCCGTATAGATCACCTCGGGATCGAACAACACGTTGACGAGCGGCTCGAGGTCGCGGTAACTGGCCGGCGGTCGGCTCAGAAGCGACGTGTACACGAACGTCGGCGTCGTCGCGTAGAGGAGCCCCCCGTCCGGTTTCGTGCGCGCGACGGTCGCCATCGCCTTGGCGCCGCTTCCACCGGCGATGTTGTCGACCACTACCGTCGCGCCAAGGATCCTCGTGAGATGTGGCGCCATTACCCGCAGGAACACGTCGCTGCCCCCGCCCGGGCTCGAGTGGGTGGCGAGCATCACCACGTTGCGGGGATAGCGGGCCTGCGCAGCCGAACCGGCGGACCATACGCCCACCGAGCCGCAGACGAACCGCAGGAATTGTCGTCTCTGGATGTCAGCTCCACTCCGGCGTGACTTCATCGCGAGACCCGGAGGGCATTCGTTCGACTCAACACTGCGCGGGCAGTATCATGCGAAGCTGGTGTCATCGTCAAATGACGGCGAAGGTACGCGGTCAGCGCTTCATCGAGGATATGGACGCGCGCTCGAATCGTCGCTGCGAAGATGAGCGGATTCCGTGTCATTCTCCGCGGAGAAATATCTGTCCGGCGGTCGCTTCTCCTGCTCCACGCCTCGATGGCGGGGAGCATGGATGTGCTACGATGAGCGCCATTTTTGTACGTCTGCATTCACAACCATTCACCACATGACTCACCCTACAGCAACCAACGCCGTCGTCACCTTCCTCAGCCGCGCGCAGCTCGCCGCGTTTCCCACCGAGGCCATCGAGATCGGCAAACGCTGCATCATCGACGGCCTGGGCGTGGCGCTTGCCGGTTCCACGGCGGACGCCAGTCGGATCGCGCGCGGGCGTGTGCTCGCCCGCGGCGAAGCCGGCGAGGCGACGGTCCTCGGATCAGGAAAACGGACGACCGCGGCTTCAGCCGCGCTGTTGAACGGTCTGAGTGGTCATGCGCTCGACTTTGACGACACTCAGCTGTCGACGACCCCCGATCGCATCTTTGGTCTGCTGACACACCCTACCATGCCCCCATTGGCCGCCGCGCTGGCCGTCGGCGAACGGCAGCACGCCACCGGGCGGCAGTTCCTCGAAGCCTTCCTCACCGGGTTCGAAGTCGAGTGCAAGATCTCCGAGGCGATCCATCCGCATCACTACAAGCAGGGGTTCCACTCCTCCGGCACCGTGGGGACGTTCGGCGCGATGGCGGCGACCGCGAAGCTGCTGGCCCTGGCGCCGGAGGCATGCGCGCACGCGCTCGCGATTGCGGCGAGCTCGGCCTCCGGCATCCGCGTCAACTTCGGGACGATGACGAAGCCGCTTCACGTCGGTCGCGCCGCGCAGAATGGTCTGCTCGCGGCCGAGTGGGCTGCCGACGGGTTCACCGGCGGCGCGGACGCGCTGGACGGCCCGTGGGGCTTCTTCAAGGTATTCAGCTTCGGCAGCGGCTTCGACGCCGACCGGATCGTCGGCGTCCTTGGCAATCCGCACACGATCGTGTCGCCCGGCGTCTCGATCAAGCCGTATCCGTGTGGCGTGCTCGGCCATCCGAGTATGGATGCGATGCGCACGCTGGTCACGACCCATGACGTGCGGCCGGAGACCATCAAAGCGATTCGCCTGCGTGCCGGCTCGAACATCCTCAACCCGCTGCGCTACGGAGTGGCGCAGAGCGAACTCGAGGCGAAGTTCAGTCCGCCGTTCATCCTGGCGAGCATCGCGCTGCGGCGGAAAGCCGGCATCCGCGAGTTCACCGACGCGTTCGTGTTGAGCGAACCGGTGCAGCAGATGATGGCGAAGGTGAACACCGTGCTCGACCCGGCAATCGAGGCGCGCGGCTTCGATCGAATCCGCAGCACGGTCGAGGTGGATCTCGTCGACGGAAGGACGCTCGTGCAGGACGCCGACGAGCGGTATCGGGGCGGCCCCGAGCGGCCCTTCACGCGCGACGAGCTGTATGAGAAGTTCAGCGACTGCGCCTCACTCGTGCTGGCGCCGGATGACGTGACGGCGGTGTTCGAGGCCGTCGAATCCATCGAAGAGATGGCCGATGTGGGTGAGCTGGTCGAGCTGCTGACCCGCACGCCGGTGGCCTCGCGGTGAACCTGGCCTGGGTTTCGATCGCGGCGCTCGTCGTCGCGATCGTCCTGAGCTGCGTCACGACGATCAACGTCGGCCTCCTTTCCCTCGCCCTCGCGATGGTGATCGGCGTCTACCTCGGTGGGATGACGCTCTCGGCCATCACCGCTGATTTCCCCGTCCCGCTCTTCCTCACGCTCGTGAGCGTGACGTTGCTCTTCGGGATCGCCGAAACGAACGGGACACTTGCGCGGTTGACCGCACGCGCCGTGCGGCTCTGCCGCGGCCACGCGGGGTTGCTGCCGATCCTGTTCTTTCTCCTCGGCTTCGTGCTGGCCACCATCGGCGCCGGCGCCACCCCGGCAAGCGCGCTGCTTGCCGGTCCGGCCATGGCGGTGGCGCATCGCGCCGGAGTGCCGCCGCTGTTGATGGCGTTGATGACCGGCAACGGTGCACTGGCAGGCACCCTCTCTCCATTCGCGCCAACCGGTATCGTCGCGCACGGTGTGATGGCGCGAATCGGACTCGGCGGCGTCGAGTGGACGACGTTTGCCCTCAACGCACTCGCGCATACGATCGTCGGCGTGGGCGGGTTCCTGATATTCGGCGGCTGGAAGCTGTTCGGCAGGCACGGTCGAACGGTGGCGGCGGAAGCGCCGGCGGACCCGATGCAAGCGCGTCACTGGCTGACCGCCGTCGGGATTGCCCTGTTGATCCTCGCCGTGGCCGCCTTTGGTCTCGACGTCGGGCTGGTGGCGCTGGTGATTGCCGTCTCGCTCTTGCTGCTGCGGGCCGCCGACGAATCGGCCGCGATCAGGGCGATGCCCTGGGGCGTCATCATGATGGTGACCGGCGTCACCGTGCTGATCGCCATGCTCGAGGAAACGCAGGGGCTGGCGTTGATTACACGCGGGATCGCACAGGTGTCCACGCCGCAGACCGTCGCCGCCGTGGTGGCGTTCGGCACCGGGCTGGTGTCAGTCTACAGCAGCACGTCGGGCGTGGTGCTGCCGGCCTTCCTGCCGATGGCACCTGAACTGGCACAACACCTCGGCGGGATGAACCCGTTGTCGATCGCGTGGTCGATGAACGTGTCGGCCAGCCTCGTCGATTTGTCGTCGCTGTCGACGGTCGGTGCGCTCTACATCGCCGGGGCACCACCGGGGAGCGACGCGCGCCGGCTGTTCAATCAGCTGCTTGCCTGGGGCCTCGGCATGACCATCGTCGGCGCGGTGCTCTGCTGGATTCTCTTCGGCGTCCGCGCGTGAAGGTCGCGATCCTCGACGAACAACCACACGAATGTCCGTTCGAAATCCGCGTCATGGTGCGCCGTTGTGGTAGAGCCGGCGAAAACAATCACGTTCACGTAACGAGGGACGAATCGCAAACCCGTTGACACTGCTGATGCCGGTCGTGCCCGGCACCGACCCGAACGCCATTGCCGCGATCCTTGCGAAGTACAACGCACAGATCGACGAAGCTCTGACTTCGGTGGGCACCGTGCACCACGCGCGCTTCCTGTTGCTCGTCAACATCTGACTTACTTTGGGCTCACCCTCGTGCTCTGGGTTGACACGCACTGCCACCGGCCGTCGCGCATCACCCAGACGTCGGTATAGCGCAACGTCAGTTCTGCCCGCTGTCCCTGCTTGTTGCCGACCAAGCGCAATGTAAACCAAACCACGGCGGTGTCGCGGTATACCTTCACTGTGAACTCGTCCTGAATGGCTGATTCCACCTGTTGATTGAACTCAGCCACGAGCGCCAACTCCTTCGCCTTGTCGCCCCGACTGCCATCGTCGTACGTCGCCATGAACTCGTCGGCTAGGATGGTCTCAATGAAAGCCGCGTCCTTTCGATAGAACGCCTCGTTCCAACCCCGCTCGAGTTTAATGAGGACCTGTTGATCCGATTCGACGGGCGGCCTCTGCGAAGCGGCCACGGTAACCGCCCAGGCTGCCGCGAGGACGCAACACCCCCAGTGGCGCAACCCCATCAGATCTCCCTTTTCAAGTTGGCCCACTCATCGCGACCGATACAGCTGGAACAGTTGCGTCACTTGAAAGCGTCATCAGCCAGCCGCCCGACAAACGTAAACAAGAGGCCGATTCCAAACGCAGTCGAAAACAGCAAGACACCGATGAGAAACTGTTCGGACATGACACCATCTTGAAAACTGGCATCGTAGACCTGGTCGAGCTTGGCGACGACGAAGCCGCCAATAAAGGTAGCGGCACCAGCTCTGAACACTGGTAATTTCGTATCCTCAGCCTTCGTCTTTGGCAAGAACAGGATTCCCGTAGTCCAACCGAACACACCGCCTGACAGGTACCGTGAGCGTATTCAGCCAAGAACCCCTGTCCATCAAATAGCCGATTCGTAAGACGATAACCGCGACTACGGCAGCCATGCTGAACCCCGACACAAGTTTCATGAAGAGCCACTGTTGACGGGAAATCATGTGCACACTCCAGTGCCAATGTCGTATTGTCCAACAATTCGCTCGACGCCCACTCTTCGGACAGGAGGTAGTTGAGAATTGGTTTTTCCGAGTCATCCATGTGCCGAAGCCCTGCCTTTGGCTAGCCACCGACAGGCGTACAAAGCTCAACAAGCGTTCCGTCGGGGCAGCCCACATAAGAAACAACTTGGCCCCATGGTCTAGCTCTTGGTGCTGACAGTTCTGTAGCGCCAGCCGAGACAGCTCTTTCGTGTGCGTGTTCGACATCAGGCGTGACAAAGGCGATTTCCATTCCGAGTGGCTGCGGCGATGTATGGGCCGCGACATGACCGGACGGCAAGTTCATCTCGCCAAGCTGATGTGCCGCAAAGGCAAGGGTGGTTTCGCCGGTCTCCAACTCCCCGTACGTTCCCGACTCGTGCAGGAACCGGCGTGGAAAACCAAAAGCTTGCTCGAAGAAGTTGAGTGAAGTCGGGACGTCAGGGACGTAACAGACGATGGTGTAGCCGAACTTCATGTGTACGCGACTCCTTTAAGGTAGAGCGCTCGAACCTGCCATCGCTTATCGGCGCGAAAACGATCCGCGATCGGATCGGACTGAAGGGTGGGCATCGCGGTGGCGGAAATGCTACATCTCGTCCTGTGGGCGCGGGACGAGGATCGCCTGCCCTACCCGATTAGCCACCCGGCAAATGCGAGCCAGGGTCCAGTGCCGCTGATGACAATCCGCAGCACCTGAGACGCGACCAGGAACAGCCCGCCCCAGATCGTGGCCGAATGTGGGCGACCGCGTGTCGCGAGGTCGAACAGCACGACCGCGACCAGGACCAGGTCGGTGAGACCGAAATACGCGAGCGGTCCGGCAGTGGCCAGGCCCGGCCAACGGGCGACGCCCGCCGGCACCAGTTCCAGCGTGCCGATCAACATGAGCCGCTTGTGCACCTCCGGCTGACGCCGCCACGCCAGCGCCGCGCCGATGAGGGCCGGGAACACGATCACCGTCGCGAGCGGCACTGCAAGAAACGAGAGTGGGGGCACGCCCGGTGGCGCCGCACCCCGGCGTCCCATATCGATTGCGACGGCCAAGGCGGTCGGGACCATCGCGGCCGCCAGCACCCCGCCAACGGTCCCAAGCCTGCGATGCAGGTTGATGCGTCGCGCTGCCACGAGGCCGGGTTGAACGACGAGCAGGACTATCCACAGCGAGAACAGAAATCCGTGAAGGTGGTACAGGGGCGCCAGCGCCGGCGTTCCATAGGCTGTCTTCAGGTAGTACGTCGGCGCGAAGCCGACGAATACCGCCACCGCCATCGCGAGGGGGATGCCCGTGAAGAACAATCGCTGCCGCCATCGGGCGGAACCGGCCGGCGCCCTGAGCACCCTGCCACCGACGTCTGCCGTCGTGAGTGTCGATGCCATAGCGGCGGGAGTGTACTCCACGGACGTCGCCTGTGGAAACGGATTAGCTATCGAGCCCGGACAAGGCGTGCCTTCGTCGCCGGCCGCATCAGTGAGAGGACACTCACCGCCTTCCGGACACTTCGAGAACGGCTCGCCATGTGAACTCGACCAATCCGTAGAGAGATGATTCCAGCAAGCGTTCGACGTCGCTATGCGCGCCGAATCTCAAGGCGTCATCGTCGGTCGAGGCTGGCCCAATGCTGTAGGACTGGATACCCTTGGCCCGCGAGTGCAACGACGTCGCGTTACGTCGCCGCCCCGTCGATCCACTTCTCAACCGCGGGCGCACGGTACGCCGCCAACATGTCAAGCAAAGCGCCCGGAGAACTGGACACTGAGACCATCGCGCCGTGTTCGCGTTTAAGAAAGCCTTCGTCGATGGCGTTACCCAAAAACGCCAGCAGCCGATCGAAATAGCGTTCGACGTTCAGCAAACCGCACGGCTTCTGATGGAGTCCGAGCTGCGCCCAGGTGAGAACTTCGAAGAATTCTTCCAAGGTGCCCCAACCACCAGGCAGCGCGATGAAGCCGTCGGCGAGGTCCGCCATCGTGGCCTTTCGCTCATGCATGGATTTGACGACTCGCAGTTCGGACAGTCCGGCGTGCGCTACTTCTTTAACAACGAGGGCCTCGGGAATGATACCTGTCACATGACCGCGCGCAGTAAGAACCGCATCCGCCACCGCACCCATGAGCCCGACCCGCGCTCCACCGTAGATCAAGCCCACCTCGCGCTGTGCGAGTATGGATCCCAGTTCTTGAGCGACCGCGCGGTACTCGTGCCGGGCGCCCAAATTGGATCCGGCAAAGACGCAAATACGCTTCATGTTAGAACCACGGTTTTCGTTGCGGTCTGACGTTCCAAATCAGCCGCGTGCCGCCCGCGACATGATCACACAGGAGATTGGACACGTCGGCTGCATTTGGAGACTAGACAGTCACAGACGCAGTAGAGTCCGAAGCGGAAGCCAACACCGACGGAAGTTCGTTCAGGTCGTCGATGAGGTAATCGCAATTGCCAGGTTCAGGCCAGAAGTTGTCGCGCTTCCAGATGGCAAGAAGACCGCTCCGCTTGGCTCCCAGAACGTCGACGTCAGGGTTGTCGCCGACATAGGCGGCGGCAGACGGGACGACGCCCAGTCGACTCAAGGCATCGTTGAAAATACGAGGATCCGGCTTCCGGACTCCAGCTGACTCCGAGATGACGACAACATCAAGCAGGTGTCGAATGCCGAGTCCGTCGATCTTTCTCCCCTGAATCAGTACCCGCCCGTTCGTGATAAGACCCAGCTTGATGCCCGCTCCTCGAAGGGCATTCAATGTCACGGAGAGATTCGGGACCGGGACACAGCTCTCCGGGAAATGAGCCTCGAAATCGTCCCGCAACCGAGCCGATGCCCCCCGCGGCAGACTGAACTCCGCCTCGATCAGGCGATAGAACTCTTGGCGCGGCGCACTGCCGTTGTCATCGAGAACCAACATACGGTCGACGAGGTCGCCCCCTGCATCTGGGAACAGGTTAGCCAGTCTCTGGACTTGGAGCTGCAAGTGGCAGCGAAACGTGACCCTGCGATCCAGGAGAGTTCCATCCAAATCAAAAAGAACGGCTCGAATTTTCATGCTCGATGACCCAGCAACGTTTCTCGCTTCAGGCATTCGTGGCACGGGCAATTGTCGCCTGACGTCTGGCATCAGCCGCGACGCTCACCATCCAGGCGCGCCGTCGGCTGCATGCCATGTTGGGCCGCCGCTCGTTCACGCACCGCATCGGTAAACGCACTCACCAACGGATGCCTGCGGCCCGCTAATGCCGACCGCTCTGGCTGGAACAGTGTCGCCACAAAAAATGGATGTCCTCGCAGCTCGACCGCCCGGACCTCACCTGCGCGATCGCGTCCGCTCGCATGCAACGGCCCGGCCGTCAACCGGTTGCTGTAGAGCGAACTCAATCCGTAGCGACAGTGGTACTCTTCGACGGCCGCAGGAACGCCATAGATGGCTGCCAGTTGTGAACCGGGCTCGAACTGGATCTCGCCGGATTGTTCGACAAGGCTGCAACTGAGCGGCGCGATGACAGGATCGACGGCATTTGGATCCAGCTCAGCGTGTGCGGCCTTCGCTACACCCCAGACCGCTTCAGCGTACTCCAGCAGCGCGTGCTGAAACCCACCGCAGGTGCCCAGAAATGCCATTCCCGTCTGCCGCGCAAATCGAATGGCCGCCAGTGCGCCCCGCGTGCTGGCGTAAGGACTGGCTGGGACACACCACACGCCATGGAACTCTACCAACTGCTTGGATGGATCGTCGAGGATCGCCGACGTGTGAAGCCACTCCCATTCACACGGGCATCCGTCGGTCTCATTCGCGAGTGCGAGCGCCCGTGGTATTGCTTGATGCGCCTTCGCTGCCGCGTTGTAGTCTCCGACAAGAGCGATTCGACTCACGGCGGTTGCGACCTTCGAGCCACCACTTTCACAGTCGTCCCAATTCTGAGCGAAGGCGTCGCCAAGGTGTTGATACTGCTCCGGTGATGTGTCGATCAGCGCCTCATCCCGAGTCGCTGGTAGGTGCCCGTACGTCAGCGGCTGCTCAAACTGCTGCGATGTGAAGTCGTGGACTTCACTGTCAATTTCATTATAGAAATGCCATCCGTCACCGACTCTGGTTTTCAGTAAACCTCCACCGAAGCGATCCTGCACCACGAGCGCCGTCACCGAACACTGCCCCGCCGCAAGATTGCGCTGGGTCCACTTCGTGCTCGTGTATTGGGACCAGCTGCCTTGTAGTGTCCGCACAACGCGCTGCTTGTCCAACATCTTGGCCTTGAATCAACCGGTCCAGCGGTCGGCGCTGAGCCGCGGCGTGCTCAACGAACCTGCCGCGCCGACCTCCAGCGCCAGGTTAGTCAGAATCGCCAACCGATCGTCCAAGCATGACACGAAGGGATGAGCCGCGCCGCCCGACCGGCGAAATACGTCACCGTAGTTGTGAAACCCAGCACTTGGTAAGACACCCGTGTCCAGGGGGTGCCCTGGACACCAGGCAGTATGGTTCGGCTTAGCAGCCGCATGAATCCGAGTCGATCTGGCTCGTCTCGTGCTCTTCGTCGCGGTCGAATTCCATCTTTTGAGTCACGTGGTCGCGGAAGCACACGCACATGTGCACGTTGCGGCCCTCGGGAACCGCGACCCCTTTGATCCAGACTTCCTGAACGTTTCGCAAGTCCTCTGGAACATCGAATTCAGTTTCCTCGTTGCTGTTCCAACGGCGCCATGCTCGATGACTGGAGTCGTCTCCGCCGAGGCCAACAGAGAGGTCGATAGCACTTGCTTGAGTCTGCGTTGTGCACACCTTGATGAACCATCCATTTTTCTGCGCTGGCATTGAGAGCCTCCACATCTGATAGTTTGAACACTTGCTCACGAGGGAGCCAAGACGGCTGATCCTTTGCAGACTTGGCAGATTCCAAATTCGCTGCCGACCCGGCACTCAGCACAGTTATGGATTCCTCGACCGTCGCAATGACGACAGGCGACGGCGCCTTGGATCGGCGCGACCACCGTGAAACCTCTGCACACCTTGCAAATCCCAGGGTTTGTCTCCACTCGACAGGAGGCACACGCATGCATTCCGCCTCCCCCGCAGTGTGGGCATCGTCCGGCGCCGTTCGGAATGGTGATGACGCCATCTCCGCCACAGACTTTACAGATCCCCGGTTCGTCGCCCCTTCTACAGGAAGCACACGCGTCCATCGTCTGTCCCCTGCAGTGAATGCACACTGCCATCGCAATCCTCCGCTTGAAAGCGTGACCGTCACATCGCCGTCGCGGCCAATTCCGCCACGCTTCTGTGGTCACACGTGCGACTTACGCTATCCATCCAGAACGCTGAGGGAATGCCGCGCTACGGTATGGATGGTCAACCGGAGTCTGCGGCGGCTCATGACGACGTCGCCATCGCGACACCAGGCACCCGGTGAAGTATTCGCATGAGTGTGAGGGATCCCGCAGTGGCCGGAAGCGCCTCAGTGGAACACCGAGCGCGCGAAAAGGATTTCTTTCAGGGAACCGTGACGAAACCACTGAACCACCCAGGGAGTCGGTCGCGCGGATTTGGAAAAGATCTTCGTGCGGAGCTTTGCATTCTGCGGCAGAATGCCGCCATGAAATCTCCTGGATCCGCAGTGGGTGCGTGTCGGGGCATTTCAAGAGCGTTGGGCTTTGCGCACGGTTGCATTGCGCGGAAACGAGGGGACTACGATGCCGCCACTGAAGACGTTCAAGGGAACTTCCAAGATTGGTAACGTGCAGAAAGCGCTAGACCTTGCGATACAGGCCGCGCAACAGGCTGCCCCCGGCGCCGACCGATTGGTCAATTGGACCTTGAAAGGAGTTTCCGGCCGCCAGGGCGGGATCACGGGTCTCAAGGAGTGCACTGTAGTAATCAAAGCCCGTGTTTCCTAGAGTCGCGGACGCCGACCGGCCCGGTTGGCCGGGTTTGTTCGGCGTCCACGACTCGGCGGGTTGCTGAGCTCTCACTATCGCGCGGCATAGCGAGGCGCGCGGTTGACTCGACGGTTCGGCCCCGAAAAGACACCACGGGTCCAGCCACCCGATGAGGAGCGTGAGCAGCAGTTGGAAAGCGGAGGCGTCGATCACGGCCGAGTCTGGTGACGGGGCAAATCATGGCCGCCGTCCGTCGATCCAGTCATGGGACATCGGAGGTTCTTGAGGTGCCGAGACCCCTCGAAACGTCCAGAACCCTCGGACTCCTCGAGACGCCCTCTTAGAATCGATATGAAAGATTGACCTCCGCGATCCGCGGCGGCGCGATCGCCGTCGGCTTCGAGAAACTTCCTCCCGAGAGAATCGCCCGGCTGAACCTGGGTCGGCGAATCTGTCGTGAACGGATGCGATGCGCCACCGGTAGCCTGTCCGGGAGCGCTTGATATCGCGGTTTGCCAGACGGAAATCCCTTTCGACCGTCTTCTTTCTTAGGCAAATCATCCGCCTCGGAGATGGGACATCTTTGCGGCTGTTGGCTCGGGGAGCGCAGCCTTGGGGCCCATAGATACATCGTTGGGAGAGCCTCGGCGGGCATCCGCCAGCGATTGATCGATGAGTGCGAAACAGAGAGTCGACGGGTGGACGATAGGGTTCGGCGCGTCGACTGTCCCTTGACCGACCTGCGTGACGACGATAGTTTTCAATGCCGTGGAAACGGTCAACGACAAGGCAGTGGTCTTCCTCCCGTGGAACACGATCGAGCCTGCGGCGCAGCAGCAGATCCTCAACACGGCTTCGATGCCGTTCGTGTTCAAGCACGTCGCGGTGATGCCCGACTGCCACTACGGAAAGGGCGCGACGGTCGGGACGGTTCTTGCGACCCGAGGCGCCCTGATCCCGGCAGCCGTGGGCGTCGACATCGGCTGCGGCATGATCGCTGTTCGGACGCGCCTCAAGCGCGCTGATATTGTCGCGCCGCCGGCTGTCCGCGCCGGCATCGAGCGACGTATCCCCATGAGCGCCGGCAAGAACAACGCAAAGGTCACCACCACTGCCGCCGAACGCATTCACATCCTCGAGGTCCTGGCCAAGGAGACCCGCGCAACGCCCGACCAATACGACAGGAACTGGCGCCTTGCCCTGGGAACCCTGGGTGGTGGCAACCACTTCATTGAACTGGCCGAGGACGGCGACGGAGCGGTCTGGCTCACGTTGCACTCAGGCTCGCGCGGCGTGGGCAACAAGATTGGCAGCCACTACATCAAGGTGGCGCAACAGCTGTGCGCATCGATGGGTGTGCGCCTTCCCGACCGCGACCTCGCGTACCTGCCACAGGACCACCCGGCGTTTGCGGCCTATCTGCGCGACTTGAACTGGGCGCAACAATTCGCGCTGCACAATCGCAACGAGATGATGGACCGCGTGCTGGCGGAGGTCACGCACGCGGTGCACGGCGAAGACAACAACCAGCCGCCGCTGGAGCTGCAGCGCATCAATTCGCATCACAACTTCACCCAGGAAGAGCAACATTTCGGCAGCCGTGTCTGGGTCACCCGCAAGGGGGCCATTGAAGCACGGCGAAGCAATTGGGCGATGATTCCCGGCTCGATGGGCACTCGCAGTTACATCGTCGTCGGCAAGGAACATCCGATGAGCTTTCACTCCGCCCCACATGGCGCCGGGCGCCGCTATTCGCGGACCAAAGCGCGAGCGCTCTTCGGCATGGGCGACCTGAGCCGGGCGATGGCAGGCATCGAGTACCGCCATTCGAAAGCGCTGCTCGACGAGATCCCGGCCGTGTACAAGGATATCGATGAAGTGATGGAGCATGCGCGGGATCTGGTTGAGGTGAAGTACGTCTTGAAACAATTCGTGAATGTCAAGGGCGACTGACACCGGCGGATGCAGCAGTCATCGGCGCTCCGATGCAGGCGAGATCGCAAGACGCCGTCACAGGCCCGGTGTGCTTCTGGTCAACGGATGTGTTCTTGCTCAATGACCCTTGGCGCAACGATCTGCGCAGGATTACTGAAGGACACGCCCCCCTCGCTGAGAATCCTGAAGGCGAACGCGAGGGGCACGGACGGGAGGCATGGGGAGCGGCGGGAGCATAGACCGCAATGGCTGAGGCTCGCTAGGTAATTTGATGCGCAACGGTGAATACCCGCCCTCAGCCTCCTAATCTGCGGAAAAGCTAGATTCCCGCGCAATCCCAAGAAACCTATCGCATCGTGACTGTCATTCACCGTCATCTGTTGGTACCAATGGATTGGCGAGCGCTTTGCAGAAATGGCCCTTGCTGTTCGTCGGTTCGTGGTTGAGCGGGAGGACTATTGAGCGGGAGGACCATATGGGCATCAAGACTCTGAAACAACCGCTGGTGGTAACTGCAGTGCTGGCGTTCACCGTCGCAACATCGTGGGCTGCGGGAGCTGCCGCCCCGGCGCCCGACGACAAGAGCGTCAAGCTGTCGGGCTGTCTGATCCGGGGGGACGGCGATGGGGCTGGATATCTGTTGACGAATACGTCAGCGGAACCGTGGTTGGCGTCGCCGGGCAGACAAGTCACGCCCAGCGCGTTGGGTACGACCGGTGACTATGCGACGCTCTTCTATTGGTTGGACGGCGACGGCGACCTCAAACAGCACGTTGGCAATCGGGTGGAAATAGAAGGCGACCTGAAGGGTGATGTGAAAGAGGGCGAGATCACGACCGACCGGAAAGACAACTGGACAGAGGTAACGGTCAAAGCAGCCGGGCGAACAATGAAAGCCAACGTTCCCAACACCTCGATGTTTCCCGCGTCAAATGGAGACAAGGACCGCAGAAAGACTGACATCCTGGTCCGGAGAGTCGATGTCGAACACGTGCGAATGGTCGCAGCTTCCTGCAACTAGAGCAGTTGCAGGCACGACTATACCCTAGCCGGAATTCCGATTGCTCGAACTGGGCGGCGCAAGTGTCCAGCGCAGCTGGGTGTCAATCCGCTTCGCGGAATGTGCGCCGGACCCTGATCAGCAGTCGGATGTAGGACTCTGCGGAGGACAGCGGCTGGCGTTCCAAAGCATTTGCGAGTCCGAGGGACCGAGTCGGACAGGTGCAACGTGACGACGGCTGCGCCTGCCTCAGGTACGATCTTAGGTTCCAGCAGCCGCCGACTCGGGCTGCCGGGCGACGAACACCACGCCTCGCTTTCATGCAGGTTGTCCGCCGAGTCCTCAGCCATGTCGGATAGTTGCTCGCCCGCTGAGAGCAAAAATCCGGCCGCCGGCGCGCTAGCAGCAAACAAGTAACGGCGGAGTCGACGATCCTCAAAGCGGAGGCTCAACTAGTCGAGCCGGAACTCCGCCGGCAGATCGATCGACGAGTGTCGGCAGCTGGGCCTTCCTTGTGGTCTTCGCACTGGCCGCTTTTTTGACTGCAACTTCCTCCGCGTATGCGGAAACGCTCAAGTTCCAAGCCAAACTCGACGCAGCCCAGGAGGTGCCTACGAACGACAGCAAGGGTAAGGGAACGGCCGACCTTGCGTACGACACCGAAAGCAAGAATCTAACCTGGACGATCACCTTCGACGGTATTAGCGGCCCTCCCACGGTCGCGCACTTTCACGGTCCTGCCGAACCGGGTAAAACCGCGGGAGTCGCCCTGCTGATCGGACAGAAGCCGACCAGTCCGGTCAAGGGCAGCGCCACGCTTACTGACGCGCAGGCCGCCGATCTCATGGCTGGACGCTGGTACGTCAACGTGCACACAGAAGCCAACAAGGCTGGTGAAATCCGGGGGCAAGTCACCAAATGATCACGCCGGCATAGGCGAAACGCCAGGTTCGCTGCGCCCACGCGCGCAGCGAACCTTTTCGTTCTTAAGAACTCAAATATTGGAACGTCGTCAAGCCTTTGAAACCTGATCGGGGGCGGGGGGGTTTGGCTGCCGCGGATCTGGCTACCGAACGCCTCCCCAGTATACTCCCTTTTCGACGAACCCGTGAGATCGCACAGCGCTGTGCCCAGCTACCGACGCTCGACGACCGATCTGCCGACGAAATTCCCGGCTACGACGAGCGGGGCTTGCCCCGCTGATGATCCTCGACGCGTCCGCGTTACTTGCATTGCTGCTTGACGAACCGGAGGCCGAGGAATTCCGCGCGGCGGTCGAGGAGGATCCGACTCGGCTGGTTTCGGCGGACAACCTGCTCGAAGCGGCCCTGGTCATCGAGGCCCGGAAGGGCGAGCCGGGCGGGCGCGAACTCGATGCGCTGATCCAAAAGGCCGAGGTCGTGGTGGTTCCCGTTGACGCGGAACAGGTGTTCGAAGCGAGGAAGGCCTATCGGCGCTTCGGCAAGGGTCGTCACCCCGCCGCTCTCAATTTCGGCGATCTGTTTACCTACGCGCTCGCTCGCACATCAGGCGAACCGCTGCTCTTCAAGGGTGATGATTTCGCCAAGACCGATGTCAGTCGCGTGAGCTGACAGCCCGTCGTGTCTCGTTGCTCGGCCGACCGCCCTGAGATCCGGTCGGTGGTATGAACTCTCCGCCGAGCTCGACGCGTTCTCCTTCCGAATGCTCCTGGTGGCGACAGGGACGCAAGCGGTTTTCACGATTGAGATCAAGTCATTGGAACGGACGGCCGGAGCGATCGGCTCCGGCCCTTTACGTCGGCCCGTAATGGCCGTCAGTTCGGATACGCGCTTCGGTTCACCATCTGACCTCGATGATAGACCGCATTGATCCGCCGCGTGTTGGTGATGTTGTCCACCGGATTGGCGTCGAGGATAAGCAGATCGGCGCTCTTGCCCGCTTGCAGCGTGCCGGTGTCCGTAAAACGCAAGAACTCGGCCGCGCGGCCGGTCGAAGCCGTGAGCACCTGCATCGGTGTCATGCCTGACGCCGCCATGCTCTCCATCTCCTGGTGCGGCGCCCAGGGCGTGTTGCCGTCAGTGCCGAGCACGATGCGGACGGTCGCATCGCTTAGCCGCTTCAAGTTGCGGGACTGAATACCGAACGCTTCCGCCTGCTTGGCATTGTCGACGGCGCCCTTCTGCACGTCTGCGTACTCCTCGGACGGGATTCTCCCCTGTAGCCAGGAGGTATCCCACTTCTTGCCCATTGCGGGCAGGTTCGGATTGACGACCAGATTCGGCTTGGCCCGGACGAGGGTCATGAACTCCTCATCCACGTCGCGATCGCGCACGCTGTGCGCGAACGCATCGACATTGGCCTTGAGCAATCCTTTCCCATCCTCGAGGTCGAAGATGTGCGCGGTCACGCGGAGCTTCTGCTTGTGGGCTTCATCGATGATTGCCCCGTACAGTACGGGCGTCAGCTTGGGGACGGTGTTGTCGCGGTCATCGACCCAGATCTTGATGATGTCCGGCCGCTTGGCTGCGTTTTGGGCCACGGCATCGCGGGCTTCCTTCTCGTTACCGACCCAGTACGCGGCCTGCTCGCGTCCCTTTTCCACACCGGTGATCCCGCGTCCGGCGGTCAGGAGCCGGGCCGTTCCGGGCACGCTCTTTGTTTCGTCCCTGACCTTGAAGACGTCGTCGGTCGTGTCTGTGCCCATGCTCATCGCGGCGCCGACGCCCCAGTAGACGCGACGCTTCAGGTCGCGCTGCATTTGTTCGCGCGTCTTGGGCGCATGGATATGCGTGTCGAGGATCATCGGCATCACGGTCTTGCCGGCGAGGTTCACGCGCTGGGCGCCTGCCGGCACCTGAACATTCGCACCAACCGCCTGGATCGTCGCGCCGTTCACGACGATCGTGCCCTTCTCGATCGGCGGGCTGCCGTCGCCGACGATGATGCGCGCTCCTTCGAACGCGGTGATAGGCGCCTGGCCGATCGCTGGAACAGATAGTCCCGCAAGCACAGCGGCAATGCTTGCCACGGCAACGGTGAACATGGTCACTCGGCGCATCGGAGCCCTCCATAGACGATAAGAACGATTAACGGGGTTTTCGCGCGCCTGGTTCACGGACTGCGTCTTATGTGGCGCCGTCCTCCCGCCGGCACAGCGCGGATTGCCCGGCACGAATGGCGCGGATTATCGCGCCGCCGAATGCCCCTGTCAAACGAACTCGTGGGACAACGAACTCGTGGGACGAACGCGTGGGACGGGCATGGGGGGCACACCTCTCCTGAGCACCACATTCGCGCGCACGTCGCAATCCTCAGGCCAAGCTTGCGGACCCTGGCGGGCTGGGTAAAGGTGTGAATTATTGCACCCTCTCTTGAACCTGAGGGTGGCGAATCGCTAGTTTCCTCAGCATTTTGGAATTCGCCACCCACATCATCGAGCGGTGTCCTGCTCGCGGGACAGAACGAAGTCCAGCGTCGCGACTTCCCCGGCACTGACGGCTACTTTCTTCGACACCCGCTGGTAGCCGTCGGCGACCACTGTCAACTCGTAGCGGCCCCCGCGGAGTGGCCACTGATAGCGTCCGTTTGCGTCGGATACGATCGCGATTTCGGGGATTGCAGGTCCGCCGGGGTCGAGTGGTGCGGCAACCACGGCGGCGCCTTCGACCGCGTTCCCGCCGTCATTGCTGATCCGTCCTGAGACCCCTTCCTGGAGTTGGCGGGCCGTCGAATTGCCGTTGCCGCCGCTCTCGGGACGGTCCGGGCTCGACGGACTGGCACACCACCCGGTGGCGATGATGAGGCAGAGACACAACGACGATTGGAGCGGACTCATAAGAACTCCTCGAGACGGAGACCAGGTGGCGGCGTCTGCCGCCACCTGGCGCAGATGCGCGTGCCGACGATGTTACGGCGCGTTCCGCCACGCGACGAGGTTGTCAAACACCGCGGTGACGAGCCGGACTCCATGGTTGTAGAGGGCATGATTGCCGGCCCCGTGCGTGCCATACGCGTGGATGCCGAAGATGTACGGGCCATTCGCATCGTGCCACACTGCGCTGCCGCTCATGCCGCCGATCGTGTCGTTCAGGTAGAACGCCTGCCGCGTCGACAGGGCGCGAACACGGTCGCTTCCCTGCCACTGGGTCAGCGGCTTGTCGCCCGGGTAGCCGCCGACGATGCTCGGGAAGTTTGTCGGGGTGGCCGTCGTCATGCCGAACCAGCCCACCGTGTTGCCGACGGTGCAGTTCAGCTTGATGGCGCCATAGTCGTACTCCTCGTCAGCGCTGGTCGTCCAGCCGATGACGGAATGCAGCGCCCGTGCCGTGCAGACGCCATAGGGGCTGGCCGAGCCGTTTCGACCCGGATAGATTTTGAAGCTGGCGCGCGGGCGCCAGGCTCCCGCCGAACCGCCGGTGTGAACGCAGTGGCCGGCCGTCGCCACGGCGTTGGGGCCGATCATCGTTCCGCTGCACCGGCCGCCGGTGAACGTGATCAGCACTTTCGCCCGGCTCGGGTAGGTGGTGGTGTAGAGGCGCTCGCGGGTATCCATCCCGATGATCACCTCGGCGCCGTCCTCGCTGGTACGCAGGCCGCGCTCTCCTCCATCAGGCAGCGCGGCGAGTCGCTGGAACTCCGCGCGTGACTCTGCGTCGAAGAACACGCCTTCCGCGATGAGCGCCGGCTCCGTCACCCGGCGTACTCCCGCCGATGGCGCAGCGGACGTCGTGGCGCCGCCGGGGCTGACGCTCGCCTCGATCGGCGCGCCTGCCGAACCATCGTCGGAAACCGCAGTGTGTCGGGACTGACTGAACGCGGGCGTCGCGGTGGTGAGAAACGCGATCGCTCCGACCAGTGAACCCAACCGAGTGTGGGCGTGTCTCATGGACTGACCTTGCCTT
The DNA here is from genome assembly GCA_963814975.1 of uncultured Acidobacteriota bacterium. Classification (GTDB taxonomy): domain Bacteria; phylum Acidobacteriota; class Vicinamibacteria; order Vicinamibacterales; family CAVVIG01; genus CAVUXJ01. Next base: position 59,552 of record CAWFFB010000018.1, on the reverse strand, counting down.
TCTTTTCTAGCAGCCTGACCGTGAGCGATCGCGCGTACTCTCTGTCTACTGGTAGAGACGCGGTCGCCCGTGAACGTTGGTTTAGTGTTCGAGAGGCTGGGAGCGTTACAAGATTTTGGGCGCGATCAGAAAAAAATCCTTCGTGAGTGCCTGAATCTTCACCCGCGTGCTCAGGTTTCACTGATCCAGGCGGTCTTTATTGGTTATGCGCCTGTAGGCATGTAGGACTGGTACCTGACGTCTCCCGGACGCGCGTCGTACGGAGAGGCTTGGCAGGTGAACCCGCCGCTTCGCCCGATGCCACTGCTTCGCGTCCCTGACGCCTAGGACGGCAGACAGGCGCTGGCCGAAAGAGAGTGCGTTCCGCACGACCGCTTGGGATACTTGCAACTGCTCAATCAGCGCGTGCAGCGGGCAGATGCGACGGCAATCGCCTATCTGGGCGAAAGCCTTGACACGTTCGCGCGCGGCAGCCGAGTCGGATCGACCGTGACGCTCGGGGTGGTCCAGTCGACACGCCAGCTCACGTGGACGCCTGAACGGCTTCACTTGCTGACCGGTGGCAGTGCCTCTCACACCGAACGGTGCACGGGCCGACCTACGGAGCGTAGTCGAGAGATCGGTCGACTACCGACTACTGACTACCGACTACTTAGTGATGGTGATCGCCGAGTACGTGCCGTGCGGCACCATGTCGATGTTGTGCACTTTCACGATGAGCTTGGTTTTGCGATCCCGCTCCGCTTTCGTCACGACCTCGGCAAATTCCGGATCGTCACCCCTGGCTTTGAGACGCTTGTCTCTTTCCTCTTTTGACGGATACGCGCGTATGTAGATGAACGTGTTCTCGGCGCTGATGCCGAGCTCCGGATCGCTTTGCTGCGGAATCCAGTAGCCCACGTTCGTGATGCCGTGCCGCGCGCAGCCATTTGGCAATCCATTTCCGCTGGGGCACAGTGTGACGGTCGGGGTTGTGAGCTTCCCGCAACGCCCATTTCAGGTCCAAGATGGTCACCACAGTGATGCTGGCCGGAGATCTGGCCACAGAGCGTCCCTCGCTCCTTATCCTCGCACCGTGAGAACCGGGCATATCGCACGCCGCACTACCTGGTTGGTGGTCGATCCAAAGAGCATGAGATCCAATGGATTGAAACCATGGACGCCCATGACGATGAGATCCGAATGGTCTTCGGTTGCGATGCCCAGAATCTCCCGATATGCCTTCCCGTGGGCAAGCCGCGTCGTCGGCCGGCACCAGTCCCGTACGGGGTCAGGAATCAGTTTCTGAAGTTTCGCAGTTGCGTCCCGTTCGCGCTCCCGTCTGTATCCAGGCGACATTAGCGGCCGAGCGGGTGGAGACTCGTCATCAGCCGGCCATTCAAATACGTGGAGGATGGTCAACTCGGCCTCGCCTGGTTGCGCGAGAGAGAACGCCAAGTCCAACGCCGCCAATGACGACTCGGAAAAGTCGAGCGGACAGAGGATTCGTTTAAACGGGAGCTGCGCTGTCGTGCGTGCGCGCGGCGGCACCGTTAACACGGGGCAGGTGGCCCGGCGGAGTACTTTTTCGGTCACTGATCCGAGAAGCAAGTGCTCGAAGCCGCCGGAGCCGTGCGTGCCGATCACAATCACATCGGCCGGAAGCGATTTCGCGCGCTCCACAATCTGGCGCGGCGCTTGCCCGCTGTCGATGAGTACTTCAACGTCCGGACCCGCCGACCCGAAACACGCAAGCACCTGCTCGCGCGCGTGTTTCACGTCTTCGTCGGTCAACTCCGGTCGAGGCCCGAAGCCGAAGATAGTGAAATCAGTCTCCGGAACGACGAGCGGGTTGCACACGTGAAGCGCCGTTATCTTCGCCTTGTACCAGCGGGCCAGTACGACGGCGTGGTTGATCGCATCGCGTGACACGTCTGACAAGTCCACCGGACAGAGAATGCGGTTGATCTCTCGCATGATGCCTCCGGCGCCGGTAATCCGGCTGCGTTGAATGATCGATTGAGCTGCAAGATGGCGGCCCGTTATCTGCCCGAAGACGGGCAGCCGGGTCCCAGGTTCAGGGGATCTCCCAATGAAACGTCGAAATGGCCTGCCACGCCTTCGATCGGCACGAACGGCTTCGTCCCAGCCCGCTCTTGCTCAAGACGCGCGTGTCAACGGCAACTCATCGTGCAATGAAGACTGGCACAGGGCTGCGGCTCAACGTGCCCTCGGCGACACTCCCGAGCAACAGCTGTCGGACGCCGGTTACGCCTTTCGCCCCGACAACAACAAGATCGGCGCGAGTGTCCGCGACGGTGGCGAGTAACTCACGAAGCGGCGCACCTGTCGAGACAACCCTGTCCACTCTCCAACCGGCACGAGTGAGCGTGCGGGTGGCTCGGTCAAGCGCCTGATGCGTCTCTGTGAGACGCTTCTTGTTGATCCGTGTCACTTCCGCAGAGATGGTGGCGCGAGCATCGAGCGGCACCATTGCCTGAGACGGAACGTGCATCGTGTCGACCGCGGTGAACAGGGAAACGCGGCCGCCCCGAGGAGGATTCAACCTTGCGATGAGTTCCACGCCTCGCCGGGCATGCGCTGAACCGTCGAACCCGACGACAACTTGTCGAAGGTCCCGTAGCGCGTGCCTGACGATGAGGACCGCGCAGGGAGCACGGCGGACCACGCCCCGAGACACACTCCCTGTCAGCATCCGGCGGACAACTCCGTGACCCCGCCAACCCATCACGATGACGTCCGCTCGGAGTCGCAGTGCTTCCTTGATAACCGCATCCACAGGCGACGCGTCCACGACGCCTACCTGGGCGTCAGGCCAGCGGCTGGACAGCGCGCGCGCTGTTTTTTTGGCGACGAAGTCGGCAGTCCGATCGAGCGCCGCAAGGAGAATTGAGCGCCGGTAGTCGGCAGGCCCTTGCTTCGCAACCACCGCGAAAGCACGAGATCCGTCAGGCCAGGGGAAGCGCACCGCCGTCGCGACCGCAGCCCGCGCTGCAGCGGAACCATCAGTGGCAATCAAAGCGTGGAAACGTTTCATGCGCGTCATGGTTCTCTCTCTTCAGCTCCACCCGCCAAGATAGCGGTGACGGCGCAGCACCTGGTTATGTGCGAACGGTATGCCGATGACCTTGAGAATCGTCGCCAGACGACCGTGAAGCCCTTCTCAAGCGGCAGGTTGCAGTGACGAAGCAAACGCATCTCCGAAAGACCCGCCCGGCATGCCAGAAGATCAGGGGCGGATTCACGAGGCTCTGGTCACCGAACATCACCCCTCGAGGCAGAGACAGCTGATCTCCGCGACGCTGCCCGCGCGCTCCCACGGAAGGGCTTCGTTCTTCCTGATAGGATTCCAAGGCTCACTCCCATGCACCACACTGAGACTCATGCGACCCGCGCAGCCTTGCGACTGGTGACGGCCGCAGTTTCTCGGCCGCGCAGGAGCGTCATGGCCAGCACCACGACCCAGAGCAGGAAGACGCCGATATTGATGCGCTCCCAAACCCCGACCCACGGCGTAGGCAGATTCGCCTGGATCTTGGGAGCATCTGGGATGGTCAAGGCACCAAACGCGAAAAGGATCACCATGGTCGCGATGGAGTAAAGACGGAATCGCTTTCCGAATGCGGCAGCTCCGAATCCAATCGCGAGCAACATGAGGAGAACCGTCACCATCGCAAAGACGATGTGCATGGTGTCGGTCAGTGTTCCCCCGCCCGCTGCCAGCACCTCACGGAGATGCATCGGAGGCCAGGCGAGGCCAATGACTCCGTAGGCCACGAGCAACCCTCCCGCGACGCGCAGGGAACGGTTCCGACGAGCCGACGCCAGACGCCCCACCCGAAGGCGGCAACAAGTAAGGTATAGACGGTGCCAAGCGGAACCCAGAGCGGTCTCGTCGGAGCGCCGATCGCGGACAGCTCGCTGACCGTTTGAGAGGCGGAGCTATAGCCCTCCCACTGCATCGGTATGAATACGTTCATGGCGACGTAGAGCAACGACGAGAGGATTCCGCAGACAAGCAAGGCCTTTCGTGCCATCTTTCACCTCCGAACGTGTGACCCCTTGATACCGCGCGACCCCGAGAACTGGATCCCGGAGCACACGCCCTGCCAGAAGTGGCCTATTCGGAGCGTGGCATCCGGGGGAGAAAGGGGCAATTCAGTTTCCATTGGACATTCTGGCGTCGCTACCCCTTTGCATCGAGGCGATCGCCAGTGCAATGCCTGCGATTGGGCGGGCGTAATCGGCGCGTACGCCAAGTAGGTTCGCTGCGGACCCTGATGACAGACCACATCACAGGAACGATCGACAGGCGCCACGATTCACGGCGCCCCCGGGGTAAAGAGCAGGCTAGATGCCAGGTCGGCGCGAAGGGTGTCGGCTACTCGGGCGCAAGAACACCTGGTTACGCGCCTCGGAAGTCGACGGCGGTCTGAGCAGCGCCGAAAATCCGGCACTTTACCCCCTGACACGGACGGGATCTCGGCGCGACAGGCCTGATACCCCTGCTCGTGACCACCGAACATCGGCAAGGTTGATGCGTCCAGGATCGGACGGAACGAGGTCCTCTCATGACGCACTATTCGGCCGTTCCCGCATCTCCAGCATTCGAACGCCTTGCTCGCGGCGCCCAGTTCCGCGACCGAATTGCGATCGTCGTCAAGGCGTCGCCGGAGACCATTTTCCAGGCCTTTCGTGAAATCGCGCTGCGCGACGTGAAGCTCGCATGGGCGCTGGGAGAAATCCGCTATCTACCCTCCCGACTGGGCGGGCACATGGCGGCAGTCGAGCCGACGCGGCCGTTCCTGTCGTTGCTCATCGAGGGCGGCACGCTGATCCTTGGCGATGAGTCACCTCACGAACTGATCACTGGATCGGCCGCGCAACTGCATCGGGTCAACCAGGCACCGCGACGGTTCACGACCCGCGAGGCATTCGACGCCTTCACGGATCCCGACCACGAAAAGCTCTTCATGAGCATTCGCGTGGCACCAACGGGTCGACCGCATGAGCATTGGTTGGTGCTGGAGCACGCCACGCGCGCGCTGTCGCCTGCCGCGGAGCGCAAGTTCGCCCGTTATTGGCGCGTCATCAAGCCGATGGGGGCGTTTGTCACCTGGCAGCTGTTGCGGGCAGTGCGCCGACGAGCCGAACGGTCTTTAGCTGGCACGTCTCGTTCCCGGCGTGCCTGGCGATCGGTTCGCGCCACCACGGACGAACGCGCACGCGCACTGCCCGGAGACGAGCGAATGCCCCAGGCGATCGACACGCTGACACACGGTGTGACGATTCGACGCGCGCCGCGTGACGTGTGGCCCTGGCTGGTGCAGATGGGAGCGGGGACCCGCGGCGGCTGGTACAGCTACGACTGGCTCGACAACGGCCGGCAGCCGAGCGCGGCGCGCATCGTGCCAGAACTGCAGCATCCACCCATTGGCACCATCTTCCCCGCGCTGCCCGGCGCGACGGAGGGATTCACCCTGCTGGCGATCGAACACGAGCGGGTGTTGACGCTTGGCTGGCTCGCGACGGACGGCACGGCAACGGTGACGTGGGCGTTCGTTCTCGACGAGGCGGCGCCCGGCGTGACGCGTCTCCTGGTGCGCGCCCGAGGCGGCCCGGGCTATCGGTTCCACGGACTGCCGTTGCCGCTGACCAGACTCGCCGTCCGGGTCGTCCACTTCATCATGCAGCGGAAACAGCTGCTTGGCATCAAGCGCCGCGCCGAATCGACGTTGGCAGACACCCTCATGCCGACTGATCACCTCGCGTACGTCAGAAGAGGACGCGGCATGACGGGCGATTCTGGAGGCCGCCATCTGGCGACCGAGGAGGAACCATGCTTACGGTCGCATCACCCACCGTAGAGGGACACGTCAGTCGGGGCCTTGAGGCGGTACGCGAGGCGTTTGCCGAGAACTTCGCTCGACGCGGGGAATTGGGCGGCGCTTGCTGTGCCTACTATCGCGGCGAGAAGGTCGTCGACCTCTGGGGTGGTATTCGGAACAAGCGGACGGGCGAGCCGTGGGAGCGGGGCACCATGGTGCTGGTCTACTCGGCCACCAAGGGCCTGGCCGCCATGACCCTGGCGATCGCCCATTCCCGCGGCTGGCTCGATTACGAAGAGCGAGTCGCCAGATACTGGCCCGAGTTCGCGCAGCAGGGCAAAGGGAAAATCACTGTCCGCCAGCTACTGGCCCACCAGGCAGGGCTGTTTGCCTTTGATGAGCCCGTCGATCGCAGCGTGGTCGCCGATTTGGATCGCCTGGCGGTCGTGCTCGCTCGTCAGAAGCCGGTATGGGAGCCTGGGACGCGTCAGGCCTATCACGCCATTACCCTCGGGTTCTATGAAGGCGAGCTGCTGCGCCGGGTCGATCCGCGGCATCGCAGCGTCGGACGATTCTTTCAGGACGAGATCGCCACACCGCTCGGAGAGGACGTGTACATCCGTCTGCCCGAGTCAATCCCCAATGCTCGCCTGGCCACGCTTTCGCCCCCCAGCCAGATCGACATGCTGGTGGGATTTCGCCCGCTCCGACTGATGCTGGTGGGCATCAATCCCCGTTCGAACATCTACCGGGCGCTCGTGACGAACCCCGGCTTCGGGATCGCCCACGACGAGCAACGCGTGTACGCCCGTAATCTCGAAGTGCCGTCGGGCGGTGGCGTGGGAACTGCGCGCGCGATCGCGCATGCCTATGGCGTCTTTGCGTCGGGCGGACGGGAGCTGGGGCTTCGTCAGGAGACGCTCGACTTGCTGGCCGCACCCGCAATTCCTCCGATGCGCGGATTTCAGGATGAATGCTTGAAGGGGGAGGTGCAGTTCTCGCTCGGTTTCATGAAGCCGAGTCCCAACTGGAAGTTCGGCAGCCCAAGCTCGTTCGGGGCTCCGGGGTCCGGAGGCTCTCTCGGTTTCGCCGATCCGGCGATGGGAATTGGATACGCGTACGTGACAAGTCAGATGGGGACGCGATTCACTGGCGACCTCCGAGATGTGGCGCTCAGAGACGCGCTCTACGCAGGCCTCCACCGTTCAGAGGTCATGAGAGGCTCCTCATGACAATAGGCTTTCGAGGTCGGTCTTCAACGGACCCGGTGTATGGACTCGCGGGCCCGGCGCTCGGCTTCGACCTTCAAAGGGCCGAGGGACAGCCACCGAATCAGATTGATGCCGGGAGACAGAAATGACCAATATCGGCGGAACCGGACACGCGACGTCGGGTCGGTGCTGACAGCCCGGGTCTCGGTACGGAACATCGATTCGGCGGGACCCAGGGTGTCGGCGCGCAGCGTCCACACGATCTTCACGTAGCCCGGTTCGCGAAAGATGGCGAACTCGTCGGGTGGGAGCGCGCGAAACACGACGTTGGCCATCCATGGCTGCGTGACTGCCCCCATCACGATCTCCCGACCGGGAATATCGGCGAGCACACCCCAGCCAAGCGACCTGACCAGGGCCAGCAGCCCCCGGGGACGCGCGGTTGCTTCCGGATCGGCCCCGAAAATCCGCTCCCGTGCTTTGAAGATCCCGCGGCTGACGACCGAGGCCTGGAGGTCCATCTCAGACGCTGCCTTGAGCGTGATGTCCGCCGGTGCCGCAATCTTCACGTGATGGCGTTCGACGACCTCGTAGTCGGGCATGAACATGTCGAGCAGCGCATCCTGCTCGTCCGCGTCAGTCTGGGGCGTCACATGTCCATAGCGATACCAGGTGAGGCCTACATAGGTCGCGTAGGATGCGGCGGCGAGCCCGACCCCGGCCGCCAACAATTGAGCCACTGACATCACGGAGCGTTTGGTACTCATGCCGCCAGGAGCATCACGCCAGTAATGATCCCATCCTCCTTCGTGCGACCCTGTGCGTGGACTCCATCCAGCAACACTATACGCGCGGAAGCCTCGCCAGCATCCGCCTGACGGCTTCGTCGACCCGCTGCTCGAGCCATTGTTGATTGTCACTTCGGGTATAGCGCTCGATCAACATGGTTTGCGAAAGTCCTGCCAAGGAGCGTTGACGCGGTGCGCCGAAGAATTCTGAGAGGCGTTCACCGCAAGTACACCGAGATGTGGCCGGCATGGGGACGCACAGCGCAGAGGAAGCGCATCAATGAAAGAGGCCCTTACAGGTCCGGGGCGCGCGAATTTGTTCGCACTCTCTGAAACAATCCCCTTTCCGCGACGCCCTTCCTTGAACGACCGGCCGAATCACCGGCGGGGCAGATTGGAACACTCTGGCGGATTTCCGTCGACATTGCGGAAAAGAAGGTGGCCCCGCGTGAAATCCAACATGACCTTGCTGATTCGCCAGGCTCCTTCGTTGCTTCTCTGTCAGCAGTCGGTCTTGCTAAGGAGGCTATGACGTCAGCGACATTCTCGAATCCACACGTCACCGCTTCGGTCGGCAGCTTTCTGGTTCACGTTGCCGCGGTGCTCGTCGGCTTTGTGCTGATGATCGTAGGGCTCGGGCTGGGAGTGACCATCATCATGCTGCCGGTCGGCCTCGTGGTCGGAATGACGGGGCTTCTCATCTTCGTCAGCGGGCTGGTCGCGCGACGCACAAGCTAACGCGCCTGTGCTGGCCGCCAACAGCGTGCAACCCGCCGCCAACCGTTTCGCGTGCGACAGGCCATCGATTCAATTTCGTCGCCTGATTCCTGATCAGGGGGTCTGACTATTGGAGTGGCTGACTGGAGGAGACACTTCTATCGGAAGGGCCCGCTCAGGAAAGCGATGGCCCCAATGCGAGCCCGAGGACGATCGTGATCGTGAGGACCAGTACCCACCCCAGGCCGCAGACGGCCACGGCTCTGCCGCTCCTCCGATAATCGAGGACCTGCCGAACGGTCACAAACCATAGTGGCCAGCATCCAGATGGTCGTCACTGCCCCTTGCTGACGGTTCCTCGGCACAAAGACCGTGGATCCTGCGCGGCCTGCGGGAAATCGCCGGCGGCTGCGCTACCGGAATCCTTATCGCAGGCCGCCAAATCCGACCAGAGCACTGGGCCGCCTCATGAAGAGGCGCGACCTGTTACGATGCGTTTCGAGGTGAGCACCCCTGTCTTAGATGTCCGCGAGCTCGCAAAGGTCTATCGCATGGGCGAAGTCGAGATTCACGCCCTGCGCCAGGTCAGTCTCGTGCTCTCTGAAGGACACTTCGTCGTCCTGCTGGGACCGTCGGGGTCCGGCAAGTCCACGCTCTTGAACATCCTCGGGGGGCTCGACGTGCCCACGAGCGGCCACGTTTTGTACCGGAACACGGACTTGACGACCGCGGACGAGGCGGCGCTCACTGCGTATCGCCGTCGCCATGTGGGGTTCGTGTTTCAGTTCTACAATCTGATTCCAAGCCTTACGGCGCGCGAGAACGTCGCGCTCGTCACCGAAATCGCCGAGAACCCGATGGCCCCAGACGACGCGCTCGGCCTCGTCCACCTCGATGAGCGGCGCGATCATTTTCCCGCGCAGCTTTCCGGCGGCGAGCAGCAGTGCGTGGCGATCGCGCGCGCGATCGCCAAGCGCCCGGCCGTGCTGCTCTGCGACGAGCCGACCGGCGCGCTCGACATTTCAACCGGGCATCGTCGTGCTGGAGGCGCTCGCTCGAGTCAACGACGATCTCGGGACCACGACTGTCGTCATCACCCACAACGCCGCGATTGCCGAGATGGCCGATCGCGTCATTCGTACCGGTGCAAGACTCCTGGGAGCAACGACGAGGTGGATTTCGAAGAGCTGCCACATGAAGGTTTCTGCATCACCAAGATTCGTCTGCCGCGAGTAAGTCTGGAGTGTCGTCCTGACTACGAAGCGCATCTCCTGTGCTGCAATATGATGCGTACAGATGGTAGAGAGAGCGAGCCAACGGAACGGATGTTCAACCTGAGCCTCACGTTGGACGAATCGGACAATGTTCAGTTGCGCCAGGCGACTCGGATATTCCGGACCGTCGACGAAGCCGCCGAGTGCATACTGAAACCCGTTTTGTTTCCTCTCGTGGATCGACGTCCTCCGATTTGAACGCGTAATGCTCCATCGGTTGGAGCCGTGGGCCACTGAACGTCCGGGCCGGAACCACCTTAATCGATCCGACCTTGTGGGGATCCTATTCGGACTGTCTCCGACCTCCAGGAAATAGGGGAAGGGCGTCATGACTGAGCGCGTCGAAGGGATATGGTCCATATGCGACTGTCGATTGTGTAGGGGATCGCGGAGGTCGCGTCGCTCAGGCGCTCCGTGGCTGCTCAGTCGAGCAGCTCACCACGCAGGTGATGGCGCTCGGGATTGCGGCCATCCGCTCTGCGCTGATTGGGTGCTCGCACGTTGAGCAGACGCCGTAGGTTCCATTCGCGATCCGACTGATCGCCGCGCGGATGCGACGGACTTCGCCTTCCGTCATTGCATCGAGTCCCTCCAGAACCTCGTCGTTCTCCAATTCGATGGCCTGCTCGTTCCAGTCGCGATCGTGTGCCCGATTCAAGTCGCTTTCAATCGTTCCAACCCGCTTCAGCAGTCGCGAAAGCTGCTCCTCCAGTTGCGCTCGTACGGCATCGTGCGGCATCTTCGTTGTCCCCCGATTGGATTCGTGATCGCTAATCTGGTGCTGCCGGCATCTGCAGCATTTGTGACGTATGTCAGGCAAATGTGGCTCCGGCGTCCGATTAACTGAGAGGCGGGGGCGGTCCAGATCGATCGGCGAAATGCCAGTATCGAATCGAGGTGGCCCGACGCCGGGCACTTGACGTCGATGCGGGCTTTCCTCCAAGACGAAGTCGATGACGAAGGGGGCTCGCCAATTCCGCGCAGGTTCTGTCGCGAAACGGCCGCCAACCTCCCTTGTCTGCATGGCGGCCGAGCGTTTGCAGTCGTCACGTGCGGGTTCGGTCGGCAAGCTCCTGATGCCGATCCAATGTGCCGGATTCTCGGCGCTTGGCTAACGGCTGTCGCCGGAGTTCCGCCGATGCCCTCGGGGAGTACCCGAGCAAAGCCTCCCATCTCGATCCGGTCGAGGCCTTGCGCCATAGTGAGGAGACACGTCATGAAACCGTCTATCGCGAACGTCGCTCTCCGCCGCTGGCTTGTGTGGTCTTCGGCCATTCTCATTGCACTTGTGCCATCGGTGTCGGTTACGCTGAGCGCCCAGAGTCCACCGCCGGTCCAGGGAACGATCGCGCTCGAAGGCACGGTGAAGACTTTCTATCGAGCAGTCAACACGATCATCGTGACGACGATCGACGGCGTGGAACATGTGTATCACTTTACGAAGGATCTCGTGGTTCACGGCGGAACAGGTCGTGGTCCGGATGCGCTCGAAGGGCTGCGTGAGGGCAGCACTGTTGTCCTGCATTACACGGTGACCGAGGCGGAGGCATCCGCGCGGGAAATCGACCGCATCGGTGATGAAGGGCTGAAGGTAGCGGAAGGCATCGTCACTCGCATTAGCCGCGGACGAAAGCAGATCACGATCAGGTTTGACGACGGAAGGAGCGAAACGCTTCGACTCACCGATCGCGCAGCGGCGGAAGCGGGAAAGGACGTCGATCAGGCGGCGACCGCCGCCGTGAAGGTGATTGTCTACTACTCGGATGAAGCGGGCCGCAAGGTCGCTCACTTCTTCAAGAAGGCGTCCTGATCATATGGCATGGCATCCCTGTTGCCTCTCAGATCGGCATGTGGGGCAGGAGCCGGAGCGACTGGGAAACTCGGATCACGGGACCAATCCTGTTCCCGGTTACGATCCCTGATTCTACGTGGCTCCCGTCAGCGGCGCCGGCCCGTCGGCCACGCAAGGAACGCCACGAGCCTCAAGTCCGCGTGATGGGGTCAATCCTGTTCCCGGTCACACTCCCTATTGGAGTGGCTCGAGTAGCCGCGGACACTGGTCTATTGTCACGCAAGCATCGCAGCGAACAGTTCCTCTCGCAACCGTCTCCACGACTGCCACGACACGAGGGGATCAGGGCGTTCGAATCGTTCGGAGCCGCATCGCTTCTATTCCACGCGGCCGTTTTGATTACTCTCGTGGCTCTCGGGCGAGCTTCAACGGCGCCAACCGCCATTACGGGTTCTGATCAGGTCGCCCGAACTCACCCTGAGACGCCCAGACTCGTCGTCCTTCTGGAGCCCGTGCGACCCGGCCCTGGCGGGGGAGGTGGAGGGGGCGGCAACCGCCAACGGAGGCCGATCCCACGCGCTCAAGCGCCGCCCGGGCGCGATGCCGTCACGCTTCCCGTCGCCACACCCATCGCGCCGACGACACAGCCACGCGATGAGGCGCCGCCGCAGGCTGTCGCGCTCGACGCGCAGCCGCTGGCGTCCGGATTGGTGTTACAGGTGGGATCGCTTGACGGGGCACCAACGCTCGGCACATCACAGGGGCCCGGGTCCGGGGGTGGCGTCGGCGAAGGCGTTGGAAGTGGCCTCGGCTCGGGCCGCGGGCCTGGCCTTGGTCCGGGATCCGGAGGCGGAACCGGTGGCGGTCTGTATCGTCCGGGCGGCGGGGTCATTCCGCCAACCTTGTTGCGGGAGCTCAAGCCAACGTACACCGCAGAGGCGCTGCGCGCGAAGATCCAGGGCTCCGTGCTCCTCGAAGTGGTTGTTCAGCGCGACGGGACGCCACGCGACATCCGCGTCTTCCAGTCGCTCGACCCGAAGGGTCTCGATCTGGAAGCAGTGCGCGCCGTTGAACGGTGGCGATTTAGCCCCGGTCGCGTGAATGGCGTGCCTGTGGACGTGCTCGTCACCATCGCGTTGGACTTCAGCATCCGCTAGGTGGGTGAGTCATCAGATGGCGTCGCCTGCCACGGCAGGGTTCCATTCGCAGGTCACGATCATGACGTCAGTGCCGGCGAGGAGCGCCTGCGGCAGCCTTGAAACGCGGTACGCGACAATTCGCCTCGCGCACCGCCGGGTCCACGGTGTCCCCGCGAGCGACAGCGCCGTGATAGTCCCGAGCGATGGCAGACAGCCACGACGGACGTCCCCTCCCGCTAATTCGACCAGGGGACCTGCCACTGCAAGACCCGATTGAGCACCCAAGGACGCTGAGAAGAATTCCGCACGCTATGCGAACTATTTGGCCCGAACAACCTCCGGAGAGCCGTCTGCGGCGGAGGCTTGTTTGCGACTCCCGTTCAGCGGACTCCCATGATGAACCACATCAATCAGCACGACCAGCAGTCGCAAGAACGCGGCACATGGCTTGCTCACGCCGAATGACGCTGCTCGATCTCTTGGAGGATGACGCGATGACCGCAACACGTGGCCGAATCGAACACCTCGTCGTGCGAATCCAGTCCGACTTTCTCGACAACCCGACGCTGACGCTCACGCTGCCCGCTGTGGAGAAGCGGTTCGGTATCGATGAAGTCGCATGTGCTGCTGTGCTGGGCGCGTTGGTGGATGCCCGGGTGCTCACCGAACGGGAAGGGGCCTATCGCAGGTCTCCCCCAGGGGCCGCACGGCAAGCCGCCTGACTCATAGAGCAGCGGGCGCCGCTATCCGAGTCCGGAGACCTCCGCACGCAAGAGGCTGTGATGATCGAGATCCGACGAATCCTTTGCCCAGTCGACTTCTCGGACTACTCGCGAAGAGCGCTCGATCACGCCATCGCGATCGCCCGATGGTACGAGTCGACGGTCACCGCGCTCCACGTGTTCTCACCGGCTCTCATCGCGCCTTACGGTCCGGTCCTGTAGTCTTTGAGCCGATTGTGTTGACACCCGCGGATCGCGATCAACTTCTCACCGACACCAAGGCATTCATCGAAGCGGAGGCGGCCCCAGGGGTCGCCATCGAGGCTGTGGTTTCGAGCGCGCCACGATGATCGCGTCGCTCATTGCAGGTATGGCCGCCTTTACCTTGCCATCGAGGCTCTCGAGGCTGATTGAGTCCACGGTTCTCACTGGACCTCATCGGCGACGATGTTCAATGCCCCGTGCAGTTGCTCTCGCACGCGGTCAGTAGCGCGAGACAGCACGGATGGCGCCGCCAGCGATGCGTCAATCCGGCACCAGCCGATTTCTCCTGCGTCTTGTGCACCCTGCATGCGGATGACGTTGGCATCTGCGTCCGACGGATCGTTACGGCGTCGCTCGGTTCGCGCAATCAGCACCGACTCCGGCGCCTCGAGCCACAGCCCGATGAACGGAACGGATGCCGCAGCCGCCACGTGCTCAATAGCCTGCCGGTCTGTGTCCCTCGCATACACCGCATCGACGATGGCGCTGTGACCTCCTCGGATGGTCAGAGCAGCGCGCTCAGCCAACGTGGCGTAGACACGCGCCGACATCTGCGAAGAATATCCTTCAGGACCAAGGCGCTCCAGGAGCGGGACCCCGCATAGACGCTTTCGCGTCTCGTCGCTGCGGAAGACGACCGCGCCAGGCACGGCGCCGACCAAGGGCGCGAGACCGAGCGCCAGCGTCGACTTCCCAGAGCCAGACAGACCTCCGACCGCCACGAGTGATGGACGAGGCGGATGCAGAAGTTGTTCGGCCATCGCGAGATATTCGCGCGCCAGGAGGTGAAGCTCACTCCGGCGCCCCACGTCCTGCTGAAGCTGCGCTGCCGTGGCGCTCGTCTTCGCGCGAACGGCCGCACGGCAGGACAGAAACAGCGGCAGTAGAGACACGCCGTCGAAGTCTGCGGTCTCCGCAAGGTAACGGTTCCACACCGCGTTGGCATGGCGCGGCAGCTTTCGCCGCCAGAGATCCATCAGGAGAAACGCCAGATCGTACAGGACGTCCGTGCAGGAAATCTCGTCGTTGAACTCGACCCCGTCGAACAGCGTCGGACGCCCGTCCAGCAGAACGATGTTGCGCAGATGGAGGTCACCGTGACACTGGCGCACGAGGCCGGACTCGCGACGTCGTTCGAGTATCTCCGCACGCCGATCAAGCTCGCGGGAGGAATCATCCGTCACACGGGACGATGCCGACGGCTCCAGGCAGGCTCGCCCGAACTCCGCAAACCCGGCAGCGTTCCCGTCGATGACCCAGGTCATCCCGGCTTTGCCGCCATGATCGGCGCGCTGTTCGGCAGCCATATGGAATGCCGCGATTGCCGCTGCCAATGGTGACATGAGCGCGAGGTCGAGGGCGCCCGCAGATGCCAGACGGTCGAACAACGCCTCCTGCGGAAAACGGTTCATCTCCACGAGCCACTCGATCGGCGTCCCCGTCCCGCCAAGTCGATATGAACCGTCAGCTTGGCGGGTCACAGCGACGACTCCACGATAAAGGGTCGGTGCGGTCCGCCGGTTGAGACGCACTTCCGCCTCACACAGAGTGCGTCGGCGTTCGCACGTTGAAAAATCCAGGTAGTCGAACAACACGGCACGCTTCAGCTTGTAGGCGCGCGCGCCTGCGAGAAAGACGATGGAGGCGTGCGTGTCAACTCGCTCCACGCTCGCCCCACCGTGGGTCGATGACGATGCGAGAAAGTCGACAACGGCTGTCTGGTCTTCGGTGATCATGACTTCATCACGGCGTTTCGGTTTCGGTCATGGGTTAGCGTCCGCGGGGCTGGGACACCCGCCTTCGATCCGAAAACGTGTTCCCTCTTGGGTGCGAACGGCCGCCGGCTGAAAAGCCAAGACGCCGGCCAGACCTACGCGCCAGATCAAGCTCGATGCCACTATGGGAGCAATTGGTGTGCCGTGCAGTCCCGGCCTTCGCGGCCTCAACTGCAGCCTCCCGCTAGCTCATTGAACCCCGGACTCATCGGATCGAACGTATCCGCGAGCGTATTCGGGCCGGTGGGCACTTATTCGCAGTATCCGCGCAAAAACCCCGATCGAGCCATGGTCTCCCGGTCAGGTACCAATACATTGGCAGTTCAGGCATCGTCGTCAATTGACGCGTTGGCACTGGTCTGGCAGCGAGCGATATCAACACACGCCGCACGGCAAGAACCGAGTCGAAACCGCAGCTGCAACGTCTCTGCTGACCTCTACCATCGTGGTTGTGGATACGGGATCGCGATGTCGCGCTATCCCGAGATACGTCTTGGCCGGATAGGTCAGGTGATGTTCGGCAGTTGAGGCTGTCGGCTGGCAACTGACGATTGCACACCTGCCGGCACGATCCCTGCTTTGCAAATCGTCATGCACACCAACGGGGTTTCCTTCTTGCTCGTGACGGTCCTCGTCGCGGCGTCATCCGTCGTGGGTATCTCGCAGAGCATCGCCCAACCCTCTACTGGTTCCATCAGTCCAACGGTGTTCCGAGACGTCGCGCGACGCGAGAGTCCGGTGGTCGTGTCCGTCATCACGCGCTCGCACGTTCGAAGGGGTGGAGCAGGCAGCGAGGACTTCAGCTTCTTCGCGCCGGATCCCTTGGACGTTGACCAGCGCGTCTATGTGGCGGCCGGGTCCGGCTTCGTCATCAGCAGCATCGGCGACATCCTTACGACCAACCACATCGTCGAGGGAGCCGAACGCATCGAAGTCAGCCTGTTCGGAAACGACCGGAAACGATATCGTGCGATCCGAGTGGGCAGCGACCCCCTGACTGACAGCGCCCTGATCAGGCTCGAGGACCCACCGCCCAACCTTCAGGCGGCCACGCTTGGCGATTCGAGCGCGCTCGAATCGGGTGACTGGGTGATAGCCGTTGGAAACCCATTTCAGCTCGGGCACAGCGTGACGGTCGGCGTTGTGAGCTTCCCGCAACGCCCATTTCAGGTCCAGTATGGCCAGTGGCGAGACATGATTCAGACTGATGCGTCCATCAACCTGGGCAACTCAGGCGGCCCACTATTCAACATTCGCGGTGAGGTAGTGGGAATAAATGTCGCGATGCTCGGCGCGGGCAGCAACACCAATAATGGAATTGGGTTCGCGGTACCGATCAACACAGTGAGAGCGTTGTTACCGCAATTGCGCACGGGCAAGGTCGTCCGTGGCCAACTGGGCGTGCAGCTTCATGGCGGTCCAATTCTGGAGGATGAAGCCACCCAGCTTGGCTTACCGAGCGTGACTGGAGCGATTGTCATGAGCGTCGATGAAGACTCGGCAGCGGAACGGGCGGGCCTGCGCCCCGGCGACGTCCTTGTTGAGATCGACGGGAGGCCCATCAGCGACACACGCGATCTCATCGCGCGCACTTCGTCCATGGCGCCCGGGACCAGCGTGACTCTGGGGATCTTTCACGACGGCAAGGCGCGCACGCGCACCGCCACTATCGAAGAGCAGTTTGTTGACAGCGTCAAGGAAGCATCCACGGGCGACGCGAACGACGATGACGGTCTGACGCTCGGCGACACGATGCAGCCGGGCGCAGGTGATCTGTTCGGGGCGTTCGCGGCTGGCGGTGGCGTGCGAGTGATGAAAGTCGTTCCAAACAGCCCCGCGGACGACGCGGAGCTCATCGTCGGCGACATCGTTCGAGCGATCAATGGCCGCCCGGTCCATACACTGGCCGAAGCGACCCGTGCACTGCGCGCGATCGAGCGTGGCCGCCCAATCTTTCTGCTGATATCGCGACGCAGGGCAACATTGTTCCTCGAGATGCGAAAGCATTGACGGACCCGCCGGCTTGAAGGACGACGATCGTGGCGTTCACGCGAGCTGTTCGGTGAAACGCCGACGTGATCCTGGCCTGTAGTCCTGGACGTCGTTGACGAACAGTCGTGGCGACCTTAAGGCCGCGGACAGCCGCGTAGCGGTGAGCACGCGTGGTCAACGAAACTTCTCGAAACTCCCGTCCGGTAGCATCGCGGACCGCTCGCGGTGTGCCGCTCGTGACCGTTCAGGGCAGGTAGTGCCGGCCCCACAATTCTCAACACGGGATTCGCGCGTTGGCAATCCTTCCACGAGGGCGGGACAATCGGGGCAGCTTCCAACCATGAGTGACCTCTCCCGTCGGGTAACGGAACGAACCCGAACACACCGATAAATGGCAGGTAGGGTATGGCGAAGGTGAGCGCGGTCAGCGCCACGGTTGACCAGAGCAGCACGCCGCCTGGCCGACTTCGGAAGAAGGGCCGTCGCGTCCGTACGACCAACGCGATCACCAGCTCGGTCAGCAGCGATTCGACGAACCATCCCGTCCTGAACAGAGCGGGTGCGGCTCGGAACGCCACCAGGAGCACGCCAAACGTGAGAAAGTCGAACATCGAGCTCACGATCCCGAACTCCAGCATGAAGCGGCCAATGAAACCGCCTGTTCCAGCGCTGCGGCCGCTCGATCAACTCCGGGTCCACGGCGTCGTCGGCGATGCCGATCGCCGGCACGTCGGACAAGAGATTGTTGAGGAGGATCTGGCCGGCCGTGAGCGGAAGAAACGGCAGAAACAGCGACGCACCCGCCATGCTGATCATGTTCCCGAGGTTCGCACTCATCGTCGTCAGCACGTACTTCAGCGTATTCGCGAAAGTTTTCCGCCCTTCCACGATGCCTCGGCAGATGACGTCGAGGCTGGGCTCCAGCAGGACGAAATCCGCCGCCGCCCTGGCCACATCCACCGCCTGCTCGACTGAAAGACTGGTGTCCGCCGCGTGTATGGCGGGCGCATCGTTCACGCCGTCGCCGAGAAAACCGACCACGTGGCCCATCTTCTTCAGGGCCAGAATGATCCGCTCCTTCTGATTCGGATCCACTTCCACGAAGAGATCGGTCGATTCGGCCGCTCGCCACAGCGCTTCGTCGGACAGACGCTGCAGGTCGGCGCCTGTCAGCACGCGGTCGCGCAAACCGACAAGAGCGGCAACGTGTTGCGTGACCGGCCTGCAGTCGCCTGTGATGATCTTGATGGCGACGCCGAGCGCGGCCAGGCTTCGAATGGCATCAGCCACGTCCTCTTTCGGGCGGTCAAAGAACGTGAGGAAACCGACGAAGGTGAGATCCCGCTCCACCTCCCGGCTGTAGGTGGACTGACGGGCCACGGTTCGGGACGCCACGGCCAAGACCCGAATCCCCTGTGCGCTCCAGGCCTCGTAGCGCTCCTCCAGCCGTGCCTTCGCGGCGTCATCGAGCACCACTCCGTCGGCAGAGCGTGCGCAGATCTCGAGCACGTGATGAAACGCACCCTTAGTGATCAGCAACGTTGTGCCGTCTGTGTCCACCACCACGCTGACACGCTTGCGGACGAAGTCAAACGGGATTTCAGCGATCTTTCGCACGGCTGAGAGATCCGGTGCTGCGCCGCTGAGGATCGCATCGTCAAGCGGACTCGCCAGTCCGGTTTCGAGCGCGGCGTTTCAGGCGCCTTGCCTCCGCACGTCTGCTGACGGCACCCCCCACGCATCGTACGCGCCCTCCAGCACCACTAGCCCCTCCGTCAGAGTCCCCGTCTTGTCCGTGCAGAGCACGTCCATGCTTCCGAGGTTCTCGATGGCCGTGAGGTGCCGCGCCATCATCTGGGCGCCCCGAGCGAGGTTGACGCTCAAGATGGCCGGGAGCAATTCGGGGCTCAGCCCCACGGCCAACGCGACAGCAAACAATAGGGTTTCGATCGGTGGCCGGCCGTTCAGCACGTGGACGATGAACACGAGAAACACCATGACCAACATGGTGCTCGTCAACAGGTGACCGAACCGACGGAGGCCCCGGTCGAATTCTGTTTCTGGCGGACGCAACGTCAACCGGTGAGTGATGGCGCCAAACTGGGTCCTCAAGCCGGTGGCGACGATCAGACAACGCGCCGTGCCGCTTCGGACGTTGGTGCCTAGAAAGACGCAATTCAATCGTTCCCGCAAGCCGGCTGTGGGTGCGACGGGGCCCGGACGTTTGTCGACGGGAAAGCTCTCGCCGGTCAGCACCGCTTCACTGACGAAGAAGTCGGCGGCCTCCAGAATCACGCCGTCGGCGGGAACCAGGCTGCCGGCCGATAGCAGCACGACGTCGCCCGGCACGATCTCGTCCATCGGGACTTCCGCGGCATGCCCAGCGCGAAGGACACGAGCGCGCGTTCGCAGACGCGCCTGAAGGGCGGCCGCGGCGGTCTCTGCCTGGTACTCGCGCGTATAGCCAATACCGACGGTTGCGAGCACGATCGCCACGACGATGACGGCGTCCACCCACTCGCCCGTCATCGCCGATGCCACCGCTGCGAAGACCAGCACCAGCAGGAGCGGGTTCCGGATCTGGTTCATCAGCACCCGCGTGCGCGTCAGGCGCCGGTGCTCGCGCACTTGATTCGGTCCCCACTCGCGAAGCCGTTTCGCGGCCTCCACGGCGGACAGGCCGTCACGTGCCGAGCCGAGTCGCTGCGCCAGTACGTCTGCGTCGGCGCTCCAGTAATGTTCAGGAGCCCCGTCAGGGATGCTGGCTGGAGCAACGGCGGCTGTGACTGGGCGCAAGATCCCTAAGCGGGTCATCATCGACAGGTCAGAAGCGTAAGCCTCGGAAAGCAGCGCTGCCACTTGGGGGATGGCAGAACAGCGAACGCGACATCCATCGGGGCACGTCTTCATGCCTGCCGCACCCGGCAGCCTCGCGCGAGCGTCAACCGCACGATTCTCTAGGACCGGTCGTGACGCGCATACCGATGGTTGACATCCCGGCGAAGAATGGCGGCCTCCACGAGCGCGTTGAACACTCGCAGACAGATGTCTTCGCGCAATCCGAACAGGCGTTGTGCTTGTGCCGCGGTCAGACGCAATCCGCGTATCTCGTCGTACTCCGTCGTGATGCGGTGCAACAGCGCTTGACGTGAGGTCAGGTTTCGCCGTTCGATGGGACAGGACGGGTCCGCCTCGACGAGCGGTTTCGCCGTGCTGACGCTGAGAGGACCAGCGATGTAGGTCGGCGGCTGCGATAGGGCAACTTCAGTCTTGCGAATTGATTGGGGCATGGAGCCGTCCCTTTCACGTGCAACCCATGTCAGCCTGATGCTCCGCCCTGCAGGGAACAGCTGACAGGAGGAGATTGCACGTGGCTGAGCAACTCGTGTGCCGAGATCGACGGACCCTTGGCGCCGATGGGCTGTCGGGCCTGCAACGCGGCGCCATTTCACACTCAGGCACGGCGAGCTGACCATCATGTTGCGAAGTCCTGCGGCAAGGCGGAGTTGACGTGGAGCGTGAAAACTCCGGCGTTAGCCCCCGCCCAGGATAGAGCGCGTAGCCCGGGACTTGACGGGTGGGACCGGCTAACTCGAGACGCGAGTCAGCGTTCACACCCGCGAATTTTCACGTGCTGCAACGAAAAAACCCGCACATCGCGCGCCGGCTTTGACAGTCTCAGAGGAATCGCCGCCAAATCCGCACGATGTCGTTGCCCGCACAGTTTTCAGGGGCGTGCAACAAAGGCTCATTCCTTGCTTCTCTTTCATACCAGTCGTCTTTCCTAAGGAGGGGTTTATGACGTCAACAACACTCCCGAGTCCACATGTCGCCGGTTTGCTCGTCAGCTTTCTCGTTCACGCCGCCGCGGTGGTCGTCGGCTTTGTGCTGATGATCGTGGGGCTCGCGCTGGGAGTCACCATCATCATGCTACCGGTAGGCCTGGTGGTCGGGATCGTCGGTCTTCTCATGTTCATCGGAGGGCTGTTCGCTCGTATGGGTGCCCGCCGCACCAGCTGACACGGCCCACGACGCTACGGTGTCTCGCGTGCAGGCGATCTCCCGTGCGATAGTGGTTTCGAAGCCGGACGCCCGATCGTCTTCATCTCCTCGACCAGGTTGCGCATGTCACCGCATGGCCCGCCTCCTGCGTCCGGGTTCCATTCGCATTGACGGCTGACCACAGAGGGGCGCCTTCGAGCCCCGGACCAGGGCGTTCATGTGGCCGCCAGCTGCTCTCTCGAACGACTGGGGCCTTTGCTCCCGCCGATCAATGGCGCAGCGTCAGCACCGGACACGTCGCGTGCCGCACAAGTTGATTTGTCGTCGAGCCCAACAGCAGGAGGTCGATCGCCCTGCGGCCGTGAACGCCGAGGACGATCAAGTCGGACTGGTCTCCAGCGGCCGTACGGAGAATCTCGACGTACGGCTTTCCGTGGCAGACGCGCCGTGCCACCGTGATGCCGCCCGGCAGTGAGTCCGGTACCAGTGTCCCAAGGCGCGTCAGGGCGGTCGTCTCGAGGTACTGGCGGTACGACCTCAAGGCGTCACCCTGCGCGATCGGCAGGTCGTCGAACGCTGGGGATGGCGGCTCGTCCCACGGCCATTCCAGCACGTGCAGGAGGGTCAGCGTTGCGCCTGATTCCTGTGCCAGCGACGTCGCGAGCTTCGCCGCCTCCAGCGACCATTCAGAGAAATCAACCGCGCACAGCAACTGCCTGAACGGCAGCTTGGATGTCGCAAGCGCGCGGGGCGGCACTGTCAGGACAGGAGAGGTGGCCTTCCGCAGCACTTTTTCGGTGACAGAACCCAGAACCAGGTGCTCGAAGCCGCTCGTGCCGTGAGTGCCCATCACGATCAGGTCAGGCGCAAGCTGAAGGGTGCGGGCGAGGATGTCCCCGGCAGGATCGCCCGCGTCGATCACCACGTCGACACCAATCCCGACAGCCGTCGCGGGTCGGAAACAGTCCGCGGTCCGATCCCGCACGTCCTGTAATTCGGTCCCCGACAGAAGGCCCTCGGGAATCGGCACGTCCTGGTCCGGCAAGATCATCGGCGTGCGAACGTGGAGCGCCGAGATGCGTGCCTTATAAAGGACCGCAACAGCGACTGCCTGTTCGACTGTATGCGTCGACACCTCCGAGAAGTCGATGGGGCACAAGATGTGTTTGATATTCACGTAGTCATCCAGACGGTCCCAACCGAGCCGACCCACCGAAGACAGCAGTGGACCACGGTTACGCTTTGTGAGACTCGTGGATGTCGCGACTCAAGAACGTGTGAATGCGGTCGTGGGCCTGGCGCACCTCCGCATACTGCCGTTCGATCACCTCACGGGTGTCCGGCGGCAGCATCCTTGCCAGGGCCTCCTTGTAGGCGGCGAGGGCTGCGTCTTCACCACGCTCGGCTTCGCGGATGATCGCTTTGGCGTCGTGGCCGGTCAACGTATCCTTGACGGTCATCCAACCGCGGTGCAAGGCTGCGGTGGTCGTGCCCTCTGCCTCGTTCGCGCCACCGAGGCGCTGGGCGTGTGTCAACAGATCCTCGGCGAATCGTTCGCGCTGCGAGGCGAGTTCCGTGAACATCGCCTTGACCAACGGGTCGTGCACGTAGTTCGTCGCGTACAGGAATCCCCGCTCTCCGTCCCTGCAGGTTTCGATCAGGTGGTTCAACACCTCTCGCTCAGTCTGCTGCGCCATAACCCCTCCTCGATGACCGCGCTGGTGATTGGCTTCTCGCGGTCGTCCCGTCATGACGGTATGAAGCAACGGCGATGCCGCTCGCAGTCTGCGGGATTCTCAGCGGGTGTGGCCGGATGGTACGGGAATCCGGCAGCGCCCTTCGTGCTTCTTGGTGCCGAGACGCACGGGTGCAGGGTCGATCATTCACACGACCGACCCTGACAAGGAAGGCGGTTGTGGAACTCGCAGGCTTGCTGCAGCAGCGACTGCAGATCGTGCATGTCGAACGGCTTGTTCAGCACTTGGTACACGCCGAGGTCGAGTGCGGCGCTGGTGATCTCCGGCGTGCCGAAGGCCGTCATCAGAATCACCGCGCTGCGAGGCGACATCCGCCGGATGTGCCCCAGCAACGTCAGGTCATTCGAATCGGGCAGCCGGTAATCCAGCACCACCGCATCGACTGGCTCGTCGAGGTTCGACAGCGAGGAAACCGCGCCCGCTCCGTCCGCCGCCTCGATCACGACGTGGCCGGCGTGCTCGAGCGTCTCGGCGATCGACCACCGGATGAGCCGTTCATCCTCGACGATGAGAACCCTCAACGGAGGGGAATTTTTCGCCGCTTGGGGAAAATCACGCACTTGACACCTGCTATGCCGAAAGAATCTGGGTCATGAAACAGAATGGACGATTCAGCCGGAGACATCCCCGTTCGTGTCTTCAAGAACCGGTCCGTGCGGAAAGGGCTGCTCAGCTGGCAACACACTCTGGGCGGGAAGGACGACCGTGACGGTGGTGCCCCCTCCCGGCGGACAATCGACGCGGATGCTGCCGTGGTGGGCTTCGACGAGGCGCTTGGCCGTCACAAGCCCCAGCCCGGACCCGCGGGCTTTCGTGGTGAAAAATGGGGTGAAGATCTTGTCCCGAATCTCGACCGGAATTCCTGGACCGCTATCGCCGATCGCAATCTGGCAGGTGTCACCGATCGCGGCCAGCGACACCCGAATCGTGCCGGACCCCTGCATGGCGTGCGCGCTGTTGACCAGGAGGTTCACGAACACAATCTTGAGCAGTTCGGCATCCGCCACAATGGGTGGCATCGCCCCCTCAACCTTTACCTCAACCTGCTTGATCGCCGGATCGTCGCTCATGAACGCCGCCGTGGCGGCCACGAGGGCACCAATCTCCACCACCGCCGGCCGCGGCTGCGGCGGTCGCGCAAACAGCAGCAGGTCCTTCATCAGATCGTTCAGCGCGTCGATGCGTGTCACGATCTCCGTGATCATCAACGCATCCTTGCTCCCCGGCGGCAGCCGGCCGCCGATCACTTGAATCGCTCCCCGCACGCCCGCCAGCGGGTTCTTGACTTCGTGGGCGATGACGGCCGCCATCTCGCCAAGTCTCGCGAGCGCGGTCTGTTCGCGCAGGCGCGCCTCGATGCGCACGCGACCCGCAAGGTCGTGAATAATCCCGGTGAACTTTCGTTCGCCGTCAACGATCATTTCGCCCACCGAGAGGTGGAGTGGAAACGTAGACCCGTCCCGGCGAAGCCCGGCCACTTCCCGGCCTGTCCCGATGATCGTCGGCACCCCGGTTGAGAGATAGCGGGCGAGATAGGTGTCGTGCTCTTCGTGATACGGCGACGGCATCAGCATGTTGACGTTCTTGCCGAGTACGTCGCGCTCGGCGTACCCGAACAGCCGCTCGGCCGCCGGGTTGAAGGCTTCGATGCGGCCGTGCGCATCGATGACCACGATGCCGTCCACTGCCGATTCGATGATCGACCGCCAGCGTGCCTCGCTGGCGCGAAGACGTTCTTCCAGCTGCACGCGCGGAATGAGATCGTGAAGCATCCCCGTGAACTTGCGCTCGCCGCCAATCGACATCTCGCCGACGGACAGATGGAGCGGGAACGTCTTCCCATCGCGACGCCGCCCGGTGACCTCGCGGCCGATCCCGATAATCTTGGCGTGGCCCGAGGCGAGGTATGCGGCGAGATAGCCGTCGTGCTCCTCATGATAGGGCGACGGCATCAGCAGGCTGACGTTGCGGCCGATGACCTCCGATCCGGGATAGCCGAACAGTCGCTCGGCACCGCGATTGAACGACTCGATCCGGCCGTTCGCGTCGATCACGATGATGCCGTCGACCGCCGAGTCGATGACTGACTGCAGTCGCGCATTCGAGTCGCGGAGCTCCGCTTCGCGTGCCCCCACCTTGATTTTCAAATCCTGTTTCGACCGTCGGATGGCGTCGACAGCCTCGTGCTGACGCCGTCTGTCTCGGACCAGGAGCCAGACGATGCACCCTAGTAAGGCGGCCACGACGGCCGCGAGTAAGAGAAGCGTGACGGACATCAGGTGGCGAGCCGTTCCAGCTTGAATTTTTCGATGCGATACCGGATCTGATCGCGGTTGATACCGAGCAGGGCGGCGGCGCGCGTCTGGTTCCAGCCGCTCCGCTCCAGCGCCTGGACCACGAGGGACCGTTCCAGTTGCTCGAGGTCGATGCCCTCACTGGGCAGGGGAACGCCTTCGGTGAGCGGCGAGAGTGCACCGGACGCCACCGGGAACTCTGCCGGTGTCAGTTCGCTGCCCTCCACCAGCAGCATCGCCCGCTCCACGGCGTTGCGCAGCTCACGCACGTTGCCGGGCCAGCGGTACCCTTGCAGCCTCGATAGGGCGTCCTTCGTCACGCCCTTGATGCGCTTCTTGAACTCCCGGTTGTAGGTGTCGACGTAGTAACTGACGAGCGGCGGGATGTCCTTGGACCGCTCGCGCAATGGCGGCAGCCGGATCGGCAGCACGTTGAGCCGGTAATACAGGTCCTCACGGAAGCGACCCTGCTTCACTTCGTCTTCCAGCGTGCGGTTCGTCGCCGCAATCACCCGGACGTCCACGCGGATGTCCACCGACCCGCCCACACGTTTGAAGGTCTTTTCCTCCAGGAATCGCAGCAGCTTCGCTTGAAGGCCAGGAACCATTTCGCCGATCTCGTCGAGAAACACAGTGCCGCCGTCCGTCGATTCGAGCAACCCGCGCTTCTGCCGATCCGCGCCGGTGAACGCGCCGCGCTCGTGCCCGAACAGCTCGCTTTCGAGCAGCGCCTCGGGCAGCGCCGAACAGGTAATGTTCATGAAGGGCTTTGAGGCCCGGTCGCTGGCGTAGTGAATGACCTTGGCGGCCAGGTCTTTGCCGGTCCCGCTTTCCCCGGTCAGGAGCACCGTCGACGCGGGGCTGGCCGCCACCTTCTGCAGCAACCCTCTGATGGCAACCATCGCGTCGCTCTCGCCGACAATGCGGGCCACGCCGTACGGCTGGGCCTGCGTCGCGCGCAGCGCTTTCACTTCGCGTCTCAGGCGAGTCGTTTCGAGCGCCCGTTCGACCAGCAGGACGATCTCGTCAAGGTCGAAGGGCTTGTTGGCGTAGTGATAGGCGCCGTGTTTCATCGCCTCGACAGCGTTGCCGACGCTCGCATGGCCAGTCAGGAGAATGACGAGCGTGTCGGGATCGGCCTCCTTCATCTGCTTCAGGACGGCGAGGCCGTTTCCGTCCGGCAGACGATAGTCCAGCAGCACCAGATCCACGCCCTCGCTGTGCCGGGCGAGCGCGTCAGCCGCTGTTCCGGCCTCGACAAGACGGTACCCTTCCTGCGAGAGACGCTCGGTCAGCGACCACCGAATCAACTGCTCATCGTCAACCACGAGAACGGTCGGATTGTCCATAACGGATTAGTATACCGATGCGGACGCGCAGCTTTCTGGACGTGCTCGCCGATGTCCGGGACATGGCGGGGCGGGGCGGGCCGCGTAGGAATGCTGTCCGATCCAGTACGCACGGGTGCGGGCGTGGGCGCCGCACGCGCACGATCGCGAGCTCGTCGTGGGCGCCACGGATAGCGGCAGCGTCTGCCAGTGCGAGCCTAGCCGCAGCCTCGGCGCGCGGGTCGTTGACGAGCTGATGGCACGAAGCGTCGGGGCTGGCGCTTCAATGTGGTCGCTCGCCCGTCGCGAGCCGCTTGTTCTTCATGTACCGATGACACTGGAAGCAGGTGAGTGTCAGCGACACGTAGCTCGACGCGGCCCCATCCAGGTCCGCGCCCTTCGCCGCATCCCGGAGGTCATCGATCGCGCGCAGAAAGGCGCCGGTTTGGCGGATGTACTCCGGGCTATAAAGGACCGACCAGGCGGGCGACTTCGTCACCTGGACAAGGGCGCTGCTCTCCCGGTCGAGCAACCCGAAATCGCTGGTCAGGATCGCCTCGAGAATCTTCTGGGAGTGCGCCAGTTTCACCCGCATCAGCCGACCGGTGGCCGGCGTCTGCGCGGGAGCTTCCAGGCCTGACACGACTATCAGGACGAGGATCATCATCAGTCGTAAGGGATTCCTCATAAACGGTCCTTCCTGTTCGAGCGAAAGGCAACACGGACCAGTGGCTCTGCAACGAGCCAGTGTGCAAGCGGTAGACCAGCCCGTTAGCGCCCGACGACCGCCGGGCTCGATCGCGGGGAGTCACCGCCGGCGCGGTGCCTAGCGCCTGAGCAATGCTAATTTGAGCGTCCTGACTGGAAGACCCATAAGCTTCCATCCGTTCTCGCCGTGATGGTCGCCACGCGGTCAAGCGTCGGTGGTTTTCCCCACACCGTGGGAAAAATCTCCCAGCGTCCATCGGGGCGACCCGGTTCAGAGACATCGGCGCGGCGCCAGAATCCAGCCGTGCTTCCTCATGGCGCGCTCGCGTGGGCGGCGCCTGGGATCAGAACGAACTGCACGCGTTTGGCTCGTCGGACGTGGCGATGGACGCTGCAAACGCCGACTGGCGGTGGGGATGGGAGTCAGGTGCTGCAGAAATGCGAACACAGTCCCAAGAGAGATCTCGAATCACCCTAAGCAAGGGAGAAGGGCGGGTAATCATCCACGAGCAACAGGAGGTACGCCTGAACCCTCAGCAGCCATCTCAGGGCACCGACGCCGAACCTGTACAACCCCTGCGGATAGGAGCCCGTGAACAGAATAATGACCCACGCGGCAATCGTCGTGAAGCACCACGCCAGGAGCACAAAGAACAAGACGACGAACTGAGGGATCGCGAAGAGAATCCGGAGGGCGACGGTCAATCGATCGCGCGGCCCGGCGGGCTCGACGATCTCGATCGCGGCGGGATACGGTCCATCGCCGAATGGCGGGTACGTATCCTCGAGCAGCATGAAGTAGGCGAGCGCTCGCACGCGCCACCGCAGGTAGAAGGACGTGAAAGCCCGGATTCCGGCGATGTGCGTGCCGCCGATCACGATCGTGAACCAACTGACGATCGCAAGGAAGAACGCGGCCGCCCCGATCAGACCGGCCTCGCCGGCCAGTGTCGAGGCGTTGTCACCGCGAGACGCGATGCCGAGACCGACGCCGCCCGCCAGAATGAGATGCGGGATGGCAAGAATCAGCCGGAACGCTGTCGTCAGTCGGTTCCGATTCGCAAGCAACGGCTCCACCGAAACCGAGACGGGATAGCTCATGGAGAGACTATACAGAAATGCGCACTGATGAACAGCGTCCTGGTCCGATGAAGATCATCACGACCACAAGGGAGATTTTGGGCGTCCGCAGATATACTCGCGCTTGTCAAGCGTCGGAGGATTCAGTTGCGTTCGGTTCGCTGAATATCCATGCGTGGCCACCTTCCAAAAACTCTTGCCTGAGTCTTTCTACTCCGCAAGGACCATTGATACGTTACACCTGCTGTTCGGCAACCTTCTTGCGGTCACGGATGTCATCTGCCTCACCATCATCGCGGCGCTTGTTGGACTGGTGCAGTTGCGCTTCACACGACGATTCCTGCTGGTCACAAGTGAGTAAGGTCGCAGGGGCGAACCCGCATCGTCGCCGACCGCACCCTGTTAGGACACGAGGGCAAGGCCGCTCCATCAGGCCCGCTCCTTGCGGCAATGCACGTCCTGTGGCCGGTCAGCCCAACACGCATCGCGTGTTCCTGGTATTCAGCGAGCCCTCCGACACGCGTTCGAGCAGCTGCGACAGCATTCCTCCCTTGGAGACGCTCTCCTTCAATCGGCACATTCCGGTTGGCTCGTCATACTCAGGGCAGATGATCTTTGTCGTCTCGCCTTCAAAATCGAGCACCCGCGAGACAATTGCGCCGGTGACAGGACATCTCACTTGATCGATCGCCATAAATTGACCTCCATCGTTGACCATCGTTGACCGTTCGAACTCAACCCGGAACATCCCACAGCCTGGCGTGCCGGATTTCCGGCAGAACGTGCTTTCAGAACCTTGCCATCCGCTGAATGTGCAAGGAGCGTGCTCGTGTCACCAGTCACAAGTAGCGGCCGACGGATCGAAACTTCACACAACGTGCAGGCTTCAAACGGAGGGCCTGGCACTCGCGTTGCGTCGATGTTCGGATCATGATGAGAACACCCTTTATCGTTGGTTTCATTCTGACCGCTGCTCCGGCAGCGCCGGCCCAGTCTTCAGGTCCGACGTGGAGCGCTCCCCGCGGCCAGGGGCAGGCAAGACCGCCGACGCTCGTCGGCTATGTCGAGCCGGGCGCGGCAAAACCCGGGCGGTTCACGCTGTCAGACAAGAGCGGAACCATTACCACCTGACGGGCGTGAATGTGAAGGCGTACGAGTGGCACCGTGCGCGAATCGTTGGCGGACTCGTCCCCTCGGCTACTCTCGCCGCCCAGGCGGGTTGATCAGACGAAAACGGCAATGGCATATCAGGTCGCCCATTCAGCCGGTACCGGCAACATCGAGTCGATCGACTTCCACATAACGCGTGCGGCGATTAACCGGGTCCTGTGCGCCGAAGTCCGACGATAGCGTGAAAGGCTTCCGTGAACAGGATGGCATCGACTTCCTCGCTGCGCTTGGCAGCGATGGCTTCAGAGCTGCTGGGCGTGCTCGTGATAGCGAGCGCGCTGGCGGGCTTGGTCGCACCCGGCTTCTACCGCGTTGTGCACCCAGTTCTTCTCGCCGGCAGCTACGGTCAGAACTGGATGTCGCTCACTGCGTTGCCAGGACTCGCGTGGGCGGTGCGAGTCGCTAGGCGCGGTTCGCTACGTGGCGTGGTCGTCTGGCTCGGCCTGCTCGCCTACTATCTGTACGCCTACGCCCGGTATGCGTTCGGGCCTCAGTTGACGGTGCTTTATCCGCTTTACGTGGCGATCGTAAGCCTCTCGAGCATTGCTCTGGTAGCGATCAGCCTCTCGCTGGAGATTTCAGTGTTCGACGGCCGATTCCACGGCAAGCTTCCCACTCGTCAGATCATCGTGCTGTTTGGAGCGATCGTGATCGTTCTGGTCATCCCGGCGGACCGGCCGGCGGCCGAGCGTTTGATGCCTGGCCTCGACGTTGAAGCCAAGCGACTGGAACGTGGCACTCGACGTGCCTTTCAATGCCATCATGCCAGGAATACCTGACGTTGATCTCCTCGGGATGTTGATCGCGGCGCTCGGCGGCACCGCCGTCGGCCTCGAACGTCAACGGTCAGGACACGCCGACGGCCCGAACGCTCGCTTTGCCGGGATCAGGACATTCACCCTGCTCGGCGGACTCGCAGGGCTGAGTGGATGGCTGTGGACCGGCGGGCTGACGGCGCCGGCGGTCGTGTTGCTCGGCGCGGCAGCGGCGATCACGGCCGCGGCGTATGTGGCCGCTAGCCGCCGCGACGTCGACGGCACGACGGAGATCGCGGCGCTCGTGGTCATGGCCGCGGGTGTCACCGCCGGCATCGGCGCCTACCGCCTGGCCAGCGGCATCATCGCGATCACCAGCTTGTTGCTGGTTGAAAAATCGCGGCTCCACGCGCTCGCCGCGCGGATCGACGACGTGGGGCTCCGCGCCGGCGTACGCTTTGCCGTCATGGCTCTGGTCGTGCTGCCGCTCCTTCCCAGGGGGCCACACGGACCGTTTGGAGGCGTGCGACCGCGCGAACTGTGGGCTCTGGTGCTCTTGTTCTCGGGCCTGAGCTTTGTGGCGTATATCGCGCGACGCATCGTCGGCCCGGGCCGCGGCTATTTCGTGACCGGCCTGCTTGGCGGCCTCGTGTCCTCGACGAACGTGACGTTCACCTTCGCCAGGACGAGCCGCACGGACCCCGTGAACGCACAGGCCATCGCTGTGGGCGCTGTGACAGGAAACGCCATGCTCTATCCGCGTGTCCTTATCGCCACGTCCGTGCTCAACCCCCCGCTGGTCCTTCTCGTGCTTCCGTACCTGGTGCTGCCGGGTCTGGTCGCAGCAACGGCGGCGGCGATCGGGTTCCGTCGAACGCCGAGTGTTGGCGTGCCCGGGTCGGCCATGGTCAATCCCCTGCAGTTGACGGGGGCGCTCCAGATGGCGCTCCTCTTTCAGGCCGTGCTGATGGTGGTTCATGCTGCGGGACGCGCCGCGGGCGAAGCCGGCGTGTTCGGCGCCGCGACCGTGCTGGGGTTGACGGACGTCGACGCTCTCACGGTCTCGATGGCAAGAGGCGTGGCACAGACGCTCTCTCCGCACACGGCGGCGGCGGCGATCGCGCTGGGCGTCCTCTCCAACACCGGGTTGAAGCTGGCGGTCGCGTTGTTGTTTGGCAGCCCGCCGTTCAAGCAGATCGCGGGGGGAACGCTCGCGGTGATGATCCTTGCGGCCGCGGCTGCTTTCGCGCTGCCACTTCCCTGATTCGTTCGCGCGGCAAAGACGCCGCGTCTCGCAGACACACGAGCGTGACGGGTGAGTTTTCACATAGCGGGAACGGAAGTTTGGATCGCCAACGCCGGTTGACGGTACAACATGTACGTGAAACACCCGTGCAGCCAGGCGTCGCCGATGGCCTCGTCGTGCCGGGTGTCGATTGACTCGCCGAACACGTGCGCGTACGTCCCGCCCATTCGGGCCGTTTCCTGCTCGAGTCGAACGCGCGCTTGCTCCATCAGATCCTCGTAACATCGATCCCAGAGCTCAGTTCGATGTGCGAGCGTACCGGGAACGTGACGGCTTGTCGCCTCGATCGTGTGCTCACCGACCATCTCCGCATTCAGCGGTGGCAAATCCCGATGCCAATAGACAACTCGTGGATTCATGTCGCCTCCGTGTGCGTCGTCTCGCACAGCGTCCGCCCTTAGGCGGCGGCCCCCGACGCCGATGCATGCTCATCGAGCTCGAGACCGCAATGCTTGATCCGGTCGCCCAGTGTGGATCGCTTCACTTGCAGTAGCTCCGCCGCCTTTGACTTGTTTCCGTTGCTCGCCTTCAGCGCCCAGGTAATCAGGTTCGTCTCGAGCTCACGGATCCGGTCGTCCATCGAGATGCTGACGGGAGGCTGCGCCGACGGCGCCGCGGGGACGGGGACGACGGCTTCCGGTGCGCGGGCGCCGGCGCCGAAGAGGAGCGTCGCCGCGACGCAGCCGATGCGGACGGTGCCGCACGTGCACATCTGTGCGATGCGCTCGCAGGCGTTCTCGAGCTCCCGCACGTTGCCCGGCCACTGGTATCGCAGGAACACCTGAGTCACGACCGGCGCAATCTCCGGCGGCTGCTCACCACGGCTGCGGAAGAATCGCTCGAGGAACGCTTCCATCAGCACAGGAATGTCTTCCCGCCGGTCGCGCAGGGGCGGCAGCGTCAGCGGCAGCACGTTCAACCGATAGTAGAGATCCTCCCGGAACTTCCCGTCGGCCACCATCTGCTTCAGATCGCGCTTGGTGCCAGCCAGCACGCGTACGTTGACGGGGACGGTCCGCGTACCCCCGAGACGCTCGACCGTGCGGTTCTGCAGGACACGGAGCAGCTTGACCTGCATGCCGAGCGGCACATCATCGATGTCGTCGAGAAAGATCGTGCCGCCTTCTGCGATTTCGAACCGGCCCGGGCGATCCTTGACGGCGCCGGTGAACGCGCCGCGCTCGTGGCCGAAGAGCTCTGATTCAATCAGCGTCTCGGAGAAGAGCGCACAGCTCACGGCCACGAACGGCCGATACTTGCGCTTGCTTGCCTGGTGAATCAGCGTGGCGATGACCTCCTTGCCGGTGCCGCTCTCGCCGGTGATGAGCACCGTGCTCTCACTGCCGGAGATCACGCGCAGGAAGTCGAAGACGGCGCGCATCTTGGCGCTGCGGCCGACGACGACCGTGTCGCTGGAGATCGGGAGATTCGGGGTCATGGCTCGGGCCTCAATTGATGTGGAGTGTGTCGAAGTCCGGCATCTCGTCGCGCAGCGCCGACTCCACGCCCAGATGTAGCGTCATGTGAGCGCTCGGGCAGCCGACGCACATACCGGTAAGGCGAATCCGCGCGCAATTCCCCACGACGTCGAGGAGTTGGATATCGCCGCCATCCGCCTGCATGAACGGCCGCACTCGCTCGAGCACAGCTTCTACGCGTTCCCTGGTGACCATTCGATGCCTCCTCGCCAGTTCTTCGTGAGTCGGAATGCCGACAAAGAGGGCAACGGCTGTGCCAGCCCCGCGGTTGACGGATTTCCGCCGGATTTGCGAAATATCGACAGCGGGCATCACCGCTGGCCACCGTGGGCGGGGATTATTGCGCAGCCGTTTGCGGGAAAGTTCCCCGGGGGGAAGGCGTCAGGCGCGCGAGGCGTAGGCCTGCTCAACCAGCGGTGCCAGATCGTTCATGTCGAACGGCTTGCTGATGACGCGATAGACGCCGAGATCCAGCGCGGCCTGCACGATCTCCGATGTGCCGTAAGCGGTCATGAGAATGATCCGTGTCGCCGGCGCGAGCCGCCGCAGCCGGGACAACAACGCCAGGTCGTTGGAATCGGGCAGGCGGAAATCGAGCAGCACGACATCGAAAGGCACGGCGGCAGCTGTTACGGCTTGGAGCACCCCGGCCGCGTCACCTGCTTCGACGACCACATGTCCGAAACCCGAAAGCGTCTCGAGAAGCGACCACCGGATCAGCGCCTCGTCGTCAACGATCAGGATGCGCAGCGACGCCGGCGCGCTGGTGAGCATGTCGTCACTCCCTCGTGTGGATCTCATGCACGTAGTGAGCCCTGGCTTCAAACTCGGTCAGTCTCCCCGCGGCATACGTCGACGCGGCCTCGAGCAACGCCTTCGCCTGATCCGGAGGCAGAAGGCGCACGGCTTCCGGCTCATGACCTTGGAGACGCAGGTACTCGTCAATAAACGCCTGTTCCAGATGTCCGTTCGGGTCTTCCATGGGGTGAACCCCAGAATCTTCAGACATGATGATCCCTCCCGCGCCTTGCGACGCTCACTCCGAATACTTCGACCCGCTCAAGCGGCTGTTCTTTCTACTTCCACGGTCCCCTCAAGGTGAACGACCGCATTCAACGAGTTCGCGACAAGACAGGTCTGCTCCGCCTTTGCGATCACGCGTTGCGCCTGCACCTCCGTCGTCCCGTCCGGCACCTGGAGTCGTGCCCGGAGGTGGAACGCCGTGAAGCGAGTCACGTTGTTCACGCGATCCAACGTGCCCACGACCGTCACAGGCCAGGGACGTCCACGGCAGCTTCGCGATCACCGCCCGTGCGCGAAACGTCAGCACGAAGCCGTCCGCCAAGGCGGCGACAAGCAAGGTCTCGGGCGACCAGCGGTCGCCGGGCCCACCGAACTCGGCCGGTGGAGCGGATGGAACTGGCGGAAGCGCGGGTACTCGCCCCGCACGATGTGAACGTCGGTGCCGCAGATCGTTGTCGTGGTGATGCGAATGACGGCCTCGCCGGCGCGAGGTGCGGGTCTGGGCACCTCCCCGACCGCAATGTGGTCCTTTCCCTTGAATACGACGCCTTCATGGTCTTCATGAAACACTCCTTGCTCGCGCTGATGTGCCAGCTCACCGTTACGGGAATCCCTCTCGTTCGAGCCATTGAACCGCAAGGCTGATGCCGCAGGCGGCGGCTGATTTTCTTGATCTTCTGGCGATGTATCAGACGCACATTGGCGGCCACCGTTGGAAATTTCCGAGCCACCGCGAGAATTTCCATGGCCGTCGCGATCACGTACCGCCGGATTGCCGGCAGATGGTGAAAAGCGTCTTGCAAGATTGCCATTTCGGACGCGCGACTCGCTGGCATGCACCCTGCTCTTCGCCTGAGCGAGGTGCGATCATGATCCTGCTCAAGAACATTCTCGTTGCCACTGACTTCGAGGAGGCGTCTGATGCGGCATTGAACTATGGCCGCGATTTGGCGCGCACGTACGGCGCGAAGCTGCACGTTCTGCATGTCGCGGAGAACCTCTTCGCCCGTTACCGGGACGACGGCTCGATGGTGGTTCTTCCCCAAATGCAGACCGATGTCGAGAACGCGGCGCGGAAACGCCTGGAGGGACTCGTCACCGACGAGGACCGGACGATGCTCAAGGCCAGGCCGGTTGTGCTCACCGCGCTCGGCACCGCCGAGGCCATCGTCGAGTATGCGAAGGCGCATACCGTCGACATCATCGTGATGGGGACGCATGGGCGCCGCGCGCTCGCCCACCTGCTGATGGGCAGCGTGGCGGAACGCGTCGTCCGCATGGCGCCGTGCCCTGTGTTGACGGTGCGACATCCCGAGCACGAGTTCCTCGTGCCGGACGCGCTCGTCGCGGTCGCCAGGACCTGAGCGATGCGAACGATACCGGCACCGCCTCCGGCGACCGACGATCTGGACATCCCCCGCCTGGTGCTCCGGGACGGGACCGTGGCCAGTGTCCGGATCGCCGGAGCCGCGGACCGTGACGAGTTGCGCCGCTTCTTCCGCGACCTTTCGGCGGAGTCGCGCTGGAACCGGTTCTTCACCATGAGCGAGCCGTCCCAGACGATTATTGACCGGTGGGCCGAATCACCTAAAGACGGGCGCGCACTCACGCTCGTGGCCTGCCGCCGTCACGGTGGCGACGACCGGATCATCGCCGTCGCGTCATACATCGGGCTGACGGATGCCGCCGCCGAAGTGGCATTCGCCGTGGACGACCGCTTTCAGGGCAAAGGGATCAGCACGCTTCTCCTCGAGCGGCTGGCCGCCCACGCGGCGTCCTACGGCTTCCGCCGGTTCCACGCGACGACGCTGGGCGACAACGTGGCGATGCGCGAGGTCTTCCGCGACTCGGGCTTTGAAATTCGGTCCCGGTCCGCGGCGGGCACCGTTGACGTCCAGTTGTCGCTCACGCCGACGGCCGAGGGTGTCGCGACAGCGGAGCGTCGGCGACGGCTGGCGACCGTGGCATCGCTTCGACCGATGCTGATACCGCGCGCCGTCGCCGTCATCGGCGCGTCGCGCGACCCGGGCAAGATGAGCGGCCGAATCCTTCAGGCGCTGACAGCGGGCGGATTCCTTGGCCCGGTGTACCCCGTGAATCCCTCAGCCGCGGAGATCGCTGGACGTCCGGCCTTCCGCTCCGGGCGTGAGTTGCCAGCGGACGTCGATCTCGCGGTCATCGCCGTCCCGCCGGATGCCGTCCTGTCCGCGGTCGACGATTGCGCCGCGGCCGGCGTCAAGGCGCTCGTGGTGATTACGGCCGGCTTCGCGGAGACGGGCGGCGAGGGGCGCACGCGGCAGAATGCCCTCGTCGAGAAGGCGCGTGGGTACGGGATGCGGATGGTCGGCCCCAACTGCATGGGGCTGCTCAACATGAGTGCCGACGTACGACTGAACGCATCGTTTTCACCGGTCTTTCCGCCCGGAGGACACGTGGCGCTCTCGTCGCAGAGTGGTGCCCTAGGCATCGCGATTCTGGGCCTGGCTGCCCAGCGTCATATGGGCCTCTCTACGTTCGTGAGCGTCGGTAACAAGGCGGACGTGTCGGGCAACGATCTCCTCGAGTACTGGGAAGAAGACCCGCAGACCCGCGTCATCCTCCTGTACCTCGAATCGTTCGGGAACCCGCGTCGATTCACCCGCATCGCCAGGCGCGTCGCGCGGCAGAAGCCGATCGTCGCCCTGAAAGCCGGACGCACCGCCGCCGGATCGCGCGCGGCCGGCAGCCACACGGCGGCCCTCGCCGCCCGCGACACCGCCGTCGACGCGCTCTTCCACCAGTCGGGTGTCATCCGCGCCGAGACGATCGACGAGATGTTCGATATTGCGGCGTTGCTCGATGCGCAGCCGCTCCCGGCGGGCAACCGCATCGCTGTGATCACCAACGCGGGCGGGCCTGGGATTCTCGCGGTTGACGCGTGCGAGGCGGCCGGCCTCGCGGTCGCTGAATTCTCCCCTCACACGCGTGCGCGACTGCAAGCGTTCCTCCCGGCGACCGCGAGCGTCGCCAACCCGGTGGACATGGTCGCCTCCGCGGGGCCCGCCGAATACCGCTCCGCCATCGAAGCGGTGCTGGCCGCAGACGATAACGATGCGCTTCTCGTCATCGTCACCCCGGTCGATCCGTCGTATTCACACCAGATCATCGAAGCCCTTCAGGAGGCCGTCGCGCGAGCGCGTGCAGCTGGCGCGACGACCAAGCCGATTCTCGCGTGTGTCATGGCCGAAGCCCCAGACCGGGTCTCCCTGCACGCCGACGCCGAACGGATTCCGACATACACGTTCCCGGAAAACGCCGTCAGGGCGCTGGGCAAGGTGAGCGCGTACGCGACCTGGCGGTCGCAGCCGGCGGGCCTGTTCTGGGGATTCGACGACATGCACGTGGAGGATGCGCGCGCGATCTGCCGGAGCGCCCTTGCCGCCCGAGGCGACACCTGGCTGACCGATCAGGAGACCTGGGACGTCCTCCATGCGTTCACCCTGCCCGCGGCCGTGAGGAGCCTCGCCCGAACGGCCGACGAGGCCGTCGCCTTCGCGTCGGTCATCGGGCTCCCCGTCGCCGCCAAGCTTGCGTCCACGAAGGTGTCGCACAAGACCGAGCTCGGCGTCGTACGGTTGAACCTGACGACACCTCAGGAGATCCGGCTGGCGTTTACCGACATCCTCGCCCTCGCCTCGCAGGCGGTGGGGGCGGACGGCGTCGACGGTGTCGTGATCCAACCCATGATCAGGGGCGGCGTCGAAACACTCGTGGGCATCGCCCACGATCCGGTGTTCGGCCCGCTCGTGGCGTTCGGCCTCGGCGGCATCAACGTGGAAGCGTTCGGGGACGTGCGGTTCCGTGTGGCGCCGCTGAGCGACCGCGATGCCGACGAGCTCCTGCACGAGATTCGGGGCGTGGCGCTGCTGAAAGGGCACCGTGGGCGCCCACCGGCGGACATCGACGCCCTGCGCGACGTCCTGCTGCGTGTGTCACGTCTCGCCGAGGAGGTGCCGGAAATCGCCGAGCTCGATCTGAACCCGGTGATCGCGCTGCCCCCGGGCCAGGGGTGCCGCGTTGTGGACGCGCGGATCAAGGTCGCTGGTCAACGACGGTTCGGCGCTCATTGACAGACGGTGGGGCTCGGGCTTCATCCCGTAAGACTGTTGAGGCGCGCTGGGGGAGCGGCCTCAACCCGCGTGCATGTTTGAACGGCCAGGCTCGCTGGGGTCGGTTCGGGGGATTCTTGCCTATTCGAAGGATCGTCTGAACACGCCCCACTAAGGTTTGGGCTTGCCTGTCGCCGTATCTCCGATGACGCTCATCTTGTCCGCCATGGACATCATCTTCATCTTCATGGCCATCGAGGCACGCATCGCAGCTTGCTCCTTCACCAGAGCGGTCACCACAGCCGCGATCGCATCGGCCTTCTCCGCTCCCTTTGCCGCATTCATGGTCTGAACCAGTTCGTCCAGGGTCGCATCAGCCGCGTTCATCTCGCTCATCATCCCCGTCTTGTGCTGACAGGCTTCTGACGTGCTCGCGCCTGGTGCGGCTGCGACTCCTTCTTCGGCCTGGTGCGGGGTCGGGACTAGTGGCGGTGCCTGCCGCGCATGAACCTGAGACGGCAGGCCGGCGAAGATCGCGACGAACATCGCGCTGAGAACTACCGGTGAATGCTTCATGATCTTTCTCCCTTCAGCGCTCGCGCACGAGACGTTGTCTTTCGCGGAACGAACGAAGTGCCGATCGCATACCTGACCAAGAGCAAATCGGTGACCACCGGCCGGGGTCGCTGACACGCACCATCCCAAGCACCCGCGACTGCGGATTGTCCGCGCTGGATCGCGGAGGTAGACGATTCCAAGTTGGATGAAGATCGCTTGCCGATTCGAACAGATGGCGACGTTGTTGATGGTTACAAAACGCCGTGCGATCGCGGCACGACCTGACCGTCGGCGGCGACACGTCGACGGCGGCGCCTCACCCGGACGACGAGCCGCGCTTCGTGAAGTGATGTCGTGCGGGATATTCCACACGGGATCGCGGAAGATTCCGGGCTTGTTCTGCCACATTCGGCTGTGGGAACCGTGGTTTGTCGACCTATCATCCGGCGCCTTACGGGTACGGCCATTGCATCACCTGCCGCCGTTCTGCGCGAGACCACGTCGGAAGCCGCTCGAGGGAGTAATCCTCCGGTCGGTCGCTCCGCATACTGACAAGGAGGAGAAGGTGATGCCGCTCAAGGGAAGCCGAAGCCGGACATTTGGTCTGTTCATTGTTGCGAGTGCGTTGCTGATCTACGCGTGCAATACAAGCGTTGAGCGATCGCCAGCCGTTCAACAAGCGAGCTCTCAGACCCCAACAGTCGCGCCCGTCGTAAGCATCAATGCGCTGATGGTCGCTCTGGTCGACCACGCCAGCCACGAGCTGTGGAACATCGAAAAAGAAGGTGGAACGCCCAAGGATGACAAGGGATGGCGAGAAATCGAGCACCACGCGACTCAGCTGGCAGGAGCAGGAACCTTGATCTCGGTCGGCGGAACTGGAAACGCTGACCCGGGGTGGACACAATCGGCAGACTGGAAGAAGTACTCCGGCCAGCTAAATGACGTGGGACTGGCGGCTCTGAGCGCGGCACGTGCCAAGAGTCTCGAGGCGCTCGTCAAGGCCAACGGCCAGCTCGTGGACGTCTGTGAGAGCTGTCATAAGCAGTTCAAGCCAGACCTCCCGACCGAGGGGATCGTCCACCCCCATGTCGAGTAGCCGAGACCTCGTCCGCCATCGCGCCGGCGGTGGTACCCCTCGGTCGCCAGGCTTTCAGCGTTTGGCCGACAATCGCGGGCAATGCTGCCATGGTCACCACCACCGCCCGGTCGCGAGTTGCCAGCGGCACGACCCGGCTGCGCTGAGAGCTGCGGTGTTAAGGAATAGGTAGGCCCAGGAGACTCTATGAAGCTCGCGGTAACGATCGGCTGCGTTCTCACCATCGGCATCGCCTTCGCGTCAGCCGCCCAGCGCAAAGGGCAGGGAGCGCCTCCAGCGTTGAGCATCGACTCGATCGCCGGGGCGGATTCGTTCGATTTTTACTGCGCGCCGTGCCACGGTCGCGGCGGCAAGGGCGATGGCCCGATCGCCGCCGCGCTGAAGGCGACGACCCCGGATCTCACGACACTGTCAAGACGCAACGGCGGCGCCTTCCCTCGCGCCGAGATCACGTCGTTCGTCACGGGTACGGGACGGACGACGACGGCACACGGCCCGAGCGACATGCCGGTCTGGGGTCCCGTCTTTCGTTCCCTTGATCCATCGGATGCGCGAACGAAGCTGCGTATCGAGAACGTCGTCGCGTTTATCGAGTCGATTCAGATCAAATAGGTTCCCTTGTCAATGCAGGGCTGAACGGAACGCAACATGGAGCCATCGACCAGACGATCTGTGGCGCGGCGGTCGATTCACGTCGAACCGCACGGCGCCACGGGTATCGCGCGACATTACATCAAGGACCTGGTGTACGGCGCCAACGACGGCATCATCACGACGTTCGCCGTAGTCGCGGGCGTGGCTGGGGGAGCGCTGTCGCAGTCGGCCGTGTTAATTGTGGGCGCCGCCAATCTCGCCGCGGACGGGTTGTCGATGGCCGTCGGGAACTTTCTGTCGATCCGCGCGCACGAGAGCGCCCGCGCGGCGGACAACCTGCCGGAAGAAGAGTCGCATCCGGTGAGGCATGCCTGCGCGACGTTCATCGCCTTTGTTGTGGCAGGATCGGTACCGCTGGTGCCCGTACGTGGTGCCCGCCTTACGCGAGGACGGCCTGAGCTGGTCTGCCGGCGCCACGCTGACGGCGCTGTTCGCCGTTGGCGCGGCGCGTACGAGCGTGACCGTCGACCGTTGGTGGGCGGCGGGGCTCGAGATGCTGGTGCTCGGTCTGGTGGTCGCGGCCGCCGCCTACGGCGCCGGTGCGTTGATCGCATCGGTTGTGTGATCGGTCTGCCGCTGCCAGGCGCGCGTTCGAACCGGCTACGCCACCCGATTTCCGCCACCTCCACGCTTGAGGGGATGGATGGCATGCAGCATGCCTCCCGAGATTGTCAGAGGTAAGCCATGGATACGACCACCTCCTATCTGGGTCTCCGCCTGCGCCATCCGTTCATGGTCGGGGCGTCACCACTCGCCTGGCACCTTGACACGATCAAGCGGCTCGAGGATGCGGGCAGCGCCGCGATCGTGCTTCACTCGCTGTTCGAGGAACAGATCACGATGAGCGCGCGGGGACGGATTCGGCACATGGATCCATTGGAACCGCAGTTCGCCGAGCGCTTGGCTCCGTTTCCGGCCAGCCACGAATACCCGCAGGGACCGGACGAATACGCCCTACACGTGAGTCGCGCGAAACAGGCGGTCAAGATACCGGTCATCGCATCGCTCAATGGCACGTCGGCCGAATGGTGGCTGAAGTTCTCCAGCATCATCGAACAGGCGGGCGCTGACGCACTGGAACTGAACCTGTACGAGGTGGTCACCGATCTCTCCATGCCGAGCGCCGCCGTCGAGCACCAGTTGTGCCACAGCGTGATGGAGTTGAAGCGCGTGCTGAAAATTCCGATCGCCGTCAAGGTCTCGCCATTCTTCGCCGCATTCGGCAACGTGGCGCAGCGGCTGGACGCCGCGGGCGCCGACGGACTCGTCCTGTTCAACCGCTTCTACCAACCGGATATCGACACCAAGACGATGACCGCGTCGGCCCATGTGGAACTGTCGACCAGCGCCGAACTCCTCCTGCGCCTGCGATGGCTGGCGATTCTCTACGGGCGCGTGCGCCCGTCGCTCGCCGTCACCGGTGGCGTCGCGACCCCCACCGACGGCATCAAGGCACTGCTGGCCGGGGCCGACGTGGTGCAGATGGTATCGGCGATTCTGCGGCACGGGCCCGGCTATCTATCGGCCATGCGGGAGGGCCTCGAGCACTGGATGGCGTGGCAGCAACTGGCGAGTCTGAGCGAGGTCCGTGGACGCTGCAGCCTCGAGCGGACAGCCGACCCGTCCGCGTTCGAACGGGCGAACTACATTCGGGCCCTTCAGAGCTGGTACACGTAGCCACCTGAGCCCGAGAGGCGTATGCCATGCACCCTTGATTCAGGAGGGGGGTGATGGGTATCCAAGAGGAGCTGGCGGAAGCAATCGCAATCGTCAACGGGTTGCCGAGCACACGCCGTGGAGGCGCATTCGTCGCCGATAGCTCTATCTCGCCACGTTGTACGCCACATCCTGAAGGTCGAACTCCCCGTAGCTGAACTCCCCTTCCGGTAACGTCCATCGCGCCTCGCCATGTCCTGCGAGACGCACGGACCCGAAGTCGCGATAGTCGCGGACGGGGGTGGAGAAGCGCAGGCGCGTGAACACCTTGCCGTCAGGCGACGACCGCGAACGGTCATCGGAAATGAAGTTGGTGAGCAGGCCATCATCGCCGAACAGCAACGTCGCCGAAATCGTATGCCCGCCATGAGCAAATCGCGCTCGCACCGTATGCGCATCGACTTGCTCCCACCCAATCCCCGGGTCGAGCAGTGTACCGGGTGCGAGGAGGCACATGTCGTTGAAGAGCGTCACGGCCTCCGATTGGTCCATCACGTCGCCGCGGGCGTCGACCATCGGAATCGCACCTGCGATCTTCACTTGCATCGTGGCGCGTCCGCCGATGAGGCGATGGAACGCCTCGACAGGTAGCGCGACCATGCGCGCTCGCATCAGAAAGAGCCGTGCGGGCTGGTCGGCGAAGCTTTGCTGGTCGGCCTCGAATGGCATCCACCGTGCGCCGGGCGCGCCACGAATGCGCCCGCGAAAACGGAGCCGGTAGTTCCAAACCCTGGGCTGGCCCACGACGCCCGTCGCACGCAGATAGCGCCGCACCGGCTCGGGAAGCCCTGTGAGGTCGGCCTCTGTCACCACGTGCGTCTCGACCGGCCGCGCGAGGCCCGCCGCGACGTCCCGTTCGAACTGTGCCCGGAAGCTCGTCGGCCCTTGCGGTGAACCACGCATGCGCCACCGCCAGCAAGAGAAGGACGTTCACGACCGTCCCCGCCCACGCATCGCGCCACGCCGACAGGATGACCGCCTGCGACACCACGAGCGCGACGGCGCCGACGATCCAAAACCGCGCGGTCGCGCGACGATCATCACGGCGCTGGCAACAACCAGAAGTCCCGCCGCCAACCACAGCAGGCCGATCTCACGCGAGACGGGCTGGGTCAATTGCGGCAGCTTGGCGTAGCCAAATGCCTTCGCGAACCCCATCAAGTGGATAAGGCCGTGCACGGCCGTAACGGATGACCATCGGATGCGCTTCACCGCTCACGGCAGGGACTCCGGGCGCGACCCGCTTCACGGGCAGGGCGCGTGGATTCTCGATCTTTCTGGATTACCCTTTCACAACGCTTCTTGATACACGCCAGCATTCCGATCTCCACGAAGTAGTAGTCGGACAGCATTAACCGTTCGAATGCGACAGCACGCTTGTTCCTCGACGAAAGAGAAGACGCGTCCGGCCATTCGGTTGGTCGTGAAGGGCAGAAGCCCAACTGCCACCGCGCCGTTCGGAGGCTCTTGACCCTACCTCTCACTTGATGCGATGAAGAACTCCGGCGATGTGCTGCTCACGGGCACCAGGGGCATTCCCATTCTCGGTCCCGGAGCCATGTTGACCGGCGGGAGAACAGTGACGGTCCAGACGACCACCGCGTCTGGCGTATACTCCTGTTGTCCTGCGCTGATGATCTGGCGAGGCGCCTCGAAAGCAGCGAGACCAACAACTGCCGTGCGTCACGTCGACCGTCCAGATTGGGCAGTGAGCCTCAAATACCCAGCTCCCGGCATCAATTCCCAACTTCCAAGCCTCGCCCGGGCAGTTGGGTGGAAGGGGGGTGGGCTCAGCGAATGACGCGGACGCTCCTGACGAGCTCAAGCGCGCGTTCGCTCGCAAAATCCTCACGCTGAAGTTACGGCACCTTCGCACCCGTCAGCGAGGGTGTCTCGAGCTGGGATCGAGATCATCGAGTGCTGCGACCGACGATCGCCGAACGAGCGGTTTTGAGCGGTCCCAACTCAGACTCCTTGTCAACGCGATGGGGTGACTTCATAGGCCAACGCGACTTTTGACAGCTCCTCGCGAACCGGAGCCCACGCCGCAGCCGCCGGGGAGTTTGGTGGGAGCTTGAGCGTCGCGTCGATCATGACCGCACTCCCCTTCAACAGCGCGTCCGCCTCCGCTACGCCCTTCTGCTTGTTCCCCAGCGCGGCGTGGAGCGCCCGCGCGCTGTTCTTCATTGCGTCGACGTTCTGAATCGCAGTCTGACGGCTCGCAGATGTTAGGTTTGTATTTGCGGCCAGCGCGCTCTCGTAGGCAGTTCGAAAGGCATCCATGTTCTTTTCGACATTTGCGGCGACGGTCACGAG
The DNA here is from genome assembly GCA_963814975.1 of uncultured Acidobacteriota bacterium. Classification (GTDB taxonomy): domain Bacteria; phylum Acidobacteriota; class Vicinamibacteria; order Vicinamibacterales; family CAVVIG01; genus CAVUXJ01. The sequence continues at coordinate 14,718 of CAWFFB010000018.1, read as the reverse complement.
CTCGGCGTCGTTGATCCGCCTGGCTTGTGCGCCAAGCGCCTGTTGTCCGGGCCTGAGCAGGGCCGAGTTGTACACCACCGCGAGGCGCCGAAAGTCGGTCGCGAGCACGCCCCACTCCCGGGATCCAGGGAACCCTGCTGGTTGCGTGGATGCCCACGCGTCGAGCCGCGTGGCGAACTGTAGAAGCGACAGCACCTCACTGCTGGCCGAGTAGTTCGAAGAGAATCTCTCACGGGCACGCTCAACCTGATCCTGCAAGTCGTCGAAGAACTCGTTGGTTTTGACCTCACCGCGTTCGGCCTTGATGGTCGAGTTCTTCAGCTTGTCGTCAAGGGCGGCTTCAAATGTCGAACGCTTGTTCTCGATGCTCCCGAGTAGAGCCCTGATCTCCTGATCCGTCAGGCGTTCAGCAGGTGTCAGCGGAGGTGTCGAGCCGCTGGCGTCCTTGATGGTCGGTGTTTCGGACCCGGCGACGAGGCCGCGCTTGGCCTCCTCGACGTCGACCTTGTCGGAGGACGGCAGGCTCTTCAATTCGTCGTCGCTGGCGGGTCGGGTGGCTTCGGTAGCCGGCTTCGGGGCGCCGGCCGCATCGGCCGACGGGGTACCTCCAGCTGGCGGCGATGACTGGCTTGTCCCACATCCGGCTAGCGCGAGGATGCAGCACGTTGCGGCCAGGAGCGTGGTAAGTCTCATCGTTTTGCTCCGTGAAGAAACGCATTCACGCGTCGATTTCAGGAGCTGCAGGCCACGTGTCCGGTATATCCGATTCGACCCCGCTCGCCCGCGCGGAGTCTTGGAATCGCAGTACGTGGTCGCCGCCTGCTCCTCCGACTACGCCCCGGGTACCTTGGAATCGGCCACGACATGTTGGATGCGCCTCCGGGTACACGTGGGCTCGCGCACAGATTCCTGATAAAACTTGCGATCTGCGTGCGGACGACCCGAGGAAGAGCAAGACATGTACCTGCCGTTTGGTTCAACCAATCGAAGAGTGAAGAGCAGCGGACGAGTCCGTTCGCATTCTCGAAGGGGTTGGATTCGAACGCCTCGTGGAAAAGACGAGAGCTGGAGTGTTACCGCCGTCGTGAGACGCTACAACGTAAAAAGCGTGACGTCAGAAGTGAGCCGCCGCTCCACGCTACTTCGGTTGGATTCTCGAGATCTTGTTGCCCTGGATCCCAAGACCTGCCATCAGCCCCTTTTGGCCAAAGACAAACGCGTAGATGTCGTCTTTGAGCGTGGTCGTGGTCGTGGTTTTCGCCATGCCCTCATCGACCATCACGACGCTCGGTCCGACCCCCACCTCGAACCCTTTCGCGTTGTCGAGCTGCGAGAGAGCCTTCTCGTTCATGAAGAACATCGCGTAGCCGTATTGCTGCCCGCCAGCCTGGAGGCCGAACGAGGCGCCGGTCGTCTTGTAGTAGGCGGCCGCTTTTCCCGCCTTGAGGAGTGTTCCCTCTCCGTACTGACCACCGATGCCAAGCCCGGCTTTGGTGATTTCGGGAAATACCAGAACGGCGTACGCCTTGGACTCCAGGGTCTTCGCCAGCGGAGCGCTCGCGTCAAGTCGCGTCAGCGCTGCTTGCGACTGGCTGGTGAGTTCAGCAGCCGCCGTCTTGCCCTTGTCCTGAGCATTGGAGGGCCTAGTGACAAGGACCAAGGCCGTGGCGAGCAGCACGGCAAATGATAGCGTGATGGTTTTCACTGGCAGTCTCCTTATGTGCTTATCGTGTTATCGCCTCCCCTTTGTCAGAGGTCGGATTGTTCCACGGCGAGAATACTCCGTCAATTGACAACTCAAGCGTGCGTCGACACCCGAGTGCACATCCGCGTGCCAGCCTTCGCAACTTGTTTGAACCGCCACCGCCTCCGACACAGCCGGTACGGTTTATGTGTGTGCCGGTAAGGGTGATGGGCGGTCTACGCGCGCGTCCGCCCCGACGGAAGCCGATGAGGAGAGCCAGCCCCAGAACGATTCGTCACTTGACCGCATCGCGCCGTCGATCCTGCCGGGACGCTCAGCATCTCCAACCCTGTCAGTTGGGGACGTCCCAGGTCCATCATCCAGGTTGCTCAATGCAGGAATCGCGCCCACGTGATCGTCGTGAATGAAGCCGGATTGTCTCGGTTGTTGACCGGTACCTGCCCTATTGCCACCAGTCGCGCACGCATCGGTCGCTGGACAAGGATTCGCCACAGCCCAATATCTGCAACTTTTGGTGGCCTGCCGCGTGATGCGTCGGTCGCTGTCTGACGACGCGGGCCTCTTCACGGCATCCGCGCCGACCTTCCCCAATGGGCAGTAGACGGCGAGGTCCACGCCTCGCTAGAGTGCTCATCGATGAGCAACACTGAACTCCGCAGAATCACATCAAGGGAGAACGTCTCATATACGGACCAGATCGTGATTGACGACTGGCTCCTACGTGTTCGAAGTGAGTATCTCGAGATGCCCGGGCTCCGTCTCACCTTCGCCCAGGTGGCGCGGTTCTGGCACCTCGACCACCCGACGTGCGCCTGCCTGCTGGATGCTCTCGTGAACGCGAGGTTCCTCATTGTCACTTCCGACGGGCTGTACGCGCGGGCGCAGGGCCACGCGACTGAACGTCTCCGACTCGAAGAGGCCCGCGAGCTGAAGGCGTCCTGGGAAAATGGGGACCGTATCTGAGCGAACGCGCCAATGGGGAACGCTGCGCGAGACTACAGCGCCAACGGTAATGCGTGGGAGTATTTCACCCACGACCACTACACCACGCTGGGTTACGGTGATTTGGTGCTGCCGCGAGAGTGGCGGCTACTCGGCCGGTGGAGGGATTGACCGGCACCCTGATGTGCGGACTGTCCACGGATTGTTCTTCGCCGTTGTCAGCACATTTATCGCGCCAAATCCGCATCCGAACACGGACTGACCCATGAACCCCCTGCTCACAGAAATCCAGCACAACAAACTGCTCTGGCTGCTGGCCTTCGTGCCCGTGGTATTCGCGGTCGAACAACTCACGCATGACGCGCACACGCTGCTCTTCGTACTGTCCGTCCTGGCCATCGTGCCGCTGGCTGCCCTGCTCAGTCACGCCACCGAATCCGTGGCGGCCAAGACGGGGGATGCGGTCGGTGGCCTGCTCAATGCCACGCTGGGGAATCTGACGGAACTGGTCATTGCGCTCACCGCCTTGCGCGCCGGGCAATATGTGCTGGTAAAGGCGTCCCTTGCCGGCGCGATCGTCACCAACACGTTGTTTATGCTGGGCGCGTCCCTTCTCCTCGGCGGACTCAAATATCATGTCCAGGAATTCAACCGGATCAGCGCCCGCATGCAAGCGGGCCTGCTGTTCCTGGCAACGGTTGCCTTGTTGATTCCCTCGGCGGTTTCTCAAGCCGACTCGGTAGCGGGGGCTGCGTTCACCCAGCGGTTGAGCGTAGGTTTGTCGGTCCTGCTCATCATCGCCTACGCGTTGGGCATGCTCTTTTCGCTGAAGACGCACCCCGAGCTGTTCGCCAGCGCGGAATCCGGCGAGGCCGGCCACGCGCCGTGGCCGATGGGTCTGGCCCTGGCGACGCTGGCCGGCGTCACGGTACTGGTGGCCAGGGTGAGCGAGGGGTTTGTCGAGTCGGTGCAGAAGGCGGCGGAGGCCTTCGGGATGAGCCCGGCGTTCGTGGGTTTCATCGTCGTGGCGCTGGTCGGCGCCGCGGCGGAAATGGCCTCGGCGTTTTCGGGAGCGCGCAAGAACCGGCTGGACTTGAGCGTCGGCGTGGCGCTGGGCAGCGCGTCCCAAATCGCGCTCTTCGTCGCGCCCGTGCTTGTGCTCCTGAGCTATCTGATCGGGCCGACGCCGATGGACTTGCAGTTCTGGCCTGGTGCAGTAGTGATGATGTTCATCGCCACGATGGCCGCCTCGTTGGTGACCAACAGCGGCCGCTCGGCGTGGTTCGTGGGTGTCCTGCTGCTGATGGTCTATGCGATCTTCGCCATGACGCTGTACCTGTTGCCACCCCGAGTGGCATGACCATGGTGATCATCGTTCTGGGTTGGTCTCCCGTTACACACTCCTGTCGTCCGACGAACGTCCTCGTCGTGCCGAGGACCAAGGGCTGCAGCCAAGGCCGACCAGCCGGCCAGTCGACAACACGTTGCACGATGACGTCTTGTTCAGTCTTTTCAGTCAACACCGCAGATCGGACCGTCCGGAACCGACCGCACGCCGCTTCACAACGCGCCGGAGAAGCTATCGACGGCATGTGGTGAACCCGGCCGCCTCAGCGTCAACCATGGGGCCCAACGCCACGATTCCTTAGGATTCCTGGCAGTCTCACGAATGCTCCCCAGCCCTTGACTGGCTCCCTTTCTGCACCACGCGCCGAGGGTCCTATTCGGAACGACGGCCGGACGCGGTCAAGTGGATGCTCGCTGGATCCAGGCCGACGACGGATCTCAACTCGATTCACCAGTCACGCGGATGACGAAAACCCGTAGACGACGCGGATCTCCATGGTCCATGGCGGCTGAAAGCGGTTCACCTTCATTTCCTGGTGTGTGGCTCTTTCGTTGTCTTGGGGGCAAAGGATGGCAGGGGCCGCCGGTGAAGTGGTTCAAGAAAGGGCAGCGCGCGTCGGCCAGTGGTCTTGCCGCCCGTAGGCCGGCGATTGCGGCCGGTTCGCTGCGCTCGGCCGACACTGAGGCGAGGCTTGAGAACGAGAGCCAACCGGGCACGCAATTCACGAAGGAACCGCGCGAACCACGACGTCACGCGCCCAGCGCTGAAACTATTTCCATCCCGCCGAGTCTAGGCCGCTATGCGGTGCGGCGTCTGCTGGGGACCGGCGGCTTCGGCGCGGTCTATCTGGGCCACGATGACCAGCTCGATCGGCTGGTCGCCATCAAGGTGTTACGCGCCGGGGGCGCACGGCCTTTTGCGCGGCATCCTGGAGTTCGGTTCCCTTGAGGGAACTGTTGCTCTTCAGCCAGCCGGCGAACTTCTGCACAGCGGCGAAATCCTTCGACGCCTCCAGGATTTGCGCAACCAGAGCATCCGGGTAGAGCGCGATCGGTGCAAGCAGGTTGTCCATGGCGGTCGTCGAAACGGCTGCGGGCTTGGCGGTCGCGGCCGCACCCTGCTGCGCGGGCGCCGGCGCGGCGGGCGCAACTCGCTGGTAGTTGGAGTTCTGGATCACAACCTGGATCTTCTCTTCGGGCACGCTCAGCGCGACGTTGCCCGGGTACGAGAGCCCATCGCGGAGGCGGGCAAAGGTCACCTCCAGGGTGACCGCCTCCTTCTCGGACGCAAGGTAGGACTTCACGCTGATTGTCTGGAGCGCGTTACGAGTGGTATCCAGGCCGAGACTGAAGGTGTCGCCGCCCTTCAAGTAGTTGCGAAGGTCCAGTCGGACCGAATCCGGAGCCGCTGGGCTCTTCGCGAGATTGCCGGTGGCCTTCGTTGCCTGAATGCGCTGGGAATCAGGCGGCACGTATGACTGGACCAGAGCCACCGCCTGTTTCATCGTGGCCGTGATCTCTTCCTTTTTCTTCGCGATTGCCTTCCCTTTCAGGCCGCCCGGCGCCGGCTCCTGGGGGGCGGCGGCGCGCTCAGTTGCTGCTTCTGGATTTTCCCATCAGGTCCATAGAAGCCCTGCTTCTGGATGCGTGACTTCTCCTCGCCTTTCATGCTGATGACAGTCGTCTCGACCCACCTGTACTGCCGCAGTTGCTTCTGGTTCGCAGCCAGCGACTGGCTCAGTGCGGCGACCTGGTCCTGTTGAGCACGAAGCCCCGTCGGAAAGGTCACCAGCACGAGCAGCGACAGAAATTTCCACGATTGAACGGGTCTGCGTTTCATTGCTCCGTCCTCTCCACATTCGTCGTTGGTTGCCGCCGAGAAGATCCCGTCCTGCACGATTCTGAAAGGATGAACAGGATGCCGGTGAGATCCTTGGGGCGTGGGCTCGTATGCCGCCGCGATCCAGCGTGATCTACGGTTGTCCTGTAACGTTCGATCGCTGCAAGTTGTCCGCCATGTTTCCACCGTGTGCGAGCGAGTCGAAGGATGTTTCTCTGATACGCGTTCGTCCCAAGCCGATCCGATAGCGGCGTGCGTTTCCGGATGACCGAATCCCCGATGATGTCAGGGTGCAGAATGAGCGCGACTCCTGAGCCCGGCGCTCCCCGCCAGTGGTCAGGCAATTGACAGCATGCCGTCAGCGCACTCGGATTTGCCGCCGGGCCTGTAGAACCAGCCACGAAAGATGCCGAGTGCGCATAGGAGCACGTTCCAACTCCGCTTAGCCCTCAGGATCAGGTTGGTGTGTGGTTCGAAGGCGGCGAACGATAGTGCGCGGCGGATACCAAAGGGAGCGTTATCCTCGAAGCCACAGGCCGGCGCGACATCTGCCTCGGCAGGCTCCAAGGGAGGAAGCCTTGATTCCATCGGCGATACCAAGGTTTTTCGTCATCTGCGCCACCGTCGTTGGGACGATCAGAAGACCAACCGTGATCCCTGGTGTGTCAGCGCCATCTGCGCGGCCCGTAGGGACGCCAGACCACGCACGTTCTTAGATCGAGTTCTGACCGGGTAAAATCGGGGTGTTTAGCTGTTAGGGGCCTCTATGTCTGCCATCGCTGCCAGCATCGCCCTGGCTCCGTTTGAGAACCTGTCGGGCGATCCCTCGCAGGACGTGCTGGCGCTGGGATTCGTGGAGGACGTCGCTTCCGCGCTTTCGCGCTTCGGGGCAATCGAAGTCGTGTACCCCCAGGCGTTCGCGGCGGCATCGCCAGGACGCAGTGGCAGCGACCCCACGGCGAACGCTTGCAACCTCCTGCGCGGCAGTGTCCGTCGAGCCGGCGACGTGATCCGCATTGCGGTCCAACTGCTCGACACCCACACGGGGCGCCAACTCTGGGCCGATCGCCACGACGTCACCGCGGGGACCCTGTTCACGGTGCAGGACCAGATTGCGGAACAAGTTGCCAGCGCGCTGAAGATCAGCGTCGACCGGTCCCGGTTGCGAGTGGCCCAGCGAGCGCCGCTGTCCAGCCTGGACACCTACGACTGCTGGTTGCGGGGCTTCGAGTGTCTGAAGCGCGGGACCGTCGAGGCAGACGCCGAGGCACGCCGCTATTTCGAACGCGCCCTCGAAGCCGATCCGTCGTACGGGCGCGCGTACGCGGGCCTCTCGCTGTCCCACTTCAACGAATGGAGCTGTCAGGCGTGGCAGAAGTGGGATGAGACCGAGCGCCTTGCGTACGACCACGCCCGTCGCGCGGCGGCCCTGGACGATGCCGACCCGATGGTCCAGGTGGTGCTGGGGCGGATTCTGCTGTATCGGCGGCGCTTCGATGAAGCCGCGTTTCACGTTGACAGGGCCCTCAGCCTCAATCCGAACGACACGGACGTGCTGGTCCACGGGGCGATGTGTCGTGCCTATCTCGGCGATGGTGAATCCGCGCTGGCGCTGGGCACGAAGGCCATGCGGCTTCATCCGGGCTTTCCCCCGTACTACACCGCGCCCGTAGGGTTGGCCCTCTTCGTCCTCGGGCGCGACGCTGAGGTCCTGGCAGCCGGATCACAGACGCCCCTCTCGACGTTCGTCGACATTCCGGCCTTCCTTGCGGCCTCGTGTGCGCTGGCCGGCGACCTCGAGCGGGCGCGGTTCTATCTGAAAGAGTTCCTGTCGCAGCTGGGCGATCGCATCACCTACGGACGTGCACCGGATCCGGGCGAGCCGCTGCGATGGTTGTTGCACGTGAACCCCTTTCGCCGAACGCAGGATATCGATCGCCTCGCGCAGGGTCTCCGTCTCGCGGGGCTTGAAGAGGATCCCGATGAGCGCCGGCCCGAGGCCGTTGCGCGTCCTCTGGCCCAAGATCCCAACGTGGCGCGATTTCGCCGCGAGGGCGCGGTGTGGAGCCTGGAATTCGACGGGCTCTCGGTCCAGCTCACGCATCAGAAGGGCTTTGGCGATCTGGCGCGGTTGCTCGATCGACCGGGAGTCGAAGTGCATTGCCTCGAGTTGGCCGACCGGCCGGCGGACACGACCGGGACCGCGCCGCAGCTCGATGACCGAGCCCGCCGCGAGATTCAGGCACGCGCCCGGGAACTGCAGCACGACATCGACCAGGCCGAGGTCGCGCATGATCTCGCGCAGGCGGAACGGGCGCGTGAGGAGCTCGATCAGATCGTCGAGCTGTTGTCGGGTGCCCTGGGGCTCGGCGGACGGTCACGCGCGCTGGGGAGCGCCGCCGAGCGGGCCCGGTCCGCGGTCACGTGGCGGATCCGCAGTGGCGTCAAGAAGATCGCCAAGGCCCATCCCCGGCTCGGGCGGCACCTGGAAAACGCGGTGCGCACGGGCACGTTCTGTATCTACCAGCCAGAGCGACCGGTCGAGTGGCGCTTCTAGCAGGCGGCCGCGTCGCGCGTCTCCTGCGACACGCCTGCGCGGCGGAAGACCTGCGAACCTCGCCGGTGTCGTGATCGTGGGCGACGCCGACGCGTCGGGCAACGACCCTGCTGGTTGCAGCGCTTTCGCCAGACCAAAGTCCAACACCTTCACGGTGCCGTCCGGGCGCACCTTGATATTGGCCGGCTTCAGGTCGCGGTGGATGATCCCGTGCTCGTGGGCCGCTTCGAGCGCCTCCGCGATCTGCCGCGCGATCGGCAGCGCCTCGTCGACGGGAATCGGCCCGTGCGCGATGCGATCGGCGAGCGTCGGTCCCTCGACCAGCTCCAGCACGAGCGCCCGCACACCATGAGATTCTTCCAGGCCGTAGATGGCCGCAATGTTGGGATGGTTCAGCGAGGCGAGGACCTGAGCTTCTCGCTTGAAACGGGCCAACCGATCCGCATCGAGCGCGAAGTGTTCCGGCAGTACCTTCAGGGCCACGTCACGATTCAGCGTGCGGTCTCGGGCTTGATACACGTCGCCCATTCCGCCGGCGCCGAGTGCACATTGAATCTGGAAGGTGCCGATCTGTCGGCCCGTGAGCGGCCCGCCTGCATCCTCTGCCATGACCTTCGCCGCCATCTCTAACGCCGGGGTTGCCAGGAATCCCTCGGCGGTGCCTTCGTGCGCGAGCAGGGATTCAACTTCCCGCCGCAAGGCATCATCACCACGACACGCGTGGGCGAGGAACCGGCCTCGCTCGCGCGGGTCCTGTGGCAAGGCGGCGTGATAGAGCTGCGAGACCTGCTGCCAGCGGTCAGGATTCATTACCGGGGTTCCCAACTTCCACGTCCGGCTGCGGTACACCGCTTGCTGAGGTGCTATTCACCCCGCTCAATCCGTCTCTTGCGAGGGACAGAAGGGCAGTGGCGACCGGGCGCGGTGTCCTCTGCGCCGTACACTTCAGGAGAGCTATGTCGAGAATCCAGATCACGGCGCCCCTAGTGGCGCTGACCGTATTCATCCTCTTAACCCCCGTCCTGGCGCAGGCTCAGGATCAGCGCTTCCGTGCATCGTTTGCGCCCGCAGTGGCAACCGTGGGGGGCGATGCGGAGCTGGCGCTCCAGGGGACATTCGGATACCGCTTCTCGGAACACTTCTGGTTCGAAGGCGATCTCACCTGGATCGACGCGGCGGCGGGCGGCTTCCGGGATTGGAACTTCGCGTTCGACGGTCGCGTCGCGAACGCCAGCGACCTCGGCCGGCGCCAGACAGGGATGTTCGGGCGTGGGCTTCCCGGCGGCATCAGGTTCCCGATCCTGCCAAACATCCCCAACGGGCCCATCGAGATCGGCCAGCTGCGGGCGTCTGCCGGCGGCTCCACCATGATCGGCACGCTGGGCATCCGCTATGAACTACCGGTTCAGACTGAGCGGTTCCGGCCATACGTCGCGGGCGGGCTCGGCATCAACAACACCGAGCAGGAGTTCGAGTTCAACGCGACCGCCTTCACGCCTGCGATCGACGCGTCGGCCTCGCACACCGGCCATGCGTTCAACGCGGGGGCGGGCGCAAGCGTGCGCCTGGCAGGCCAGTTCTGGGCAGACGTCGACGCCCGATACTTCCGTCTCTCGCGCGACCGCGAGATCATGCGCCTGGGTGGAGGGGTGAGCTTTCGTTTCTAGGGAGATGTCCCTTCGAGCTGCTGCTCACGACGGACCGGCGCATCCGCTACCAGCAGAACCTGCAAGTACGCCGCATCGCCCTCGTCGTCCTGGCTATGGTCAGTTATCTGGCATACTCTTGGCCGGCGGCGAGTTCAGGGCGGTGGCGAGCATTGGTCATCACGGGCGTCGTCATTTCACTCACCCCATCAACATCGTGGGCGTCCGCAGAGCGGCGCTTGTCAGTAACATCTTCACCGTCGGCAAGCTGATACCGCTATTGCTCTTCGTCGCGGCCGGATTGTTCTTTGTCAATCCTCAGCAGTTCTCCTTTTTGCGACGCTACCAAGCTACGGCTCGTTCTCGGACGCTGTCTTGCAGCTGGTCTTCATGTTCATGGGATTCGAGACAACGTTAATCCCGTCAGGTGAAGTTGACGAGCCGCAGCACACGATACCCTTCGCACTGCTGACTGCAATAGGTCGCGTCGCCGTTCTGTGCATCGTGATACAGGTCGTATGCATCGGGACGTTACCGGAGTTGGCACATTCAGAGAGGCCACTGACGGAGGCCGCCGAATTTCCTCGGGACAGCGGGCGCTACCACCATCGCGGTCGGCGCGCTGGTTTCGATGATGGGAATCCTGCACCTCATCGTGCTGACTACCCCACGTTTGCTGTTTGCAATGGCAGAACAGGGCCAACTCCCACGAATCCTGTCAACGACACATCGGCGCTTTCACACGCCACACGTCGGCATCCTGCTCACGGCGGCCATCATGCTCGGGCTTAGTCTCTCGGGGACGTTCATTTACGCGGTCACGATCAGCGTGGTCATCAGGCTCATCGTTTACGCTTCTATGTGCGCGGCATTGCCGATCTTGCGCCGCCGAAGCAGGGAACGTTCGACGACCTTCAGGGTGCCCGCCGACACCGCCGTTTCAATTCTCTCCCTTGTGCTATGTGCGTGGCTGCTCTCGAACAGCGGCTGGCGCGAAGCGCGCGATACCGCGATAGCGGCAGCAGTCGGTTCGATACTCTACGTTGCCTACGAACCGAAGCGACGCGAATCTCGTTCTAAGAAATCCGTAGATTCGGCACAAGCGTCTTAACTACTGGAGCTCAGCGTCAGAGCGATCATGGCTTGCCAGCCGTAGTCTGTCAGCGAGCGGAAGGTCCGCCTACGTGACATGTGAGGGTGTGCCGGCTCCGGCGGACAGCCTCCGCGAGAAACGAGAGCGGAGGCTGGTGACCCGCATTTGCAACAGTTGGAACCAGATCCACGGCTGGTTGAGACGCCTGGAGGGGCTCCGAGGCTCAGCGTGAAGCCCAGTGACGGGCAGCCTAGTTTGCCGTAATCTGAAGTAAGGATTCCGACCATGGCATCGCTTGACTGGTCCCAGTGTCCAGCCGTCGAGAGCATCCCGGGCAAGGTGAGCGGCGCTTGGGCGTTCAAGGGCACCCGCCTGCCCGTCGCCACCGTCATCGAGAACCTCGAGGATCTCAGCGTCGACGAGGTTATCGAGCCCGGCCGCCGTGAAGGCGCGGCGGAAGAAGGCCGCGTCGCAGAGCCGGCCGCCTGGGACAGTGTTCGCTGCTCGTAAGCCGTTCAAGAGCGTCGGGCGATTGCGCACAAACCCACGTCATCACACGCGACGTGACCTGACCGGTCCGGGGCATCCTGTAGGATCGGCCGCATGACTGAGGATCCCGAGGTGCCGCCGCGAGTACGCAGCTCGATGAAGCACGACCCGATGACCGACGCTGCGCCCACTTCCATCCGCGAACCGCAGAGCGTGGCGCGCCTGAGCCGCACGTTCTCGCGGAGCCTGTCCGCTGTGGACCTCGCGGAGCCGCTGGCGTCGCTCGACGAGAATCAGTCGGGTGCGCTCGGCGTGGAGTTGATGCGGGCGCGAAACGTCAGCGTGCTCGGGGTGCGTCGCGCCGGCCTCGTGGCCGGCTGGGTCGGCGCAACCGATCCCGCACGTGGCACGCTCGGCGAGTCCGCGCACGACTTTCGCCGGGCGGACGTGCTGGATGAATCCGCGAGCCTCGATGTGGTGCTCGGCGCGCTCGGCGTGGCGGAACAGATGTTCATCGAGTGGCGCGGTGAAGTCGCCGCGGTGATCACGCGGCGGGATCTGCAAAAGCCCCCGCTGCGCATGTGGCTCTTCGGCGCGATCACTGTGCTCGATGCCAATCTGACGTGGGCAGTCGCAGAGCTTTTTCCGGGCGACTTGTGGCAGAACCAGATCACGGCGGGCCGCTTCGAGAAAGCCGTCGCGCTTCGGGCGGAACGCGAGCGCCGCGGGTCCAAGTGCGCGCTGCTTGATTGCCTCCAGGTCAAAGACAAGGCCGACATCCTCATGAACGACGCCGCGAGTCTCGCTGCGCTCGGACTCCATTCGCGGCGCGAGGCGGACCGCCTCACCAGCGACATCGAGAAGCTCCGCAATCACCTCGCGCACGCGCAGGAGCTCGAGGCCGAGCACCTTGCCACCGCCGCACGGCTGGCTTCGTTCATCCACTCCATCCTCCGCGCCGAAGGCGTCCAGCGCATCGTCGCATTGCGCCGTGTAATGGCCGCTCCCGAATCCTCAAACCGCGTCACTTCGTGACGGGGCCGGCCGGGCGCAGTCCTGCGAGCTGCGCGACGACTCGAAGATCGGCGCGGGCTGGCAGCAACCAGCTGCCCTCGGCGTGAACCTTCGCGTGGCTTGCCAACCGTAGCTGACGCGTTCCTGGCAAGCGTGCGCAGGCTGGTGAGCCGGGTGCGAATCGAACCCACAACCCGCAGATTAAGAAACCCACTAGCTTGAAGGCTGGAGGAGCCAACCCTCACTAGGGCATCGGCAGAAACGCTGGCCTGTCATCTTTCACTAATACCTAAAATACCGGGCAGCTGTGTCCGGTCTTTCGGGGTCCTGTCCAGTTGGCAGTTGATGGCACGGACGAACGCCTTTTCCATCCGGAATCAGATACCAAGGAGGACGGGGGATGGCCACGAACGATTTTGTCAGGTCCGTTTCGAGTATCTGTCCGGGCACCCCGACGTCCAAAACGAGCTCGACACCTTGGCCCACGGGCGAAAGAGACTGGAGGCTATTGTCGCGACGGGACGCGAGGCTGGCTTCATGTTCAGCGCCGCCGAGGCCGAGGCTGAGGCCTTGCTTCCACCGCCCATCCAAGTCATTAATGGTACGGCCGGGAAGCACGGCCTGCGTTGGTCCTCATCGGTTTCCCACTCCCTACCCCAGCCGGTTCTTCGAGCGATTGGAGCGACCATGAACGACCTGCCCATCGGGGGAAACGAGAACGACCTCCTGCTCGAGCCTGGCCAGGATTCTCGTCCTTCGCGATACGCACGGATTCGAGCGACTCCGCTTGGACGCGGCGACCGGCACCATCCGCATCCGCAATGGGAACGGCCTCACCCGCATTCTGGTCGACCCCGACGGAGGAAACATCTTCGTCGGCGGGCTCCGGCCAGGACGGCGACCTCCTCCTCTTTCCCAGCAGCGCCGATTCCTTCGAGACCGCCGACTCGACGATCCACCTGAATGCGGACGGGCGCAGCATCGGCGTGGGAACGCCGCCGCGCCCCGGGCTGGTTCGCGTCCGGGGGAATGCCCAGCAGATTGACCTGGTCGGCGAGCGCGGCGACATCATCATTTCGGGACATCTTGACCTTCGCACCGACGACGGCGAGCTGCGCGCCCGGCTCGGCCACGATGGGACGCTCGTCGCTGGTGGCGCGGGACGCGCAGGGATGGTCAACCTCCGCAACGACAGCGGCGCGACGGTCATCCGCCTCGATCTCAGCGGCTCGGAAGCGCGCGGCCGTTTGGGCGGGAACGGAGTGACCGGGCGGATCGAGCTGCTCGACGGCGACGATGACTCCACGATTGTCCTCAACGGTGCGACCGGGAATGTGGGGATCGGCAATGTCGGCGGTGGTAACGGAGGCGCCCTCTTCGTGAAGGACGAGAACGGCGATGACGCCATCGTGCTCAACGGCGAAGTAGGTAATGTCGCGGTCGGGTCCGCTGCCGGGGGCCGGTCGGGCGCAGTTTTCGTCAAGGACGACAGTGGCGAGGATTCAATCGTCCTCAACGGTGAGACCGCGAATGTGGCGCTGGGCCGATCAGGAAATGGCGGCGACCTCCTCCTGAAGGACGACTCGGGACAGGACACCATCGTCATCCGGGGTACGACGGCCAACCTCGGTCTCGGCCGCCTCGGGCGCGAAGGGAACGTCTTCGTCAAGAATGACGAGGGTGAGAACACGATCCACCTCAGCGGGCAGACCGGCGACATCCTTCTGGGCAACGCCGATTGCGCCGAGGATTTCGACGTCGAGGATGAGCGACTGGAGCCCGGGGACGTCCTGGTACACGGGCGCAGTCGGATGGGTTGTTCATCATCCATACCAAGCGCGACGGCAAGAAGCTGTGTCGCCACTTTCGGGGTGCCAACGATCACGCCTTTGATGTCTTCATTATCCACCAGCTCCAGTTGACAGCGGATGATGGCGTCGCCGGGTTCGTCTCGCGGATCGGATTCGGGTGCAACAAGAATCGATCCACGCAGGGTGGCGCCATCATCGGCTTGCCGCAGCTCGACGGAGCCGTCCTCGCGCACGAGATCGGCCACGCCCTCGGGTTGCGGCACGTGACCAACGA
>CAWFFB010000017.1:0-122268 GCA_963814975.1 uncultured Acidobacteriota bacterium | reverse complement strand
AAACTGGAGCCGCATGGCGCCGAGCAGAGTCTTTGGCACCTGGACCATTTCGAGTCTGCTGCGCCCTACCGACACGTTGACACGCGTCGCCGTGTGTTGAGACAGTTTTTCACTCATCTGCTCGGAGAGCGCGCGGGCCAATAGGCGGCGTTCGTGCGTCGTGGGGCGGCTCTCAGTTGGCTGATCGATGACGAAGATTCCACGGTGACGACGGCCCGTCCGCGAGAGAGTGACCAGCCACGGCCACCAACCTGACGGATGTTCCGAGAGAGACTGAGCGCGCTCGTACGCCTTCCATAACTCATGAATTTCCGTTGACCAGTCCGAGAAGGCTTCCCCTTCCACGGCTCGGGCAGGCCCAATGCCTCGACCGATACCCAACAGTCCATAGCGATTAGCAAATTGCTGAATCGCCACGGCCAATTCCGGGTACGTCTTCGCGGATGCCAGGTGCAAAAACGCCCTCAGTGCCGGTGCCGTCGGGGTATTTGGAGAATAGGCGCGCAGTTTCCCGGCCGCGTTAATCGGTTGGAGCACCCACACCTCCTCCGCCTTCGCCCGCCCATCGATGTGGTCGTGTGCTAGCGTCGACCAACCGAGAAATGACTCGACGAGCGTATCGGGGGCAGGGCCACCCACCCGTACCCGTCCTTATGGACGCCCCACCGAAACCCAGCCGTGGATCGATTCATTACGGATTACGGATCACACAATCCGTAGGTCAGTCTATCGATGTCGCTTAATCTGGGTGCGGCTCACGGCCGCAACAGCAGTCGGCCGGGAAAGCAGGGATGTCGATGAAGCACGGGAAACCTCAAACGGTTCGGCAGGCGGCGGACCAGTTTGGGGTAAGCAGGTATGCGATTTATGCGTGGATCAAGCAAGGCCGTTTGGGCTACGTCCGCCTGGGTCGAGCGATTCGCATACCGAGCAATGAGATCGCCCGCGTCCTTACTCAGGATTTCAGGCCGCCCGCGACGCCTTAACTACCAAGCGATGAACAAGGAATGGTCGCAGATTCTTCATTAGCCAGGAGCCCCTCATGCTGACCCGAAACGGCGGCCTGTCAATAGCCGATACTCGAGCCGCAGTCGCTGCAGATTGCCCGCCGCCTGCTCGCGCTCGGGCTCAGCGTGATCCCAGTCCCGCGGCCACGGTCGGGCGTGCCTCCTGGGAAGCCCGGCGACGGCAAGGTGCCGGCGATCGCGTGGCGTGATTTACCAGACGCGCCTGCCGACCGACGAGATCGGCGAATGGTTCGGCGGCGCGCCGATGAACCTCGCGGTCGTCACCGGCGCGTCTCCGGCGTCGTCGTGATCGATGCCGACGCCCGAGGCGCTGAGCTGGCTCATCCGAGCATCTGCCGTACACGCCTTGGCAGACGCAGACGGCGCGCGGATTTCACCTCTGGTATCGCCATCCCGGGTCCGCGTGCCGAACCGCGCGCGATCGAGACGCGCGATGGCCGGCTGGCGATCGACGTTCGCGGCGATGGCGGCTTCGTCATCGCGCCGGGCTCCCTCCACGCGTCCGGCGCGGAGTATCTCGAGGCCGGCGACTGGAGCGCCGCGCGAACTGTGCCGGTTTCTGGCCCGGCTGGCTGGCGCGACCCGCACGCTCGACCCGCATCCGAACGACGTCGCGCCCGACGGCGACTTGATCGCTCGGGCGCGGGCCTATCTGGCCGCCATTCCCGCCCGGAGATCGGGCACGGCAGCGACGCCGCGACGCTCTACGCGGCGTGTCGCCTGGTGCGGGGGTTCGGCCTCAGCGGGGTCGACGCCGAAGCGTTGTTGTGGGAGTGGGCCGGCGGTCGCCCTGGCTGGACGCGCGACTGGATCGCGCCAAGGTCGCCCACGCCGAGCGTTACGGCACAGAGCCGGTCGGAGCGTTGCGATGACCACCGACGCCTGGACCGTCGCCGACCCGACGCCTGTGCCGATTGCGGCCGGAAGCGTGCGAAGACCATCTCCCAGCCCGGAGCCGAACGCCGCGGCGCGCCCGACCGCGGCTGACGTTTATCGGCCGCGGCGACTGATGAGTGCGCCGCGTCCGGTCGAGATCATCGAGGGCGTGGCGTGGGCGGGCTGTCTCTCCGTGCTGGTGAGCGAGTCGGGCGCGGGCAAGACGTTCGTGCTGCTGGACCGTCGCCGCCGCGGTGAGTAGTGGCGTGCGCGTGGCACGGCCGCGCACGTCCAAAAGGGCTCGGTGGCGTATCTCTCCTTTGAAGGCGACGCACTCGGCGTGCGCCTGCAGGCGCTCCGCGATCGTCCGGTCATCGCCTTGACCACGTCTACGTCCTGCGCGCCCATGACACGCTCTCCCCGCGCGTCGAGCCGGGACGGCGAAGAGCCTTCAATCGGCGAGCTCGCCGTCGTCGCGGCGCTCGAGACGCTGGTCGGCGGAACTTGTCGCTGCCGCGCCGGCCGCCGATCAGCCTCATCGTGATCGACACTGTGCGCGCGTCGCTGGCGGGCTCCGAGGACAGCTCCGAACACGTCGCCGCCTACCTCCGCGCGGTGCGCCGCATCATGGCGTGCGTGCCGGGCGCGGCCGCGATCCTCGCGCACCATGCGGGCTGGCAGGACGGCGAAATCAGCGCAAGCGCGAGCGCGGCTCCAGCGCGTGGCGCGGCAACTGCGACGCGACCTTCTACCTTGAAGCTGGCGAGTACGACCCCGACGCGGCGAGGCGCCAGCTGACGCTACGAACGCTCAAGGTCCGCGACGCCGAGACGGCCCGCGCCGCTCCACCTGGTGCGCCGTCGCGTGGAGTTGCTGGAGATGGATCGGCACGGCGGCCCGTCACCTCGTGCGTCATCGAGTCGGGACCGTCGCAGCCGCGAGGACCGGGAAGCCGACCGGGTCGCCGCGGTCGAGGCCGCGCTCCAGCGAGCTCGACCTGGCTGTGCTCCGGGCCATGCGCGACTACCCCGTGACTAGCATTTCTCGTGTACGGGCCTACGTCTCCGGGCGCACCGAAGTGGTCAGCGCGGCCGTGTCGAGGATTCTTCTTCAGAAGTTCGCCGTGGAGGGTAAGCGCGGTCAACCCTTCATGCTGACCGAAACCGGCCATACCCGGCTCAACGGGACCAAATCATGAGTCGTACCGAACATTTCCCAGCGTTGCCCGGTAACGTTCCCCTCAACGTTACCCGTTACCCCCCTCTGGGGGGTAACGGTAATGCTGGCTGTTATGGGGAGAGGTGTTACCGGCCAATGGAGAACTGTATCAGGTGCGACGAGCCGCCGTCGGGTGGCGCCGATCGACGCCCATCGATGGTCGAGCCTGTCCGTTCTTTCGATGAGTGATGAATCGTCAGCGGGAAAGGCGGACGTGGCGCTCTCATCAGTAGAGCGCCTCCTGGTGGCGGCGCTGGTGTCGGCCATCGTGAAAGAACTACAGGACGCGCAACCGCACGCTGCGACGGTGGCCACACCACGACCCGGCCATCAGCATAAGATGAACCAAAATGATTGCCGCCATCTACGCACGCAAGAGCACCGAGCAGACCGGCGTCGCCGACGAGCAGAAGTCGGTCACGCGCCAGGTCGAGCACGCCCGCGCCTACGCCGCGCGCAAGGGCTGGACCGTCGCCGACGAGCACGTCTACGTCGACGACGGGATCTCCGGCGCCGAGTTCGCGAACCGCCCGGGCTTCCTGCGGCTGATGAACGCGCTGAAGCCGCGGCCGCCGTTCCAGGTGCTCGTCATGTCCGAAGAATCGCGGCTCGGCCGTGAAGCGATCGAAACCGCCTACGCGCTGAAGCAACTCGTGCACGGCCGGCGTCCGCGTGTTCTTCTACCTCGAGGACCGGGAGCGCACGCTCGACACCCCGACCGACAAGATCATGCTGTCGCTGACGGCGTTCGCCGACGAACTGGAGCGCGAGAAGGCCCGGCAGCGCACGTACGACGCCATGCTGCGGAAGGCGCGCGCCGGCCACTGTCACCGGCGGGCGGGTTTTCGGCTACGACAACGTCGAAGTCGCTCGACGCCAGCGGCAAACGCTCGCACGTCGAGCGCGCGATCAACCCGGCCGAAGCGGAGGTCGTGCGCCGGATCTTCGAGCTGTGCGCCAACGGGACGGGCTATACGCGGATCGCGAAGCAGTTGAACGCCGATCGGGCGCGCCCACACGCCGCGGCCGAAGCGCGGGCCGCGTGGCGCGGTTGGGCGCCGTCGTCGGTCAAGGTGATCCTCGACCGGCGCCTCTATCTGGGCGAAATCACCTGGAACCGCACCAAGAAGACCGACGCGTGGGGCCAGAAGCATCAGCGCAAGCGTCCCGAAGCAGATTGGATATGCCGACCGGCGCCAGAGCTACGGCGATCGTCACCGATGAGCAATGGCAGTCGGCACATAACCGCCTCGCCGGCATCCGCGCCCACCTATTCGAGGCCAGCGGGGGGCGGATGGGGGCGCGCCGCCGGGACGTGGACTCGAACTACCTGCTCCCGGGTTTGCTCGGTGTGCGGTCTGCGGCGGCGGGCTCGGTGTCATGAGCGGCACCCACGGCAACAGCCGCGGTCACGTATACGGCTGTATTGCGTACCTCAAGCGCGGCACGTCAGTCTGCGGAAACGGACTGCGTCTGCCAATCGATCGTATCGACCATGCCGTACTCAAGATGCTCGGTGGACGACGTGCTCCGTCCGGCCGTGGTCATGGCGATCATCGACGGCGTGCTGACGGCGCTCTCACCTCCGATACTGGCCCAGCAGACCGACCGGTATCGCGGCGACCTCCGCGACGTGGAGCATGAGATCGGAAACCTAACGCGGGCAATCGCGGCTGGCGGCCCTATGGAGCCCCTACTGGCGGAACTACAGGCTCGTCAGACGAGAAAGAAAGAGCTGCTCGACGTTGTCGCAGCGCAGCAAACCGTTGCCGCGAGACAATTCGACCGGAGGGTGGTCGAAGAACAGGTTCGCATTCACGTCGAGCATTGGCAAAGCCTGCTGACGAAGCATGTCGCAGACGGTCGGCAGTTGTTGCGAGAAGCTCTGGCAGGACCGCTCACGTTCACGCCAGAGGGCCGAACATATCGGTTTGAGGGGACAGTGGCACTCGACGGGCTCGTCGCTCGGATGGTCGGGTGTTGCACCATTTATGGTAGCGGTACGGGGATTCGAACCCCGGTCCCGTGGCTGAGAACCACGTGTCCTGACCCCTAGACGATACCGCCACCCGCCGCTATGAACCGCTAAATTGTACCAAACTTGTATCATTGAGTCCATGTTCCGCTGGCTCCTCGCGCTCGTCGTCATCGCGGCGGTGGCGGCCGGGGCGGTTTACGTCCTCGCGGGCCGCGGTGCGGCGCCCTCGATCGCCATCGACAAACCGGATCGCTGGCCGGTCGGCCAAGGGCACGCTCGAGGTCACGGTCGGTGCGCCCGACGCGCGCTTCGACGAACCTCGATCGTCTCGCTCGAGCAAGACGGCCGGGCAACGCCGCTGTTCACGCTGGACGCCCCCGAATCGGCGACGATCGCCGCGAGTCGACGCCGACCGGATGCGCGTGACTCGTCCGTTCGGCAAGCGAGACCATCCCGGAGCTGCAGTCCGGCGCCGCCCGCATCGTGGTGTCGCGCCAGCCGCCCCTCGTTCCTGAACCTGCGCACGCTCGCCGAGCACCGCCAGCGAAGGACATTCAGGTCGGCCTCGAGCCGCCGCGCATCGCGGTCGTGTCGACGCACCACTACGTCAACCACGGCGGATCGGAGATGGTCGTCTACCGCGCGACGCCGCCGGACGTCGCCTCGGGCGTGCGCGTCGGCGACATCGAGTACCGGGTTCCCGGCGAGCGGCGCCGGCGTCGCCGGCGCCGACCCGTCACTTCAAGGTCGCGTTCTTCGCGCTGCTGCACGATCAGGATCTGACGACGCCGATCGTGCGTGTTCGCGCGCGACGAAGCGGGCAACGAGGCGACGGCGCCGCTTCGTCGACGAGGTGTTCGCGAAGCCGTTCAGGAAGAGCCGCATCGAGCTCGACGACAAGTTCCTCCAGCGGGTCGTGCCGGAGATCCTCGCGCACTCGCCCGAGCTGAAGATGCACGGCGCCCTCGAGGCGAGTCCTGCTGCCGGCGTTCCTCAAGATCAACGGCGAACTGCGCCGGCCGAACGCGGAGCGCATCGCGGGCAGCTCGCCGAGTACCGTCGCCGGCCCGGCTGTGGCAGGGGGCCTTCGTCCAGCTCGGGCAACTCACAGGTCGAAGCCAGCTTCGCCGACCACCGGACCTATCTCTACAAGGGCAAGGAAGTCGACCAGCAGGTGCACCTCGGGTTCGACCTGGCGGTCACCGCGCGCGTGCCGGTCGCCGCGGCCAACGCCGGCAAGGTGCTGCACGCGAGCTGGCTCGGCATCTACGGCAACTGCGTCATCATCGACCACGGCATGGGCGTCGCGTCGCTCTACGGGCACCTGTCGTCGTTCGACGTCAAGGCCGGCGACACGGTCGACCAAAGGTCAGACGCTCGGCCGCAGCGGGATGACCGGCCTCGCCGGCGGCGACCACCTGCATTTCACGATGCTCGTCGAGCGGCCGGCCGGTCAATCCGGTCGAATGGTGGGATCCGCACTGGATTCGAGGACCGGGTCGAGCGCAAGCTGAGCGAAGCGGCGGCCGGAGCGGCGCGCGGTAGCTCGCTAAGGTATCATTGCAGGTCCGCCTCGAGGCGGTTTTGCGCTCATTTTTTGCTAGGAGAGGTCAATGCGTCTACGAAACGTCTGGGTCAGTGCACCCTCGGTCTGGCGCTCGCGGCATCCGTCGTCGCGTGCGGCGGCGGCCAGCGAAACCGAGCACGTCGGCAGAGCCCTCATCGCCGTCCGGCGCACGCCGTCGGGCCAGAAAGTCGATACCGCGACGGCCGGCGACGTGAAGGGACCGTCGACGCTCGACGGCGCGGCGCCGAAGAACGAGCCGATCAAGATGAACGCCGATCCGGTCTGCCTGAAGGAGGCCAAGGGCCCGCAGTTGCAGGAGACCTACGTCGTCGGCAGCGACGGCAAGTCGCTCGGCAACGTGTTCGTCTACGTCAAGGACGGCCTCGGCAACTACGTCTTCGACACGCCGACCGAGATCGCTGAAGATCGATCAGAAGGGCTGCCGCTACACGTCCGCACGTGTTCGGCATGCGCGTCGGCCAGCCGCTCGAGATCGTCAACAGCGATCCGACGCTGCACAACATCCACGCGATGCCGAAGGCGAACCCCGAGTTCAACAACGGCCAGCCGATCCAGGGCATGAAGATGACGCACACCTTCACCAAGAAGGAAGTGATGGTGCCCTTCAAGTGCGACGTGCACGGCTGGATGAACGCCTACGTCGGCGTGCTCGATCATCCGTACTTCGCCGTGACCGACACAGACGGCAAGTTCGAGCTCAAGTCGCTGCCGCCGGGCACCTACACGATCGAAGCGTGGCACGAGAAGCTCGGCACCGCAGACCGCAGAGCGTGACGCTCGGCCGAGAAGGAAACCAAGGACGTCACCTTCACGCTTCAAGGCGCCGGCGGCACGGCGACCGAACTAACGCACCAGGCGGGGAAGGCAGGAGAGGCGGGAATGGCAGGAGGCCGACCGCTTGCCCCGGCCCATCCGCCCTTCTCCAGCCCTACCTGCCTTCGAAACATGCTCCACCGCTTCGCCAAGTTCGTCGCCGCCTGCACGGTCCTCCTCGTCCTGGCCGGCAGCCTCGTGACCAGCACCGACGCAGGCCTGCCGGTGCCCGACTGGCCGACGAGCTACGGCTGGAACATGTTCACGTTCCCGCCGTCGATGTGGGTCGGCGGCATCTTCTACGAGCACGGCCATCGGCTGATCGCCAGCACGGTCGGCTTCCTCACC
Organism: uncultured Acidobacteriota bacterium; assembly: GCA_963814975.1. Classification (GTDB taxonomy): domain Bacteria; phylum Acidobacteriota; class Vicinamibacteria; order Vicinamibacterales; family CAVVIG01; genus CAVUXJ01. The sequence goes on along the minus strand of CAWFFB010000017.1, from coordinate 114,419 downwards.
ATCGTCCTGGCCGTCTGGCTGTGGCTGGCCGAGCCGCGCCGCTGGATGAAGCGGCTCGGCGCCATCGCCCTCGGCGCCGTGATCGTGCAGGGCATGCTCGGCGGCCTCACCGTGCTGTTCTTCCTGCCGGACGCCGTTTCGACGGCGCACGCCGGCCTCGCCGAGATCTTCTTCTGCATGACGGTCGCGATCGCGCTGTTCACGCTCGCCGGGCTGGCTGCAGCGGCACGACGCGGTGGACGACGCGCGGCTGCGGCGCTGGCGACGACGACCACGACGCTCGATCTACGCTGCAGATTCTGATCGGCGCGACGATGCGGCACACGGGCGCCGGGCTCGCGATCCCCGACTTCCCGCTGATGTTCGGCGGCGTCGTCCCCGATCACTGGGACTCCGGCGATCGCGGTGCACTTCGCGCACCGCGTCGGCGCGCTCGTCGTCACGTGGCGATCCTGGCGACGGCGGCACACGTCTGGTCGCGCCATCGGCCGCAGCGCGAGCTGACCGGCCCGGCGACGCTGCTCGTCGCGCTCGTCGCCGTCCAGATCACGCTCGGCGCGCTCACCGTGCTGAGCCGCCGCGCAACCTCGTGGATCAACAGCGCTGCACGTCGTCTGCGGCGCGCTGGTGCTGGCGACGTCGCTGGTGCTCACGCTGCAGCAGCTGGCGCGTGCAGTTCGCGACCGACACGGTCCGGCTGAAGCCGGACGCTACGATCGGATGCAGGTCGCCGTCCGGCCTTCAGGCGGACCACGCGAGCCGGAGCGCGCGCGTGAAGGAGCGCCGCACGTCGAGCGTCGCGCCCGTCCCGCTGAGCGTCGGACGCCGGTCAGTCGCAGCGTCGTCTCGCCGACTACGTCGCGCTGACCAAACCGCGGCTGAACTTGCTCGTCGTCGCCACGAGCGCGGCGGGCTACTACCTTGGCGCGTCGCCAGCCCGGTCTGTCTGTCCGATGGCGCAGTCGCCGTCGCGGCACCGCGCTGGTCGCCGGCGGCGCCGCGGTGCTGAACCAGGTGTACGAACGCGACACCGACGCGCTGATGCGGCGGACGCGACTGCGTCCGCTGCCCGACGGCCGCGTGACCCCTGAGGAAGCCCGCTCGTTCGGGACGCTGCTCGCAGCCGCGGGCTCGTGCTCCTGGCGTGTCGGCGAACGCGCTCGCGGCGCTGCTCGCGCTGGCGACGCTCGTCGTCTACCTGGCCGTCTACACGCCGATGAAGCGGCGATCGTCGCTCGCCACGCTGGTCGGCGCGGTTCCGGGGGCGCTGCCGCCGCTGATCGGCTGGACGGCGGCCAGCGGCACGTCTGTCGCTCGGCGGCTGGTCGCTGTTCGCCATCGTGTTTCTCTGGCAGATTCCGCACTTCATGGCGATCGCGTGGCTGTATCGCGACGACTACGCGCGCGCCGGGTTTCCGATGCTGCCGGTCGTCGAACCGGACGGCCGCCGGGCGGGCCGCCAGGCCGTGTTCTACGCCGCGGCGCTGGTGCCGGTGAGCCTGGTGCCGACGTTCGTCGGCATGACGGGCGCCGCGTACTTCTGGATCGCGCTGGTCCTCGGCGTCGGCTTGCTGTGGATGGCCGCGCGTTTCGCGCTGTCGCGAACCGACCCGACCGCCCGCGCTCCTCTTCTACAGCTCGATCACCTATCTGCCGCTCATCTGGACGGCGATGTTGTTGGATCATCACTAATCAGTTTTCAGAGCTATCAGTTATCAGCTATCAGCTGTAGCCCTCAAGGACTCACGAAGCTGAGTGAAAGCTGGGAGCTGACAGCTGCGAGCTTCGTAATAATGACCGTCCACGATCTGCCCGCCGTCAACGCCACGCTCAACGCGCTCTCCGGCGTTCTGCTGATCGTCGGCTATGCCGTGCATCCGCGCGCGGCGCATCACTCAGCATCGGCGGTGCATGATCGCGGCGTTCGCCACGTCGTCGGTGTTCCTCGTCTGCTACGTCATCTATCACGCGCAGGTGGGATCGGTGCGGTTCACGCGACAGGGGTTCGTCCGGCCGCTCTACTTTTCCATTCTGATCACGCACGTGACGCTCGCCGCAGCGGTGCTGCCGCTGGCGATGATCACGCTGTCGCGCGGGCTGCGGGCGCAGTATCCGCAGACACCGCGCGATCGCGCGCTGGACCCTTCCGATCTGGATGTACGTGTCGGTGACCGGCGTGCTCGTCTACGTGCTCCTGTATCAGCCGACCTGGCTGTCTGTAAGGCTCGAGTTGAGCGCTGATGTGGTCGATTCGCGATATACTTCGGAGGAGGCTCCGGCGCCCGTCTCAGGGAGACGTGAACATGCAGCTGCGTAACGACCTTCGTCGCCTCGCCATCGCCGCCCTTTTCATCGCGGGTGTGGCTGGTCCCGCCGGCGCGCAGGCTGTCCGCGTCAGCGGCCTCGTCAAGGACGACAACGGCGAGGCGATCAAGGGCGCAACCGTGATCGCCGAAAACCCGAACTTCGGCAGCAGCTTCAGCGCGACGACGGATACGAAGGGCCGCTTCACGATGATCGGGCTGCGCCCTGGCCGGTGGCGATTCACCGCGCAGGCGCTGGCGCACGCACCGCAGGTCGGAGAGATGGGCGTTCGCGTCGGGGCTCCCAACCCTCCCCTCCTGTTCGAGCTTCGGCGTAATGGCCCTGAGGCCACCGGGGCGCTGGCCGGCATCTCCGCAAAGGACCTTCAGGCCGACCTCGCCGCCGCCGATGCCCTGTTCAATCAGCAAAAGTGGGACGAGGCCGTGGCGGCCTACCGTGCCATCATGAAGAGGACCCCGACGCTCACCGTCATCAATCTGCAGATCGCCGCGGCGTATCGGAAGAAGAAAGACTTCGACGCCGCGCTGGACGCCTACTCGGCCCTGCTCGACGTCGATCAGAACAACGAGAAGGCAAACGTCGGAATCGCCCTGACCAACCTCGAGCGGGGTGACGCGAAGGCGGCGGAGGCAGCGCTGCAGAAGGCTGCTGAAGGTCCGGCGGCCGGACGCGATGTCTTCTTCAACCTGGGCGAAGTGAAAGCGTCAGCGGGTCAGGTCGACGAGGCGGCGAAATGGTACGAGAAAGCCACCGCGACCGACCCATCGTGGGGCCGGCCGCTGCATCGGCTTGGAATGCTGGCGCTGGAAAGAGGAGACAAGGCCGGCGCCACGAAGTATCTGGCCCAGGTGCTCTCGGTCGATCCGATCTCCCCCGAAGCGGCGCTGGCCAAAGCCACTCTTGATCAGTTGAACAGGTAGTTGGCGCGTCCCTTCCGCTACACATTCATTCTGGTGCTGGTCGCGGTCAGCACGGTCCTGGCCGCCGTCGGCGGCTGGCGATACGCCCGCGCATCGGCGCCGGTGAGCGGTCCGATCGTCGTCATCTCCGTCGACACGCTCCGGGCCGACCACTTGCCCGCTTACGGGTACCGCCAGGTCCGGACGCCCGCCATCGATGCGCTCGCCGCCGACGGCGTCGTCTTCGAGCGTGCCTTCTCGCACTCGCCTCAAACGCTGCCAGCCCATGCATCTCTTCTGTCCGGACGACTGCCGTTCGAGACGGGTGTGCGCGACAACGCCGGCTTCGTCGTGCCGGCCGCCGAGCGCCTGGCGGCAGAGATCCTGACCGACCGCGGCTACGCCACCGGCGCCGTCGTCTCCTCTTTCGTCCTTCGCAAGGAAACCGGCATCGGCCAGGGTTTCGCATTTTTTGACGGTGAGATGCCGGACGGCCCGTCCGATCCGACGAGCGGCCCCGTGGCGCGCGATGGGACCGACTCCGAAAAGATCGCGGAGCAGTGGCTGCAGTCGGTGGGCACGTCGCGCGCTTTTCTATTCCTGCATTTGTACGAGCCCCACGCCCCCTATGACGCACCAGCGCGGTTCGCCGAGTTCGCGCCGTACAACGCGGAAATCGCCTACGCGGACGAAATCATCGGCCGGTTTGTGAAGTACCTGAAGGCGCATCAACTCTACGATCAGTCCACGATCATCCTCCTCTCCGATCATGGCGAAGGCCTCGGCGATCACGGCGAGCAGGGGCACGGATTGTTCGTGTACGACGACGTCCTTCGCGTGCCGCTGATCGTCAAGCAGGCCGCCGGCGAAGGAGCGGGACGTCGCGTGAGCGAACCGGTTCAGCATGTTGACCTCGTGCCGACGATTCTCGACCTCGCGCGAGCACCTGTTCCAGGCAACCTGCGGGGGCGATCGCTCAAGCCGCTCCTCGACGGCACAGACCGCCTGCCCGAACGCGTGATCTACGCCGAATCGCTGTTCGGCCGTTATCGCTTCGGGTGGAGCGAATTGATATCGGTGACAGACGGCCGATACCGGTAAGTCAGGGCGCCGCACGAAGAGCTCTACGATCTGGAACGCGATCCTGGTGAGCGCAGCAACGTCGCCGCCCGCGAGACGCAGTTCGTGCGGAAGCTCGGTGAAGCGCTGGATCGCCTCACGTCGGGGTCCAAAATCGCGTCGCCAGGCGATGTGGCGCCAGAGGATTACGAGCGGTATGCCTCGCTGGGCTACGTGGGCAGCGTGACTGCTGCGCCGGGCGCCGGATCGAACGCCGGCCGCGCAGACCCGAAGGACACCAGCGCCGTCCTTGAAACCTACCGAGCTGCGCTCGAACACGCGAGGGTCGGGCGGTGGCCGCAAGCGATCGAGCTGCTTCAGGGCATCCTGCGTGAGCACCCCGACATGATCGACGTCTGGGCCGAGCTGGCGTCCGAGGCGTCGCTCGGCGGACGTTACGAGCACGCCCTGGAGGCTCACAAGAATGTGATCTCGCTCGCACCGAAGAATCCCTCGGGGTACCTGGGTGCTGCGGCCGTGCTGCTGCGGCTGCGCAGGCTGGATGAGGCCCGGGAACTGGCGAGCTCGGCGGTGCGGGTCGCCTCCGAATCGGTGCCGCACGCCGGCGCCGCCGCCCACGAGCTCCTTGCCAGAATTGCGCTGGCGCAGGGCGACAACGAAGCGGCACGAGCCGAGGCGGAGCTCGCCTACCGTGCGCAGCCGGGCCTGCTGCCGCTGCCGTTGTACATCGAGGGACGCCTGCTGTACGACGAGGGCCGGTACAACGAGGCGCTGCCGCTGTTCGAGCGCGCCGCCAGCGAAAGCGAACGGATCGGCGACAGGCCTCAGATTGCGGACCTGCATTACCACGCAGGCGACACGTTCCTTCGACTGGAGCGGTTCGCTGAAGCTGAGTACCAGTTGCTGCTGGAGCTCAAACGCTTCCCGCGAAACATGCGGGCGAGGTCTGCGCTGGCCACGCTTTATCACACGACCGGCCGGGCAGGCGAAGCCGCCGACATGGCAGCCGACCTCGTGCGCCTGAACCCCACGCCAGAGGGGTACACGGTGGCGGCGCGGTTGTGGACAATCTTGGGCAATCATCGCGAAGCGGCCGCGCTGCGGGTCAAGGCGCGCCAGTTGCCCGACCCGCGCCGGACGGCCGCTCGCGTTTCGCCGCTAGTCTCGTGCGAACGAGATTCGGGTGCGTGACCGGCGAAACAGAAGCGCTGCCACGAGCACGAGAAGGTACCCCGCCCCGGAGCTCTCGTGGTCAGTCTAGTCCGTGGCTATGCGCCCGTGCGCGGCTATGACGATCCTTCCATGATCGCTGCTGTTATCGCCCTCGCCGCAGGCGTCACCGCGCCGCTGGCGCCGTCCAGCGAGACGCAGCTGAGGACGGCCGCCAGCCGCGTCGTGCTGGCCGCCGTGACCGATGCGCAGGATCGCCCGCTGATCGATCTTGGCGCGGACGACTTCGCAATCGCCGAAAACGGGAGCGAGCGCGAAATCGTTTCCGTGTATGTTGCCGACTATCCTGTCGTCGTCCTGCTGGACGAGGGAGCGACCGCCGCCAGCGACGTGCAGGCGATTCGCCGGGCCGTCGTGCGCTTCATCTCGCGGCTCGGTCCGCGTGCCGTGGCCGTGAGCACGCTGGCCAGCCCGCCGGCCATCGTAGCCTCTTTCGAGGACGATCGTGCAGCCGCGCTCGCCAGGCTCGAGCACGCGGACATCAACCCCGCGGCGATCCTCGCGCCGATCGAAGCGGTTGCGAACGCAGTCCGCCTGATCGGCGAAACCGGCGCGCCCTTCTCCGCGATCGTCATCATATCGGCGCGGCCGATCGACACGTCGCAGCCGGCTGCACCGGGCGCATCGCAGGCGATCTTCGAGAGCGGCGCCTTCGTCAGCGTGGTCGTCAGGCGAGCACCAGAAGCGGCGTCCGGCGGACGCGGCTACCCCGGACGCCCCGAACAGGACCTGCTTCGCGATCTCTCCGACCAGACCCACGGGCAGTACATCCCGGTGTTTTCTCCCGCCTCGTACGCGGTGGCGCTCGACCGGCTCGCCGATCGGCTCGCGACCGAGATGATGATCCAGTACCTGATTCCGTCCGGGGATCCGAGCACTGCCGATGTGCGAGTGGGCGTCAAAACGCCGGGAGCCCGGGTCAGAGGGTTGGGCGTATCCAAATAGGACAGGAGGGACCAGAGCGACAGGATCCCCGATCCTGCGGCTTTCAGTGGCGCGGCGTCTCGACTTGTTTGAGGGCTTCCTCGATCAGCTTCTCGTTGTCCTCCCTGGTTATGTTGCGCTGAAGGATCTTCGAAGCGATCATCACCGACAGATCGACGGCTTCATGGCGGATCTGCTGCAGCGCGCGCTGGGTCTCCAGCTGAATCTGACGCTCCGCGTTCCGGACGATGCCGTCTGCTTCGGCTTTCGCCTTCTGCCTCATTTCTTCCCTGAGCCTGGCCGCATCTGATCGGCTCTGCGCGACCACGGCTTCGGCGTCGACGCGGGCCTGCCTGATGATCTGCGCCGATTCATGGTGCAGCCGCTCGAGCTCCTGCCTGGCCTGCTGGGCATCGTCCAGAGACCTCCTGATCAGCTCCTGACGGCTGTCGAGCGCCTGCAGCAACGGCCTCCACGCAAACTTCGCGAGCAGCGTCACCAGAACCAGGAACGTGAGGATTGTCCAGATGAACAATCCGGGATCCGGCTGGACCAATGGATTCATATTCACTCCGCTCCGCCTTCGAGAAGCTCAGACTGGTCCTGAGCTCAGTCGAAGCATCGCTGCCGTGTTCATCCGATCGGGTTCGCGAGCAACAGGACCAGCAGAGCGAACACTTCCGCGAGAATCGCGACGCCTTCGAGCAGGAACAGCGGGAGGTTGACGGCGCCGGTAATCTGAGCGGCTGCGCTCGGCTGCCGGGCGATGCCCTCCGCGGCGGCAGCGGCCAGTTTGCCGATGCCCAGGCCCGCGCCAATCACGATCATGCCGAGGCCCAGCGCCACGCCGAGCAGATGCACGACGCTCGCCGGTGCGGCCGCCCCCGCAGCCTCCTGTGCGCTGACGATCGGGCTGTAAACGATCGACGCAAGGGCGAAGCTGAGAACCGCCACGACCGTCGCCTTGCGCAAGAAGCCTACTCTGTTCATTCCTTTATCCTTTCGTGTTGGGGTGATCTGTCTCAGTGATGAGCGTGAATGGCCATGCCCATGAATACGGCCGTCAGCAGCGTGAACACATACGCCTGAACGAGGACGACGATCATTTCGAGGGCGAAGATGCCGACCGCCAGCGGGACCGACACGGCCAGACCCACACCGACACCGGCGATGGCGCGCCCGAACATCTCGGCGAACAGGAACACGAACGAGAGGATTGCCAGAATCGCGATGTGCCCGCCGGTCATGTTGGCCGCAAGTCGCATCGTCAGCGCGAAGGGCCGGACGAACATCCCCATGATCTCGATTGGAATCAGAATCACATAGAGAGCCGGCGCCAGCCCGTGCGGCACCAGATTCTTCCAATGCTTCACGAATCCATGGGCCCTCGTGCCGGCAAGGATGATCGTGCCAAACGTGATGGTCGCCAGAGCCGCGGTGACGTTGAAATTGGCCGTGGCCGTCGTTCCGCCGTGCAGGAGACGCTTCGCGAACGAGTCCTCCGCCGTGTGCAGCACCCAGCGATCCAGGAGTCCCACGACCTCGAAGATGGGAATCAGACCGACGGCGTTCGCGAAGAGAATGAAAAAGAAGAAGGTCAGGATCAGCGGCGTCCAGGTGCCCACCCACTTGCGGCCGACGTTGGGGAGCACGATCGAGTCCCGGACGTACTCCACGACGGCTTCGAGCGCATTCATCGAACCACGCGGAATCAGTCCGCCCTGCTTCAGATACCGTCGAACCGTCCACGTTACGACGACGAAGACGGTTGTCGCGACCAACCAGAGCATGAACACGTGCTTGGTGACCGAGAAATTGATCCCGAACAAGGTGGGAAGTTGAATCAGCGGATGGTCGAGTGAGCTGTTGGAGACATGCTCGATGATCATTTCGCCGGCGTTGAACTTCTCGACCGCGCCGGCGGCGTGCTCTTGAACATGTTCTTGAAGGACCATCGTGGTATGAAGCCGTCGCCGATGTCGACTACAGGGTGGCGCGCGGGCCACCCGCAAACAGGCGCCGCAGGTACAGCGCCTCGATCAAGTACAACGCGATGAAGTAGGTCGTAAAGCTCGCCACGAATGTTCTGGGACGCAACGACAACACGCGCAGCATCACCGCGACGTATGCTCCGAAAAACACCAGCTTGCCTGCAAACGCCGCAACCATGACCCCGGTGAGACGCTCGGGATTCCGGCGGTACGCCCGCTCCATCAGGAGCCAGCTTCCGACGACCATCGCCAGCGGACCGAGCATGCCGTAGAGCACCTCGATACGCGCTCGCGCGTCGAGCAGAGCCGCCGCCACCAGCCACGACACCCCGCTGACGCCAACCATCCACCACACGGGGGTCACGGGCGCCTCCAGACCGTCTTGGCCAGCTCATAGAAGCCGACCACGATTCCCAACAGGAGGCCCGAGAGCAGGCACCAGGGCGAGGTGCCCAGCCACGCGTCCACCGCATAGCCGATGCCCCCCAGCAGCAGGATGGCGCCGATGAGCGTATAGCTCGCCGACATCGCCGGTCCAGCCCTGACAAAGTTCTCCTGCAGGGACTTTGCCGACCGCTCCAGGTCGTCCTTACGCAAACGCGCCATTATCCCGCACGCCGCGATGGCGAAGTGTGGAGTATATCGTATCTTTGTGAAAAAGTTCACCAGCGCGGATTGGCGGTCGCCGGCGGCGATATCGCCGCCCTTCTGCAGCGGCGGCCTCAGCGGATGAACGCCACGGTCGCGGCGGCGCCGAGCGTGCGCGCCGAGACCTCGGCGACCTCGAACAGCAGGCGTGGATACACGCCGAACAGAATCGTCCCGGCAACGGCGAGTGCCAGGGTGAAGGCAAGCGCCGGACGGGCCACCGGCTCCGAGCCCGTGGTTTCCTTCCTCAGATACATGAAGACCACGACCCGGATGTAGTAGTAGAGCGAGACGGCGGTGTTCAACACGCCGATGAACGCCAGCCAGAAGTAGCCCGCATCGATCGCGGCGCCGAACAGCCATAACTTGCCCATGAAGCCGGCGGTCGGCGGAATCCCCCCGAGCGAGAGCATGAACAACAGCATCGCGAACGCGGCGAACGGGTGACGGAAATGCAGGCCGCTGAAGTCCTTCAACTCGTCTCCGGCGACATCGGCGCGGCGCATCATCACGATGACGGCGAACGCGCCAAGCTGCATGAACGAGTAGATGAAAAGATAGATGAGCATCGCCGAGACTCCCCGCGTCGTCCCGGCGACGACGCCCATCAGCAGGTAGCCGGCGTGCGCGATCGAGGAATACGCGAGCATGCGCTTGAGATTCGACTGGGTCAGCGCGGCCAGATTGCCGACCGTCATGGTGACGATCGCCAGCGCCTCGAACAGCAGCCGCCAGTCGGCGCTCATCGACGGCACGCCCTCGCGGAAGATCCGCAGCAGCATCGCGAACGCCGCCGCCTTGGACCCGACCGACAAGAACGCCGTCACCGGTGTCGGCGCCCCCTCGTACACGTCGGGTGCCCACATGTGGAACGGCACGGCGGCAATCTTGAACCCCATGCCGGCAACCACCAGGATGACGGCAAGAACGAGCAGGGGATCACGCGGCTGGCCCGCGAACACCGTCGCCATGACGCGCAGGTTCGTCGTACCCGACAGCCCGTACAGCAGCGACATGCCGTACAGCAGAATGCCGAGCGAGAACGCCCCGAGCAGGAAGTATTTCACCGCCGCCTCGTTCGAACGCTGGTTGGGCTTGATGAAGCCGACCAGGATGTAGAACGACACGGCCATGGTCTCGAGTCCGATGAAGCTGGTGATCAGATCGATGCCGCCCGCCATGATCATCATGCCGAGCGTCGAGCAGAGGATCAGGAAATAGTACTCGCCGGGGCTGGCCCCCTCCGCCTCGAGGTAGCGCACCGACATCAGCACGGTCATGCTCGCGGCGACCAGGAACACCACCTTGAAATAGAGCGCGAACTGGTCGACGGCGATGAGGCCGTTCGAAACCGTGACGTGCGTGTCGCGGAAGGGGACCAGCGACACAAAGGTCGCCGCCAGCGCCGCCATCGTGACCCAGACGAGCAGCCGGCTGCCGCGCGGCAGCAGCACGTCGGCGATCAGGACGATCAGCGCGCCCGCCGTGAGCACGATCTCCGGCAGGATGTAGTAGAAGTCGCTGAGGACGATGCCCGGGGGCATTAGCGGGGCACTCCAGGTGAGGGCGCCGCGAGCGGCTTCCCGTCCGGCCCGCACGGCAGCGACGCGAGGAACGGCGCCGCGCTGTTGGCGGCCACCAGGCCCTGCGCCGCGTCCGACCCGCCGGCCAGGGCCGCGGCAGGCGACCGCCCGCACTCGGCCATCGCCTGGTTGTACTGGGAGTTCACCCGCGCGATGACCCGCGCGACCGAGGTGTTCAGCCGATCCAGAAACGGCTTCGGATACAGGCCCATCCAAATCGCGAGCACGATCAGCGGGGCGAAGGTGGCGAACTCCCGTCCGTTCAGGTCGCATCAGCGTTTCATTCTTCGGGTTCTCCACTTTGCCGAACATCGTCCGTTGATACAGGTACAGCATGTAGGCGGCGCCGAGCACGATGCCGCTGGCGGCGAACGCCGCCCACAGCTTGTTGGCCACGAAGACGCCTTGAAGAATCAGGAACTCGCCGATGAATCCGTTCAGCGTCGGCAAGCCGATCGACGACATGGTCATCACGAGAAAGACCGCGGCATACACCGGCATGACCTTCGACAGCCCGCCGTATTCGGAGATCTCGCGCGTGTGCCTCCGCTCGTAGACGACGCCGACGAGGAGGAAGAGCGCGCCGGTCGAGATGCCGTGATTGAGCTGCTGAAAGATGCTGCCGGTGATCCCCACCGGATTCAGCGCGAACATGCCCGAGCATCACCAGCCCCATGTGGCTCACCGACGAGTACGCGACGAGCCGCTTCCAGTCTCGTCTGCGCCAGCGCGACGAGCGCGCCGTAGACGATCCCGATGATCGACAGGGCGACCATCATCGGCACGAACGCGCGGGTGGCATCCGGCAGGATGGGCAGGCTGAACCGGATGAACCCGTAGGTGCCCATCTTCAGGAGCACGGCGGCCAGGATCACCGACCCGGCAGTCGGCGCGTCGGTGTGCGCATCGGGCAGCCAGGTGTGGAACGGAAACATCGGGACCTTGATCGCGAAGCCCAGAAAGAACGCCAGGAAGACCCACCACTGCAGATTGAACGGCAGGTTCAGCGCCTGGTAGGTCGTCACGTCGAACGTGTACACGCCGGTGACGTTGTAGTTGTAGAAATAGATCGCGAGGATGCCGAGCAGCATCACCACGCTGCCGACCAGCGTGTAGAGGAAGAACTTGATCGCCGAATACAGGCGGTTCGCGCTGCCCCAGATGCCGATCAGGAAGTACATCGGCACCAGCATCACTTCCCAGAACAGGAAGAACAGCAGGAAGTCGAGCGCCATGAAAGCGCCCAGCATGCCGGTCTGCAGCACCAGCAGGAAGATGTAGAACTCCTTGACGCGCTCGGTGATCGCCGACCATGACGACAGGATCGCGATGGATCCCATCATGGTCGTCAGCAGGATCAGCAGGGTGCTGAAGCCGTCGACGCCCAGGAAGTACTCCGCGCCGATCGATGGAATCCACTGCGCCCGCTCGACGAACTGGAAGTCCGGGCTCTGCGGGTTGTACCAGAACCACAGCGGAATCGAGATGGCGAACCCGATCAGCGCAACGATATTCGCGATCCAGCGGATGGCGTCCTCGTTCTGCTTGCTCACGAAGAGCAGGAGCAGCGCGCCGGCGAGCGGTGTGAAGAGGATGATCGAGAGGTAGTGATTCATATCTATCGGGCAATCAAGTAGATGCTGACGAACGCGAAGATGCCAAACAGCATCAGGAGCGCATAGTTCTGAACGAGGCCGGTCTGGAGCCGCCTGAACCAGTAGCTCGCCTCCTGCGCCGTCCATCCGACGAGATTGACCGCGCCGTCGACGACGTGCCGATCGGCCAGGCCCGAGATCCACGACCCGATGATCGTGATCCATCCCGTCCCGTTTACGGCGCCATCGACGACACGGCGGTCGAGGCTCCACAGGCTCCCGCCCGCGGCCATGGTTCCCGCAATGGCCGTGGCGTTATACAGCTCATCGACGTAGTACTTGTTCGACAGCACGCGGTGCGCGCCCGCCCATCGCTCCGCCAGACTCTCCGAGATCTCGGGGTTGGTGACGTAGAACTTCCAGGCGAGCGCAATCCCGACCACCGCAATCAGGACCGAGAACCCCATCAGCCCGAGCTCGAGGCCGCGCGAGGCATGCGGTGCCTCGTGCTCCGCCTCGGCCTCCGCCGGCAGTCCGCCCGCGGCCGGCTGCTCGATGGCGCCGGCAGGCGGAGGCGTCCCTTCTGCTCCGGCATGAACCGCCGACGGCGTGAAGCTCGGCTCGAGGAAATGCTCGATGGCGTTCCCGCCCCCGAGAGCCGCCGGAATCCCGAAGAACCCCGCGACGATCGCCCCGACGGCCAGGGCCATCAGCGGGAACGTCATCGGCGTCGGCGACTCGTGAGGGCCGTGCCAGAGCCCGTGGCCGCCGCCGTGCCCACCGTGGGAATCATGAGGCTCGGCCGGACCGTGCGACACCTCATGCTCTCCTTCGTGGGCCTGCCCGTGAGCATGCGGATCCGCTGGATGGGCGACCCCGTGACCCCCGGCCACGTCCACCGCCGCCGGCGCCGCGCGGACCGGCTCCCAGGCGGGCCCGCGGTATCCGCCGAAAAACGTCATCGACATCAGGCGGAACATGTAGAACGCCGTCATCAACGCGGTGACGACGCCGAGGACCCAGACGGCCTTGTTGCTCAGGAAGGCCCGAAACAGGATCTCGTCCTTGCTGAAGAACCCGGCCAGCGGCGGGATCCCGGCGATCGCCAGCGTGCCGACCATCATCGTGAGAAAGGTCACGGGCAGGTACTTCTTCAAGCCCCCCATCCGCCGCATGTCCTGTTCCCCTCCCATCGCGTGGATCACCGAACCACTCCCGAGGAACAGCAGGGCCTTGAAGAACGCGTGCGTCATCAGGTGGAACGCCCCGGCCGCAAACGCGCCGACGCCCATCGCCGCAAACATGTAGCCGAGCTGCGACACCGTCGAGTACGCCAGGACCCGCTTGATGTCGTACTGCACCAGACCGATCGAGGCAGCCATCAGCGCCGTCAGCACGCCGACGATGGCGATGATCTCCATGACCATCGGCGCATGTGAAAAGAGCACCGCGTTGCGGCCCACCATGTACACGCCTGCCGTGACCATCGTCGCCGCATGGATCAGGGCGGACACCGGCGTCGGCCCTTCCATCGCGTCCGGGAGCCAGACGAACAGCGGGATCTGCGCGCTCTTTCCGGTCGCGCCGACGAACAGCAGCAGACAGATGGCCGACAGGACGCCGAAATGCCCGGACTCGACCGGCAGCCGGGCGGCGGCGTCCTGGACTGCGCGAAAATCGAAGGTTCCGAAGGTGTAGAAAATGAGAAAGACGCCGAGAATGAATCCCCAGTCTCCGATGCGATTGGTGATGAAGGCCTTCTTCCCCGCGTCCGCCGCGCTCTTCTTCTCGTACCAATAGCCGATCAGCAGGTACGAGCAGAGTCCCACGCCTTCCCAGCCGACGAACATCACCAGGAAGTTGCTGCCCAGAACCAGCATCAGCATGAAGAAGCAGAACAGGTTCAGATAACTGAAAAACCGCGCCACGCCGGCACGCGGCTCGTCCGCCATGTAGGCGGTCGAGTACACGTGAATCAGCGTGCCGATGCCCGTGACGACGAGCAGCATCATCGCGGCCAGCGGATCGAGGCGGAAGCCCCACGGCACCTGGAGACGGCCGATACCGCCATCGTGCATCTGCAGCGGAATCGGCGGGATCCAGTCGGCGATCGTGACCGAGTACTCCCGAGCATCCGCCGGCAAGCCAAGCAGTTGCCAGAAGGCCAGGACCGACAGCCCGAGCGCGGCGACCATCGTCGTGCACGCCACCAACCCGGAGGTCCGGCGCGAAAACGCCCGGATGCCGACGAGGCCGTTGAGGGCCGCGCCGAGGCCAGGCAAGAGTGGAATGAGCCAGATGTACTTCATCTACAAGTCTGCGATCTGCAATCTACGCCCTGCGGTCTACGATGATCGGTCATCTACGATCTGCGATCGGCGATTGACGATTTCGGCCATCGACGAGCTGGCCACCGCCGACCTGGCGAGCGACCCGGTCTACCAGCGCATCAGATTCATCTCGTCGATGTTGACGGTTTCCTTGTTTCGATAGAAGGCCAGGATGATGCCCAGACCGACGGCGGCTTCGGCCGCCGCCACCGCGATCACGAAGACCGCGAACACCTGCCCGACCACGTGCTGCAGCTGGCTCGAGAATGCCACCAGATTGATATTGACGGCGTTCAGGATCAGCTCGATCGACATGAAGATGACGATGATGTTGCGCCGCACCATCACGCCGACCACGCCGATCATGAAGAGGGCCGCCGAGAGAATCATGTAGTGAGCTGGAGTGATCATGACATTGCTGATGGCTGAGGGCAGATGGCCGATGGACTTGCAGTCTGGGTCGCTGACGCAGTTGCAGATTGATAGCCGGCACAGCTCGGCGCCAGCATTTCAATCTCCGATCCGCCATCTGCAATCTGCAATCTCATAGCTCGCGTTTCGCCAGCACAATCGCACCGATCATCGCCACCAGCAGGAGTATCGACGCGATCTCGAACGGAATCAGATAACTCGTGTACAGGAGCCAACCGACCTGCTCGGTGTTGCCGGACACGGGCAGCGCAGCCGGGGCCGGCCTGCTCGCGGACGGCGTGACGTATCCGTACCCGACGATCGCGCCGAGCTCCACCAGCACGGCGGCCGACAGCGCGTACCCGAGCTTCGTCCGCCGCTGCGGATCCTCGTAGGCTTCCGGCGGCCGCTTCAGGTTCACCAGCATGACCACGAACAGGTACAGCACGACGATACCGCCGGCGTAGACCAGCACCTGAATGGCCGCGAGAAACTCCGCGCCGAGCAGCACGTACAGCGCCGCGACGAAGAGAAAATCGACCACCAGGAACAGCACGCTGTGCACCGTGTCCTTGGTAATGACCACGAGCACGGCGAACAGGAGCACGAACGCCGAGATCGTGTAGAACGCGATCGCCTCGCCCATTACAGCAACATCACCTTGACGATCCCGGTGACCACCAGGTTCGCAATCGCCAGCGGAATCAGCAGCTTCCATCCGATCGCCATCAGCTGGTCGTACCGATAGCGCGGCAGGGTGGCCCGCACCCAGATGAAGACATACAGGAAGACGAACGACTTGACGAGAAACCAGGTCCAGCTCGGGATGATGTCGAGAAAACCAAGCGCCGCCACGTTCGGGAAGGGCCGCAGCCAGCCGCCCAGGAACAGCGTGGTGGCGACCGACGAGACGACGATCATGTTCGCGTATTCCGCGAGAAAGAACAGCGCGAAGCGCATGCCGCTGTACTCGGTGTGGAAGCCGCCAGTCAGCTCCTGCTCGGCCTCGGGCATGTCGAAGGGCGCCCGGTTGGTCTCCGCCAGCCCGCCGATGAAGAAAATCACGAACGCGAGCGGCTGCGCGAAGGCAAACCACAGGTGCTGGCTCTCCTGCGCCCTGACGATTGACACCATGCTGAGCGAGCCGGCCATCATGATCACGCTGACGAGCGTGAGCGTCACCGCGACTTCGTAGCTGATCAGCTGCGCCGACGCCCGGAGGCTCGCGAGCAAGGGGTACTTGCTGTTCGACGAGTAGCCGGCGAGGATGATGCCGTACACGCCGACCGACGCCACCGAGACGACGTAGAGCAAGCCGATATTGATGTCGGTGATGGACAGCGTCACCTGCCGGCCGAACAGATTCACCGCCGGGCCAAACGGGATGACGGCGTAGATGATCAGCGCCGGCACCATTGCGATGATCGGCGCGGCCGTGAACACCCACTTGTCGGCACGTGTCGGCGTGATGTCTTCCTTGATCATCAGTTTGATGGCGTCCGCCACCGGCTGCAGGATGCCGGAGGGCCCGACCCGCATCGGCCCGAGCCGCGACTGGGCCCAAGCGATCACCTTGCGCTCGAGGAGCACCATGTAGGTGACGGCGACCAGCGTCGCGTTGAGCACGATCGCGATCTTCAGCAGCGGAATCACGAAGGAATCAATCATCGTTCTACGTTCTGCGTGCTACGTTCTGCGTGCTACGTGCTGCGTGCTACGTGCGTGCTGCGTTCTGCGTGCTACGTTCGTCGTTCTGTGTTCTACGTTCTCGAACGTCGAACGGAGCACGTCGAACGAAGAACGACAATCATCGATTGTCACCGGTCGACCTCTCCGAGCACGATGTCAATCGAGCCAATCAACGCGACGACGTCCGCGACCAGGTGCCCACGCACCAGCCGCGGCAGCGCCTGGAGGTTGCAGAACGACGGCGGCCGGACGCGAAAGCGATACGGATTGGTCGATTTGCCGTCGCTGACGATGAAGTAGCCCAGCTCCCCCTTCGGCGACTCGATGGCATGATACGTTTCGCCCGCCGGCGGCTTGATCAGCCGCGGCACCTTGCCGACGATTGGTCCCTCGGGCAGACCCTCGGTCGCCTGGCGGATGATCCGCAGCGACTGGCGGAACTCCTCGATACGGACCAGGTACCGGTCGTACGTATCACCCGCCGTCCCGATTGGCACGTCGAATTCCAATTCGTCATACGCCGAGTACGGCTCGTCCTTGCGGACATCGCGCGGCACGCCGGACCCGCGAAGCGCCGGGCCGCTCAAGCCGACGGCGACCGCCTCCGGCCCTCCAATCACGCCGATCCCCTTGGTGCGCTCGACCCAGATGCGGTTGTGCGTCAACAGTTCCTCGTACTCGAGGATCTTCTGGTCCATGATCTTGCAGAACTCGAGGACCTTCTTGTCCCATGACGGAGGGATGTCGAGCGGCAGCCCGCCGATGCGCATCGAGTTGTAGGTGAGCCGCGCGCCGCAGAACTCCTCGAACAGATCGAGGATCAGCTCGCGCTCGCGAAACGCATAGAGGAACACCGTCATCGCGCCGATGTCCATGGCATGCGTACCGAGCCACAGGCAGTGGCTCGCGATGCGCTGAAGCTCGCACAGGATCGTCCGGACGTAGCGCGCGCGACGAGGGACCTCGAGCGACATCAGCTTCTCGACGGTTTCGCAGTACCCGACATTGCTCGTCGCCGCCGCGACGTAGTCCATGCGGTCGGTGAGCAGGATGATCTGGGTCCAGTTGCGGTTTTCGCTGAGCTTCTCGATGCCCCGGTGCAGATACCCAATGACCACATCGGCGTCGACGACCTTCTCCCCGTCGAGCCGCAGCACCACGCGGAGCACGCCGTGTGTGCTGGGATGCTGCGGGCCCATGTTGAGCACGAGCTCGTTGGTGTCGAACATCGCGCCGTGATGCACCGCCGGGGTCTGCATGAACTCCTCTACGTTCTGCGTTCTGCGTTCTGCGTTCTGCGTTCTGCGTTCTGCGTTCGAACGGACGTCGAACGTCGAACGTCGAACGTCGAACGTTACTCTATGTCCGCTTCGTCCCTCGCTTGCCTGAGCTTCAGCCAGTCGAGCGGATTCTCCATCAGCAGTTCGCCGGGACCTTCGAGCGGGTAGTCCTTGCGCTGCGGATGTCCCTGCCAGTCTTCCGGCATCAGGATCCGCCGTCGGTCGGGATGTCCCGTGAAATTCACGCCGAACATGTCGAACACTTCGCGCTCGAGCCAGTTCGCCCCGGGCCACACCGGGGTCACCGACGCGATCGGCTGGTGCTCCGCGACCCGGGCTTTCACGCGCACGCGATGGCGGTAGCGCGTCGAGTACAGGCAGTAGATCACATCGAAGCGCTCGGCCCGTGACGGCCAGTCGCTGGCCGTCACGTCGGAGCACAGATCGAAAGCGGCGTCCGCATCCTCGCGCAGGTGACGCGCGAGGTCGACGATCTGAGCCGCCGCCACGATGATCGTCCAGTCGCCGACCCAGTAGCTGATCTGGGTCACTGCTCCGGGAAACGCCGCCTGAAGCTTCGCGATGAAGGCCGGCGGCGTCTTGTCCGCAGGCGGCGGCGGATCGGGAGGACCGGTCGGCGCGGCCGCTTTCGGCGGATGCTCCGCCGCCGGTTTGGCGGCGGCCGGGGTCGCCGGCTTCGCCGGGGCCGCGGCAGGCTTCGCAGCAGCGGCAGGCCGGGGCGTCGCAGCTGCCGCCGCGGGCGGTCGCTCGGCCGCCGAACTGGGCTGACCGGGTGTTGGAGGGGTCTGTGCTGCCGCCGGATTGACAGGGTCCGGCGCTGCCGCGTCCTCCGGCTTCGCTTCCGGGGCCGCTGAGGCGCCCGCGCCCGGCGCCGCGGCGCGCGATACCTCGCTCTTCAGCGGTTCGACCGGCGTGCTGCTGGCAGGCTTGTCGGCTGCGGCAAGCGGCGGCGTCGGTGGTACGGCTGGCTCCGGAGGCTTCTGATCGTCCGCCATCTAGTGTCCCGTCCCGATGGATCGTGGCGTGAATCCCGGAGCGAAGCGCTCACATTGCACGGTACGACCTACCCGCCTCCGTCGTTCGAGTGCCGTCGACGCCAGGCCATGGCGCGTCGCGCGAAGGCGGACAGCGCTTCGGCGAGGTCCCGCCGACCTTGGCCGCGTCTGTGGCTCGTGCACGAACCCGGGCGACCGTGAGCCGGCAGGAATGTTCGAGGGAAAGCCACGCCACCAACCGGGATGCCCCGCCCGCCAGTCATCGCGCATGCGATCCCGATGGGAGACTACGCCCATTCCAGGGCGCCCTTCCGCCAGGCGTAGAAGTAGCCGACGACGAGAATGAAGATGAACACGAGCATTTCGATCAGCCCGAACAGCAGCAGCTTGTCGAAAATGACCGCCCACGGAAACATGAACACGGTTTCCACGTCGAAGATGACGAACAGCATGGCAACGAGGTAGTAGCGGATGCTATAGCGATCGCGTGCGTCAGTCGTCGGCTCGATGCCGCATTCGTACGGCTCCAGCTTCACCTTGTTGTACTTGCTCGGGTGAATGAGGCTCGTGAAGACCAGGGTGAACACGGCAAAACCGGTCGCCACGGCGATGAATAGGACGATCGGGATGTACGCTGAAAGCATGGGGATGAGACTCGCCGCGCTCTTGGAGCCGTGCGCGCGGCTGCCAGGAAAGGCGGTTGGTTTATAACACGCGACCTCAAGAGCGGTCAAGAAAGCGTGACACGGCTGGGGATTTCCCGCAACTTACAGATTTCAAACCGGTTTTCCGTCAACAGCGCTTGACGCTTTTCAAAAGCGAGACCTATACTGGTTCGATGATGAACCGGCGTCTTCCCACCGCCGGTTCTCCTGTCCGCCCTCCTCGGGGCGGCGCCGGCGCTGTACGCGCAGACGGCCCGACGCGCGCTCTATGTGAGCGCGCTCGACAAGACGGGCGCGCCAGTCTCCGACCTCGCCCCCTCGGACATCACGGTTCGCGAGGACAAGGTCGCCCGAGAAGTGCTGACCGTGGAACCGGCCGCCGAGCCGATGCAGATCGCCCTTCTCGTCGACAACAGTCAGGCAGCTGCGCCATTCATCCGCGACTATCGCGAGGGACTGGCAGCCTTCGTCGAGGCGCTGACGAGCGGCGATGGGCCCGGCACCCGGAACGAGGTCGCGATCATCACCATGGCCGATCGACCGACCATCGCCACCGATTACACCACCGATCGCGGTGCGCTTGTGAAGAGCGCGCAGCGGATTTTTTCGAGCTCCGACAGCGGCGCGTATCTGCTCGACGCCATCATTGAGACGAGTCAGGGGATCACCAAGCGCCGCTCGCCGCGGCCGGTCATGGTCGCCATCTCCACCGAAGGACCCGAGTTGAGCGATCGTTTCTACCAGCAGGTGCTGTCGACGTTGCGGGCGTCCGGCGCGGCGCTCCATGTCATCGTGGTCGGGAGGACGACGAACGATTCGCACGATCGCTCTATTGTGATCTCGGAAGGCCCGCAGAGCACGGGCGGGAACTACGACACGCTGCTGACAAGCACGGCCCTCACGGGTCGGTTGAAGCAGCTGGCGGCCGAGCTGACGCGTCAGTTCCGCGTCACCTATGCACGCCCCCAGTCCTTGATCCCACCCGAACGAATTGCTGTTTCATCCGCGAGGCCCGGCCTCACGGTCCGTGGCACACCCGTAATCGCCGATCGCGAACAGGAACGCCCGTGATCAACCACTTGCGGCGCGGCCTCCGCCTGGCGTGTCTGTTGGGCGCCCTGGCAGCGCCCGTCGCATTGATCGGAGGGACGCCACAGGAGGCGCAGAAGCCGGCGGTCCCGAAAGAACCGGCCGAAGGCCAGTCGCCTGCGTTCCGGGCCGGCGTCGACCTGGTGTCGCTGAACGTCACGGTGAGCGAAGGCCCGGCGCGTTTCGTCACCGACCTGCAGCAGGAAGACTTTCAGGTCTTCGAAGACGGGGTCAAGCAGGACGTCACGTTCTTCACCCGCTCGAATCTGCCGGTCGCCCTGGCGGTTCTGATCGACACGAGCGCGAGCATGGAGTCGCGACTGCCCACCGCGCAGGAGGCGGCCGTCGGTTTCGCCCGCCGCCTGCGGCCACAGGACCTGGCGGAAATCGTCGACTTCGACAGCCGGGTCGTCATCCTGCAGCCGTTTACGAACACCGTCCACGAGCTCGAGCAGGCGATTCGGCGGACGTCGGCCGGCGGGTCGACGTCGATGTACAACGCGATCTACATCGCGCTGAAGGACCTCAAGAGAATCGTCGCCAAGAACGTCGACGAAATCCGGCGACAGTCGATCATCGTCCTGTCGGACGGCGAGGACACGTCGAGCCTGCTGCCGTTCGAAGAAGTCCTGGATCTCGCGAAGCGCTCCGAAACCGCGATTTACGCGATCGGGCTGGGTTCGATCGAAGGGTCGTCGTCGAGCGGCCGGGGCTTCAAGGAAGCCGAGTTCGTGCTCCGGCAGCTGTCGCAGGAGACCGGCGGCCGGGCCTTCTTCCCCTCGCAGACTGGCCGATCTCGCAAACGTCTACGGCCAGATCTCGGACGAGTTGTCGAGCCAGTACACCGTGGGCTATACCTCCCGCAACCCACGCCAGCACGGCGCGTGGCGAAGGATCGTGGTGCGCGTCAACCGCCCCAACCTCACCGCGCGAACCAAACAGGGCTATTTCGCTCCGACGGGCAAATGAACTTCGTCCCGCTCGCGCTCTACATCGTCGCGATCGGCGGCTTACATCTGGCATTTCGCACGCCGCGATGCGCTGGTCGGGCGGTCAGCCACGACGCTGCTGGTGGCGGCCGTCCTCGCGCATACGTTCCTCATCGGCATGAAGACGATGGAAGTCGGCCACCTGCCGATGGCCGAGGCGACATCGGCGATTTCGACGTTCGTGCTGCTGTTGGCGATCGCCTACCTCTGCATCGAAGTGACGACCGACGAACGGGCGATGGGCGCCTTCATCCTGCCGCTGCTCGCCGCGCTTCAGGCGATCCCGGCGTTCAGGCCGGGCATCGAGGAACGCGCGGCCGTGCTGCAGGGTCCCCTGTTCGGGCTGCACGTCTCGTCGCTGCTCTTCGCGTATGCGAGCTTCGCGCTCGCATGCGTGATCGGCATCACCTACGTGCTGTTGTTCAAGGAGATCAAGGCCAAGCACCTGGGTTTCTTCTACGCGCGGCTGCCGTCGCTGCAGGTGCTCGACTCCATGAACCAGCGCGCGATCATCTTCGGCTGGGTCTTCCTGACGATCGGCATCCTGGTGGGTGCCGTCTGGACCTGGGAGGCGCGGGTCTACGCGCCAGGCGACCCGCGCGTGCAGAACATGTCCCTCCAGGATCCCAAGATCTTCGTCGCCCTGGTGTGCTGGGCGGTGTACTCCTTCGAGTTGTTCGCGGCGCGACGCATCGGGTGGGGGGGACGGCGGGCGGCGTACCTGTCGGCGCTCGGCTTTGCGATCGTGCTGCTGAACTTCGTGCCGATCAGCTATTTCCTGACGAGAAGTCACGATTTCTGACGCTCGAATGCGGTCAATCGACCGTTGGGTCATCTCGTCGCGGAATGGAAATCCAATGCTCAATGACGTGATGTCCCAGTGATCAGATGACCCGATTGTGGCCATGCAGCTCCTCATAGTCGGTATCAGTCATCGCACCGCGCCAGTGGAGCTGCGCGAGCAGCTCGACTTCCAGGCGCGCGGCCTCGAAGGCGCGCTGAGGGCGCTCGCGGCCCGCGGGACGACCCGCGAAGTGGCGGTGGTCTCAACCTGCAACCGGGCCGAGCTGTACGTCGCCTGCGAGGACGCCGACCCCGCGCGCGCGGACCTGACGACGTTCTTCAGCGACTTTCACGGCATCGATCGGGCCGCTCTCACGGAACACATCTACGACCTTGCGGACCTCGAGGCGGCGCAGCACCTGTTTCGCGTCGCCGCGGGTCTCGACTCGCTGGTCGTTGGCGAGCCGCAGATTCTGGGCCAGGTCAAAGACGCCTACACGGCCGCCACGACCGCCCGGTCCATCGGACCGGTACTCAGCCGCCTGTTTCACTCGGCGTTCGCCGTCGGCAAGCGGGTACGGACGGAAACCGGGGTGGGATCAGGAGCCGTGTCCATCGGCTTCGCGGCCGTCGCGCTGGCCCGCAAGATTTTCGGAGATCTCAAGGGCCGCAACGTGGTCGTCATCGGGGCGGGCGACATGGGGAAGCTCACCGCGCTGCACTTGAAATCGCACGGTGTGCACCGCCTGACGATCGTGAGCCGGACGATGGCGCACGCGGCCCGCACCGCCGAGGCGATCGGTGGAGCCTCGGCAGCGCCCTGGGAAGAGCTCGACGCCCTCCTCGCCGCGAGCGACATCGTCATCACCGCCACGGGCGCGTCGGCGCCCATTCTCACGAAGGCGCATATCGAAACGGTCATGCGCCCGCGACGCAACCGCGCGCTGTTCATCATCGACATTGCCGTGCCACGCGACGTGGAGCCCGCGGCGGGCGACATCGAACAGGTGTTCTTGTACAACATCGACGATCTGCAGGCGACGGTCCGCGAGAACCTCGCGCGGCGCACGGGCGAGGTGGCACGCGCCGAGGCGATCGTCGCCGAGGAAGTCGAAAAGTTTGCCGGCTGGTTCCGGGCGCGCGGGGCGATCCCCACGGTCGTCGCGCTACGGCAGCGATTCGAGGCGATCCGCCGCGCCGAGCTTGCACGACTCGACTTCAAGCTGTCTGCGCTGTCCCCCGATGTCCGTACGCGCGTCGACGACATCACCCGCCTCATTGTCGAAAAACTGCTGCTGACGCCTACCGCGCAGCTCAAATCGATCGGCGACCCCGAAACGGTCGGCGCCTATTCCGAGGCGCTGACAAGACTCTTCGAACTCGGGACGGAGCAACCCGAAGAGGCGGGCGAGCAGGCGCCGCGGGCGCCAGGTCGCGTTGAGCCATTCTCTCGCGAGGGCCATTCGAAACGCCGCTCGACCGGCTCGGAGCGGCCGGAGCCCCGCGAAGGGCGCGAGTCGCGCTGAGGCATCGTGTCTGCCCCTGAGGAGCTTCGACTCGGCACGCGGGGCAGCCCGCTGGCGTTGTGGCAGGCCAACGCCGTCGCCGAGTCGATCGCTCGTACCGGTGGTCCCGGCTGCCGCATCATCGTCATCAGGACGTCGGGCGATCATCTGCAGAACGCGCCCCTTTCCGAAGTCGGCGGCAAGCGACTGTTCGTCAAGGAGATCGAGGACGCGCTCGTCCGTGGCGAGATCGACCTCGCCGTTCACAGCAGTAAGGACATGCCGGCCGTTCTGCTCGACGGGCTCGCCATCGCCGCCGTGCTGCCGAGGGCGGATCCCCACGACGCGGTGGTTCTGCCGGTATCGAGACAGGAGACCACTGCTACCTTGGGCGAGCTCGTCGCCGCCCTGGGACACGCGCCCTCGATCGGCACCGGGAGCGTCCGCCGTGTGGCACAGCTGCGGCGGCTGTTCCCGGGTGCGCGGTTCATGCCCATTCGCGGTAATCTCGAAACGCGCCTTCGCAAGCTGGATAGCGGAGAACATGACGCGCTCGTCCTGGCCGCCGCCGGTCTTCACCGCCTCGGATTCGCCGGGCGCGTCTCGTTCACGCTGCCGGCGAGCGCCTGCGTGCCCGCGCCGGGCCAGGGCATCGTCGCGGTCGAAATCCGTGACGATGCCGAGGCCGTCCGTCGGGTGGTCGGGTTGATCGACGATGCCGCGGCGGGCGCGGCCCTGCGGGCCGAGCGGGCGCTGGTCGAGGCGCTCGGCGGTGGCTGCCAGACGCCGATTGGCGCGATGGCATCGCTCAAGGACGGTGAGACGATCGAGATCGTCGCGGCGGTGGTCACCGTGGACGGTCATCGGGCCCTGCGCACGACCGCCAGCGGCCGCCTTGCTGACGCGGCCGCCGTCGGCGTTCGCGCCGCGCGGCAGCTCCTGGAGGAGGGGGCTGGCGACATCCTCAGCGAGGCGCGTCAAGTGCCAGCGGCCGTGGAAGGAATCCAGCCATAATCGCGGCGAGCACTCACGACTCGATGCCAAGCATTGTCTATCTCATCGGCGCGGGGCCCGGCGATCCAGGGCTGATCACGGTGCGCGGCCTGCAGTGCCTCGCGTCGGCCGATGTCGTGCTGTACGACCACCTGGTCCACCCGCGCCTGCTTCGCCATGCGCGCCCGGATGCTGAAACGATTGATCTGGGCGTTGCGGCTCCCCAAGCGCTCGAGCAGGAGGCTATCTGTTACCTGCTGGCGGAGAAAGCGCGGGAGGGCAAGATCGTCGCCCGGCTGAAGTGGGGCGATCCGTTCGTGTTCGGCCGCGGCGGTTCAGAGGCGCTGTTCCTGCACGAGCAGGGCGTGCACTTCGAGGTCGTCCCGGGAATACCCGCCGGCCTTGGCGCGGCAAGCTATGCCGGCGTTCCGCTCACCTACCCGGGCGGCGGCGACACCTTGACGTTCGTCCGGGGACATGAGGACGAAGGCAAGAGGCGCTCCGCAGTGGACTGGACCAGTCTGTCGCGGCTCGACGGCACGATCGTGTGCTATGCCGGGTCCGATCAGCTGGCAGACATGCTGAGCGCACTTCTCACGCACGGCCGGTCGAAAGAGGATTCGGCCGCGCTCATTTACAACGGCACCCTGCCCACCCAGGAGACGACGGTCGGTACGATCGAGGAGATCGAGCGGATGGTGAGGCAGTCGAGCGACCGGCGCGCCGCCATCATGGTCGTCGGCCGCGTCGCGGCGCTCCGCGAGCACCTGCGCTGGTTCGACGCGCGTCCGCTCTTCGGCAAGCGTATTCTGGTCACACGCCCGCGCAATCAGGCGGCGGAGCTCGTGGAGCCGCTCGAGGCTTTGGGCGCCGAGGCCATCGAGTCGCCGCTCATCCGCATCCTACCGCCGGAGGATTACGGACCACTCGACAAGGCGTGCGCGAGTCTCGATCAGTTCGACTGGATCGTTTTTTCGAGCGCCAATGCCGTGCAGGCATTCATCGCGCGCCTGTTGGCCTCCCCGCTGGACCTGCGGTCGCTTTGCGGCGTCAAGCTCTGCGCCGTCGGGTCCGCCACCGCCAACGAGTTGCTACGGCACGGCCTCAAGGTGGACCTTGTCCCCCGCGAATTCCGTGCGGAAGCGGTCGCCCACGCGTTCGCCGCTTTCGGGAATTTGCGCGGCCTTCGCGTCTTTCTGCCGCGCGCCGACATCGGGCGCGAGGTCGTCGCCGACGACCTGCGGAAGCAGGGCGTCGCGGTCACCGAAGCCATCGCGTATCGAACGGTCGTGGCCAATCCCGAACGTGAGGGAGAACCGGACACGTATCGCATGCTGCTGGAACAGCGAATCGACGTGGTGACGTTCACCAGCCCCTCGGCCGTGCGGAATCTGGTGACGGCACTGGGGACAGAGCCCGCCGCCGATCTGCTGCGCACGACGATCGTCGCGTCGATTGGTCCCGTGACCGCAGAAACGGCGGCGCAGCTGGGCATTCAGACGACCATCATGCCGGCGGAGCACACCATCCCTGCGCTGGTCAACGCGATCGTCGAACACCTCTCGAGGAAGGCATGAACCCCATCCATACGCACGCCACGCTGAAGCTGACACGCCGGCTTCGCCGGCTCCGCACGTCCGACGCCATGCGGGCGCTCGTCCGCGAAACCCGGCTCTCGCCCGACACGTTGATGCTCCCGTTGTTCATCTGCCCTGGTCACGGCGTGCGCCGGGAGGTCAGCTCGATGCCCGGCGTCTTCAACCTTTCGGTCGACGAGGCGGTGACAGAGGTGCGGGCGGCGAGGGCCGACGGCGTCCGGAGCGTGCTGCTCTTCGGGCTGCCGGATCAGAAGGACGACGTCGGGTCGACCGCTTATGATCCGGAGGCGCCCGTGCAGTCGGCTGTCCGGGCGCTCAAGCGCGAGGTACCGGACGTGCTGGTGGTCACCGACGTCTGCCTGTGCGAATACACCGATCACGGCCACTGCGGGATCATCATCGACAATGAGGTCGCCAACGATCCGACCGTCGAGCAGCTGGTTCGGGCGGCGATTTCGCACGCGGCCGCGGGGGCCGACATCGTGGCGCCCTCGGACATGATGGACGGCCGCGTCGCCGCGATTCGCCACGCCCTCGACGAGCGCGGGTTCGAACATGTGGCGATCATGTCCTACGCGGCGAAGTACTGCTCCGCGTTCTACGGCCCGTTCCGCGACGCGGCGGCGTCCGCGCCAGCGTTCGGCGACCGCCGCTCCCACCAGATGGATCCGGCGAACGCCCTGGAAGCGCTGCGCGAGGTCAGACAGGACATCGAGGAAGGAGCGGACATCGTGATGGTGAAGCCGGCCCTTCCCTACCTCGATATCATCACGCGCGTGAAGGACACCTTCGGCTATCCGACTGCCGCCTATCACGTCAGCGGCGAGTACGCGATGTTGAAAGCCGCCGCCCGCAACGGGTGGATCGACGAACGCCGCGCGATGATCGAGACGCTGACCGCGATCCGCCGCGCAGGCGCCGACATCATCATCACCTACTACGCCCGCGACGCCGCGCGAGCCCTCGCGTAGAGCGATCGGGGAACGCCACGAAGTCGCGAAGGACACCGGCGATCACCTTTTCTGCTAAGGTAATTCACTTCGTGGCCCTCGTATCCTCGTGGTGATCTGATGCGGACAACCAAGTCTTCCCGTCTCTTTTCGCGCGCCGTCAAGATTCTGCCTGGCGGCGTGAACAGTCCTGTGCGCGCATTCAAGGCGGTTGGCGGGTCGCCGTTGTTCATACAGCGCGCCTACGGCGCCCGGCTGCAGGACGTGGACGGCAACGAGTTCATCGACTACGTCATGTCGTGGGGTCCGCTCGTTCACGGGCACGCGCCCCGCGGCCTCACCAAGGCGCTGGCGGCCGCGGCGCGTCACGGCACCAGCTTCGGGGCGCCGAGCCCCCTCGAGGTGACGCTCGGCGAACGGGTGCGCGCGTTGATGCCCTCTCTGGAACGGGTGCGGTTCGTCAGCTCCGGCACCGAAGCCGCGATGAGCGCCGTGCGTGTCGCACGGGCAGCGACGGGACGCGAGAAAATCGTCAAGTTCGAAGGGTGTTACCACGGCCATGCCGACGCGTTTCTCGTGCAGGCTGGATCCGGCGCGCTGACGCTCGGGGTGCCGACGAGTCCCGGCGTCACCCGGGCGGCGGCAAGCGACACCCTGCTGGCGTCCTACAATGACCTCCCATCGGTCTGCCAGATCTTCGAGGCCAACCGCGGCCAGATCGCCGCCCTGATCGTCGAGCCGATCGCCGGGAACATGGGCGTTGTGCCGCCGGCCGACGGGTTCCTGTCCGGACTGCGCGATGTGTGCAGCGCACACGGGACGCTGTTGATCTTCGACGAGATTATTTCCGGCTTCCGCGCCGCGCCGGGCGGCGCACAAGCCCTGGCTGGTATACGCCCCGATCTCACCTGTCTGGGGAAGATTATCGGGGGCGGCCTTCCGGTGGGCGCCTATGGCGGTCGCGCCGACCTGATGAGCCTGGTGTCACCGGCAGGACCCGTGTACCAGGCCGGGACCTTATCGGGGAATCCTCTCGCGATGACCGCTGGAATCTGGTGCCTCAGCAGGTTGACGCCACGTCTCTACCGGACCCTCGCGGCCCTCGGAACGCGACTGGCACTCGGCCTCGCCGATGCGGCACGCGGCGCTGGCGTGCCGCTGCAGGTGAACGCCTTCGGCTCGCTGCTGACGCCGTTCTTCTCGGAGGGGGCCGTGCGCGACTATCACTCGGCGATCAGAGCCAACACGGATCGGTACGCTCGATTTTTTCAGGGAATGATTTCGCGAGGCATTTACCCGCCGCCTTCGCAATTCGAGGCGTGGTTCCTCTCCGCCGCGCATACCGCGCGCGATGTGGACAGGACCGTTGCCGCGGCGCGAGAGGCGATGCTGGAGGTGGGAAAAGCAGAAACTTGAGGATACAAACCTCAAGTGTCAAGGGTCAAGTCCCAGAGCTTGATTTGAAACTTGCCTTGACACTTGAGTTTGAGAGTTGAGTTTGTAAGCGTCAGAGTTCCAGCCCCGAATCCAGCCGCACGCGGAGGACCGTCCCGGGCGGAAGGTTCACGTCTTTGCCCTCAGTCGCTGCGATGGTGCCACCGCCGCCGATGAGGATCCCGGCGAGTGCGCCCTTCAGCCCGCCCAGGATGCCGCCGATGATCGCGCCGACGCCGGCGCCGGCGCCGATCCGACCGGCCTCGCCCCGGATGCCCTCGCTCTCGAGCGCTTCGGTGACCGTCGCCTGAATCGGGTAGCTGCGTCCGTTGATTCGGATCTGATCGAACTGGACGGTCAAGCTGCCCTTGCGCTCGAGCCTGCCCGCCTTCTGGACCGAGGTGACGATCCCGCGCACGTTCGACCCGGCGGGCACAAGGACACGATCATCCTGTCGCAAGTCCACGATGGTCGTGCCCTCTATCCTGTCCTCGACCTGCACCGTGCCGGAATTGAGCGGCGTCGTCAATCGGATGTCGAATTCGGTTCCGGCCGGTATGTGGGAGGAGCTGGACGAATCCGAGATTCGACCGGTCGAACCGACCGGTCCGGGTCGACGCGTCGACCCCGTGCCGCCCGAGGCCGGCGCGCGGCTGGTCACGTCGTTGCGCGCCCGCGACCGGATGTACTCGATCTTGCCGCGGAGGTCGGTGTATTCCATCTGGGCGATCGGCTCGTTCTTGCGGAGCTTCACCTTCAGATAGGTCGCTTCCTCACGCGCCTCGTCGAGCTCGGATTGGAGCTGCGACTTCAAAGACGCGTCGCGATCCCCGATTTGGCCGATCTCCCGCGCAGCGTCGTAGATATTGTCCTGAAGCCGCTGCACATCAGTCGTTGTGACGCTCCCCTGGGCTGCCGCGGCACCGGGCACTCCGGCCGACAGAGCCAGCACGAGCATCAAACGGCCTGCATATTTCATCATCACAAACCTCCTGAACTGTCGTCAGGTAGGCTTATGCAAGAAGAGCGCCGCGGCTAGACGCCAAGGCATCAGCCGTTCGATCCAGCTGATGCGGGTCAGATCGTTGTAGATGACTGTCACCATCAGCATCATCAACATGACAAACCCCGCGAGCAGCATCTTCTCCTTGACACGCGAGCTGAAGTCCCGGCGTGCGACGCCTTCGAGCGCCATGATGAAGATGTGACCGCCATCGAGGACCGGAATTGGAAGCAGATTGAGCAGGCCGAGATTGAGACTGATCGACGCCATCAAACTGAAAAGCGCGATCCATCCGAGCTGCGCCGATTCGCCCGACAGCTGCGCGATGGCCACCGGACCCATCAGCTGCTTCGGCGAGGTTTCGCGTGTGATGAGGTCCCAGACCGTCCTGAAGATAAGGCCGGCGTTCTGCACGTTGCGATCGACGCTCATCCCGATCGCCTGAATGGCGCCTGGCTTGATGCTTTTCGTGGCGTCGGCGATCTGAATCCCGAGCAGCCCGATATCACCCCGTTTGGCGGGCGTCGCGGTCACGGTCTGCTGAGCCCCGTCCCTCTGTATCCACACGGTGATCGGCTCGTCCGGATGTTTCTCGATCGCGCTCTTGAGCTGAGACGAAAAAATGATCGGCTGACCGTTCACCGCCAGGACGACGTCTCCCGGCTTGAGACCTGCTCGCTCGGCCGGCTCCCCGGGATTCACCGCGCGGATGCTGGGGTGGACGTTCGGCAGCGCCCCGATATCGCCGATCTCGAAGCGGCTCTCGCTCGAGGCCACCGGCGTCACCCTGACCACGACCTTGGCCCCGTCTCGAATCAAGCCGACAGGAATTTCGCGATTCGTCCGTGTGCCGACACCGACGAACACATGCTCCCAGGTCGTCACCTCCCGGTCGGCGATCGAGGTGATGAGGTCTCCCGGGCGGATGTCGCCCCTCTCTGCCGGTGATCCGGGCAGGACCGCGCCCACCACTGGTGGTTGATCGTCGAACGCCGGCACTTCGGCGCCCCGATACAGCACGACGGCCAGCAGCACGACGGCCAGCAGCAGATTCATCGCCGGGCCCATGATGAGCACCTGGAAGCGCTCCCACTTCGATTTCGACAGGAACTCGTCGGATCGGCCGCTGCGCGGCTCGTCGGGGTTCTCGCCGGCCATCTTCACGTAGCCGCCCAGCGGCAGCGCCCCGATGCCGTACTCGGTATCGCCGCGCCGGAAACTGACGATCGTCGGGTTGAACCCCAACTGGAATTTGAGAACCTTGATGCCGACGCGTTTGGCCGCCATGAAATGGCCGAGCTCGTGCACGAACACCAATACGCCGAGCACGAACGCGAACGCTAGGAGTGTCATCACGAGTGGAACCTCGACTTCATGTCAGACTTCAGATTCAGATTGATTGAACTGGAGCCGTTTTCAGGCTTGAGCCTCGAGACTTGCAATTGGAGGCCCTCACACCTTTAATTCTACCCCGCGGGCGATCTCCTGAGAATATTCGCGCGCCCACTGATCGACGGCGCGCACCTCGGCCAACGTCGTAATTTCGGCCGCCTCATGAGCGTCCATGGTCTGCTCGATGACGCCGGCGATGGAGGCGAAGCCCAGCCGGCCCTCCAGAAAGCGCGCCACCACCACCTCATTCGCCGCGTTCAGGACGACCGGAAGGCTGCGCTCGGCCTCGAGCGCCCGGTACGCGAGCCCGAGGCAGGGGAATGCGACCGTGTCGGGCGCCTCGAATTCGAGGCTTCCAGCCCGGGTCAGATCGAGCGACATCAAGGGCGCCGGCCACCGCGCCGGATACGAGAAGGCGTATTGAATCGGCAGCCTCATGTCGGTCATGCCAAGCTGAGCGATGACCGAGCCGTCGACCAGCTCGACCATCGAATGCACGATCGACTGTGGGTGGATCACGACGTCGATCTGGTCCGCCTGAACACCGAACAGCCAGTGCGCCTCGATCACCTCGAGGCCTTTGTTCATCAGCGTGGCCGAGTCGATCGTGATCTTGCGGCCCATACGCCACGTCGGGTGCCTGAGCGCGTCCACCGCCGTCACGGCCGCGAGATTGGACGCCGTCCACCCGCGGAACGGACCGCCCGACGCGGTCAGCACGAGACGCTTCAGCTCGGAGAAGGACCGTCCGTGCAGGCACTGATGGATCGCGCTGTGCTCGCTATCGACAGGGAGAATCGCGACGCCGGCGCGTCGCGCCGCCTCGGTCACGATGCCGCCGGCCATGACCAGGATCTCCTTGTTGGCGAGCGCGATCGTCTTCCCGTGATCGATGGCCGCGAGCACGGCCTCCAGACCGTCGGTCCCCGACGAGGCGCAGAGCACCAGATCGACGTCGGGGTGGGTTGCAACCTGCACGAGACCGTCCCGGCCCGCCCCCACCGAGGCCCCCTGCGGCAGCGGTCCCAGCCGCGTCAGGCGGCTCGAGCGCCTCGCTGGACGCCATCGCAACCGCGCGCGGCTGATATCGCGCGATCTGGCCGGCGAGGCATTCCGCGTTTCCGCCCGCCGCCAGGCCCACCACACTGAGCCGATCGGCGAAAGCGTCGACGACGGCGAGCGCACTCTGACCGATGGAGCCGGTGGACCCGAGAATGGCGATGCGTTTCACAATTCAGCTTTCAGCGTGCAGTTTTTGGCCTCAATCAACAGTCACTAGCTGGCAGGTGACAGCTGATTCAAATCTAAACATACTGGAGCACAATGTAATAAACCGGCGCGGCGAAGAGCAGCGCGTCAATCCGATCGAGGACCCCGCCGTGGCCGGGGATGAGCGCGGAGCTGTCCTTGACGCCGGCGCTCCGTTTCAGCATCGACTCGAACAGGTCACCTGTAATGCCGAGCGCCACGACGGTCACGCCCATGAGCGCCCGAAGCGCGATGGGCACCCGCGGCAGCCACCACGCGCCGAGGACGGCGAGGACGAGCGCGCCGAAGACGAGCCCGCCGAGCGCGCCTTCGACCGTTTTGCCGGGGCTGATGATCGGCGCAAGCGGGCGTCGGCCGGCGAGGCGGCCTGTGTAGTACTGGGCGATATCGCTCACCATGACGGTGAGCATCAACAAGAACAGCGCGGCGGGGCCCTCGTGTTCGCGGAGGGCCACGAGCGCACCGACGGGCATTGCCAGGTAGATCGACGGAAACATCGATGCGGACACTCGGGCGAGCGCATCCGATCCGCCGTTCCAGCCTCCGAGAATCACACCTGAAACCGCGACGAACTCGGCAAGCAGGACCACCTGCAGCGGTGTAGCCTCGCGCCCGTTTGCGGACACCGGAAGCGCCAGGGCCCCGAGCGTGATCACCGCGCCGGTCACCGAGGGCCACATCGGGATGCGCAGGCCGCTGGCCCGGGCGAGGCCGACGAGCTCGGCGGCTGCGGCACAGAGCAGCAGGAAAGCAGCCGCCTTGAAGACGAGCGGCGGCGCGAACCATACGACCGCGACCGCGACGGCGATGAGGAAGGCGCCGCTCAGGACGCGGGTCACTTCGCGCCGAGCGCGACCGGCGACGGCTTGATGCCGCCGTACCGGCGATCGCGCTTCTGGTAGGCGACGATCGCCTCGAGCAGATCGCGGCGGCGGAAGTCGGGCCAGAGCGTTTCCGTAACCCAGATCTCCGAGTAGGCGATCTGCCACAACAGGAAATTGCTCACCCGCATTTCACCGCTGGTACGGATGAGGAGATCGGGGTCGGGCTGACCGGCCGTGTACAGAAATTCGCTGAAGCGACGCTCGTCGAGCTGATCGGGGAGGACGCCCGCGACAATGGCGCGGCGCGCCGCATCGACAATTTCGGCGCGGCCCCCGTAGTTCAGTGCGATGTTGAACAGCATCCCGGTGTTCATCGCCGTCTGGCGCATCCCGATCTCGAGCTCGTATTGAACGTCTTCCGCCAGCTCCTCGGAACGTCCGACGACGCGGAACCTGACGTTGTTCTGGTGGAGCGTGCCGAGCTCCCGCCTGAGATACAGCTTCAGGAGCATCATCAAGGTGTTGACTTCGGCGCGCGGACGCTTCCAGTTCTCGATTGAGAAGGCGTAGAGCGTGAGGACATCGATGCCGAGACGCGCGGAGGTCTCGACCACGTCCCGCACCGAATCGATGCCGGCCCGGTGCCCTTCGACGCGGGGAAGACGCCGTTGTGCCGCCCACCGGCCGTTGCCGTCCATGATGATGGCGATGTGCGCCGGCAGCCCGTCGAAATTCACCAGGCGCGCCAGCGTCTCATCGGGCGATCCTGGCGGAATTCCTGCCAGGAGCTGCTCGAGCGGCATACCTCAGATTACCAAATTACCCACGGACGCGATTGCCCAATTCCCGGTCACCCGCTGATACAGCGACGTCGTCGCGGTAGTCGAGGCTCACGAGAAAGAGTCCTGCAGCTGGTGCGGTTGGACCGGCCGCGGCGCGGTCGCGCGAGCGCAGCACGTCGCTCACCCACGAGGCCGGACGACGGCCGCGTCCGACTTCGACGAGCGTCCCGACGATGGTCCGCACCATGTGCCGGAGGAAGCCGGCGCCTGCGACTTCGTACGTGATGAGGCGGGGCGCCATCTCGTGAGAGGGCTCTGGACCGCCTGCGGCCCGCAGAGGGTCGGATCCGCCGCGCGCCCGCGATGAGAACACTTCCCGCTCGGTCGTGCGCGTGTCGCTGCCTGAGCCCTGAAACGCGGCGAAATCGTGGCGCCCCTCGAACAGCCTCGCCGCCGATGCCATCGCGGCAACATCGAGCGCCGGGCCAGGCACATGCCACGCGTACAAGCGCTGGAACGGGCTCATCACCTCGCCGTTCCAGATGCGGTAACAATAGGTTTTCGATCGCGCGTCGAACCGCGCGTGAAAGCCCGGAACCGCGTCGGCGGCATCGACCACGCGAACACTCTCCGGCAGTCGCGAGTTCAGGGCGCGCGCCAGTGTGAGCCGATCGATCGCGCGCGTCAGCGAGACGCTCGCGACCTGGCCCAGCGCGTGGACGCCGGCATCCGTCCGACCCGCACCGGCCACCTCGACGTGGCGGCCGTCCAGCTCGCACAACGCATCTTCGAGAAGGCCCTGGATGGATATGCCCGACGCCTGGCGCTGCCATCCGACCAACCCGGTCCCGTCGTAGGCGATCGTCAGCTTGAACGTCGGCACGCGCTCATCCCCAAGAGGGCGGGCAGGGCAGGAGGGCGGCAAAGGCAGGAGGGCAGGACCGGCTGGATGGACAGAAACGAGGGCAGGCCACTGCTGTCACGCCACAACGGGTCGCGACCCGGGCTTGGCGACCGGCTCCCCCCGGGCGCACAGCGGACACGCGTCGGCTTCGTAGGTCGGCAGGTCCACGTCGAGAAGCGCCTCGAACGGAACGTCGAAGCGCGCGGCGCCGCCGCTCCTGTCGACGATGGCGGCCGCTGCGACCACCAGACCTCCGGCGGCCTTGGCCACCTGAATCGTCTCGCGGGTCGAGCCCCCGGTGGTGAGGACGTCCTCGATTACCAGCACCCGATCGCTTTCGCTCAGCACGAACCCGCGCCGCAGCATGAGCACGCCGTCTTGCCGTTCCGCAAATATGGCGCGAACGCCCAGCGCACGCCCGACCTCGTGTCCGATGATGAGCCCGCCGAGCGCCGGCGACAGGATCACTGTCGGCCGCAGTGGTCCGACCCGCCCCGCCAGCGCCCGGCCCAGCGCTTCGGCGTGAGCGGGGTACTGCAGCACGAGCGCGCACTGCAGGTACCCGGTGCTGTGCAAGCCAGAGGAAAGGCGGAAATGCCCCTCGAGCAGAGCGCCCGAACGGCGGAAGAGATCAAGGAGCTCGGTGCGGGTCATCGCCGTTTCGCAATTTCGGTAGTATACCTTTCGAGGTCCGGAACGAACCTCCCCGGCCGCCGTCTACAGTGATGCCGGCTTTTCCTTTCAAATACAGGAGTCTTCGTCATGCGCAGCCCAATCAAGCGCGCGCGAGTCGTTTCTGCCGTCCTGGCGGTGGCGCTGTCCTCGGTCCCGGTCTTCGCTCAAGAGCAACCGGTCCCGTCGGTGCGGCGGCTGTCGATGGACGAGGCGGTTCGCCTGGCGCTCGAACAGAATCTCGGCCTTCAGGTCGAGCGGCTGAACCCGCAAATCCAGGATATGGCCATCGCCCAGGCGCAAAGCTCGTGGGTGCCGAATGTGTCGTCGTCGCTGACCAATAACTCCGCGAACAGTCCTTCGACGAGCTTGTTCTCAGGCGGTCAGGATCGGATCACCGACGGGAGCCTCGCGACCGAGCTCGCCCTCACCCAGAAGCTGCCGACTGGAGCGAGCTACTCGGTGGCCTGGGGCAACTCGCGCGCGACCTCGACGAACATCTTCAACACGTTCGACCCGCTGCTGCGCTCGAACGTCACGTTCAGCGCCGTGCAGCCGCTCCTTCGGAACTTCAGGATGGACGCAGCCCGTCAGCAGCTCGAAACGAGCAGAAAGGATCGCGAGGCGTCGGATCTGCAGCTTCGGTCGGCGATCGTCCTGACGACCAGAAACGTCCGGAATGCGTACTGGGATCTGGCCACCAACATCGCGAATCTGCGGGCGCAGCGCGAGTCGCTTGACCTGGCCAAGCGCCTCCTCGCCGACAACGAGAAACGGGTACAGATCGGCACCATGGCGCCCATCGACATCGTGGAGGCGCAGGCGGAGGTCGCGCGCAACGACGAATCGGTGATCGTCGCCGAAGCCGACATCAAGCGGGCGGAAGACTTTCTCCGCGCGCTCATCTACGACCCGTCGACGCCGGACTTCTGGAACATCACCATTGAACCGAGCGATACCGCGCCGGATCCGGATCAAACGCTCGACGTGGAAGGCGCCGTTCGCCGTGCACTCGAGGTCCGCTTCGACGTACAGCTCGCGAGAAACGGGCTCGCGCGAACCGACATCGACGTGCGGTACCACCGGAACCAGACGCTCCCCGAGGTGAACGCCCAAGCGACCTACAGCGCCGTGGCGGCCGGCGGGCGGGAACTGACCCCCCTCACGTCGTTACCCATCGGACCCGTGGAACGATCGATCCTCGCCCAACGAGGATACGGGTCGGTGCTCGGCGACATCCTCACGAACGCCTTCCCGACTTGGACGTTCGGCGTCACGGTCTCGTATCCGATCGGCACCAGCACCGCCGAAGCGAACCTCGCCCGGTCGCGGCTGCAGCATTCACAGGCGGAGACCCAATTGAGGCAGCTCGAGTTGCAGATCGCGACCCAGGTCCGCGACCTGGCGCGCCAGGTCCAGACGAACCAGAAGCGCATCGAGAGCGCCCGGGCAGCCCTGGAACTGGCGGAGCGCCGGCTCCAGGCCGAGGAGAAGAAATTCGCCGCCGGTATCCAGACGAGCTTCTTCGTGTTTCAGGCCCAGCGCGATCTCGCCCAGGCGCGCACCAACGAGCATCCGCGCGGTGTCCGATTACGCCAAGTCGATCGTCGAGTTCGAGGCGGCGCAGGAAACCCCGCTGCGATAAGACCTCCCCGGCAGGAAGGGAGCCCCTTCCTGCCCTTCCTGCCCTCGGATAGACTCGCAGCGTGCCGCAGCTTTCGGTCACCATCATCACGAAAAACGAAGCGGCCGACCTGGGCGATGCCCTCGAATCGGTCGCCTGGGCCGACGAGATCGTCGTCGTCGATTCCGAAAGCACCGACGACACGGTGGCCATCGCGCGGCGGTTCACCAGCCAGGTCACCACCCGGCCGTGGCCCGGGTACGTCGCGCAGAAGAACCATGCGGCATCGCTGGCCACCCACGACTGGATCCTGTCGCTCGACGCCGACGAACGCGTGACGCCCGCGCTCGCCCGGGAGATCCGGGCGACGCTCGCGCATCCCCCGGCGCACGCCGCGTTCCGTATCCCCCGCGTGACATGGCACCTCGGCCGCTGGATTCGCTCGACCGACTGGTACCCCGATCATCAGGTCCGTCTCTACGATCGACGATCCGCACAATGGACCGGCGCCTACGTGCACGAATCGGTGACGGCTCAGGGGCCGCTCGGAGAGCTGAAGGGCGAGCTGCAGCATTTCGCCTATCGGGATATCGCCGACCACCTTGAAACCATCGATCGCTACACGACGTATGCCGCGCGTCAGATGAAAGAGGCCGGCCGCCACGCGGGGCTGCTGCGTCTCGCCGGCCATCCGCCGCTCGCGTTCCTCCGAAACTACATCGCGCGCGGCGGTTTCCGAGACGGGGTGCCGGGCCTCGTATCTCGTCCTTGAACGCCTATTACGTGTTCCTGAAGTTCGCGAAGCTCTGGGAGCTGGAACGGGCCGCGCACTCAGACCGCCACGACCCGAAGGGCAACGAAGGAGTCGGTATGATCCACGTGTGCGTCGCCACGTCCCGCTGAAGCCTGTTCGTTGATGTTCTCGCTCCATATCGATACGGCGCGCACGTGGCGCGGCGGCCAGAATCAGGTGCTGCTGACCGTTCATCGGCCTGCGCGAAATCGGCTATCGCGCGACGCTCGTCGCGCATCCAGACGGCGAGCTCCGCGCGCGGGCGGCCGAAGGGCTCGATCTCATTCCGATCGCGCCGCGGACCGAGGTGGACCTGTCCGCCGCCTGGCGGCTGTCGCGGGTCGTCAAGCGTCTGAAGCCCGACGTCTTCACGCGCACGATCCGCACGGCGTTGCCATGGCATCGCTCGCGGTGTCCCTCGGGGCGTCTTCCCCCGCGCCCGCGCTGATCGCGTCGCGCCGCGTGGATTTTCACCTCAAGAGCAATTCGTTCTCCCGCTGGAAGCACCGGCAGGTCGATTGCTTCATCGCCGCCTCGGAGGCCATCCGGCGGATGCTCCTCGCCGACGGCGTGCCGGCCGACG
This sequence comes from uncultured Acidobacteriota bacterium, assembly GCA_963814975.1. GTDB lineage: Bacteria > Acidobacteriota > Vicinamibacteria > Vicinamibacterales > CAVVIG01 > CAVUXJ01. Next base: position 75,566 of record CAWFFB010000017.1, on the reverse strand, counting down.
CGTACGGTGACGGTGCACGAGGGCATCGACGTCGACCATGTGCTGGCGGCCCCGGCCGTCAATCGTCCACGAGGCGTTCTGGCTGCCCCACGGCGCGCCGATCGTCGGCAACGTGGCGGCGCTGGTGCCGCACAAAGGGCACCGGCACCTGATCGAGGCCGCGCACCTCGTCGTCCGGGAGGTTCCGGACGCACGCTTCATCATTCTGGGCGAAGGCGAGCTGCGGGAGCACCTCGAGCGGCAGGTGCGCGACTACCAGCTCGAAAAACACGTGCTGTTGCCCGGTTTCCGCACTGACGTCCTCGGCTGCCTCAAGGGCTTCGACCTGTTCGTCATGAGCTCGGTGACCGAGGGGCTCGGCACGTCGCTCCTCGACGCGATGGCCTGCTCGAAGGCGATCGTCGCGACTCGGGCAGGGGGCATACCAGAAGTCGTGGAGGAGGGCCGGACCGGGTTTCTGGCGGCGCCGCGCGATCATCACGCGATGGCGCGGTCGATCGTTCGACTGCTGACCGAGGAACCGCTCCGGCGGCAGATGGGCGAGGCGGGATTCGTCCGCGTGCGCGAGCGGTTCACCGTCGAGCGGATGGTCGCCGAGACCGCCGCCGTGTACGAGCGCGTGGCCGGCACAACCCACGCAGCGGACACTGCGCATCTTTCTGCGGGCGATTGAAGCCGCAGGCGTTCATCATGCCCAGGTGGCACAGTGAGTAGTCGTATTTCACGGGATCGGCCGGATCCAGGCGGCGCAGCGACGCCGTGATGTCGCGCGCCATCGCCCAGCCCGGACTCACGTATCGCGTCAAACGCAGACACCGGCCCACGCGGATGACGTGGGTGTCGAGCGGAACAACGAGGCGGGCCGCCGGCACGCGCGACCACACGCCGAGATCGAGCGCGTCGCGGCGGACCATCCAGCGGAGAAACAGGTTCAGCCGCTTGCAAGCGCTGCCAGCGGAGGGACGCGGAAAAAAATAGCAGACGCCCGGGCGGCTGCGGCACCCGGCCATAGGCACGCCGCAGGTCCAGCGCCAGGGCCCGTGTCGAGAAGCGATCGAGGGCCGTGCCGACGTCGTCGCTCGTCTCGTCCTGGCCGTCGGCGAAGAACACCTCGAGCGATCCAGCGCGATCGATCATCTGGTGCAGCACCCAGACGAGCGCGACGAGGTCGGCGACCGCGCGTCCAGCGGTGCACGAAATCGCCGAAGGCGGCCGCCGTCGCGCGCCGGATCGAATGTCCGGACGTAGTCGGCGGGTCGATCGCCCATGATCGCCAGCAGCCGCTCGATCGAGCGCAGGACGCTCGCGACGCGTCCGAAGGCGAGCGCCGCCGCGCAGAAACCGACCACTTCGCGATCGTCGGGCCGGTCGAAGCGGCGGACGATCTGGATGGGATCGGCCGCCGAATCAGGGTAGTTGAAGTCGGCGTAGAGGCGGTCGAGCGTCGGTTTGAGCAGCGTGGTGTCCATCAAGTGGCTTCAGACCTGGGACTCGGGACTTGCACGTGTCAGGTCGCTTATGATTCCTAGTATGCAGCGGCTCGCGATCAAGACGCTGACCGGCATTTCCCTGCTCGTCGCCCTTCTCTGTCTCGTCACATACGGTTACCTGCGGCGGTCGCTGCCTCTCGTCGACGGGACCCTCGTCGTCTCCGGCATCGGCAACACCATTGAGATCGTTCGCGACGCCGACAGCATTCCGCATATTTTCGCCGCCACCAGGCTCGATGCGCTCTATGGCCTCGGCTACGTGCATGCGCAGGATCGCCTGTGGCAGATGGAGTTCCAGCGCCGCATCGGTCATGGGCGGCTCTCCGAGATTTTCGGGAAGGCCACGGTGCCGCAGGATCGCTTCCTCCGGACGATCGGGTTCGGCCGCGCGGCGAGCAGCGCGTGGGACCGGCTGACACCCGAGTGGCGAGGTCAGATCGATGCCTACGTGAGCGGCGTCAACGCGTTCATCGAATCGCACCGTGGCCGCTTCCCTCCCGAGTTCACCCTGCTGCGATTCGCGCCGCAGCCGTGGACCGGAATCGACGTCCTCGTCTGGGTCAAGATGATGGCGTGGGACCTCAGCGCGAATTATTCATACGAGCTGATGCGGCTCGACATGATGGCGCGAGTAGGTCCCGAGCGGACCGCGGAGCTCCTTCCACCGTATCCGGACGCGGGACTGAGCATTCTCTCGCCGGAGGCGGCCGGCAGGATTCCGCTGCCGGCTCTGGAACCCGCCGGCGGGGTGTCGAAACGGCCTGCGGGAACGACCACCGGAGGGCTCGAGACAACCGGTTCCTGGTCCGCGGCGCTCACGCGCGCCGTGTCCGGTGGCGATGGATCGGTCCGGGGCCTGCTGCTCGCCGGTACGCGGGCGGAAGCGCTCGGATCGAATAACTGGGTTGTAGATGGCACCCTCACGGCGAGCGGCAAACCGCTGCTCGCCAACGATCCGCACCTCGGCACCAACGTGCCTTCGCTCTGGTATCTGGCGCACATGTCCGCGGGCGACTTCGACGTGATTGGCGCGACGCTCCCAGGCGCGCCTGCCGTCGCCATCGGCCGGAACCGCTTCATTGCCTGGGGGGAAACCAACGTCGCAGCCGATGTCGAGGACCTGTATCGCGAGCACCTGGATCCGTCGGGCACGAGCGCCGAGTTTCGCGGCGCCTACGAGCCGCTCCGGACCGTTCGGGAGACCATCGAGGTCAGCGGCGGTTCACCCGTCATCGTCGAGGTGCGGATTTCCCGCCACGGACCGCTCATCTCCGACGCCATCAATGCGAACAACGCGCGCATCGGACCGCGATCCGAAGCCAGCCAGCCTCGAGCCGCTGGCGTTCCGCTGGACCGCGCTGGAGGACGAGGACAACACCGTCGGCGCGTTTCTCGACCTCAACCAGGCGCGCAACTGGGCCGAGTTCACGACCGCGCTCCGCGCGTTTGCCGTGCCGTCACAGAACTTCGTGTACGCCGACGTCGACGGGCACATCGGCTATTACGCGCCGGGCAGGATCCCGATCCGTGCAAAAGGCGACGGATCGATTCCCGCCGAAGGGTGGACCGGCGAGATGGAATGGACGGGTTGGATTCCGTTCGAACAGTTGCCGCATGTGTACGATCCGCCAGACCACCTCGTCATCACGGCCAATCAGCGCCCGGCCTCGCCGCCCTATCCCCACCTGATCACTGTCGACTACCCGGAGCCGTACCGGGCCCGGCGGCTGCACGAGCTGATTGGGGGCCGGGACAACCTGACGCCGGACGATTTCAGAGCGATGCAGGCGGATCGACATTCGCTTCACGCGCGGACGCTCCTGCCCATGCTGCTCGCACACGTCCGCCCCGAGGCCTCGGCCGATCGCCAGGCGATCGATCTCCTGCGCCGCTGGAACTTTGAAGCCCAAGGCGACAGCGCGGCTGCGGCCATCTTTCAGGCGTGGTTCCTGCGCCTCGCACCGGCGATTGCCGGTGACGAGCTGGGTCCGCTCGCGTTGGGCAGCTACGACGGCCGCTTCTCGTACATCACCCGATTCGTCGTGAACACGCTCACCGACGACAACAGTCCGTGGTGCGACAACGTGCTGACGTCAACCCACGAGACCTGTGCCGAGGCGGTGACCACCGCGCTGCATGAGGGGATGGCCGGGCTGACCGCGAGGCTCGGAGGTGACCTCACACGGTGGCGCTGGGATGCGGTGCATCGCGCCGTGTTCCCCCATCAGGGTCTCGACGCGGTGGGACTGCTGAGGCCGCTGCTCAGCCGATCGGTGCCGAGCGCCGGCGACTGGAGCACGGTGAACGCCGCCCCCGTCGACACCGATCATCCGTTCGAGCAGCGCGAAGTCCCGGGCTACCGTCAGATCATCGATCTCTCGCCCGCCAACGACAGCCGCTTCCTCGATGCGGTCGGGCAGTCGGGCCACTTCCTCTCGAGGCAATACGACGATTTCCTGCCGGACTGGCAGAACGTCCGGCATCGTCGCATGAGAATGGACCGGGCCGACATTCAGAAGGGCGCCATCGGGCGTCTCAGGTTGGTGCCTCACTAGAAGTCTCACCTCTCAAGTCTCAGGTCTCAAGACCGCCGCTGGTGCGGTTCTTGATGGGACGCTCGCACATGCCCTCAATCGATCCGCGAGATCTTCGCCAGCGCACGTTTCGATTTGCGTGCGACGTTTTTGACTTTTGTGAAGACTTGGCGAGCTTTCCCGGAATCGCTCGACGCCTCGCATGTCAGCTCTTCGACGCGGGAGCTTCGGTAGGAGCCAATCAAGAGGAGGCAAAAGCTGCGTACAGTCGCCGGGAGTTCACGTCCAAGAATGCGATCTCCCTTAAGGAGTGCCGTGAAGCGAAGTACTGGCTCAGACTCGCTGATGCGAGGTCGCTCGGCAATCCTCAGCGGCGGAAGCGGCTGCTGCAGGAAGTGGATGAGCTGGTGGCCATTCCAACGACGAGCGTCAAACGCCTTCAAACGCAATCCCGTCGATAATTCTAGCCTTGCGACTTGCTTTGCTTGCGCCTTCAAGCTTGCTGTGTCTTGAGACTTGAGGTTTGAGACTTGAGACTTTCTAAAATCTCGTAATCGGAATCCCCGTCTCACACAGCGGGCAGGCGCCGACCGTGTAGTTGGGGGGGGCCTTGTATTCCGCCAGCGCGATGTTCGGGACGTCGAGATCGATCACCGCTTCGAGACGATCGTAGATCGCGGCCGTGGCGACGACGGTCCCCCCCGCCTCGGTGACCAGCGACCCGCAGCGCGCGAACGTGTCTCCGGTATTCCTCACGTCGTCGGCCAGCAGCACCCGCTTGCCGCGAATCTCCGAGCGGTAGAAGCTGCGCAGCGTGAACCCGCCTGACGGATCGCAGTTGAGGGGTGCAAAAAGGCAGGGCGGATGCGTGAGGCTCCGCCGGCTGTCGAGGAGGCCCGCGATCGTGTGCGCCAGCAGGGCGCCGCCGGTCGCGGGCCCGGCCACCATTTCGACGCGCTCGAGCAACGCCCCTGGCACCACATCCAGCAGATCCTGCGCGAATCGCCAGATCGTCGAGGGATGCCGGAAGAGTTGATGCGCATTCAGATAGACGCGGCCGTGATACCCGTTGCCGTAGTCGAAGTGGCCGTTGATCATCAGCACGCCGGAGTGTTGGAGATCCTCCAGGGCTTTGTCGCGAAGCTCCGCTTGTTTGTTCACGTTGGCCTCACATGCTCGAACTCGCGAAGGCGTCGTTCAAATACACGGTCCGCCCATCTACGATCGTCGCCGCCACGCCACCGCGCAGCTGCCAGCCGTCGAAGGGGGTGTTCCTGGATTTCGACCGCATACGGGCTGCCGAGATGGTCACGCTCAGGTCCGGCGCGAGAATCGTGATGTCGGCGGGCGCCCCTGCCGACAGCGAGCCTCCGGGCACGCCCAGAATGCGCGCCGGGTTCACCGCCAGCAGCTCGATCAACCTGGACATCGACAGGACACCCGGGTGTACGAGTCGATCGAAGCAGAGCGACAAGGCGGTCTCGAGGCCGGTGATCCCGAAAGGCGCGCGATCGAACTCGACCTGCTTTTCGTCGTAGTGGTGGGGCGCGTGATCCGTGGCGATCACGTCCACGCTGCCGTCGGCCAGCCCCTGCAGCATCGCGTCACGATCGGCAGCGTCCCGCAGGGGAGGGTTCATTTTTACATTCGTGTCGTACGGCACCGGGGCGCCGAGCATTTCATCGGTGAGCACGAAATGATGCGGGGTGACTTCGCAGGTGACGCGTGCGCCGCGCGCCTTCCCATACCTGACCGCATCGAGCGACTGGCGCGCGCTCATGTGCGCGATGTGGACGGCGCCGCCGGTCAGCTCAGCAAGGGCGATGTCGCGCAGCGCCATGATTGATTCCGCAGCCCCGGGAATGCCGCGCAGTCCGAGCGTCGAGGCCTGGAAACCTTCGTGTGCGACGCCGTCTCCCTTGAGCGTCTGATCTTCGCAATGTTCGATCACCGTCATGCTGAACATGCTCGCGTATTCGAGCGCTCGCCGCATCAGCAGCGCGGTCGCCACCGGGCGCCCGTCGTCGGTGATCGCGACGCATCCGGCGGCGCGCAGTTCGGCGATGTCGGCAAGTTGCTCGCCCAGCTGACCGCGCGACACGGCTCCGATCGGATACACGCGCGCGAGTCTGGCGTCCGCGGCCTTCCTGAGGATGTAGCCGGTGACGCCCGCGTTGTCGTTGACGGGCGACGTGTTCGGCATGCATGCGACCGCCGTAAAGCCGCCGGCGACCGCCGCCGCCGCGCCGGTCGCAACCGTTTCCTTGTGCTCCTGGCCCGGCTCGCGCAGGTGCACGTGCATGTCGATCAGCCCCGGGCAGATGACCAGACCTGGCGGGAGTTCGACCACCGCGGATCCCGTCCCGACAGGCAGATTCTTCCCGATGCGCGCGATCAAGCCGTTCTCGATCAACACGTCGAACTCGCCATCCCGGCCGTTGGCCGGATCGACAACACGCGCGCCTTTGAACAGTCGCGTCGGCATCTAGTCTCCCTCCTCGACACCGCCAGCGAGCAGATACAGCACCGCCATCCGGACCGCGACGCCATTGGCAACCTGCTCGAGAATCACCGAGTACGGGCCGTCCGCCACCTCCGACGCAATCTCGACGCCGCGGTTGATCGGCCCCGGGTGCATGATGATCACGGCCGGTTTTGCCCGCCTGACGCGTTCGACGGTCATGCCGAAGACGTTGAAATACTCCCGCAGCGACGGGAAAAACGCCCCCTCCATCCGCTCCTGCTGGATGCGCAGCATCATGATGACGTCGGCGTCTGCCACCGCCTCGTCCACTGAGGTGGTCACGTGGACCCCGAGGCGCTCGATGCCAGGCGGGAGCAGCGTCGGAGGGCCGCTCACCCACACCTCGGCGCCCAGCTTGGTGAGCAGCAGGACGTTCGAGCGCAGCACCCGGCTGTGCAACAGGTCGCCGACGATGGCGATCTTCAGCTTGTCGATGTACTGGTTGTGCTGTCTGATGGTGAACGCGTCGAGGAGCGCCTGGGTCGGGTGCTCGTGCATCCCGTCGCCGGCGTTGATAATGCGCGAGCGGCAGATCCGCGACAGCAGGTGGCACGCGCCCGACGAGGCGTGCCGGAGCACGATCATGTCCGGCGCCATCGCTTCGATGTTCATCGCCGTGTCGGCGAGCGTTTCGCCTTTGAGCACGCTCGAGGTCGCCACCGCAATGTTCAGCGTGTCGGCGCTCAGCCGCTTCTCTGCGATCTCGAACGACGTCCGGGTGCGCGTGCTGGGCTCGTAGAACAAGTTGACGATCGTCTTGCCGCGCAAGGTGGGAACTTTCTTGATCGGCCGCTCGCCGATTTCCCTCATCGCCTCGGCCGTGTCGAGGATCTGGTAGATTTCCTCCGGTGACAGGTCGGCGATCCCGAGCAGATCTTTCCTCATTCCTGGATCTCCACCTCGTCCTGGCCGTCGATCTCGATCAGGTGCACCTGCACACTCTGCGACGATGCGGTCGGAAGATTCTTGCCGACATAGTCGGCTTTGATCGGCAGTTCCCGATGGCCGCGGTCGACGAGGACAATCAGCTGGATCGATCGCGGCCGGCCGAACTCGATGAGCGCATCGAGCGCCGCTCGGATGGTGCGCCCTGTATACAGGACGTCGTCGACCAGCAGGATGCGCTTGTCGTCGATGGAGAATGGAATGTCCGTGCTCTGGACCACAGGCTGAGCGCCGAGAGGATGGCGCATGACGTCGTCCCTGTACAGCGTGACGTCGAGAGCGCCGGTCGGAACCTCATCGCGGTTGATGTCGCGGATCATCCCCGCCAGACGCCGGGCCAGCGGCACGCCCCGCGTGCGGATCCCGACGAGCGCCAGCTCTTCGAGCCCGCGATTGCGTTCGAGAATCTCGTGAGCGATCCGCGCGAGCGTACGCCCGATGCGGTCGGCATCCATCACAACCGGCATGGCAGCACCCGACTGTGGCGATCTGGCGATTGAGTCAGCTGATGAACGGAGGCGCGGGCGGGGGTCGGCATGGGTCCCTCTTCGCGCTCTCTCAGGAGCGCTCTTAAAGAGATGAACTGGCGAGATTATAGCCGTCTCGAGGACAATCCGCAATGAACGATCGCCTGTTCGCCTTCACCGTGCTCGCGAGGCGGACGATCGCGGGCACGCCGCAGCGAACAGCCACGATTCAGCCGACAACGATAGGCACGGCGTGGCCAGGAGTTGACGACCCCACGCAAATCGAATCGCCCGACATCCTGAGATCGTCGCCGGCTCTCCGCGCCTCTGAAAGCTGAAAGTTGCTGCGGTATATACTGCCGGGATGCTCGATGACGTCACGGCCGAGGTGATCGCGAACACCCGGTTGTCGAGCGCCTATAACGTGCTGGCGCTGCGCGCACCTGCCATTGCCGTTGCGGCGGCGCCCGGTCAGTTCGTGATGGTCAAAGCGGCCGCGAGCCACGACCCGCTGCTCCGCCGCCCGTTCTCTGTATTCGAGGTGCTGCGCGATCACCGCGGAACAGAGGTCGGCATCTCGCTGCTGAACAAGCGCATCGGCCCATCCACCGAGCTGCTGTACGCTGCGGAACCTGGCCAGTCTTTCGCGTGCCTCGGACCGCTCGGCCATCCTTTCACGATCGTCGATCCGCCGGCCGAGGCCTGGATGATCGCCGGCGGCGTGGGGCTCGCGCCCTTCGCGACGCTTGCTGAAACGTTGCGCGCGCGCGACGTAAGGACGACGCTTTTTTACGGCGCCAGAAGTGCGGCCGAGCTGTTCTATCTCGACTTTTTCCGGGAGCTCGGAATCAGCCTCGTGCTGTCCACCGAAGACGGCAGCATGGGCGAAACCGGGCGTATCGTCGCACCGCTCGACAGGCATCTGGCCGCTCGCGACCGTCAGGAGCCGGTCATGCTCTACGCCTGCGGACCGGAACGGATGCTGGCGGCGACCGCGAGTGTTGCCATCCGCTGCGGCCGGCCCTGTCAGGTGTCGGTCGAACGCGTCATGGGATGCGGGATGGGCGGCTGTTACAGCTGCGTCGTGCCGATGCGCAGGGGCGATGGTGGGTTTCATCACGTGCGGGCCTGCCTCACCGGGCCCGTGCTGGCGGCGGATCAGATCTTGTGGGATTAGCAGAGGCCATGGACCTTTCGGTACACATCGGCCGGCTGAAGCTGAAGAACCCGCTCATCGCGGCCAGCGGATGCTTTGGCTACGGCCTGGAGTACGCAGAAGCGATCGATCTGTCCTCGCTCGGCGGGGTGGCGGTCAAAGGGTTGTTTCTGACCGAGCGCGAAGGCCACGCCGCGCCGCGAATCGTCGAGACCCCGGCCGGGATGCTGAACGCCATCGGTCTTCAGGGCATCGGCGTCCGGCGTTTCGTCGCCGAAACGCTGCCCGAGCTGCGCGCGCGGCGCGCGACCGTCATCGTCAACGTATGCGGGACGACGGTGGCGGAATACGTCGAGGTCTCCCGAATTCTCTCCGAGGCGGAAGGAGTCGCGGCAATCGAGCTGAATATCTCGTGCCCCAATATCAAGGAAGGGGGCATTCAGTTCGGCTGCAGCCTCAATGGCACGTTCGACGTCGTTAGCGCGGTCCGGAAGGTTACCGGCCTGCCGATTATTCCCAAACTGACGCCGAACGTGACCGACGTGGCCTCGTTCGCCCGCGCGTCGGAGGAAGGGGGCGCCGATGCCGTGTCGCTCGTCAATACCTTCCTGGCAATGGTCATCGACGTCGAGACCCGCCGCCCTCGAATCTCCAATATTCTGGGCGGGTTGAGTGGACCCGCCATACGTCCGATCGCCGTGCGGATGGTGTACGAGTGCCGGCAGGCGGTGAAGATTCCGATCATCGGAATGGGCGGCATCGCCGATGCGCGTGACGCGGTCGAGTTCATGATTGCCGGGGCCTCGGCTGTCCAGATCGGCACGGCAAACTTCGTGGATCCGTTCATCTGGCCGAAGCTCTTACAGGGTATCGGGGACTACATGCTCCGACACCAGCTCGAATGCATCGATGACATCGTCGGCACCCTTGACACGGGCCATGCGGTGGTTGAACGGAGCGGGGCCTGAGGGTGGCCATGCTCACAAGCCTGAGCCTGCCAGTGCTGGGCGACATCGACGAGATCGGGGCCACGAGCGCGCAAGTGCAGCGGTCACCTCCTCTCGGCAGGACGAGGTTCAGCAGGAGCGTCGACGATGCGAGAGACGATCGAAACTCCACCCTGAGGGCCTCGCGAGCGCTGTCGGTCGGCGCAGATTTCCTCGTCGTCGACCGGCCGAATACGACCGCTCCCTGCCCTCATGCAGCTGCCGGGCGGATTGCGGAAGGACGCCGGGCATCCATCGTGTGATTGCCGTCACCATCTATTCCCGCCCAGGCTGTCATCTCTGCGATCAGATGAAGGCTGTCGTCGAACGTGTCGCACGCTCGGTGGCGATCGTAGTACACGAAATCGACATCTCTACCGATCCGGCGCTCGAAGCACGCTACGGCAGCGAGATTCCCGTACTGCTGGTGGAGGGCACGAAAGCCGCGAAATATCGGGTGACGGAAGCGGAGCTGAGGCGGATTCTGGGCGCCAGGAGCGGAGGGGCTGGACGAACAGGATAAGGGGGTTTGCCCTTCCTGCGCTTCCTGCCCCTCTGCCCGCCCTTACTTCGCCGTGATGACGTTGTGTCCGCGCCGGTTCTGCTCCCAGCAGGATTCGGATTCTTCGCTACAGAAGGGCTGTTCCTTCCCCTTGCTGACCACCGTGATCCGGTTGGCCGGCACGCCAAGGCTGACGAGATACTGCTTCACCGAGTCGGCCCGGCGCGAACCGAGAGCGAGGTTGTACTCCGAGCTGCCGCGCGAGTCGCAGTGGCCCTCAATGGTGATCTGGGTGGTGCTCCACCGCTTCAGCCAGGCCGCGTTCTTCTGCATCGCCGGCTTGGCATCGTTCCGAATCACCGCCTGGTCGTAATCGAAGAACACATCGTCGAGCGGCCGCTCTGCATTGAGCTGATCGACCGATTTGCGCGCGAAGATCTCGTCCTCGGTGAGCGAGGCCGGAGCTTTCACAGCGGGCGGCGGCGGCGGTGGGGGCGGTGGCGGCGGCGGCGGTGGCTTGACCGGAGCGGCGGGCGGCGGCGGAGGGGGAGCCGGTATTTGTGGCGGCACCTGTTTACGACAGCCATAGGCGCCTGTCGCCAGCGCGGCGCCGAGCGCCACAACAGCGATAAATGTACGAACGCGCGTCATTAGTCACTCTCCTCAGAGATACTGCAGAGCTTACAGACTCGCTCGCTGCAGTGTCAATTTGACCGCATACAATGCCGCTCGTGGAACAACTGTTGCGCGCAACGGCACAGGCGGAGGCCCGTCATTTCTGGTTTCGCGGCTTCCGCTATTTCGTTAAGCCCCTTCTCCGGCAGGCGACGCGTGATCTATCGGCCGTTCGACTCCTGGACTGTGGGTGTGGGACGGGTGCGAATCTGGAGCTGCTCGGCCGCTTCGGACGCGCCTACGGCTTCGACCTGTCGGAGATCGGCCCCCGCCTCGGGCGCGAAGCCGGACGCCGGCGCCTCGCCCGCGCCAGCGCGGCGGCCGTGCCGTTCCTCGCCGAGTCGTTCGACGTGGTCACATCGTTCGATGTGCTGTATTCCCTGGAGGAGCAAGACGAGCGGGCGGCCGTGGCCGAAATGTACCGCGTGACGAGGCCCGGCGGTTACGCGCTCGTCAATGTCGCGGCGATGGAATCACTCCGCGGCGATCACTCGGTGCTCAGCCACGAGATCCGCCGATACAACCGCGCGGGCCTTCGTCGCCTCCTCGAGGCCGCCGGCTTCAGGATCGTCCGCATTACGTACACCAATGTCGCACTGTTCCTGCCCATGCTCGCTCTGCGCACAGTCCAGCGCGCTCGCGGCCTCGCGCGCGAGGAGCACGCACAGCACGAGATCGGCGTGCCGGCCGCGCCGGTCAATGTCGTGCTGACCGGCCTGCTCCGCGCAGAAAGCTGGTGGCTGCGGGCCTTCGATAATCCGTTCGGCAGCTCGCTTCTGTGCCTGGCCAGGAAGCCGGAATGAGGCGGCACCCGAAGATGTTCAGACCAGGATGACGCGATCGTGCGAGCGCGGGCTCCGCTGCGCCGGCAGACCATTCGCCGGTCTCGATGGTGATTGCGCTTTGGACTGCCGCGACGATGTCCGCGGGAATACTCGCGCGATCGGAGAACCAGCGTCCCACCGGCTGTTCCGTGACTAAGCGATCGCGCACCTGTATCGCTGATGTGCGACGTGGTGAAGGCGTCACGCGGGCCGCAGCAGCAGCCCTTCGTTGAGGCTTCCGGTGCGATATCCACGCGGATCGATCGTGACGTGCCGATAGCCGGCCGCCTGGACTCCACGGACGATGGCGGCGGTCGTCGCCGGTTCCAGCGCACGCGGCAATTCGTCGCGACCGAGCTCGATACGGGCGAGATCGTCGTGGTGCCGCACGCGGCACACGCGAAAGCCGAGCATCCGAACCGCCTGCTCGGCGCGCTCGATCAGGCGAAGTTTTTCGTCGGTGACCTCGTCGTGATACGGAATGCGCGAGGACAGACATGCCGAGGCGGGCTCGTCCCAGCAGGGAAGGCCGGCAAGGCGGGAGAGCTCGCGGATTTCCGCTTTTCCGAGATCCACCTCGTCGAGCGGGCTGCGCACGCCGAACTCGCGGGCGGCTTGACGCCCTGGACGATAGTCGCCGCGGTCGTCGGCGTTGTTGCCATCGACCACCACCGCGTGGCGGCACGCAGCGATCCGATTCAGGTGCGTGTACAGCTCGTGCTTGCAGAAATAGCAGCGATTGGTGGGGTTCGCGCGGTAATCCGGCCGCTCGAGCTCACCGGTGTGGACGATCTCGTGCTTCAACCTGAACTGGTCTGCGATCTGCAACGCAAGGCGACGGTGCCGTTCCGGATAGCTGGCGCTGTCCGCCGTGACGGCCAACGCCAGATCGCCCAGCGTGTCGTGAGCCATGTAGGCCAGGTAGGCGCTGTCGACACCGCCGCTATACGCAACGACGACCGATCCGATTGAGGAGAGCGTCGCTCGGAGGGCGCGTGCCTTCTCCATCATTCTTCGGGATCCTTGTCCTCCTGATCATCCTCGTCTTCGTCGGCGTCCTCCTCGACATCGTCCTCATCGTCCAGATCATCGTCGTCGTCGTCGTCATCATCTTCGGGCGCGAGGTCCAGTTCGAGCGGGAGACTCCGACCACCTCGAGCGCGGAGCCGCACTCGGGACAGCTGAGCTGATCGCCTTTGTCGACGTCGAATTCGTCGACCTCGATTTCGCCGTCGCATTCCGGACAGGTGGCCATGGTCTCCTCGGCGTGTTCGCGTTCGGCTTGGCAATCGGCACGATCACGTGCCAGAATCCGCGCGGCGGCGCGGTCACGGGAGCTTGAATTATATCGACAACGTGCGCATATCTGCAACGCGGCCTACGGCCCTGATCGGCGCATTCCGATAGATCTCCAGATGACCAGTCCCACGGTCACCGCCAAGACCGTCATCGTCGCCGACGATACAGCGTTCGTCCGCGACCGCTTTCGCACCGCGCTCGAGGGCGCGGGACACAAGGCCGTAACGGTCAAGAGCGCGGCCGAACTGTTGGCGCGGGTCCGCGCCGACGTCGATGATGTCGATCTGATCGTCCTCGACCTGCGCCTGCCACACGCCCCCGGTGTGGACCTGGTTCGTGCCATCCGGAAGCTCGACGAGGGTCGGCTGCCGATCCTGATCTTCAGCGGCACGATCGCCAACGCCGACGAGGTGCGCGAGCTCGCGGCGCTGGGCGTCGCTGGGTACGTGAACGAGTACAGCGCCGTCCAGCACATCCTGCCGTCGCTCGCGCCACACCTGTTTCCCGACAACTTCAACCGCCGCAGCAGTCCCCGCGTCGTCCTCGGCATCCCGATTCAGTACCGGTTTGGCAACACGATCGCCGCCGCCCTGACGCTGAACCTGAGCCACGGGGGGCTCGCCATTCGCACCACCAGCCCCCTCGAAAGCGCCGCGGCGATCAAGGTGCGGTTCCGCATGCCTGGCTTGAAGCGCGACATCGACGCCGAGGGTCACGTCGCCTGGAGCGATCGCCGGGTCGGCATGGGCATCCGATTCGACAAGGTCGACCCGGCCAGCCGGACCATCATGGACAGCTTCGTCGACGCCCATTTCTTCTCAAACCGCAAAGCATAGACAGACGTCGGCGAAAGAGTAATCTGGTCATCGCGTGGCCGCAGGCCCGCGGGTTGCCGATTGAGCCCGTTACCCGTTCACGCGATGACCGATGGCCGATTGTTCGATGAGGAGTCGATGATGGAGCTTTCGCTCGTGAACATCCTGTGGCGCCTGGTCGGCGTCATGGCGCTCGTGTTTGCCAACGGCTTCTTCGTCGCTGCTGAGTTCTCGATTGTGACGGTCCGCAAGACGCGGGTCGATCAGCTCATCGCCGAAGGCCACTGGGCCGCGAGAGCCGTGCGCCGCGCCGTGACTGATCCCGAGAGCTACATCGCCGCGACACAGCTCGGCATCACGATGGCGAGCATCGGCCTGGGATGGATCGGCGAGCCGGCGCTCGCCACGCTGGTCGAGCCTGTGTTCGCATTCCTGCCGGTCACGCTGGCAGCCACCACCGCGCACACCATCGCCGTGGCAACCGCGTTCGCCGTCATCACTGCTCTTCATATCGTGCTTGGCGAGCTGGCGCCAAAAACGATCGCGCTCGAACGGCCGGAGACGACCGCCCTCTGGGTGGTCAAACCTACCGAACTGTTCATGAGAGCGCTCTGGCCGTTCATCCGCTTGCTGAACGGGACCGGGCGGGCGGTGGTCAACCTGATCGGCCTGTCCAGCAGGGGCGGGCACGCGATGGTGCATTCAGAGGCAGAGCTCAAGATGCTGGTCACCGCGAGTCAAGAGGCGGGCGTCCTCGAGGAACGTGAGGAGCAGATGCTCCATCGCGTATTCGGGTTCGCGGATCTGACGGCCGGCCAGGTCATGGTGCCGCGGACAGAGCTGGTCGCCATCGACGCGGATGCGTCTCGTGAAACGCTGTTCGAGCAGATGGGACGCGCCGGCTATCCCACACTGCCTGTGTATCGAACCGACCTGGACAACGTGATAGGCATTCTGCACGTGACCGATGTCATGAAGGCGCTGGCGTCCGGCCAGGGGGACCTGGCACCGGCGGCACTGGCGCGCGAGACGCTGACGGTACCGGAAACAATCAGCGCAGACGACCTGCTTGCGGAGATGCGCCGGCGGGGCGTCCGCGAAGCAATCGTGATCGATGAATACGGCGGCACGGCCGGCCTGGTCACGTTCGAGTCACTCATGGAACGGATCGTCGGGGATCTCGGCGGTACCATCGGCGGTCCCGATCGCATCGCCGTGCACCAGGACGGCTCGGCTGACATCGACGGCCTGGCGCTCACCACCGACATCAACGCGCGGTTCGGTCTCAACATCGACGAGGACACGTTCACCACCGTCGGGGGCTACGTCCTGGGCCGGATTGGCCGGCGGGTGCGCCTCGGAGACAGCGTCGAAATCGAAGGCCGTACGATACGCGTCGTCGGCCTGGATGGTCTGAGGGTCGCGAAGGTCTGGCTGTCGAGGCCGGCAAAGGGGCGCGACAAGACGGAGGATGACAAGGGGCAGAAGGGGCGGAAAGAGGAGAATGGGGAGGAAGGGCAGGGTGAGCGCGGCTAGCGTCTAGACGATCAATCGGCGCGCAGGAGTCTCAGAGCGTTCGCGATCACAATCACTGTCGCCCCGGTGTCGGCGAGGATGGCCATCCCAAGCGTGGCCACGCCTGCGACCGCGGCAACCACGAAGCCCGCTTTCAACACCAGTGAGATCGCGAGGTTGGCTTTGATGTTGCGCACGGCCGCGCGGCTGAGGCGCAGCGCGTACGGAATCTTCAGCAGCTCGTCCGCCATCAGCGCCACATCAGCCGTTTCGAGCGCGGCATCGCTGCCAGCCACCCCCATCACGATGCCGACGTCCGCGGACGCCAGCGCCGGGGCATCGTTCACGCCATCGCCGACCATCGCCACCGAGCCGAACCGGCGCCGCAGATCGTGGATGGCGGCCACCTTGTCTTCGGGCAGCAGTTCCGCTCGCACCTCGTCGATGCCGAGTTCGGTCGCGATCGCCCTGGCCGTCTCGTAACTGTCGCCCGTCAACATGACGACCGACTCGATGCCCTGCCGCCGGAGTAGGTCCAGCGCATCGCGGCTTGCCTCGCGCGTCCGATCGGCGAGCGCGATGATCCCGACGGCCTCGCCGTCACGTGCCACGAGCACGGACGTGCGGCCCTGAGCGCTGATCGCATCGAGCTGACGGTGAATGGCCGGCGAGCACAGATGCCGCTCCTCGAACAGCCGGTGGTTGCCCAGCACAACCCGCGCGCCATCAACGCGACCCTCGGCGCCAAGTCCGGCCAGCGAGGCGACATCGGCGGCCGCCGCCACGCTGAGGTGCGATGCCTCGGCATACTGCACGATCGCGCACGCGATGGGATGCTCGGATCGCTGCTCCACTGAGGCGGCCAGCAAGACAATCGCGTGTTCCGGCATGCCGTTCAAGGCGACGACGTCGACGACCGCCGGCGTCCCGCGGGTCAGGGTGCCAGTCTTGTCAAAAGCCACGCACCGCACCCCTCCCGCGCGCTCGAGATGCGCACCCCCCTTGATCAGCACGCCCTTGCGCGCGGCGCCCGCAAGGGCGGCCACAATCGAAACAGGCGTGGAGATCACGAGCGCGCAAGGGCACGACACGACCAGCAGGACCAGGGCGCGATAGATCCAGGCTTCCCAGGCGCCAACCCCGAGCAGCGGGGGCACGACGGCGACGGCCACCGCCAGCACGATGACGGCGGGCGTGTAAACGCGCGCGAAGCGCTCGACGAATGTCTGGGACGGGGCGCGCTGCGCCTGAGCCTGTTCCACCAGATGAATGATGCGGGCCAGCGTCGAATCGCGCCGGTGCCTGCGTGACGCGCACGTCGAGGGCGCCGCGCCCGTTGATCGAACCGGCAAACACCTCGTCGCCGGGCCCCTTGTCGACCGGCAGCGATTCGCCGGTCACGGGCGCCTGGTTGACGCTGCTCGAGCCCGGCCAGCACCTCGCCGTCGAGCGGCAGCTTTTCGCCCGGTTTCACGACGATGATGGCGCCCGGCGTGACGAGATCGACCGCGATCCTGCGCTCGCCCGCTTCGTCGCGCACCAGCGCGTCGGCGGGCGCCAGGTCCATGCACGCGCGCGGACAGCCGTCCGGGCTTTCTCCAGGGTGCGCGCTTCGAGCGTCCGAGCGACGCCAAAGAGAAACACCACAGAGGCCGCCTCGGACCACTCGCCGAGCAGCATGGCCCCCGCGACAGCGATGAGCATCAGAACGTTGATGTCGAGCGATCGCAGGCGCAGCGCGTGCCATGCACGCCGCACGGTCGGCGGGACGCCCAGGGCAATCGACAGGCCGAACAGGACTGAGCCCCAGCGGGATTGCCGCGTCGAGAGCATCGACCAGAAGTCCGAGGCCGAGAGCTGCCCCGGAAATCCCCAGCAGGACGCGACGTCCCTTCGCCGCCTGTCCGCCGTCGGCGATCGGTTCCTCGTGCTCCAGCCACGCGCGCAAGCCGGCATCGGCGACGGCCGCAACAATCGCCGACGCCGACACCTTCGTCGCGTCGTACTTCACGTGCAGCCGCTGGCCCACCAGGTCGGCCGAGAAGTCTTCGAGGCCGGGCAGGTTCTTGAACCGCCGCTCGATCATCGCGACCTCTTCGCGGCAGTCCATCCCCTCGATCTTGAAGGTCGACTCGGCGTGCAGCTCGCAGACGGCGCAGTTGGCCATGATTCGTTACCGGCCGCTCCTCGACGTGCTCCATGCCCTGCTCGAAGAGCCGTACGATGTGCTGATCGTCGAGCGTGTAGAACACCATCCGCCCGTCGCGGCGGGCGCGCACCAGGCGCATCCCGCGCAGCAGGCGGAGCTGATGCGACACGGCCGACTCGCTCAGCCCGATCAGCTGCGCGATGTCGCAGACGCAGAGCTCCGACCGCGACAGCGCGTCGAGGATCCGGACGCGGGTGACGTCGCCGAGCACCTTGAAGGTCTCGGCCAACGCCGCGACCGACGGGAGCCCGAGCATCGCCTTCCGAAGCGCGGCTACCTTGCGTGAATCGAGGTGAAAGGCGGCGCAGGGCTCCTCCGGATCCGGTGACGCGCGCGGACCGGCTAGTCACCATGGAGAGCCCTTTCAATATATGAACAACTGCTCATATGTTCAGAGTATACCCCCGTTATTGGTCGCCGGCGCGGATGGTGAGAGCAGGGTGGTCACGACAGCGTCCTCAGCGCCGCGAACACCTTGTCGTAATCCGGCTCGTTCCGGGCGTCGTCGAGCACCTCGCTGTGGCGGACGATGCCGTCCTTGTCGATCACGAAAACGGCGCGCTTGGCGATGCCCTTCAGGCCGATCATGTCCTCGTTGAACACGCCGTAGTCGCGAATCACCTGCTTGTTGAAATCGCTCAGGAGGGGAAACGTCAGCTGTCTGATCCTTCTGAAACGCCTTCAGCGTGAAAAACGTATCAACGCTGATGCCGTAGACCTGCGCGTCGGCCTGGTTCAGCGCCGAGAGCCGGTCGCGGAAGGTGCAGAGCTCCTTGGTGCACACCGAGCTGAACGCCGCCGGAAAAAATGCCAGCACCACCGGACGGCCGCGCCGGGCGCTGAGCGTGACCGGCTCGCGGTCCTGGTTGGGCAAGGTGAAGTCCGGAGCTGTCGAACCGACGTCTATAGACATGAAACGTCCTCCTGGCGAGTCCAGGTCGACCCGCCGATGTGATGGTCCGGCGAGGTGTCGGGAACCACCTAGGCTATGCTTCGTTGGGGTTTCGCCGCCGCGCCATGCCGGCGATTCCCCGGGGTGGACCCATCTACCCATTTTTTCATGATTCGGATAGCATTTTTGGTTGGCGCCGCCCCGAACGGCGGCACCGTGGATTCAGACACCTAGGAGCGCCCCGTGATTGAGGTCCAGAACCTCACGAAACGCTACGGCCCGCGTGACGGCCGTCGAGGACGTGAGCTTCCGCGTCGAACGCGGCGAGATTCTCGGCTTTCTCGGCCCGAACGGCGCGGGCAAGACCACGACGATGCGGATCCTCACCGGGTACATGCCGGCGACCGAGGGCAAGGCGATTGTCGCCGGGTTCGATGTATTCGATCAGCCGATCGAGGCGAAGCGTCGGACCGGCTATCTGCCGGAAACACCGCCGCTGTATCCCGACATGACGGTGGTCGAATATCTCTCGTTCGTCGCGAAAATCAAGGGCGTTCCCGTCGGCCGAGCGTCGCCAGCGGGTGCAGTCGGTCATGGAACGCACCCGAGTCGCCGACATGGCGGACCGGCTGTGCTCCAAGCTGTCGAAAGGCTACCGGCAGCGCGTCGGCCTGGCGCAGGCGCTCATCCACAACCCGGACGTGCTGATCCTCGACGAGCCGACCGCAGGGCTCGATCCGAAACAGATCATCGAGACCCGCCAGCTGATCAAGGAGCTCGGCGGCGACCACACCATCATCCTGAGCACGCACATCCTCCCCGAGGTGTCGCAGACCTGCCAGCGGGTGGTCATCATCAACAAGGGACGGGTCGTTGCGGTCGATACGCCCGACAACCTCACGGCACGGCTGCGCGGTTCCGAGACGATGTACGTTCAGCTCGATGCGGACGGCGCCGACGCCGGTCGCGCCCTCGGACGGGTTCCCGGGGTCACGCGCGTGGTCGAAGCCGATCGCCGCGATGGCGTCGTCGGCTACGAAGTCGAGAGCGAGAGCGGCCATGACGTCCGGCGCGAGCTCGCACGCGCGGTGGTGACCAGCGGCTGGGGACTGCTCGAGCTGCGGCCGATGCGCATGAGCCTCGAGGACATCTTCCTCTCGCTCACCACCGAAGAAGCCCCGCCGACGCGCGGCCGTGCAGGAGAGAGCCGCGAATGAGTAACATCCTGGCGATCGCGCAGAAGGAGTTGAAGTCGTACTTCGCGTCGCCGATCGCGTACATCGTGATCGGCGTGTTCGCGCTGCTCTACGGCTTCTTCTACTTCATCATGCTCCAGTACTTCGTGCGGGTCAGCCTGCAGGCGATGGCGGGCGGCGGCCAGTCGGTGAACATCAACGAGATGATGCTCCGGCCGCTGCTGCAGAACGTGACCGTCATCGTGCTCTTCGTCCTGCCGATGGTCACGATGCGCACCTATTCGGAGGAGAAGCGGTCGGGGACGATCGAGCTGCTCCTCACCTCGCCGCTGACCGACTTCCAGATCATCATGGGCAAGTTCCTCGGCGCGCTGGCGCTGTATGCCACCATGCTGGCGGTCACGCTGATCCACATCGCGATCCTGTTCATCTACGGCAACCCGGAATGGAAGCCGCTGGTGACGGCCTACCTGGGCCTGCTGCTGCTCGGCGGCTGCTTCATCTGCGGTGGGGCTGTTCATCTCGAGTCTGACCAGGAACCAGGTCGTCGCCGGCATCGTGACCTTCGGCGCTGTTCGCTGTTTCTGTGGGTCATCAGCTGGATCAGCAGCTTCTCGACCGGCACGATGGGAACGCTCGCCAGCTATCTGTCGATCATCGATCACTTCGACGACTTCTCGAAGGGCGTCATCGACACGACGCACCTCGTCTATTACCTGAGCTTCATCACATTCGGGCTGTTTCTGACCGCCAAGTCGGTCGACAGCGAACGGTGGCGCGGCTAATGGCAACTCGAATTTTCAACATCATCGGGTGGCTCGGGACGGCGTTCGTCTTCGCTGCCGTGGCAATTCGTGTCGGCCTTCCCAGCTCAGAACCAGTATGCGTTTTACCTGGCCTGGGCGGGACTGGCGTGCATGGTCGTCTACACGCTCAGCCAGTGGCGCGAGATCGCGCGCATGTTCTCGCGTCGGCAGGCGCGTCACGGCACGCTGGCGGCGACGAGCGTGCTGATCGTGCTCGCCATCCTCGTCGCGATCAACTACATCGCCAAGCAGCAGAACAAGCGCTGGGACCTGACGGCCGCCAAGCAGTTCACGCTGTCGGACCAGAGCCGGAACATCCTCGCCAAGCTGGATGCGCCGCTCGAGATCCTCGTCTTCGACCGCGAGACCGAATTCCAGCGATTCCGCGATCGGCTGCGGGAGTACGAGAGCGGTTCGAAACAGATCAAGACCGAGTACATCGATCCGGACCGGAAGCCCACGGTCGCCCAGCAGCATGCCGTCCAGCAGTACGGCACGATCGTCTTGAACTACAAGGGCCGCACCGAGCGCGTGACGACCGACACGGAGCAGGACATCACGAACGGCATCATCAAAGTGGTGTCCGGCCAGCAGAGGAAGGTGTACTTCACCCAGGGCCACGGCGAGAAGGACACGGCCTCGACCGAGCGTGACGGGTACAACACGATTGGCGACGCGCTCAAGCGCGAAAACTACCTGCTCGAGCCGCTGCCGCTCGCCCAGCGGGGCGAGGTGCCAGCCGACGCGGCCGTCGTCATCGTCGCCGGCCCCGCCGATCGATTTCTTCCCCCAGGAAGTCGATGCGCTGAAGAAATACCTGGAGAACGGCGGCAAGCTCCTGCTGGCTCTCGATCCGCCGCAGAAACCGGACAGCCCGCCGCTCACCAACCTCATGGCGCTCGCCCGCGAGTGGGGCATCGAGGTCGGCAACGACGTCGATTCTCGACGTCAGCGGCATGGGGCGGCTCTTTGGCGCCTCCGAGGAAGTGCCCGTCGCCGTGAGCTACCCGCCGCACGCGATCACGCAACGCTTCAACGTCATGACGGCGTACCCGCTGGCGCGATCGGTGACGCCGGCGAGCGGCGGCGCCGGCGGGCGCACCGCCCAGGCGATCGTCGAGACGAGCCGAAGCAGCTGGGCGGAAAGCGACCTCAAGAGCGTGCTCACCGGACGGCCCGTCAAGATGGAAGAGTCCGGGGGCGACAAGCAGGGGCCGGTCGCCATCGCCGCGGCCGTGTCGGCACCGGTCGGCGCGGGCAGACCCCCGGCCGAGCCTCGCCGAAGCCTGACGCGCCGAAGCCGGAGACCCGGGTCGTCGTCTTCGGCGACTCGGACTTCGCGTCCAATGCCGCGGCCGGCGTCGCAGGGCAACGTCGATCTCTTCATGAACACGG
This sequence comes from uncultured Acidobacteriota bacterium, assembly GCA_963814975.1. Lineage (GTDB taxonomy): Bacteria > Acidobacteriota > Vicinamibacteria > Vicinamibacterales > CAVVIG01 > CAVUXJ01. The sequence continues at coordinate 53,336 of CAWFFB010000017.1, read as the reverse complement.
TGGGCTGGCTGTCGCAGCAGGAAAACCTGATCTCGGTCCGGCCCGAAGGAAGCAGCCGACCGCCGGATCACGCTGACGGCAGCGCCAGCAGACGCGGATCAACTGGCTCGCGCTCGCCGTCATCCCCGGCTTGCATTTTCGGCACGGGCATCATGCGGTGGTGGCGGAGACGCTAAATGCGTGGCCTACGATCGACGATCGCGCTGCTCGTCGTCCTGATCGGCCTGGGCGCCTATATCTATTTCGTCACCTGGAAGCAGCCCGGCACAAGATGCCGGATCGAAGCAGGAAAAGGTCTTCGCCGCGCTGCAAGCCGACAAGATCGATGAGCTGAAGGTGAAGGCGGAGTCCGGCGACGTGACGACCCTCAAGAAAGACGCGGGGGCGTGGTCCCTCGTCGCGCCGATGGCGACAACCGCGTCGGAGGTCGAGACCTCGAGCGTCACGAGCGCGCTGAGCGCCCTTGAAATCGAGCGAGTCGTCGACGAAAACCCCACCGACGTCAAGGACTACGGGCTCGAGACGCCGCGCCTCGAGATCGACTTCAAGGCAGACGACGGCAAGGTCTCGGGCCGCCTGCTGGTCGGCGCCAAGACCCCCACCGGCGCCAGCATGTACGCGCGGCGCAACGACGAAAAGCGGGTCTTCCTGGTCGCGGAGAACCAGAACGCCTCGCTCAACAAGTCCACGTTCGATTTTCGTGACAAGTCGGTCATCAAGATTGACCGCGAGAAGGTCGACGGCGTGGAAGTGACGGCCGGCGCCGCACGCCCGCCGCTTCAGTTCGCGAAAAGCGGCAGCGAGTGGAAGCTGGTCAAACCGCTGGAAGCCCGGGCCGACTCCGGCCTGGTGGAGGCGCTGGTGGGCAGCCTGGAGACGGCACAGATGAAATCGGTCGCCGCCGACAGCGCGACCCCCGCTGACTCTGAGGAAGTACGGTTTGGATCAGCCCGGAGGCGACCGTGACCGTGCGGATCGGAAGCGCCAGCGCCGCTCTGGCGTTCGGCGGCAAGGCCGGTCCTGACACGGTCTATGCGCGCGACACATCGAAGCCGGTCGTCGTCACGGTCGACAGCACCCTGGCCGACAGTGCGAGAAAAGCCGCCGAAGACTACCGCCGCAAAGACCTGTTCGAGTTCCGCGCCTTCAACGCTACTCGCGCCGAGTTCACCCGTGACGGCCAGACGATGGTTCTCGAGCGGGTGAAAGGCAAGAGTGAAGAGGTTCCGGACGGCTGGCGGCGCGTCAGTCCAAATCCGGGCGACCTCGACAGAAGCAAGGTCGAAGGCCTGCTGGCCGGACTGGCGGACATGCGCGCGACAACCTTCGTCCCCACGGTCGCCAAGACCGGCCTCGACGCGCCGGCCCTCACAGTGCTCGTCAAGTTCGAGGACGGCAAGAGAGAGGACCGCGTAAGCTTCGGGAAGAGCGGCGCTGACGTTTTTGCCTTGGTCCCCGATCAGCCGGGCGCCGCGAAGATCGAAGCCGAGAAATTCGCCGAAGCCAGCAAGACGCTCGACGAGCTATCGAAATGATCGCGGCCGCGATCCTCGCGGCACTCCTCCTCGCCGGATGTACCGCGGCTCCTCTGGCCGTGCTGGCCGCCGCGGCTCCGGCCCCCGCCGGGGCCAGCCAGCGCCGGAACCCAGGCCAGCTTCGCAGCGCCGTCAACGAGCTCCGACGGGACATCAATCGACTGCTTGCGCCGACCTCCGAGCGGGCCACCTGGGGCGTGCTGGTGAAATCGCTGGCAACGAACGACACGCTCTACGCGCTCAACCCGCGCAAGCTGTTCGTGCCCGGGTCCAACATGAAGCTCGTCACCCTCGCCGCGGCCGCCGAACGGCTCGGCTGGGCCTATTCGTATGAAACCCGCCTGATTGTACACGGGACGCTGCTTTCGGGGTTCCTCGATGGCGACCTGCTGGTTGTCGGCTCCGGCGATCCGAGCATCGACGACTGGGACGGCGCCGCCACGCGCCTGTTCCAGAGCTGGGCGGAACAGCTGAAGGCGAGCGGAGTCACCACGATCGGCGGACGAATCATCGGCGACGACAACGCGTTCGACGAAGAGACCCTCGGCATGGGGTGGGCGTGGGACGACCTGGGCAAGAGCTTCGCGACCGGAGTCGGCGCCTTGCAGTTCAACGAGAACACCGCCCGTCTGACGATCGTGCCCGCATCGGTGGTCGGACAACCGCCACTCGTCGGCGTCGCCGCTCCCGGTGCCCCGATCGCGCTGAGCAACCAATTGACGACTGGGCGGGCGAGGGCCGTCCCGGCAATCGAGGTTCGACGGTTGCTTGGCAGCCCCGTCGTCGAGCTCCGCGGATCGATTCCGCTCAGAAGTGGTCCGATATTCCGCAATGTCTCGGTCGACAACCCGACTCAGTACTTCGTGAACCAGCTTCGTGACGCGCTGGAAGCGAACGGCATCGATGTCTTCGGCCCCGCCGTCGACATCGACGCGCTTGCGGACCCACCAAGGCGCGAGGATGGAATACTCCTGCTGGCCTCGCACTCGGCATCGCTGTCGACCCTGGCGCCGACAATGATGAAGCTGAGCCAGAATCTGTACGCCGAAACGCTCTTGAAAACGCTCGGCAGTTCCAAGCCGCCGGCAACCGTCGAGGCAGGTAGGCTGGTGGTCCAAACGACGCTGACATCGTGGGGCATCGATCCCGACGACCTGCACATCGCCGACGGGTCGGGACTCTCTCCCTACGACCTCGCGACCCCGGCCGCCCTGGTGGCGATCCTGACACGTGGCGCGCGCGACGCGCGCCTGCGCGGCCCATTCGAGGAGGCGTTGCCGATCGCGGGCCGGGACGGGACTCTCGGCCATCGTCTGAAAGGAACGTCGGCCGAAGGAAATGCCCGCGCGAAGACGGGATCGTTGTCGAACGCGCGGGCGATCTCCGGTTATGTGTACTCTGCGGACGGCGAGCCGCTGGTGTTTTCGATCCTCGCCAACAACTTCGGGCGCTGGGCCGACGCCGTCGAAACAGCCGAGGATGACATCGTCGTGAGGCTGGCGGAGTTTTCACGGCAGCGCCCGTGAAATAACGGAGGCGTACCCTACGTTCCCTTGAGGATTTCGTGTTGCGCCGCGTCGAGAATCGTCTCCGCGGTGGCGTTGAAGCCGCCGCCCTGAGCAAGATCGGGTTTGCCGCCGCCCCGCCCCCCGAATCTTGACGTCAGCTCGGAGAGGATGCGGCCGGCCGCGATATCCACGTCCTGCGATCGGGCGACCACGATCATGTTCGGGTTTCTCGGCGACACCAGCACCACGATGAATCCCGGTCGGGATACCACGGCGGAGGCCAGTGCCTTCAAGCCGTTGGCATCGGCATCGACCACGCGCAGGACGAGCCGGCCGCGCTCGGTTGGCGTTGCCTCGCCGGCACATTCGGCGGCCCGATAGCGCACGAGATCGTGTTGAAGAGCGGTCACCGTACGGCGCTGGTCCTTGGTCTCCGCCTGCAGCCGTTCGATCGCGTTCGGCAGATCTGGCATCGATGTCGAGAGCAGCCGGACGGCCGCATCCGTCGCGTCCCTCAGCGAGCGGAATCGGCCGAGCGCTCGCCCGCCGCAGAGGAATTCCACGCGTTGGCCGCCCTTGAAACGTTCCCAGGAGGCGACAGCGATCACGCCAACCTCGCCGGTTCTGGCCACATGCGTCCCGCCGCAAGCGGACAGATCGAAGCGTTCGACGTCGATCAGGCGGAGGATCCCCTCACGATGAGGTTCCTTTCTGAGCGGCAGCCGGGCAGCCTCGTCAGCCGTCGCAAATTGGATGGCGACCGGCCGGTCCTCCCAGACGATTCGATTTGCCTCGGTTTCGGCGGCCGCCGTCTCGGCCGGGGCCGTCTCCCGCGCCAGATCGATCGTGGAGCGATCGACGCCAAGGTGAAAGCTCACGGTCCGCACACCAAAGAGTCGATCGAATGCGGCCGACAACAGATGCTGTCCGGTATGCTGCTGCATATGATCGAAGCGGCGGACCCAGTCGATGACGCCATGAACACGCGCGCCTATCTGCGGGGTGTCGGCCGCGTCAACGACATGCGAGATACGGCCGTCATCTTCGTCGACCACCTCGACGACGCGAGCCTCCCCGAGCGTCCCAATGTCGTAGGGTTGCCCCCCGGAGGTCGGATAGAAGGCGGTGCGGTCCAGCTGCACCAGCCGGCGGTCGCCGGAAGTCTCGACGTTGAGAACCGTCGCGTCGAACTCGCGGCTATACGGATCCGTGTAGTAGAGCCGATCGGTCATCACGGGTATCGCCGGCAGATCGCCTCACTGGCAGCCAACGGAAAGGCGGGCGGCGTACGTCCGGCGATTCTAACGCAGGAGCAGCGGATCGGCCACGCCCGCTTCAGCAAATCCTCTGGCGCGAATGACACAGCTGTCGCAGCGGCGGCAGGGTATTCCTTCCGGGGCGGGATCGTAGCAGCTATGCGTCAGACCGTAATCGAGGCCGAACTCGAGACCGCGGCGGATGATCTCGCTCTTCGTCAGCGCGATGAGCGGCGCATGCACGCGAAATCGGGCGCCTTCGACACCTGCGCGCGTGGCCAGTGCAGCGAGAGACTCGAAGGCATGGATGTATTCAGGCCGGCAATCGGGATAACCGGAATAGTCGAGCGCATTGACGCCGATGACGATGTCCCGCGCCTCGAGCACCTCGGCCCAGCCAAGCGCAATCGCGAGGAGGATGGTGTTGCGCGCGGGCACATACGTGATCGGGATGTCCGGCGCCGCAAGATCACGGTCACGTGGGACCGGTATGTCCGAGGTCAGCGCGGAGCCGCCGATGCCGCGGAGATCAAGGTCGAGCTGGAGATGTCCCGTTACACCCAGCGCGGCTGCGACGCGGCGTGCCGCTTCGGTTTCGTACTGGTGACGCTGACCGTAGCGGACCGTCAGGGCGTGAAGCTCGTAGCCCTGCGACCTCGCGATGGCCCCGGCGGTAAACGAATCGAGGCCGCCGCTCAGCAGAATTACGGCTCGCAGTTGGCGAATGGGCGACGTCGGGACTTGGCGAATGAGGTTGCTCTCCAATTCACCAACGCTCCAATTCTCGGATTCTCGAATTCAGCAACGATCAGACGCCTCGCGTCTCTGGCGGCCAGATGTACTTGTGCAACTGCAGCTGAAGCCTGGCGGGCAGATGATCGGCGAGCATCCATTCGGACAACAGGCGCGGCTCCAGCACACCATGCACGGGCGACACGAGAACTGCTGCCGAGCGTGACGCAAGGTCGTAGCGGCCGATCACGTCCCGGGCGAACTCATAGTCCGCGCGATCCTGGATGACGAACTTGACCTCGTCGTGCGGCGCCAGGGCGTCGAGATTCCCCCAGTCATTCCTGTCCGTCTCTCCGCTCGCCGGACACTTCACGTCGACAATCTTCACGACGGCCCTCGGCACCCGCGTGATCGGCCGATGACCGCCGGTTTCCAGCATCACCGTCCGCCCACGCGCCAACAGCCGCTCCATCAGCGGATAGACGTCGTCCTGCAGCAACGGCTCGCCGCCGGTGATTTCCACCAGGGAGCAGTCGTACCGCTCGACCTCCGCGATGACCTCGTCGAGCGAGCGCTTGACCCCCTGGTGAAACGCATACGCGGTGTCGCACCATGAGCAGCGGAGGTCGCACGCCGTGAGACGCACGAAGACACAGGGGCGGCCCATCCGCGTGGATTCGCCTTGAATCGAGTAGAAGATTTCGTTGACCGTCAACATTGAACGCTTGCTTTCTATTATCCTACCTTCGTGTCGAACGTTCGGGTGGGCACGTCCGGCTGGAACTACCCGTCCGGCCGGGGCACGTGGAACGGCGTCTTCTACCCGGCGCGGCGGGCCCGCGGAAAGACGTTCGACGAGCTCGCCTACTACGCCGAACATTTCGACACCGTCGAGGTCAATTCCACGTTCTACGGTCAGCCGAGGCCGGAAGTGACGCGCGGGTGGGCCGACCGTACGCCGCCCGGCTTCGAGTTCTCCGTCAAGCTCTATCAGAAATTCACGCACCCCCGGATGTTCAGCGATCGGCTCCGACGATCCGTGGCCGGCTCCTCCGGCGGCGTCGAGCAGGACGAGCTGCTGACCGCGTTGGCCCGCCCGAACCAGGCGGACCTGGACGAGTTCAGGCGCGGAGTCGATCCGCTCGCCGAACGCGGCAAACTGGGCGCGCTGTTGGCGCAATTTCCGCCGAGCTTCAAGAACGGTGAGGCCGAGCGCGCCTACCTGACAGATCTGCTGAGCGCGTTCAGCGGCTACCGTGTCGCGGTCGAGCTCCGGCATCGAAGCTGGAGCGACGCGTTTGGCGACACGCTCGCGCTCCTGAACGGCTTCGAGGCCGCGTGGACCCAGATTGACGAGCCGAAATTCAGCTTTTCAATCAGACAGAACTTCCTGCCCAACGTCCGGGGCTTCTACTACATGCGTCTTCACGGCCGCAACGCGGCTCAATGGTGGCGTCCCGCGAAGACGGAAGATCGGTACGACTACCTGTACTCCGCGGACGAATTGAAGGAGCTGATCGGAACGGCCGACGCTGCGCGCCACATCGTCAAGAAGCTCTATCTCTACACAAACAATCATTTCTCGGCCAAATCAGTCGCCAACGCCGCGATGATCAAGCAGCAGCTCGATGAACCGCTGGCGGGCGAGTATCCGCCGGAGTTCGTCGAGCGGTACCCGGAGCTCGCGCACGTTGTTGCCGTCCGTGATGTCGATCACAGATCCGCCTGATCGTGGAAGCGCCCAACGCAGCTCCCACCGCGATTAGGGCCTGACGTACATCCTCGTGATGAGGTCGCCGACCTGCAGCATGCCGGGAACGTCGTCGCCTTCGATGACCTGGCCGAACACCGCGTAGCGGCCGTCGAGATCCGGCCTGTCCTCGAGCGTGACGTAGATTTGGCTGTCAGCCTTCGCCGGATCGCCCATATGCGCCATGGCCACGGCGCCCTTCTTGTGGGGCCGCTTCTTGGTGATCTCCGCGGCGCCGACCGACTTCCCGCTGGCGGCCGCGCGGCCACGTCCCCAAAGCTCGCGTTTGTCGAGATCACGGGTCTGCGGGTCTCCGAACTGCACGACGAACCCAGGGAGAGCGCGGTGCACCCGCTGGCCGTCGTAGAAATGAGCACGAACGAGGGCCACCACGTGCCGAACCGTCACAGGCGCGTCGTTGGGCAGCGTCGCGAACGCGAAAGTTCCCTTGGTCGTTTCGACCACCACAACCGACGGCCCGCCCGCTGCTTGCTCAAACGCCCCGTTGGCGGCAGTCGCGCACGCGGCGAGCAGGCAGAGCACTCCCGTCCGCCACAATCGGAGGCTCATCAAGAACCTTCCTGCAAGTCTCAAGTCTGAAGTCTCAAGTCTCAATGAAACTAGAAGCGTGATGCTTGAGTCATCGCCTTGCTCATCTGCACCATGCTTGGGCAGTTTTATTGAGACTTGACACTTGAAACTTGAGAGTTGACAGCTCTCGGGCCGTCTGCCCTCGATTCACGAGTGACGCCGATGCGCGGACAAAACGGGCGCACGACGCATTCCTGGCAGCGCGGAAAGACAGGTCGGCAGACATTCTGTCCCCAAGTGACCAGGTACAAGTTGATGTGGGGCCAGAACCGCGCCGGCGTGGCTCGGTAAAGCGCCTGCTCCGTTTCCTCGGGTGTGCCCGTCTGTACCCATCCCAGACGGTTCGAAATCCGGTGGACGTGGGTATCGACGCAGATGTTGCTCACGCTGCCAAAGGCCAGGATCAACACGAGATTGGCCGTCTTTCGCCCGACCCCCGGCAGCATCAGCAATTCCTCCATCGTCGCCGGCACACGTCCATCGAAGCGCTCGACGATCATCCGGCATGTGGCGCGTACGTGCCTCGCCTTATGGCGATAGAAGCTGACCGGGTAGATCAGCCGCTCGATCTGCTTGACGGTGAGCTTGGACATGCTGCCGGGCGTCCGGGCCGCCTCGAACAACCGGGTTGACGCCCCGAGCGTCGTCGCATCCTGGGTTCGCGCGGAGAGCAGCGTGGCGATGAGGACCTGAAACGGATCCTCTTTCTGGCTGTTCGAAATCTTTTCGACCGCCGGCAGTTCGAGACCGTCGATGACACGTGCGAGGGCGCGCATGACGGCCTCGACGCGCTCCACGGGTGAAACACGCGTCACGCTGCCTCCGTCTCACCGGGCGTCATCGGAGCTTCAGTGCCCGAAGGACAAGCAATATCCGCAGTGGTTGCAGCGAACGGTCGGTTCGATCAGGCAGGCGCCATCTCCGTCCCCGCCGCGCGCGAGCGGCAACTGTGCGTGGCTGGCATGGGCGCGCCACGTCTCCGCCGGCGCGACAAATATCCCCGCCCCCATTTCAGGGCCCTGCGGCTCCGACCGGCTGTGCCTGGCGATCGCATCTCGCACGAGCGCGCGCAGTTCGTCTTCAGTCACGAGAGTCGCCGATCCTCCAGTTCCTCGCAATCGACCGAGTCGACGATGCCGATGATTGCGGCGTCGACCGGTGCGGCCTTCCTCCCGAGCGCCTCCCCGGCCGCGCGTCCTTCCAACACCACCAGCACCTTCTCGTGAACGCCGGCGCCGACACCGTCGATCGCCAGCATCGCCGTGCCGCGCGGCGTGTCGTCGAGATTCAACGGCTGCACGAGCAGCAACTTGGCGCCCTCGAACTTCCGGTGCTTCTGCGTCGCGACAACGGTTCCGATCACGCGAGCGATCTGCATCGATGACTCAGGGAATTACAGATTTCAGATTGCACATTTCAGATTGCATCTCAAATGCATCGGCAATCTGGAGCAAATCGGCAATCTGAAATCTGCATTCTGCAATTCTCCTTATCTCTCTACCGTCCAATGATCGACGATGCCGACGATCCCGGCATCGACTGGAGGCTCGGCGGGGTGGAACGGAAAGCTGGCTTCCTTGCCCCGCACGAAAAACACGTCCTCGCCGACGCCGGCGCCGACGGAATCCGCCGCGACGAGCGGCCGGCCGGCCGGTTGACGCTCGGGCGTCAAAGGCTGGACGACAAGGAGCTTGATGCCGACCAGTCTGTCGTCTTTGCAGGTGGCGACCACTTCGCCGATGACACGGGCCAGGTGCATATGAACACTGAGATTGCAGATTTCAGATTGCAGATTGCAGATTGAATTTCAGATTGCGAATCAATCTGCAATAAGTCTGAAATCTGCAATCTGAAATCTGCAATCTCATGTCTCGCTTATGTTTCGTGTATATCGACAGTGTCGACGATGCCGACGATCGCGGCATCGACGGGGCTGTCTTTCATGCCGGCCGCCATCCGCGCCGAGCTGCCGCTGACGATGAGGACGGTCTCGCCGATGCCGGCATCGACCGTGTCGACGGCCACCAGATATGCACCCTCGGCCTTGCCGCGCGGATCTACCGGCCGCGCGACCATCAGCTTGTTGCTGACGAGCCGCGGATCCTTTCGCGTCGCGACCACGGTCCCAACGATCTTGGCGAGGAGCACCGACTAGGCTTTCGTGCTCGCAGCCTTGCCGATCGGCAGCGCCTCCTCGAGGTTGGCGTGCGGCCTGGGAATGACGTGGACCGAAACCAGCTCGCCCACGCGGCGCGCCGCCGCAGCGCCCGCGTCGGTGGCGGCCTTCACGGCCGCGACATCACCGCGCACGATGGCGGTCACGTACCCGGCGCCGATTTTCTCCCACCCGACCAGCGTGACCTTCGCCGCCTTGACCATCGCGTCGGCGGCCTCGATCATCGCGACCAGGCCCTTCGTTTCGATCATCCCGAGCGCCTCACCCATTACGATCTCCTTGGAGGCTCGCTAGTCCACAGCTGACAGTTGACCGTTGACCAGACCGCTAGCTGTTAACCGTGAACCGTGAACTGTCAACTGACCACCCCTTAGTCCTACACGCTCCCGCTACCTCAGGCTCCGAACCGCTTCTTCGATGAGGGCGGAGAGTTCGCGGTATGTTAACCGAATTTCCGCTTCCTGATTGCCCTGTGCGGCCTGGATCGGTTCGCTCGCATCCAGCAGATCGGGCACGAGGCGCATCCCGCCGCCGGCGGGGGCTTGTACGACCTGACAGGTCGCGATATCGTCGGTGCGACCGTCCCCGCGCGTACCCGGTCGGTCATCCTCACCATCCGGCGGATCCGCGCAGATCGGGGCCGGCGCTTTGATGCCGTACGCGCCGCGCAGTTCCTGCAGCCGCAGCACCTCCTCGCGGGCGATCAGGTTCTCGCGACCCAACAGGCGGGCGACGAGGCTGATCTTGGCGAAGTGCTCGATCGTCTCCATCTTGAAGTACGCGGCGTACAGATCGCCGCCGACCGTCAGCGCACCGTGGTTGGCGAGCAGCATCCCGTCGTGGGCCTTGATGTACTTGCGCACGGCCGTCGGCAGCTCCGTCGTGGAGGGTGTCGCGTACGCCGCAATCGGAATGCTGCCAAGCGTGGTGAGCACTTCGGCCAGGACGGCGCGGTCGAGTGGAATGCCGGCCACCGCGAAGCCGGTCGCAATCGGCGGATGCGCATGCACGACAGCCTGGACGTCGGGGCGCTGGCGGTACACCTCGAGGTGCATCAGCATCTCGGTCGACGGGTCGCGATCGCCCTGGAGCTTCCGCCCTTCCAGGTCGGTGACGCACATCATGTCGGGAGACATGAACCCCTTGCAGACGCTCTTGGGGGTCATGAGCAGGCGATCGGCGCCGTAACGGACGCTGATGTTGCCGTCGTTAGAAGCCGTATAGCCGCGCGCGTACATGCGACGGCCGACCTCGACGATGTCGGCCCGCAGCGACGATTCGATGCTCATCTCACACGCGCGCGATACTGGTCGCGGCACTTGTCAGAGCAGAAGTGCAGACGTTGGATTCCGTCGACCAGCATCACCGCGCGATCGGGGACCACGAAGGTCCCGCATACCGGATCGCGCACCATCTGGACACCGAGGCGAGGCACGCGCGTTCCGCGCGGGGTCCCGGTCACCCCCTCGAGGAAGCCGGCGAACAAGCGCGCGAAGGCGCGCGCGAGAAGCGCAACAAGCAGGACGATCAGGATGTACCGCACCAGCATCAGGCACCCGGCTTCTGTCCCGCGCCCTGGGGCGGATGCGCCGCGCGCAGACTGTCGAGTGCCCGTCTGGCTGCCTGGGCTTCGGGACTCTGCGGGTCGAGCGAGATGACCTGTTCCCACGCCTGCTGCGCACCCTGCAGATCCTGTTTGGCGACGGCCCTCACCACGCCGACATTCAGGAGCGTTTTCGTGTGCTTCGGGTTGATCTTCAGCGATCGGTCGAGCTGCTCCAGTGCTTGGTCCGGCTGGTTGGCGTAGTAGTACGACATGCCGAGATTGGTGCTGACGTCGATATCGCCCGGCGAGAGCCGCAGGGCATCGCTGTACCACTTGATCGCGTCGTCGTAGCGCTCGGCGTCGAAATACAAGTCGCCGAGCTGCGCCCGGGGCGCGGCGTTCGTCGGCTCACGCTCCGCCACCGAGATGAACGCATTGACCTGCGCCTGATCGAGGATCGCCGCCGGGGACCCGGCCGGCTGGGCAGCCTGCACAGCCGCGGCCGGCTGGCGCAGAGCCGCCTGCTGGCTGCCGATCACCCATCCAGCGATGAGCCCGAACAGAATGCCGGCGACGCCAAACGCAACTGCATCAGACTTCATGGTTGGTTATGTTGATGTCAGCCATCGGCTGGCAGCTATCGGCGCTCGTGCGGGACACCTCAAGCTGAACCGAGAAACAGCCTGAGATCTGATAGCTGTGAGCTGAAGCTGATCATAACAGCGTGCGTTGAAACCAGTCCACCAGGACGCGCCCGAGATCGTGGTCGCCCTTGAGCATCGTCGTGCCGTGACCGGCGTTCTCGAGGATCCTGACCTCGCGCACGCCGCCGCCGCCCGCGGCCAGTTCCTTGGCCGATCGAAGGGCGTACGGGTCGTTGCTGCCGGCCAGCAACAGCGCCGGCCGCCCACCATACTTGCGGAGGGCCCCATCGGTCCTGAGCGAACGGTAGTCGAGACCCGGCGACAAGAGGGCCAGACTCCGGACCCCCGGGTCGCCTGCGGCTGCCAGAATGGCCACATTGGCGCCCAGCGAGGCGCCTGCGATGCCAATTGCAGATGCAATGACGAGATCGCCTCGTGCGACGAGAAACGTCCGCGCGGCCCGCACGTCCAGGACGAGGCGTGCGAGATCGGGGTCGCCCCCGGCGGCGGGAGGCGGGCCGGCGGAGGAACCGCCGTGTCCGCGAAAATCGATCGTGAGCGCATGGAGGCCCGCGTCCGCAAGCCGATTGGCGACCGCGTCCCAGTCCTGGCGGGATCTCGTCAACATGTGCAGGAAAATGACGGTGGGCGCCGGACCTCGGCCCGCTTCATAGAACGTTCCGGCAATCGCCACGCCGTCCTCGGTTCGCATGCCGACGGTGCGCGCGCTGACCGTCTGCACCACGGGCGTCGAGATGATGATGGCCACCAATGCCACCGCGCTGGTGCGGATCCACACCCGCGGCGACGTCCAACAATCCGCGAGGTTCACGCGTCGGCTCCCCGCCCGCCGCGAAGGACCGCCAGGTACTCACGAACGACAGGTTCGAGGCCGGCAAAGATCGCGCGCGAGAGGATCGCGTGGCCGATCGACACTTCGTCCAGATAAGGAAGTTCGCGAAACAAGATGAGGTTCTCCAGATCGAGGTCGTGGCCGGCGTTGACGCCAAGGTCGAGAGATCGCGCCAGGCGAGCCGCTTCCGTGTAGCGCTCGAAGGAACGGCGGGCCTGATCGGCGCCCTGCTCGAACGCGCGAGCGAACGGCTCAGTGTACAGCTCCACCCGATCGGCGCCGAGCGACGAGGCGAACTGCACCGCGTCCGCGAACGGCTCAACAAATAGACTCACCCGGATGCCGTTCGACTTGAGCGTATGGATCACGGCCGGCAGACCTACGGCCTCCGGTCCCGGGCGCCAGCCCGCCTGACTGGTGATCTCCCCCGGCACCACAGGGACGAGCGTACACTGATCCGGTCGGACCTCGAGCACCAGCGCGAGCAAATCCGGCCGCGGATCGCCCTCGATGTTGTATTCGATCGAAGGGCGCCGCGATTGCAGCGCGCCGGCGATCTCGCGGACATCCCCGGGCGTGATATGACGGTTATCGGCGCGCGGATGCACGGTGATGCCGTCCGCACCCGCGGCCAGACACGCAGCCACCGCGTCGAGAACGCGCGGCTGCCGGCCGCCGCGCGAGTTGCGCAGCGTCGCGACCTTGTTGACGTTGACGCTTAACCGAATCATGAATCGAGTCACTTGGTCATCCGGGCATCTGGTCATCGATGTGCAAATTTGGCAATCGATGACGCAATGATGAGATGACTACATGACGAGATTGCCCTATCCGAGATGTTCCTTCACCGTGTCGATAATCTCCTGCGCCCAGAGCCGGATTTCTTCCTGGTGCTGGCCTTCGAGCATCACGCGCAACAGCGGTTCGGTGCCCGAATACCGGACGAGCAGGCGGCCCTGACCCGCAACACGGGATTCGACTCGCGCGATGGCTGCCGCAACCGCCGGCACATGCGCCAGATCGACCTTCTCACGGACACGAACGTTGAGGAGGACTTGCGGATAGTTCACGAGGTCGCCCGCCAGATCTGCCAACGAGCGCCGGGTGCCCGCGACCGTCCGCAGGACGTTCAGCGCGGTGCAGAGGCCGTCGCCCGTAAACAGGTACTCCGAGAAAATCACGTGCCCCGACTGCTCTCCCCCGAGGGAGAGATCGCGCGCCAGCATCTCCTCCATCACGTACTTGTCGCCGACCGCGCACCGCACGAGAGCGATCCCGAGATCGCGCAACGCGAGCTCCAGGCCGATATTGCTCATGACGGTCGCTGCGATCGCGTTCCCCTTCAGCCGTCCTTCGGCCTGCAGCTGCCGGCCGCACATCAGCAGCACATGGTCCCCGTCGACGATCCGCCCTCGATGATCGACGAAGATGGCACGGTCGCCGTCGCCGTCGAAGGCGACCCCCATCTGACATCCGTTCTTGACAACCGTCGCAGCCAGCAGCTCCGGGTGCGTCGACCCGCACCCGAGGTTGATATTCCGCCCATTGGGTTGATCCCCGATGACGATCGTCCTGATGCCGAGTCTCTCGAACAAGGCGGGTGCGACGATCGTCGTCGCGCCGTTGGCACAATCGACGGCGAGCGTGAATCCGTTCAGCGCGTCGCCTTTCGGCAGCACGGTGCTCAGGTGATCCAGGTAGGCGCCCGCGAGATCGGCCTGCGCGAGGGGCGCGGCTTCGCCTCCCCTTGCCGTCCATGACAAGTCGGCGATGATCGCTTCGACTTCCCGTTCGACACGCTCGGCGAATTTCTCGCCCCGGCCAGAGAAGACCTTGAGGCCATTGTCTTCGAACGGATTGTGGGATGCCGAGATCACCACTCCTGCGTGATAGCCCTCGGCCGGTGTCAGATACGCGATGGCGGGGGTGGGGACCACGCCCGCGCTCGTCACGCTCGCCCCTTCCCCCGAAGCGCCGTGCGCCAGCTCGGCTTCGATCCAGCCTCCTGATTCGCGGGTATCACGTCCAACCAGCAGCCGCGGCGATTCGGTCTCGTGCGGAAGCGCGCGGACCAGCGCGGCCCCGAGCCGACGTACTGTGGCGGCATCGAGGGGATACTGGCCTGCCGCGCCGCGCACACCGTCGGTGCCGAACAAACGAGCGGCTCCGGAGGGGCTGGGCCCTGAGCGGTCGTCAGTCCTTGGCACGGGTAATGCGCACTTGTATGGTGGGAGGCAGGATTCGCGCGACGCCGGCATCGTTGGAGGCCTCAGCCGCCACCGGCAACGAATAATCGCCGAGGCCCAGACCGCCGACATCGACATAGGCCGTGACATCGCCTGGATCAATCCGGCTGAGCCCTTCACGGCTCCCGCGCAGCACCACGTCCACCGCCGGCGGAAGCGCCTGTGCGGCCAGCGCTGGCGCGAGGTTCCGCAAGTGAACGGGCTGGCCGACCGTACGCTCGCGCGGACTGGGCAGCACTTCCACCCTCACGTTCGCCGACCGCGGAGTTTTCAGCCGGAGCAACGGGTCGAGCAACCCGACTCTCACGATTTCGGCGACACGTGACCGGGCGCCGGCAACCGAGACCGCCTCGGTCACCGCCTCGGTCGCTCGTGCCACCGCACTCTCGGGGCCGGTCACCTCGATCGTCTTTGGATCGGCCGTGACGGTGCCGACGATGAACCCGGGCGCCGGATTGCCTTCGACCTCGGGAGCAATCGGGATCTGGCGCGTGGCGGACTTCTCGAACACCATCGCGATACTGCTCGGCGTCACCTGAACGACCTCCACACCGAAGGGTACCCGCACATTCTCGGGCATCAATTGAAAAAGCCGGCGACCCGGCCGGGCGGCCCGCAGATCGAGCGTTGCGACGACATCGCTGGACGTTACCTGGCTGAGGGTTCCAGAGCCCCCGCGCACGCGGACGTCCACGAGCGTAAAGGGCTCGCCGGCCAGCTCGAGCCCCGGCGGAAATTGCTGCAGTTCGAGCGGGATGCGCAGACCGCGTTCGACGACCTCTTCACCGGACACGGCCATCCAGAGCGCCACGGCGAGCGCCAGCGAGATGACCTTGAGGCCGGCATGCCGAAACGGCCACATCGACACGAGCTTCACCAGGCACCTGCTCGAGTCATGACGTGTATTGGACGCGCGAGGACACCGGGGCCCTGCGGACGCCTACCTGCGAAATGAGCGCGCGCAGCCGGATCCGCAGCGCGTCCGGATCGAGGCCGCGCTCGATCTGCCCATCGGCGACGAGCGAGATCCGCCCGGTTTCCTCCGAAACGACGATCGCCAGCGAATCGTTCTCTTCGGTCAGGCCGATGGCCGCGCGGTGGCGCGATCCCAGCTCCTTGCTCAGTTTGGGATTGACGGTCAGCGGCAAGAAGCACGCAGCCGCAGCGACACGGTCGTTCTGAACGATCACGGCCCCGTCGTGGAGCGGCGCATCCAGCTGGAAGATGCTCACCAGCAGGTCGTAGGTCATGATGGCATCGAGCGGAATGCCGCCCTCGATATAGTTGCGCAGGCCGATCTGCCGCTCGACCGCGATGATCGCGCCGACGCGCTGCGAAGACAGCATGCTGGCGGCGACCACCATCTCCTCGATCGATTCCTCGGCCGACTCGGGTTTCGCGAAGTAGCGGAAGAAGGGGGCGCGGCCCAGATGCGCCAGCGCGCGCCGGATGTCTGACTGGAACAACACGATCACCGCCAGGACGATGTAACTCACGAGGTTGCGGACGACCCAGTTGACGGTGTCGAGATGCGCCCACTGCGAGCCGTAGAACAGGGCGACCAAAACGCCCCCGCCGAGCGCCATCTGGACGGCGCGGGTGCCCCGGATCAACTTGAGGACTTCGTAGACGAGGACCGACACCACGAGAATGTCGACCAGATCCCACCAGTCGAGCGGCGTGCGCCGGAGAACGTTCAACCAATCCACAATTTCAGACTTCAGGTTTCAGATTCAGATTTCAGACTTGAGCCTTGAGCCTTCCGTATCTCCTCCGCCACCCGGACGACCTGCGCCATCTCGGCGACGGCGTGAACGCGAACGATGTGCGCGCCGCCAAGGACGGCAGCCGTCACCGCGACGGCTGTCCCCCAGTCCCGTTCCGGCGCCGGCCGATCCTGCAGCGCCTCACGGAGGAAGGACTTGCGCGAGGGACCCACGAGGATCGGACGATCGAGCGCGGCAAACTCGGGGATCCCCGCCAGCACACCATAGCTGTGCGCAGGGCGTTTGGCAAACCCGATCCCGGGATCGACAAGGAGACGCTCCCTGGCGACGCCCGCGGCGATCGCCCGGGCAATGCTCTCTCCGAGTTCGACGATGACATCAGCGACCACATCCTGGTAGTTCGCGTTGTCGTACATGCCCTTGGATCGGCCGCGCGTATGCATCAGCACGAGGGCCGCCCCCGTGGCGGCCACGACGCCCCCCAGCGCCGGTTCGTACTGCAGGCCGCTGACGTCGTTGACGATCGCCGCTCCCTCTCCGACGGCCGCGCGGGCGACGTCGGCCTTGTAGGTATCGATCGAAATGGGAACCTTGAGGCGGCCGGCCAGCCCGCGGATCACGGGCAGGACGCGGGCGGCCTCCTCGGCGGCGGCGACGGCATCGGCGCCAGGCCTGGTCGATTCCCCCCCGACGTCGATGATGTCCGCACCGACCGCCTCCATCTCGAGCGCGGCATCAACCGCCGCGCGCGCATCGAGTCTGGGATGGGGCTCGCCGAAGGAGTCGGGCGTGAGGTTGAGGATCCCCATCACCAGCACCCGTTCCCCCAACGGGAGCCTTCGATCGTCAGGCAGAGGAACGGTATAGAGAGGACGAGGGGGAAACAACTTGGATTGTTAGAAGCTGGAAGTCAGAAGGTAGAAGTGAGACTCACCTCTCAGTTCCAACTTCAGCCGCGGAGCCGCCGCTATTCCTGCGGCAGCGGCTTGTTGATCGAGGGCACGATCGAGGCGCGCTCTTTCTGGCGCGGACGGGCCTCGTCTTCGTCGGCCGCGGCCGCGCGGGCGGCAACCGGCTGCGGATCGTCGAGCTGCTGGCCGGCCGCCAGGCGTTTGACCTGCTCGGCGTCGAGGACCTCCCGCGCGAGGAGGGCGTCGGCGATCTTCACGAGGGTGTCCTTGTTCTGGGAGAGCAGCCCCTGGGCGCGCTCGTAGTTGTTGGTGACGAAGCGCCTCACCTCTTGATCGATCTTGAGCGCCGTGTCCTCGCTGTAGTCCTGGTGCTGGGCGATCTCGCGGCCGAGGAAGATCTGCTCCTCCTTCTTGCCGAACGTGAGCGGCCCCATCGCGTCGCTCATCCCCCACTCGCACACCATCCGGCGCGCCAACTCGGTGGCCCGCTCGAGGTCGTTGCCTGCACCGGTCGTGAGGCTGTCCATCGTGACCTCCTCAGCGATGCGGCCGCCGAGCAGAATCGCGATCTGGTCGTTCAGGTAATCGCGCGAGTAGTTGTGCTTCTCGTCGGCCGGCAGCTGCTGGGTGAGCCCCAGCGCCATGCCGCGCGGGATGATCGTCACCTTGTGAATCGGATCCGCGTGCGGCAGGAGGACCGCCAACAGGGCATGCCCGGCTTCGTGGATCGCGGTCACGCGCTTTTCCGCATCGCTGATGATCATCGAGCGACGCTCGGAGCCCATCAACACCTTGTCCTTCGCGAATTCGAAGTCGTGCATGCGCACGACTTTCTGGTTATAGCGCGCGGCGTTCAGCGCCGCCTCGTTGACCAGATTCGCCAGATCGGCGCCTGAGAAACCCGCCGAGCCGCGCGCCAGCACGCCGATCTGGACATCGTCGGCCATCGGGATCTTCCGCGTGTGCACCACGAGAATGCCCTCGCGGCCCTTGACGTCCGGCCGGTTGACCACGATGCGGCGGTCGAAGCGGCCGGGTCGCAGCAGTGCCGGGTCCAGCACGTCGGGCCGGTTGGTCGCCGCCACGAGAATGACGCCTTCGTTCGACTCGAAGCCGTCCATCTCCACCAGGAGCTGGTTCAGGGTCTGCTCGCGCTCGTCGTGCCCGCCGCCAAGGCCGGCGCCGCGATGGCGTCCGACCGCGTCGATCTCGTCGATGAAGACGATGCATGGGGCGTTCTTCTTGCCCTGCTCGAAGAGATCTCGGACGCGCGAGGCGCCGACGCCCACGAACATCTCGACGAAGTCCGAGCCGCTGATCGAAAAGAACGGGACGTTGGCTTCACCCGCGACCGCCCGCGCGAGCAACGTCTTGCCGGTCCCCGGAGGCCCCATGAGCAGCACGCCCTTCGGGATGCGCCCACCGAGCTTCTGAAACTTCTGGGGCTCCTTCAGGAACTCGATGATCTCCTGCAGCTCGTCCTTGGCCTCGTCCACGCCTGCGACGTCCTTGAACGTCACTTTTTTCTGCGAGCTCGACGAGAGCTTCGCCTTGCTCTTGCCGAACGACAGCGCCTTGTTGCCGCCGCTCTGCATCTGCCGCATGAAGAAGACCCAGAAGCCGATGATGAGGAGCATGGGTCCCCAGGAGTAGAGCAGCGTCGCCCATGGACTCGCCGTGCGCTCCTTCGATTGAATCACGATGCCGCGGTCGTACAGCTTGTTGGCGAGCCCCTCGTACTGCTCCGGGGCGTAGGTGTGGAAGGCCTCGCCTTCCTTGGTGTTGCCGGAGATCTCCTGGCCGGTGATCAACACGCGCTGCACGCTGCCCGCATCCACCCACGACATGAACTCGCTGAAACTGACCTGGTGATCGTTCTGCTGGAACTTCGTGGAGACGTTCCAGATGAGGACACCGATCACGGCGAGGGCGATCCAGAACACCAGACTCTTCAAGGTCGAGCTCACGCAGTGCCTCCCAGAAGCTTAAGTCTCAAGACTAGCACGGCTTGCGCGGGGTCCGTTACCCGAAAGTCCTCGTCGATCGCGTGGCCGGCCACCCAGACAATTCGGTCAGTTTCGTCCACCACGATAGGGACCGAGTCCCGGCGCTGCCTGGCGACCTTGCGGTTCACGAAGTAGTCCTGGAGTTTGGTCCGCCCACCTGTCGGACGAAACCGGTCACCGGGCCGCCGGTTGCGAACCCACAGCGCTCTCCCGCATCGGTCCAGCCTGACCACCGCGAGGGTGCCTCCGCTGGAACCTTCGTTGCCAGTTACCGCCGCCTCGGATGGCGCCACCTCAACAGTCACGACACACGACGCTTCTGCGAGCCGCACCTCTCCCGGAATGGACAGCGGATACTGAAAAAGGTTCGCCGAGCCGGGTGTCATCCCTGCCGGCCGCCCGATCGCGCCCTCGGGCCTTGCTATTAAGACGAGATCGCCGCCGTCGCGTTGCATTCGCTGACCCGGCAAATCCACCGGCGCCCCGCCTTCCCGAACCAGCCGCACCGCCTCTTCGATGTGGGAGAACGAAACACCCCGGCCCCCGGACGCCTCGAGCATCGCCCGCCGGATTGCCAGTCGGGCCAGCGCGAGCGGCGCCGCGGCGAGCGCGTCGGCCTGCAGGCGCCACGTGTCCCCGTCACGCCGGCACGCTCGCGACCACAGATCGTCCTCGCCCGCAGCCATCCATCGCCACTCGTCGCGCGCAAGCTCGGCTTCGTCGGCGAGGACATCCACGATCGACGGGTTGAACCGCTGCTCGAGAAAGGGCAGCAACTCGACGCGCACGCGGTTCCTCGGGACACTCAGATCGCCGTTCGACTCGTCGTCGATGTACGGCAAGCCTCGCGTGGCAAGATAGTCCCGAAGCATCGCGCGGCGGCAATCGAGGAGCGGCCGGATCAGCGCGCCGCGCCGAGGATGCATGGCTGCCAGGCCCCGCGCGCCCGCGCCGCGCAGCAGCCGAAGCAGAAACGTTTCGGCCTGATCGTCGCGCGTGTGACCGAGCGCGATCACGTCCGCGTTGAAGTGCAGGCGCGCGCGCTCGAGGAAGCCATGCCTCGCGCGATGCGCTGCATCCTCGATGGATCGCCGCTCGCGTCGGGCGAGATCCTTGACGTCGTCCCTATCGACGAGCAGTGGCTGATCGAGGGCCACCGCCACCTCGGCGCAGAATCGCTCATCGCCCGAAGCGGCCGGCCGCAGCTGATGGTTGAAATGCGCGAGGCCGGCGAGGCGAACCTCGCCCACCAGGTCGAGTTCGCGCAGCAGGTGCGCGAGCGCGACAGAGTCGGCTCCCCCAGACAGCGCGACGACCACGCGAGTATCGCTCCGCGCAAGGTCACGTCGTCGGATCGTCCGCCGGACGCGATCGAGCAGCTGCATAACTTGGGGGCAAGAGAGGGTTGGAAGGGCCGGAGAGGCGGGATGGTTCAACGACGCATGATCAGCCTGCCGGCCGCGCACTCCTGCCGTTCCAGCCTTTCCCGCCTCTCCAGCCCAAATGTGGTGCCGGAGGGCGGACTCGAACCGCCGACCCCGCGCTTATGAGACGCGTGCTCTCAACCAACTGAGCTACTCCGGCCGGAATCGTTGATTTTAGCACGCACCGGTTCGTGTCCGGCTGCCGCCTTCGCGCCCCGGGCGTTCGGGACCTCGCCGAAGCTTCATCACTTCTGTTCTGGCGACCGATCGGCGTCGACGATCGCCGCCGCGAGCAGTGGGATCATGATCTCGTGGTGGCCGACCAGCGAGTAGCCACGGCCGGAGCTGACCGTCGGACGTGTGACGACGTTCGTCAGGGGCCGATAGTGACGGACGAAATCGAGATTGACCGTGGTGAGGCCCGCAAAGGTCACGCCACGATTGCGCGACAGCGCGACGGCTTTGAGGAACACTTCGGGCAGGATGACCGCCGATCCGCAATTGAGGAAGACTCCCTGATCCAGCCGCGCGACATTCGAGACGAAATAGCGGAAGTCCCGCAGGCTGCCCTCCCCAAGCGCCCGGCCAGAAGCCGCCGGGTGCATGTGGATGATATCGGTACCGATCGCCACGTGCGCCGTCAGCGGGATGTCGAGGCGCGTGGCGGCGGCGAGCACACTGCTGCGCGTGAACTGGGGCTGGCGATCCGTCAGAAATTTTCCGACGGCCTGCCCGATGCCGAATCCGGCCTCGACGCCCTCGGTGATCGCCTGGTTCAGCAGGCGTCCAGTTTCCTCGGCCATGCCGAAGCGGCCGGGGCCGAGCGCCTCGTCCACGTCCTCGGATGTGGCGCCGACCATCGCGACCTCGAAATCGTGGATGATCGCCGCGCCGTTGGTGGCGATTGCCGACACGAAGCCCCGCTCCATCAAGTCGATCACGATCGGGCCGAGGCCGGTCTTGATGACGTGGGCGCCGAGGCCCCAGACTATTCCGTTTTCGTGTCGCCGCGCCTCGACAATCGCGCGGACGACCGCCCTGAAATCCGCGGCCGCGAGCATGTTCGGCAACGACGCGAAGAGATCGCCGAGGGTTCCGCCTGGCGGGCAGGGGCGCCCGAAGTCCGCGGCTTTCGCCTTGCTCGTCCTGGCGTTCAGAGGGTAGGTGCGGACGTCGGAAAGATCGAACTCTTCGTACGAAAAGGGCATCGGGGAAACCAGCAGTTCACCGTTGACAGTTCACGGTTGACAGTTCACGGTTGACAGTTCACGGTTGACAGTAGCCATCGTGGAGCGGCAGAAACTGTGAACTGTTGACTGTCAACTGTCAGACTGTCAACTTAGACAATCAGCATCGCGTCGCCGTAGCTATAAAACCGATAGCGCTCGGCGATGGCTTCTCGATACGCCGCCAGGACCCAATCCCGGCCGGCAAATGCCGACACGAGCATCAACAGAGAGGATCGCGGCAGGTGGAAGTTCGTCAGCAGTCCGTCGATCACCTGGAAGCGGAAGCCTGGAAAAATGAACAGATCAGTAGCGCCGGCGCCCTCAACGATCCGGCCGCCGTGGGCGCGCGCGACCGCCTCGAGCGTCCGGGTCGTCGTGGTGCCCACCGCAATCACGCGGCGGCCTTCCGTCGCGGGCGCGGTTGATGGCGTCGGCCGCTGTCCGGTCGATGCTGTACTGTTCTTGCTCGAGCCGATGGTCCTCGACCCGCTCGACCCGCACCGGCTGAAACGTTCCGTAGCCCACGTGCAGTGTAATCTCGGCGATTTCGATTGCCCGTTCGCCGAGAGCCCGCAGCAGTGGCTCGCCGAAGTGCAGCCCTGCAGTCGGCGCCGCGACCGAACCCCGTCGCGCGGCGAACACCGTCTGATACCGCTCGCGATCCGCGCGTTCATCCCCGCGCCTGATGTACGGCGGCAGCGGAACATGGCCGATGAGATCGACTGCACGTTCGACTGGCGTGCCGTCCTCGGTACGGAGCCGGACGAACCGCCGCCCGAAGGGCCGCCGTTCGAGTATCTCGGCGTGCAACACCACAGGGCCTTCGAACACCACCCGTGCGCCGGGCTTGAGCTTCTGCCCCGGGTGGGTCAACGCCTCCCAGTCCTCCTCGCTGTCGGCCCCCGGTCGACTCCCGGCAGCCGCGTCCGAGCCTGATCCAGGCGGCACACGTGCAATGAGCAGGCACTCGACCGCGCCGCCGCTCGGCACCCGGCGGCCGAGCAGTCTCGCGGGAAAAACCCGGGTGTTGTTGACGACGATCACGTCACCCGGAAGGAGGAGATTCGGCAGCACTGTGATGAAAGCGTGGCTGAGGTGACCGCTGGCACGGTCGAGCCGCAGCAGGCGAGCACCGCCGCGCTCCGGCGCGGGGTCTTGGGCGATGAGCTCAGGGGGCAAGGTGAAATCGAACTCACGGACGTCCATCGACCGTCATGGTAGCGCGGACGTCTGGCCCCTCCCCGGGTCGGAGCCGGCGTCGATTAATGGACCAGGCGCGAGCCCCGAACAGCTTTCGCCTCGAGCCATCTCGTCGGTGATTCCGGTGAAATCCCGCCGGTTCTCGAACCGATACGCCGAATATCTCGCTTGAGACAGTGTTGCGCAGCGGGACAGAGAGCCTCAGTGGATACCTAGGCGGTTCTGGTGACGGTTTTGCAGCCGCCGGGTGCGCATGTTCGACGTCATTGTCGTCGGAGGCGGTCCGGCGGGCCTGAGCGCCGCCTTGATGCTGGGGCGGTGCCGGAGGCGGGTGCTGATTTGCGACACCGGGCAACCGCGCAACCGGCACGCCCAGGCCCTCCATGGCTACCTCACACGCGAGGACAGCCCGCCCCTGGCCTTTAACGCGCTGGGTAGGGAGGAGCTCGTGCGGTACGGTATCGAGTTCCGTTCGATCGGCGTGACCGACGCGCGTCCGTCCGAGGAGGGCTTTCGCGTGACGCTGGCAGATGGTGCCGAGGAAGCGTCACGGTTTCTGCTGCTGGCCACGGGAGTGACGGATGAGCTGCCGCCGGTCGCCGGAATTGGGGCCTGCTACGGCCGCTCCGTCTTCCATTGCCCTTACTGCGACGGATGGGAATGGCGCGATCGACGGCTCGCGGTCCTCGGGACCGGCACCGCCGGCGTGGTCCTGGCGCTGGCGCTCAAGAACTGGAGTCCCCACGTGCTTTTGTGCGCCAACGGCAGCCGCATCGAGCGGCGCAACAGCGGCCGGCTACGCCGGAACGGCATCGAAATACGCCCGGAACGGATCGAGCATCTCGACCACGACCAGGGGTTGCTGTCGTCGATTGCGTTCGACGGCGGAGAGCCGGCGCTCTGCGACGCGCTTTTCTTCACCACGGGTCAGCGCCCGCAATGCGACCTCGCCGCGCGCCTCGGCTGCGCGTTCAACAGCCGAGGGACCGTCACGACGGGGTTGCTCTGCAACACGAACGTCCCGCGCCTGTTCGTCGCCGGCGATGCGTCGCGCGATTCACAGTTTGTCGTGGTCGCCGCCGCCGAGGGCGCCAAGGCGGCAGTTGCGATCAACAAGGAACTGCAGAAAGCCGAGGCGTTGCCGTGACGCTCAGGCGTGTTGATCTGAATGCGCCGGCTCCGGCGGATCCCCAGGACTCGACGCCGGTCCTTCCAGAGCCGCCAGACGTCCGCAGCGTCGCACCGATCGTGCTGGCGGTTCTCGGAACCATCCTGATGCTGAAATATGCGGAGGCCATGGTCATCCCGGTCGTCCTCGGGCTGCTCATCAGCTATGCGCTCGACCCGCTCGTCACCGGCCTCACGAAGCTGCGGATTCCGCGAGCCCTGGGAGCCGCTCTCGTGCTTCTCTTCCTCGTGGGTATTGGGGGCTCGCTGCTGTATCAACTGCGCGACCAGGTCGATGCCGTCGTGCAGCAGCTGCCGGATGGCGCGCGCCGCCTGCGGCGCGTGCTGGAACGCGGGAGCGGCGGAGACTCCCAGACGTCGACGATCGCGCAGGTTCAGAAAGCGGCGACGGAACTCGAAAAGGCGGCCGACGCCGCCAGCGCTCCCCCGCCGACGCGGCCTGGTGTCACCAGGGTGCAGGTGGAGCAGCCGCCGGTGAATATCAGCGCATACGTGATGTGGGGATCCTTGAGCCTCGCGGCCGCGTCCGTACAGGCTCTGTTGGTCCTCTTCCTCGCCTATTTCTCCCTCGCGTCCGGCGATCAGTATAAACGGAAGTTCATCAAGATCGTCGGCCCGTCGCTGAGCCGGAAGAAGATTACCGTGCAGATTCTCGAGGATATCGACCGCCAGATTGCAACGTTCTTGTTCGTGCAGGTGGCGATAAGCGCGGCGGTCGGCATCGCGACGTGGATCGCATTCCTCTGGATTGGCATCGAGCAGGCCGCCGTCTGGGGCCTCCTGGCCGGCGTCTTCAACACCATTCCGTACTTCGGGGCGGTCATCGTCACCGCGACGGCTGCGGCTGTGGGCTTTCTGCAGTTCGGGACGATAGAGATGGCCGTACTCGCAGGTGGGTCGGCCTTCGCGATTACGACAATGGAGGGGATGGGTCTCACACCCTGGCTCACGAGCCGCGCCGCGCGGATGAACGCCGTCGCCGTTTTTGTCGGTCTCCTCTTCTGGGGCTGGGTCTGGGGAATCTGGGGGATGCTGCTCGCGGTGCCGATGCTGATGGTGATGAAGGCCGTTTGCGATCACGTCGAGGATCTCAAGAGCTTCAGCGAGCTGCTCGGGGATTGACACCTCCGACGCAGTTTCTACAGATACGTTTTCAAATCGAACCGCCCCTTTGCCGCGAGAAGCGGCTTCCACAGATCGCCGACTGTTCCAACCCTCGCCGGCACGTTCGCCACGGTGAAGTCCTCAATCCGTACGCCGAGCTCAATCTCGCGCCACGTGACGGGCGTCGACACGGTCGCGTCCTCTCGCGGCCGGACAGAATAGACCGACGCCAGCGTGCGTCCCCAGGCATTCTGGTTGTAATCCACCAGCACGCGCCCGCGCGGGCGCTTTGCCACGCGGTACTCAGCGGTGATGAGCGCCGGATGGCGGCCCGCCAACTCCCGGGCCAGCGCCTTTGCGAAGGTCCATACCTGTTTCTGCTCTGGTCCTCGAACGATCGGTACGTAGACGTGCAGCCCTTTCGAACCTGTGGTCTTCACCAGCGACGGCATCTTGAGCACGTCCAGCGCTTCACGCACGATCAGCGCGACCTCGCGGACGCGATCGAATGAGGCGCCCACTCCGGGATCCAGGTCGAAATGCACGTAGTCGGGCTGATCCACGTGGTCGCAGCGGGCATACCACTGGTTCAAGTCGATGCAGCCGAGATTGACGACCCATAGCAAGGACGGGCGGTCCTGAACCATCGGGAAATCGATGACGTTGCCCGACCCGTGCTTGATCGTGCAGATCTGGATCCAGTCCGGTCGGGGCGAAGGCGCCCGCTTCATGAAGAAGAACTCGCCGGAGGCGCCGTGCGGATAACGCTTCATCACCATCGCCCGATCGGCGAGATGAGGCAGCAGCACGGCGGCGACGTCCGCGTAGTACTGCAGGAGATCGCCCTTGGTGAGCCCGAGCTCCTGCCAGAAGACCTTGCGGAGGTTCGTCAGGCGAACCTCCTTGCGGTCCACCGACAGGATCACATTGTCCTGATCGCGCGGGATCGTCAGCGGCTGCTGCGCCACTTACGCGACCTCAAGACGCAGCAGCCGCGGACGCTTGCACACAGGTGACGCCTATCGCCGCAGCGCCGGAAGCTTCGGGGGCCGGGACCCGTGCCGAGTGGCACCCGCGACCGGAACGTACTCCAGCTCCAATCCCTCGGTTGCCTTTCGCAGCAGCAAACCGCCGCGGCTCATATCCCCACGCCCGACGAACTCGATGGGAAACCGGAGCTGGCTGCCGAATATGGTCAGCAGGACGTCGACATACTTCGGCGAGGCGATGCTTCCGAGCAGGACCACGTCGCAATCGGGGCCGATCTCATCGGCGAGCATGCGGGCGCTTCGCTCGAGCGGCCCGCGGTACGCCGCGTTGTCGGGATGGACGTCGGTGCCTGCGAACCCGCGCATGGCGGCACCCGTCACCAGCGTCTCGGGGCTGCGGAGCCCGGCGTTCGGCGTGATGATGTGCACACTCCCTGAGATCGCGCCGGCCGGATCGGGTGGGACGGCAAATCGACGAGCGTAGGTGAGCTTGCCGCGAAAGTAGAGCCCGCTCACGAAGGCGAACAGCTCGCCGAGTGGCGCGCCTTCGCTCGACCTCAGCCGGTCCGCAAGCGCAAACCCTGCCCGCGGCGACAGCACCTGCCTCGCGCGGGCCCCGCCGCAATTGGCGGGTGAGAGCAGAAATATCCGGGCGCGAGGGCCTGCCTGGCCCTGAGCGACCGCTGCGGAGAAGGCGGAGGACACGACCGTCATTCGCGAGATCCGAGCCAGTCAGAACAACCCGCGCCCGAGGAGCGCCTGCAGCATCAACGAGAGCAGGAGGAGCGGCACAAGAGCCATCGCCACGACCAACGCGATCACGACACCGACGAAGACCCAGTCTCCAGCGGACGAGGTACCGGGCCCGGCCGCGTGGCGCTCGAGCAGCGCCATGTTCCTGGTGTTCGACTTCCAGAATACGTCAGCCACGTCGCCCGCGAAAGGGACGAGGCCGATGGCCAGATCGATGCCGACGTTGAGCAACATCCGAAGCTGCACGATGCGCGGCACACGTACACGATGGGCCTGGACGATAATCGCCCCAGCCATCAGCGCCGTCACCAGATCCCCGGCCCAAGGGATCACCCCGATGATGGCGTCCCACCCGAAACGAATCCGCGTCCCGGGTACCCGAAACGCGTCGTCGAGCAGACGCCGCAGCGACCGCAGGGCGATCAGCCGTCGCTCGAAGTCCTCACCCGATTGCGACACAGCCGAACCTCAGCGGGTGATGCCCCGCCGGAACGCGCCTAGAACCCCCATCTGACGAGCACGGCGCCCACCGTGAACCCGGCGCCGACCGACGCCAGCAGCACCAGATCGCCCTTCCTGAGACGGCCTGAGTCCACTGCGTCATTGAGCGCCAAGGGAATGGTGGCGGCGGTCGTATTGCCGAACCGCTCGATGTTGATGATCACCTTGTCGCTGTTGAGGCCGAGTTTCTGGCTCGCCGCCTGGATGATGCGGCGATTGGCCTGGTGCGACACGAACAAATCGAGATCGTCCGGCGTCAGGCCGTTTCGCTCCAAGAGACGGCGCGAGATCTCTTCGGTCTTACGAACCGCGAACTTGAAGACGGCCTGTCCATCCTGCTTCACATAGTGCAGCCGCTGATCGATGGTCTCGTGCGAGGGCGGGCGCCGGCTCCCACCAGCCGGCATCCACAAGGCCGGCCCGCCACTGCCGTCAATCTCGTGCTCGAAGTCGAGGATGGCCCCGTCTCCAGGTGCGGCCGCCGACACGACACACGCGCCTGCCCCGTCGCCGAACAGCACGCAGGTCGCGCGATCCTGATAGTCGATGATGCTCGACATCACGTCGGCGCCGACGACGAGCGCGTGGTCGTGTGCGCCGCTCGCTACCATCTGGCTCCCTGCCGTCAGCGCGTACGTGAACGCCGAGCATGCGGCGCTAAGATCGAAGCCCCACGCGTGTCCCGCGCCAATCTTGTGCTGAAGCAAACACGCGGTGCTCGGGAACATCGTGTCGGGCGTCACCGTGCCGACGATGATCAGCCCGATATCGTCGGGGCTGAGGCCGGCGCCGGCGATCGCCTTGAGCGCCGCCTCCTTGCCCAGATCCGACGTGGCGACGCCGGGATCGACGATATGGCGCTCACGGATGCCCGTCCGCTGCAAGATCCACTCGTCATTGGTGTCGACCATCTTCTCGAGGTCGGCATTGGTCAGCAGCTTCGGGGGAACGTAGGTCGCCAGCGACGCGATCCTGGTTGGCCGTCCGCCGCATCGTGGCGTCTGTTGTTTTCGAGAAGCGCCAGCGGCGATCACCACAGGCGTGCATCCTTGGCAGGCGCCGTCAACCCGAAGTAGTCGTACGCGCGCGCCGTGGCGACGCGGCCCCGTGGCGTACGATCGAGGAAGCCGGCCTGGATGAGAAACGGTTCGTACATATCTTCGATAGCGTCCTTTTCCTCGCTGATGGCGGCGGCAATGGTGTTGATGCCGACCGGACCGCCGCCGAACTTGTCGATGATCGTGCGGAGCAGCTTGCGATCGACCTCGTCGAAGCCGTGCTCGTCGACCTCGAGCAGTTTCAGGGCCGCGAACGCGACCTCGCTGGTGATGGCGCCGGCGGCCCGGACCTGCGCGTAATCGCGCACCCGCCGGAGCAGCCGGTTGGCAATGCGCGGGGTGCCCCTCGATCGCCGGGCGATCTCTCCCGCCGCGGCATTGTCGATCGGGACGGTCAGGATCCGGGCCGACCTGCGGACGATCTCTTCGATGTCCGACGGGTTGTAGAACTCGAGGCGGTGGACGATGCCGAAACGCGCCCGGAGGGGCGAGGTGAGCAGACCGGCCCTGGTCGTGGCGCCGATGAGCGTGAACTTCTGAAGCGGGACTTTCACCGACCGTGCGCTGGGTCCCTGACCGATGATGATGTCGAGCTCGTAGTCTTCGAGCGCCGGATAGAGGATCTCTTCGATCGCCGGCGCCATCCGGTGAATCTCGTCGATGAACAGCACCTCGCGAGCGGCAAGGTTCGTCAGGATTGCCGCCAGATCGCCGGGCCTCTCGAGGACCGGACCGGAGGTCGACCGTACCGGCACGCCGAGCTCGTTGCCGATGACGTAGGCGAGCGTCGTCTTCCCCAGCCCGGGAGGTCCGTAGAGCAGCACGTGGTCGAGCGCTTCGTCGCGGTGGCGCGCCGCCGCGATCGAGACCTGCAGATTTTCGCGCACCCGGTCCTGGCCGATGTAGTCGTCCAGCACGCGCGGGCGGAGGCCCGCCTCGTACTGCGCGTCCTCATCGACGCGCGCCGCCGTCACGATACGATCGTCCATCTTGATGCAGGCCCGGCTCTTGCGGGCCAGGCGTTTCGCGAGACCCGCCGCCTGGTCCCTCAGACCGGGCTACCGCGCGAGCTCCCGCAACGCTTGTTTCAACGTCTGTTCGAAGTCGCCGCCCGGTGTTCCCTTGAGGGCCGACTCCGCGGCCTTTTCGGCGAGGGGCCGATGATACCCCAGGTTGATCAGCGCCGAGATGACATCGTGCTTGATCTCCGGCGGCTCTGCCGCGGTGGCACTGCCGGCCGAGGCGCCGATCGGCGGGCGCGGGAGCCGATCCTTCAATTCCAGCACGATCCGCTCGGCCGTCTTCTTTCCGACACCGGGAATCGAGGTCATCCGCGCGATGTCCTCGCGCTCGATCGCGCGGATCAGGTCCGACGGCTCGATGCCGGACAACACCGCAAGCGCGACCTTCGGGCCGATGCCGCTCACGCTGATCAGCCGCTCGAAGAGCTGCTGCTCGAGCGGGGTCGCAAACCCGTAGAGCAGGAGCGCATCCTCGCGCACGTGCGTGTGGATGCGCAGCGCAATTTCGCTGCCAGGCTCGCCAAGGCCGTAAAACGTCGAAAGAGGCACCGAGACGTCGTAGCCGATGCCGTTCACGTCCACGACGACCCGGTTCGGCTGCTTTTCGAATAGGCGCCCACGCAGGTGTGCGATCACGATCGTGGCGGCCGGTAGTGGCGCCAGTTCGTCAGCGCCTTCGTGCGCGGCGCCGTCAGCGCCGCTGCCGTCCGGACCGACGACATGGAATGCACGTGACAGAGGGCGACCGCCAGCGCGTCGGCGGCATCGTGCGGCAAGGGTGGCGCGGACAGTCCGAGCAGCAGCTTCATCATCTGCTGCACCTGGTGCTTCTCGGCACGTCCGTATCCGACCACAGCGCGTTTGATCTCCGCGGGACTGTATTCGACGACCGGCAGGCCTGCCTCCACCGCGGCGAGCACGGCCACCCCGCGGGCATGACCGAGCTTGAGCGCACTCCGCACGTTGGTGGCGTGGAACAGGCTCTCGATGGCAACGCAATCGGGACGGCTCATTTCGATGAGCACGGTCAGGCGGCGATGAATCTCGAGGAGCTTGCCGGGAAAAGACGCGAGCGCCGGAGTGGTGATAGCGCCGCTCAGCAGGACCCGATGACGCGAGCCGTCCGTCTCGATGCAGCCGTACCCGGTGCGGTGCGAGCCGGGATCGATACCGAAGATCTTCACGCCGTGGAAACCTCGACCTCGCCCGGAGTTCTGGAGTCTGGGTTCTGCATGGTGCTACGCAGGTCGCTGTGGATGGCCGTGCCGATCAGCTCGATGACCTGCACAGTATACTGCGCTGCATGCGCTCCGCGCTCCGGCTCGCGCCGAACACGCTCCTGCGGCGACTTGTCATCCTCTCGGCTCTGACGACGCTGGTGATCGGGTTTCAGCAGTACGATCGTACGAGCCGCAAGCTCGCCGACCCGAAGGGCGGACACGTCAACGACTTCGATCGCTGGATGATCATGACGCCAGCCTTTCTCCATGACCGGGTGGACTATGTCGACGACCTGCTGCCGACGCCGCCGATCAGCCTGATGGCGTTCGCCCCGTTCACGGGACTGTCGCGCCCAGCCGCACAGTTCGCGTGGGCGTCCGTCAAGTTGGGGCTCGTCTGCCTCGTGTTCGCGCTGGCCGCTGGGATGGTCGCCAGCACCGGTGTCCGATTGACGACACCCGCCATTCTGCTGATCGTCTCCGGGTGGTGGCTGGCCGTCATCGTCGACATGCAGGAGGGTCAGACCAACTTCCTGGCGCTGCTCCCCCTGATCGCCGGCCTCGCACTCGCGCAGCGAGAGTCACGGTGGCTCGACATCTCCGCAGGCGGGCTGATTGGCCTCGGTGTGGCCGTGAAAGTGACTCCGCTGGTGTTCGTGGCGTATTTCGCGTGGAGGCGCCGCTGGGTCATCGCCGCCAGCGCCGTCCTCGCCGTTGCCGTGTGCTGGGTGTTCGTGCCCGCACTCGTGTTCGGGTGGGACCAGAACCTGAAGTGGCTCGAGCAGTGGACGCGAATCATGATTCTGCCGTACGTGACGCGCGGCGAGGTCTTCTACGCGACAAGCCAATCGGTCGGGAGCGTCGCGTTGCGCCTGCTCAGCCACGTGCCCGCGTTCGAAACGCACCGCGGCGGCGGCGTCCAGCCGCATTTCATGAACCTCCTCGACCTTCCCCTCGCGGTCGTTCAACAGCTGGTTCGAAGCCTGATGGTCGTTGTCGCGCTCGCCGGCCTCTGGTGGATGCGCAAGCCGCTGGCGACGCTCAGATCGAGGCGCTATGTCCTCGAGGTCGCCGCGGTCAGCGCGTTCATGTTGTGGTTTTCCGAGCGCACCTGGGTGCATCACTACGTCAGCTTCGTGCTGATGCTGGCCGCGGCCGCCATGATCGTCAGCGATCCGGAGGAACCAGAGCGATCGCAGCAACTGGTCTATCGATCAGCCGGTATCTTCTTCGCGTTGACGTTGTTCGCCTCGGAAGCCGGCAAGATCTTCGGACGAGACGGCATCGATTGGGTGAAGGCCTACGGTGTGTATCTGGTGGGCTCCCTGATCATGACCGCCGCGGTCCTGAGGGCAGGGGCGGCGCGAAAAGCGGAAGAGACGTTGAGAGCCTGAGATTTCAGATTTCAGAAAGTCACTCTCACTCCCACGTGCAGCGCTCGAGGGGCTGGACGGCTGTGATCTTCCGCCAGGTGGGGCCGTCAATCTGCGATTCCTCGATTTCGTCGCCCTTGTTGAGCAGGTTGTACCCATCGAGCAGCAGGTCGACGCGGCTTCGGCCCACCTGGATCCCCTTCTGCAGGCGCGCATCGAGGGTCAGCGTGAACATGAAACGGGTGCCGCCATTCTCGAACGCTCGCACGGCCTCGGCCCCCTGGTTCAATCCGTCGAACACCACATGGCGCGAAAACGGCTGCCCATCCTGATATCGCGCGATAGCCCCCAGACGCACCTCTCGGGGAAAGTGATACACGCCTGAAATCTTGAGGGTGTAGGGGAGGAAACGCTCAGAAATTTGAACTTGATCGCCCACGTAAGCAGCGAAGGTCGACCTGCTCCATCGGGAAGGCGTCTGCCAGCCAGAGTAGTCCCAGACCCGCGCCGGGATGCCGCCCACCAGTTCGCCGAGGCGTCCGGCGAGGAAGTTCACCGGCGCGTGCGCGGTCGCTGCCGACGTCGATGCCGATCGTCGCCGCGTGGGAGCCCCCGACGAAGTCGAATGGCTTGAGCGCGCCGCGCGCGCCCGCGCTGAGGCGCCGGTCGACACCGGGCGGGGCAGATCCGGCGCTGGGGTACAGCAACTCAGGAACGGGTCCGTCGGTCAGCCGTTCTGTCACGATTGGGCCGGCGAGCGTCATCTCGGAGACGCGCTGACGGGACGAATAAGCGCCAAAAGCGCGCCACGAAATCCCATCGTCGAGCCGTTCGAATGTTGATTGCACGTGGGCGGACCGATCCCGCTCAGCCGCGCCGGGCTGCTGCCAGACGCCGCGATTCGTCGCCGGAAACTCGACCCGCTGGCCATAACCCACGGTTCGAAGCGTGGTGCGAGGCGCAGGTGTGTAGACCAGGTGCGCAAAGAGCGACGCCTGATCGGCGAAGACACGCGTCGGATCGCTCCGATCGAATCGCGAGGATTGCATCCAACTTCCGGCGACGACAAGACCCAGGCGCTCCGGCACGATCGGCCCGGACGCGAGCGCGTGGACGCGCTTCCACGTGTCCATGCGTTGGATCGCTGGCGGATTCGTCAAGTCGCCGGCGCTGAACGCCGAAGGACCGAACGATCCTTCGACCCGGCGCAGCCAGGCCGCCGACGGTTCGCGCGGGACCAGGGACACAGCCGGACCGGCGGCGTTCACGTCGATGGCCTTCAATCCGGTGACCACGCTCACGCTCTGCCACTCGAGGACGCCGGGCACGAACAGCGGCGTACCGCTGCCGTCAGGATCGGTGATGTCGACATCACCCAGCCGGTATTGGGTCTGTGTCCAAGTGCTGCCGTGCGCGCCGAGACGGGCTGCTTCTCCGGTGCTGATTCCGCCTGTATCGAGGCGATCGGGAATGAGCTCAGGCAGCACCGCTCCCAGGAGCGAGGGGAGATTGTCGCTGCTCGGCAGGTCGGCGAGCACGTCGAAAGGGATGATGTGCTGGAGCGTCGGGCTCGCCAGAGGCTCTGCCTGGGACTGTCCCTGTGCGGTGACGCCGCCGGTCACGGTGAGGACAGCGGCACACGCAAAAACGCGCCGAACGATGCGCGAGGCCCGGCACGCGCCGGGGTCGAGGTCGACAATCCTCAAGCGAGCAGGAGGCCTCGATCTCCCTTTCCTCGATGTCGAAGTTCGACCAGACGTGCCGTACGTCGTCGTGATCGTCCAGCGCCTCCATCAGCTTGACCATCTGCTGCGCCTGCTTGCCCTCGAGCTTCAGGTAGTTCTGCGGCAGCATGGAAATCTCTGCGGCATCGGGTTCGATCCCGAGCTTCTTCACCGCCTCGAGCACCTGCGGAAATGCCTCCGGCGACGACAGCACTTCCCAGTTGTCGTCATCATCCCGCAGATCGTCGCCCCCGGCGTCGATGATCGCCGCCATCAAATCGTCTTCGTTTGCCTTGCTCTTCGTGACGACGATGTACCCTCGCTTGGTGAACATCCAGGCGACCGCGTTCGTCTCCGCGAGGTTGCCACCGTGCTTGGTCAGGACGTGCCGGATTTCGCCTACGGCGCGGTTCTTGTTGTCGGTGAGCATGTCGATGATGACCGCCGCGCCGCCGGGCCCGTAGGCCTGGTACTGCACTTCCTCGTACGACACTCCAGGCTCTTCACCCGTCCCCCGGCGAATGGCCCGCTTGATGTTGTCGGCGGGCATGTTGCTCTGTTTCGCGTCGGCAATAATCGTCCGCAGGCGGGGATTCATGTCGGGATCGCCCCCGCCGGCACGGGCCGCGACGGTCAGTTCCTTGATGAGACGGGTGAAAACCTTCCCGCGCTTGGCGTCTGCGGCGCCCTTCTTGTGCTTGATGGAGGCCCATTTGGAATGGCCGGACATGTCAAAACTCCCATGAAATCAGCGAGATCGGAGGTTGGAATTTTACCACAGAGGGGCGCCGCCGGTTCCGCGGCCGAGCCACGAAACCGGCGCCGGTTGTGTCAGAGGGCGGGACAGGCTACCTGAACGCTGAGACCCTAGGATCCGAATCCCACCAGGATGCTGAACACCCGATTCTTCCCGGTGAAGCCCTCGAACTCTGAGTCTTTGATGATGTTCGACAAGCCGATCCCGTACCGAAGATCGACGCGAAAACCACCAACGTGGACACCGCCGCCGAAGACGAGGGCCGTCTCAACTCCTTCGATGCCATCCTCGTCGTTGTCGATCTCCACACCGTTCTCCTCAAACTTCTCGCTGATCTTGAAGTTGAACGAGGGTCCGACCATCAGATGAATGCGAGCGGGTCCGGATCCGGGCAGGTTGATTCTGCCCATCACGGGGACGTCCACATAGTTCAGCTTGGTTTCCACGCTTTCGCTGAAGCCACCTTCCGACAAGGTGAACTCAGCGCCCTTCTGGGCGAATAGCGCGTCCACCTCGACGGAGAAAATGTCCTG
This sequence comes from uncultured Acidobacteriota bacterium, assembly GCA_963814975.1. GTDB lineage: Bacteria > Acidobacteriota > Vicinamibacteria > Vicinamibacterales > CAVVIG01 > CAVUXJ01. Next base: position 17,780 of record CAWFFB010000017.1, on the reverse strand, counting down.
AATCGGCAGGTTGAAGGACACGCCCCCGACGAATCCGGTGCGGCGGTCGCCGCTGACGTCGAAGCTGCTGTCCTCGGTTTCAAAGTTGACATTCGCAAAGTTCAGCCCGACAAGCACGCCGACTTGCGCCGAAGCCGTCCTTGGAGTCGCGAGCCCGATTACCGCGAGTACGAGTACGATCGATGCTGCACGATATTTCATCCGTTGATGCCTTTTCTGGGGCTCGTCTGCGCGCTGGATACGGCATAGATCGCAGCCCTATTGAGTCCGCAGTATACCGCGCGTGCCATTGTGAGCAGTCTTGCGCGCAAGGATGAGCCAGACCTCAGACCGGGGATCCCAGGGTTGCCCCCGATAGTCTCCGAGAGTCGCTTCGACGACGAAACCTGCCGCCTCCAGCCGTCGCACCATTGCCCGCACCGGCAGCGTTCGGAACGTCAACTCGAAGCGGTGCTCAGCCGTGCGGCCTGCGCGACGCTCGAGGTACTTCTGCTCGAAGGTCGTGAGACGACGCCGCCGATCCTGGCGGACCGACTCGACGAGCGTCAGGTGCGTGCCGGGCGCTGCCGGTCCGCGCAGCTGAATCTGGTTGCGATACTCCCGCCAGTTCGGCACGTCGGGAACGAGATCGAGTCCGAACGTGCCCCCGTCCTTCAGAACCCGCGAGACGGACGCGAGCGCCGCAACGAGATCGCGATCCCGCAACAGAGACTGCAGGACCCCGTACGGCGCGAGCACCAGCGCAAATTGGCCGGCACGAAATGGAAGGGCGCGAATGTCGCCGCGAACGAGTGTCAGCCCGCCGCTCGCGTCGCGGCGGCGGGCTCGCAAGGTCCGGGCGCGGGCGGCCGCCCGGCCGAGCATGGCCGCGGAACGATCGACCCCGACGAGCGAAACACCCGCCCGCGCCAGCGGCAGCGCGATCCGTCCGGTTCCGCAGCCAAGCTCGAGCGCTGTGCCTCCCGCCTTGCGGGCCACGCGCCGCCAGAACGATACATCCGCGCGACCGACCGTCCGCGCATTCTCCCAGTCGTAGAAGGGCGCGTACTCGTCCCATCCCTGCCAGCCCTGTTTCGCCACGGCCAGATTCTATGCCGTTACTTGGGAACCATGAAGAACCAGAACTCGAGGTTCAAATTCAAATCTCCAGATGACCAGATAACCAGATGGGTTCAGTCCGAAACCGCGAGTTCTCCGGGCACGATCGGGCGGGTGCGCGGCAAGCGCCCTAGGCGCGCCAGATGGCCGACGAACGCGAGGATACCGATGAAGACGGCCAACTTGAGGAAGTCGAACGCAGGCGATTGCGGCAGCAGCCGCCACATCAGCCAGATACCGGCTGCGCCCAGCACACGGCCCAGACCGATCCGTAAAAATACCGGCGCTCGTGACCCTCCCCCTTGGTCGAAGGCTTGACACGCGGCAGCCTGCCCAACGCGCCGAGGAGCCAAATCGACCCGGCGAGAGGGAAGTAGGCGACCTGATAGATCTGCTTCAGATACCACTGGCCCGTGACGATGGCGATGACCAGTCCAGTCGCGTTCAGGACCGCAAACGTGATCACTTCGCTCCACGCGAACGTGTAGCAGACACGCCGGTACAGCGGGTTGGGCCGGTCTTCGGTGAAGCGGATGATGTACGGCCGCGGCTCGACCCCAGGCAGGGCTCCCCGCAGTCCCGCGACGCCTGTGGCGACGAGGACGGCTCCGAGCCAGAGCGCCATGCGCGAATCGAACCCGCGCTCGAACAGATCGAAGGTGAGCGGGCCCGGGGCGATGAAGAAAACGAAGATCCAGATCGGCCAGTGATTGACCCGGTAGTACAGTTTGTTGCGCTCACGGATCTTGCGCTGCGATGCGTACTCGAGTTGAACCACAGGGTGATGACGGGACGCTCGTTGCCAGTTGACTCTATGACCGGTGACAGCGCTGTGAAACACCGACTGTGAACTTACTGTCAACCGTCAAACGATAGCTGTTGTATTAGAGATCGCTGAGGCTCGTCAATCTTGACAATGCGATGCCCGTCGCGACCACCAGGTTCAGGGAATCGACGTCCGGGCGAATCGGGACGCGGACGAGGTGTCGCGCCGCCCCCTCGGCCTCACGGCTGAGGCCGAGACCCTCGTTGCCGACGAGCAGGGCGACACGGGCAGGCCTCGAGGCGGCGAAGCGGTCGAGTGATAGGGCCGATGCGCGCGGCGTCAACCCGACAATCGTGAATCCTCGAACCTCGAGCGCCCCGAGCCCGCGCGGCCAGTCCGCAAGTCGCGCAAACGGCACCTGCAGCGTGGCGGCCATCGAGGTGCGGATCGCCTTCCGGTACAGTGGATCGCAGCACGACGGGCCGAGCAGCACGGCATCGGCGCCGAACGCCGCGGCGTTACGAAAGACGCCGCCCACGTTGTCGGCGTTCGCCACGGCTTCGAGCACCACCACGAGGCGGGCCTCAGCCAGTACGCTCTCCACCGGCAGAGCCGCTGGTCGGCACACCAGCGCTAGACAGCCTCGATGGATGTCGAAGCCGGTGATGGCCGCAAAGTCGCGGGCTGCGCAAATGTAAATCGGAACATCATCGGCCAGACGTTCGAGCGCCGGCTCGAGGTCTCGCCGCGCGGTTTCCGACAGGAGGAGCGACCGGAAACGGTAGCGGCCATCCTCGATCGTGCGCCGCACGATCAGGCGACCTTCGGCTATGAAGAAACCGCTCTCCCGCGCCAAGTCGGGCTCGGAAACGGCCCGATATTCCTGAATGCGCCGGTCGTCCGCGCTCTCGAGCCTGATCTCTGGCATCTGCTGTTGTCGTGCTCCCCTCGGACGTCGGCTCCGGCTCGCTTCTCTCTTCAGCCTGTGTTCTTCAACGGCCCGCCAGCCGGACCGTGTGCGAGGACGTTAGTACCGGCGAAAGGTGAGATTGAAACGGCCCGCCAGGCCCAGCGCCGACGGCGCCGTCGCCGGCACGATCCTGGCGACGCCGTGATACCGGAGCCGCGCGGGCCCGCCGAAGACAAACGCGTCGCCCGACTCGAGCGGAATCGCCTGAACGGGATCGCGCCGCCTTGTCCCGCCGAACAGGAACCGCGCCGTGTCGCCGAGCGATACCGACACCACCGGGACCCCTGCGGCGATCGAGACACCGCTTTCATCCTTGTCCTGGTGAAGTCCCATCCGCCCCTCACCCTCGTAGTAATTGAGGATGCAGACGTCCGGATCGAGCGACATCCCGACGGCGATCGCGATCTCGCGTGCGAGCCCGCGAAAGAGGTCGGGTAGCGGCGGGGCAGGCTGCTGATCGAAGTCGCTGCGGTTCGGTTCGTACTGATACGTCTTGCCGTTCCAGTGCCGCCCCAGGCAGAGCATGCGAACGTGCATCTTCCCGCCGCCGCGGACAGTGGGAACGTATGCCGGCACGTCCCCATCGATCAAGACGCGACAGACCTCGATCAGCGGGACCTGCCGTTCGAGCGCCAGATACCGTGGCAGGTGGAAGGTCCCGGGCGCCAGTTCCATGCGTTTGAGCCCTCCGTACGTTACCATTGACCGCCATGAGCCGGCCGGCACTCATCGGGTTAGCCCTCGTACTGCTGGGCGTCGCGCCGCCGTCGACGCCGGCGGCGGCTCATCCGGTCCCGTTCAGCTATGTTGACGTCCGCATCGCCCCGGCCGCCCTCGACGTCACGATCGTCGCGCATGTCTACGACGTGGCGCACGAACTGGGCATCGAGCCGGTCGAACGGCTGCTCGAGCCGTCGGTGCTGGCCTCGCGCGCGGACGCTGTTACCACGCTGCTGCGCAACCGCTTCGGGCTCGTGGGCGACAGCCAGCCTCTCCCCGCCGGCGCGTGGTCCGCGCCTGAAGCCCTGCCCGAACGCCAGTCCATTCAGGTGCGCGCGCGGTTCGATGTCGGTAGACCGTTCGGCATGCTCAGGGTGAACGCCGCTCTCTTCCCGTACGATCCGCAGCATCAAACGTTCCTCAACATCTATGAAAAGGGGACTATCGCGTCGCAGGCGATTCTCAGCCACGGCCGCGAACAGTTCGAGTATTTCGGCGGCACCCGTCAGGGCGTGGTTGCGGTCCTGCGGAAGTTCCTGCCGGCCGGGGTTCACCATATCCTGATCGGCCCGGACCATCTGTTGTTCCTCGTCGGGTTGCTCCTGCTGGGCGGATCGAGCAGGCGACTGCTGCTCGTCGTCACCGCCTTCACGGTCGCCCACAGCATCACGCTGACTCTCGCGGCGCTCAACATCGTGGCGCCGCCGGCCGGGGTGGTCGAACCGGCCATCGCGCTCAGCATCGTGTACGTCGGCGCCGATAACCTGATGGTACGTGGAGGAAGGGACGTGCGCGGCTGGATTGCGCTCGCGTTCGGCTTTATTCACGGCTTCGGGTTCGCCAACGTGCTGCGCGAAATGGATCTGCCGGCGCGCGCGCTCGGCTGGTCGTTGTTTTCATTCAACGTCGGTGTCGAGATCGGTCAGCTCTTCGTAGTCGTCGCCGTCGCGTCCGGGTTGGCCCTGCTGCGGCGCCGCTCCGAGGCAGCGGGGCAGCGGCTGGTGTTCGCCGGTTCCCTGGTGGTCATCGCAGCCGGCACGTTCTGGTTCATTCAACGGGTGTTCTTTTCTGGAGGCATGGCATGAGACGAACAATTGTGCTCGGGGTGTTGATCGCTGCAGGAGCACTGTCGATGACGCTCGGCGCGTATCAACAGAAGCCGGCCACGCCGAACGTGGTCGAGGTCGAGAAGCTGAAAGACAACCTGTTCATGCTCAAGGGCGGGGGCGGCAACACGGCCGTGTTCGTGCAGGCGAACGGCATCACCGTCGTCGACACCAAGCTTCCAGGGTGGGGCCAGCCGATTCTCGCCAAGATCAAGGAACTCAGCAACAAGCCGATCACCCGGATCATCAATTCCCACACGCACGGTGACCACGTGAGCGGAAACGTCGACTTTCCGCCCACGGTCGACATCGTGGCACACGAAAATACAGCCGCCAACATGAGGAAGATGATCCCGAACAGCAGCGCCGCGGATCAGACCGTGCCCGCCAAGACCATCTTCGAGGAGCACGAGGGCAGAGGGTTGGCCAAGAGGACCTTCAAGGACAAGCTGACGCTCGACAGCGGTGCCGATCAGATCGACCTGTACTATTTCGGCCGCGGCCATACGAACGGCGACGCCTGGATTGTGTTTCCCGCCCTGCGCGTCGTGCACGCCGCCGACATTTTCTCGGGTAAGAATCTTCCGCTGCTCGACATCAACAACGGCGGCAGCGGCGTGCTGATCCCGGAAACGCTGTCGAAGGCCCACAGCTCGCTCAAGAATATCGACGTCGTCATCACCGGCCACAGCACACCGATGACGATGAACGATCTGGGGGAGTACGCAGAGTTCAACCGCGACTTCCTGAACACCGTGCGCGAGGGGAAGAAGGCCGGCAAGTCGGCCGACGAGATCACCAAGAGTTATACGATTCCGGCGAAATACGCCGGCTACGTCCTGGGGCCGCCAACCCGGCTCGGGCTGAACGTCAAGGCCGTCTGGGATGAAGTGAAGTAACGAGGGAGCGGCGCGGCAGCTGTCTCGCCGCGATCACCACGAGATCTGATGCACGTGTGCAGATCGCTGGTTGTTCTGTGCTCGGCCGTCGCTCTTGCCGGCGCGCCCCGAGCTGCCCTCGCGCAGCTCGGGAGCCGGCCGGCGGCCGAATGGATCAAGACGCTCGACTCCTCCGAACGGCTCGCGGGGCTGAAAATCGCCGAGATCGTCGCGGCGCTCAAGCTGCAGCCGGGGGGATCGTCGCGGACATCGGCGCGGGTACCGGGGTCTTCAGCCTGCCCTTGGCTCGAGCCGTTCGACCGGGCGGCACGCTATACGCCGTCGACGTCGACGAGGGTCTGATCAAGCACATCATGGAACAGGCCATTGAGCAGAGTGTGGCCAACGTTCAGCCCGTGTTCGCCAAGTACGACGACCCGCTGCTGCCCGTCCCGATCGACCTCGCGTTCATCCATGATGTGCTGCACCATATCGAGAAACGCGACGTGTATCTGAAGAATCTCGCCCGCTACATGAAGCCGACAGGGCGGATTGCGGTGATCGAGTTCATCCCGGGTGTCGCCGGCCACCGGGACGATCCCAAGATGCAGCTCAGCCCGGATCAGGCGGCAGCGCTCATGGGGCAGGCGGGTTTCAAACCGGTCGAAGAGATCAAGCTGTTCACCGACAAATATTTCGTCATCTACGGGAAGCAGTAAGGCCCGGTTTCAGCGGGCGACGGCTCCCACCGGGCAGCTGACTCCCGTTCCCCCAAGCCCGCAGTACCCACCCGGGTTCTTGGCCAGATACTGCTGGTGGTAGTCCTCCGCATAATAGAACTCGGGCGCCGCCCGGATCTCGGTGGTGATGAGACCCAGGCCGGCCTTCGCCAGCTCGTTCTGAAACGCGTCGCGCGACGCCTCCGCCGCGGATCGCTGAGCCTCATCGTACCAATAGATACCCGACCGGTACTGCGTCCCGACGTCGTTGCCCTGCCGCATGCCCTGGGTCGGATCGTGGGCCTCCCAGAAGACCCTGAGCAGATCCTCGTAGCGGATCGCCTTTGGATCGAAAACCACGAGCACCGCTTCGGTGTGCCCGGTCATGCCGCCGCACACCTCGCGGTAGGTCGGATTCGGCGTGTGGCCGGCAGTGTAGCCGACCGCGGTCGTATACACCCCCGGCAGTTCCCAGAACTTGCGTTCAGCGCCCCAGAAGCAGCCCATCGCGAACAGCGCACGCGCCAGCCCCTCCGGAAATGGCGGCTCGAGACCTCGGCCGTTGACGAAATGGGCGGCCGAAACGGACATTTTCGCAGCGCGTCCCGGCAGCGCCTCCGCCTTGGAGGGTACCTTCAGTGATTTCCCAAACATGATGTGGTGCCACTCGCTTTCTGAACGAATTCTCAGGCCTTGCCGTCCGGATCGAAGTCCAGCGCGATGCCGTTCATGCAATACCGGTTTCCGGTCGGCGCGGGGCCGTCGGGGAACAGGTGGCCGAGGTGCCCGCCGCACCGCGAACAATGAACTTCGGTCCTGGTCATGCCGAAGCTGTGATCGCTCGTCGTCCCGACCGCATTCTCGAGCGGCGCCCAGAAACTCGGCCATCCGGTACCGCTTTCGAACTTCGTGTCGGAGGAAAACAGCGGCTGACCGCAGCCGGCGCAGCGAAATGACCCGTCGCGTTTTTCGTGACTGAGCGGGCTCGTCCCGCGCGGCTCCGTGCCATGCTGGCGAAGGACTTGAAACTGTTCCGGCGTCAGGGTCTGGCGCCATTCATCTTCAGACTTGGTAAAGGCCTTTTCTCCCATGTCAGCAGTCTACCGAATCGGGAGTCCGGAACGAAAGTCACCGTGCTGCGTGGGCGACCCTGGGTAGGGACGGTGGTTGGCGGCGTCGGCCCGGGAAAAGGGGGAGGAGATTCACTCAAAAGAGAACGCCCGACCGCTGGTGCGGCCGGGCGTCTGTTCAGTAAACGGCGCTCGCTACAGTCGTTCGAACCTCAGGCCGTCGTGAGTCCTTCGAGCCTGCCGGTCGCGTCGCCGAAGTTGGTGACCGGAACGCCCATCAAGTCCAGCACGGACGCATGGAGGTTCGCGATCGGCGTCTCATCGGCATATCTGATGTGACGGCCCCCTTTGAGCTGTCCCGCGCCGCCGCCCGCCAGCAGCACCGGCAGGTTGTGATGCAGATGCTGGTCGCTGTTGCTGAAGCCCGCCCCATAGATGAGCATCGAGTGGTCCAGCAGGTTGCCGTCGCCGTCGGGGGTTGAGCGCAGGCGTTCGAGGAGATACGCGAACATCTTCACGTGATAGGCGTTGATCTTGGCCAGTTTCTCGAGCAACTCGGGGCGCATCGCATGATGCGAGGTCGGGTGGTGCGCCTCGGGGACGCCGATTTCCGGGTAGGTGTGCCCGGTGCTCTCGCGACCCATCAACATGCTCGACACGCGGGTCAGGTCGGTCTGCCACGCGAGCGCCTGCAAGTCGAACATCATCTTGGCGTGCTCTTCAAACGTGGCCGGGATCCCGCCCGCCTTCTGGACGACCGGCAGCTCGCGGTCGCTCTGCTTTTCGGCCAGTTCGATCCGGCGCTCGATGTCGCGCACGGCCTCCAGGTACTGGCTGAGCTTGATGCGATCGCCCGCCCCAAGCTTCTTCTCGAGACCGGCGGTCTCCTCAGTCACCGAGTCGAGGATGCTGCGCTCCGTCTGGAGCCGGATCATCCGCGCCTTGGTATCCGTGCTGTCGGTGGCACCGAAGAGCCGCTCGAACACCGCGCGCGGGTCCACTTCCATCGGCAGCGGCGTCGTCGGCGTCTTGTAGGAGATGGTGCCGGTGTAGGTGCAGCTATAGCCGCCGTCGCAGCCGCCCGCCAGCTCGGCGGCTTCGAGCGCCAGCTCCAGCGACGCGAGCTGCGTTTCCTTGCTGAAATGCGCGGCCGCGATCTGGTCCATCGACGTGCCCGCGCGGATGTCGGAGCCCTGCGTCCGCTTCACGTGCACACCGGTCAGCCATGAGGCCTGGGCCCGCGGATGGTCGCCCCCGGCTTCCCCCTCCGCCGGATCCGCCAGCGGGTTGCACATCCCGGTCAGCACGAGCAGTCTGTCGCGAAACGGCTCCAGCGAGTCCAGGATCGGCCCGAGCTCGAAATTGCGCCCCTCCGCGGCCGGCGTCCATTTCCAGATATTCATCCCGTTGGGCACGTACACGGCGGCCAGGCGGCGCACCGGTTTGGCCGCGCTGTTCCGCATCTGGGCGAAGGCTGGCACCATCCCATCGAGCAACGGCAACGCCAGCGTGGCTCCCAGGCCGCGCAACACCGTGCGGCGCGAGAGATGCTTCTGTGTGACGATCATGGCTTCTCCACCCTCTCCGCCGTCCGAGGCGGCATTGTGCTGGTGACAGGGTCCTGCGGTCCCGCCGTGGTACGCATCTGAAACGGCACGCTCTTCGTGATGCCCAGAATAATCGATGACCAGCGGTAGTCGCTCGCCGCAGCCTCGCGTTTGATGGTCCGAATCGCCGGCATATCGGTATACCCGGCGGCCCGGCCCAACGCGTAGGTCATCATCTTCTCGGTGAGCGCGCCGACGAACACCTCACGCTGGCTGAGGAGCGCCTGACGGAACTCCGCCGGGGTGCTGAACTTGGTGCCGTCAGCGAGCGCACCCGACGCATCAATGCGTGTATTGGCTTCGCGCACGCGCCATTTGCCCACCGCGTCGAAGTTTTCGAACGCGAAGCCGAGCGGGTCCATGTTGGTGTGGCACGACGCACACACCGGATTCTTGCGATGCTGCTCCAGCCGCTCGCGCACCGACGTGGGAGCGCTCGCCCCGTCATTTTCTTTCAGCGGCGGCACGTTCGCCGGCGGCAGCGGCGGCGGCGAGGCGAGCAGGGTCTCCATCACCCACTTGCCACGCAACACGGGCGAGGTGCGGGTCGGGTACGAGGTGACGGTGAGAATGCTGCCATGGCCCAGCAAGCCGGCCCGCCGGTCGTCCGGCAGCGTGACGCGGCGGAAATGCGACCCGTAGACATTCGGGATGCCGTAGATCTTGGCGAGACGCTCGTTGAGGAACGTATAGTTCGCGGTCAACAGTTCCAGGACGCCGCGATCGTCGCGGAACTGGCTTTCGAGGAACATCTCCGTCTCGCGCTGGAACCCCTCCCGCAGCTTGTCGTCGAACTCGGGGAACATGTCCGCGTCCGGCGTGACCAGCCTGATGTTCCGCAGCAGCAGCCACTGGCCGCCGAAATTCCTGACGAGGGCCGTGGACTTCGGATCCCGAAGCATGCGCCGAACCTGCTGCTCCGCGATCTTCGGATCCTTGAGCCGCCCGCGCGCGGCCACATCGAGGAGCTCGTCGTCTGGGATGCTGCTCCACAGGAAGAACGACAGACGGGACGCCAGCTCGATATCGCTCACGCGGTACGCGGTGCCGGGAGCGACATTCGACGGATCGGGCTCGGCCCGGAACAGGAAACTCGGAGACACGAGCAGCCGCTCGAGCGCCAACCGGATGCCGGCCTCGAAGTCGCCGGCGCTTCGACCGGTCCGATAGAAGCCGACCAGCCGCTGGACGTCGACATCGGTGACCGGCCGGCGATACGCGCGACGGGCGAGCCTGGAGAGGATCTTCCGCGCGCACGGTTCCTCCTCCTGCCGGCTGGAGGGGCGGCAGGCGAGAATCTCGCGGCGGCTGGCCGTGTCGCCAAGCCCGGTCACGTTGAACGGCCCCTCGATCTGGACCGTATCCACACTCTGGTCGGCTCGGGCCTGCTCGCGATCTTCAGACTGCGTGGCCGGCAGGCGAATGGGCGTGGGACTCTGAGGTTCGGCCGACATTCTCTTGACGAACGAGACGCCGACAACGTGCGTGCCCGCCGTAGCCGGGAATCGAACGTCCAATTCCTCATCCGCCGTTCGCGAGTAGAGCGAAAGGTTGCCGTCCCCCTCAGCGCTTACGGCGCACTTGGGATCCTTCGCACCTTCAGGGCAGTCGCCGCCGACGGAGAACAGTTTGACTCGCACGCCGTCCAGGCGGACGTCCAGCTGTTCCCGAATCTCGAGGCCGCGGATCGTGGCGGCGTTGAACGCTCTCAACAGGCGGACCTTCACGACATACTCGCCGTCGAGCGGAAAGTAATGCCGGATCGCCGTCCCGCCCCGGGATCCGATCGGAAGGTCGTCGCTCATGCGGTCGTCCTGCACGAGCAGCGCGGGAATCCGGTAGGTGGCGACGCCCGGTCGCATCTTCGGATCGGCAAGGGCCAGGTCCCCGATCTTGTGCGCCGCGATCATGTAGCGCTCCAGCAGCAAGGGAGAAACCGAGAGGGCTTCCGCTATGTTGTCGAAGCCGTCGCTCGATTCGTCGGAGGGCAGCAGCGCTCGGCCGTCGATCTCCAGTCCCAAAAGGTCGCGAACGGCATTGGTGTATTCGAACTGATTGAGCCGTCGCACGCCCACCCGGCCGGGATTCGGCTTGGCCGCCGCCGCGCGATCGAGCTCGTTTTCCAACCATGACGCGAAGGCGTCATAGGTCGGCTTGTCCGGCCGCGGCATACCAAGTGGAGGCATCGCACGGGTGCCAAGCTTCCGCACGACCTTCTCCCACACCTGCGCACCGGCTGGAACGTTCGTCACGTCCGCTTTGTCGAGCGCGAGGCCGGCCGTCAAGAGCTTTTGGTTGTGACAGGTGACGCAGTACTTATCGAGCAGCGCACGCTGAGGTGAAGCGGCTGAAGGAGCCGGAACCGCCGGCTGCGCTTGCGCGCCCGCCGCCTGGAGATCTGTGCTCAGCTGAGATGACTGAAATGACGCGGCGAATAGCAGGACGGCCGCAAGCCCGCCCACGATTGCTCTCAAATGGTTAGACATTTTTACCCCGTCGTCAAGGTGAGGACTGCGTCACGCAGTCAAGCTGCACCCATTCCTGGATCTCTTCAACGCGACGATCTCATAATGGGAAACACGCTAACGGGACACGAGCACTGAAACACGTGCCTAGGAAACACGCGCGCCGACGCCGAACTATTCTATCCCAAGAGCCCGCATATTATGCTACCGGTCGAGGCCCTGGGTGGGGTATATTTTTGACCATCGTGGAGCCTCGCCCTTCCCCGTAGATCCAGGCAATTATTGGTTTTTATCGGCAGCTGGCAGAAATCGGACGCAGGAAATGAGAAGCAGTTGCCGCACGCTTCAGCGTGTGGAGGAGGCATAAGATGCGCGTCGACGCCCGGTTTGTGGTTGGCTGGACGGTATCCTTACTCTCGGTGGCAAGCCTCGCCATTGCCCAAGGCAGGGATCTTCGCCTGATCGAAGCGGTCAAGAACCGGGACCGCCAGGTGCTTCAGACCCTACTGAAGCAGAAGGTCGATGTGAATGCTCCCCAGCCGGATGGCTCTACGGCGCTTCACTGGGCGGCGCAGACAGACGACCTCGAATCGGCAGACCTGCTGCTCAACGCCGGCGCACAGGTGAGCACGGCGAACGACTACGGGATTACCCCGCTGCTGCTCGCCAGCCAGAACGGCAGCGCGGCCATGGTCGAAAGGCTGTTGAAGGCCGGCGCGAAACCCAACGGCGCCTTCCCGACAGGGGAAACCGCACTCATGGTTGCCGCTCGAACCGGCAAACCGGGTGCCGTGCAGGCATTGCTGATCCAGGGGGCGGACGTGAACGCGAAAGAACCTTCCCTGGGCCAGACGGCGCTGATGTGGGCAGCAGCGCAGGGCCACTCGGAGGTCGTGCAGCTCCTGGTGGATGGGGGAGCGGACGTCCGTGCAAAGTCGAATCCCGGGACCTTCAGGCAACCGAGCATCGTCCACGCGGGCGGTTTCACGCCGTTGTTGTTTTCGGCCCGGAACGGCGACATCAAGTCCAGCCGGATCCTGCTTGCTGCCGGAGCGAACGTGAATGAGACCGCGACCGATGGCATGTCCCCCTTGCTGATGTCCACGATCAGGGGCCATCTGGCGTACGCGGAATTTCTGCTGGACCAGAAAGCAAACGTCGACATCGCCGCTGCCGGCCTCACTCCCTTGCACCGGGCGGCGGGAGAATGGAATAGCCTGGTCACACAGCGCATCGGTATCGCCACCGAGGACAATAACGAGTGGGGAGTGCTGGGCGGGATGAGGGGACAGCTGAAGCTTGATTTCATCAAGCTGCTGCTGGCCCGCGGCGCCAATCCGAACGCTCGCACCACGAAGAACCCACCCCGGTACGGCAGCGGGGGCGGGCCGAGGTTTGGCGATTCGAGGACGCCTCTCATCGGGGGCACGCCGCTGATTTTCGCCGCCATGGCCGGCGATGTCCCGGCGATGCGCCTCCTGCTGGCTGCCGGCGCCGATCCGAAGGCGATAACGGACGACGAGACGACAGCGCTGATCCTGGCGGCGGGATTCGGCTACAACCACGACGGGGGCCGGGTCCAGGAAGCCAGCGCGCTCGAAACGGTCAAGCTGTTGGTGGAGCTGGGCGTCGACATCAACGCGTCCAACGACATGGGCTCGACCGCGCTGCACGGCGCCGCGTCCCGGGGCGCAAATACCATCATTCAGTTCCTGGTCGACAAGGGCGCCGATCTCGAAGCGACGAACGCGAGAGGATGGAGCGCCATGACCTACGCGGAAGGCATCTTCCAGAACAATACGATCGTGCCCTTTCCGAGCACCGAGGCGCTGCTGAAAAAGATGGGTGCCAAGCCCAGCCCGCCGGGTCTCGTGCGCCACAAGAACGACGAGGCTGGCGTCGAGATCCTTGGGCGACGAGGACAGGCGGGACTGAAGCCGCAGCCAGGAGCGAGCGCAAGCCGCAGCCAGGAGCGACCGCCAAGCCGCAGCCGTGAGACGGACTCGCTGAGACAACCGGCGGGCGCTCGGCCTCAGTCGGAAGTCTGCACCATCTGGACGTCGCAGGCCCGACGCGTTTTGAAGCGCGTCGGGCCTGTTTTTTTGTCGCGCGCACATTTTCAGCGGCAGCGGATGGGAACTGTTATTTCATGGTTGAAACGTAGGCCTCGAATTGATCCAGCAACCCATTCGTGCCCTTCAATCGAGAATCGGCGCCATACTCCCCCTCCAAGAAGAAGGCCTGTTCAGTATAGGTTAGCTCGGTTGCGCCAGATTCTTCCTGAAACTCGACGCCCGCCAGCGACACGGAGAAGTGTTTCCCACCCACATGCATATCGAACGCGTAGATCAAACGCGCATTCAGCTCGATGAGGTGAAAGCGTGCGGTGTAGATTGTCTCCGTCCCGTTCTCGAATCGGCCATGCGCAATCTCCTTCCCACCCACCCTCAGGTCAACGCATCTTTCGATTTCCGTCCACGCCGGCCCCGTAAACCAGTGCTTTCTATGCTCAAGCTGGGTCCAGGCTTCATAGACCAATTCGCGCGGCGCGTTGATCCGGCGGGTAACCGACAGGGCGCCATGCGTCGATCAGGTGGTGTTGGCTCATTTCACTACTCCTTGGTCGTCCAATTGATTCAACGCAAGCCGAAGATCCATCGAGCCAATCTTCGAGAGGCTTGCGTCGCTGGAATAGCCAAAACTCGGCCTGGGCCGGAACTGCCATTGTGGGCCGGTCCGCCTTGCTGAAGGCATGAGGCCGCTGTCCTCGAGCACTCCTGAGTGCTTGCGAAAGGCTGAAGCTATGCCGCGGCGCGGCGAAGGCGAGGGATTCGGGACCCTTCACGACACCGGGTTTGGTTTGCGGCCTGGGCGGCCCGGAGATACGGATGTGGATCGCGGCCGGCAACTCCGCGTGCAACTCGCCGAGCCGCGGGCGAATTTCGGCGCAGGCCGTCGGCTGCTGCTCTGCGGAGACTGTGTGCGCCGATCGCGCGCCCCGCGTACAAAGAAAAGCCCGCGAACCGAAGCTCGCGGGCTTGAGATAATGCCGGCAGCGACCTACTCTCCCACACAGTTTCCCATGCAGTACCATCGGCGGTAGCAGGCTTAACTTCCGTGTTCGGAATGGGAACGGGTGTGACCCTGCTCCTATGACCACCGGCAAACTTGAACCCTGAATTTGGTTGTTCAGTCACTTCGTTATCTGGCAATTGACTGATGACCAGATAACGAGATGACCACATTCAAGGTCTGTTTGTTCTGCCTGGGGTCCCGCCTTCGCTCGCTTCGCGAGCTACGGCGGGCAAGCCTCTATGCGGCTTGCCACCGAAGCGCCGTCAGGCGCGAAGGTGGGTCGTCCCAGACAATCTTGTCAAAGAGCCCATCGACACTGGCGACTTGGCGATTTCGTGATCGAGGCGCTCGATCCCCAGCTTCCACATCACCAACTCCCAATTCGTGCGATCACAACTGAATATCCTGCAAACGGTAGTTTGACCGATCCACCACTCACGCAGCGTTTCTGCGTGCTATTGCAAAAAAGAATTTATGGTCAAGCCTCACGGCTGATTAGTATCGGTAAGCTCAACGTGTCACCACGCTTACACACCCGACCTATTACCTGGTCATCTTCCAGGAGCCTTTAGGGATCTTGCGATCCAGGGAGATCTCATCTTGTGGAGGGTTTCACGCTTAGATGCCTTCAGCGTTTCTCCCTTCCGGACGTAGCTACCCGGCGCTACCGCTGGCGCGATAACCGGTACACTAGAGGTCCGTCCAACCCGGTCCTCTCGTACTAAGGTCAGCCCCACTCAAATCTCCTGCGCCCATGGCAGATAGAGACCGAACTGTCTCGCGACGTTCTAAACCCAGCTCACGTACCACTTTAACCGGCGAACAGCCGGACCCTTGGAACCTGCTACAGCTCCAGGATGTGATGAGCCGACATCGAGGTGCCAAACCCTAGCGTCGATGTGAACTCTTGGCAAGGATCAGCCTGTTATCCCCGGCGTACCTTTTATCCGTTGAGCGATGGCCCTTCCACGCGGAACCACCGGATCACTAAAGCCTGGTTTCCCACCTGCTCGTCTTGTAGGACTCGCAGTCAAGCTCGCTTCTGCTTTTGCACTCTCTGGCTGGTTTCCAAACAGCCTGAGCGAACCTTCGCGCGCCTCCGTTACAATTTAGGAGGCGACCGCCCCAGTCAAACTACCCACCTAGCAGTGTCCCTGATCTGGATGACAGAACGAGGTTAGAACGCCGAAGCGCTAAGGGTGGTATCTCACCGTTGGCTCCCCCGAGACCGAGATCCCGGGTTCAAAGCCTCCCACCTATCCTGCGCATAGCGCGTCAGCATTCACTACTAGGATGTAGTAAAGGTGCACGGGGTCTTTTCGTCTAGCCACGGGCAACCGGCGTCTTCACCGGTACCACAAATTCGCAGTGCCCCTCGTTGAGACAGCGCCCAAATCATTACGCCATTCGTGCAGGTCGGAACTTACCCGACAAGGAATTTCGCTACCTTAGGACCGTTATAGTTACGGCCGCCGTTTACCGGGGCTTCAGCTCAAAGCTTCGCCTTGCGGCTAACCTCTCCCTTTAACCTTCCGGCACCGGGCAGGCGTCAGGCCATATACGTCGTATTCGACTTAGCATAGCCCTGTGTTTTTAGTAAACAGTTGCTTGGGCCTCTTTATTGCAACTCCCTCACGCTTCGGTGCGCGAGGCCACCTGACGCTAACGGAGCACCCCTTCTTCCGAAGTTACGGGGTGAGTTTGCCGAGTTCCTAAACGAGGGTTCTCACTCGCACCTGAGGATTTTCTCCTCGCCTACCTGTGTCGGTTTGCGGTACGGGTACCCAAAAGACTCCTTAGAGGATTTTCTCGGCAGCGTGGCGTCTGCGACTTTACGGGCCTTGCGGCCCTCGCCATGACCCCTCAGGGAATATGACCCACCGGATTTGCCAGGCGGATCCCCCTACAGGCCTGAACCTACACGTCCAATCGTAGGCTCGCATAGCCTCCTGCGTCTCCCCATCGTGATAACGTCTTTTAGGTAGTTCTGGAATATTAACCAGATATCCATCCGCTACGCCTTTCGGCCTCGCGTTAGGACCCGACTAACCCTGAGCGGACGAACCTTCCTCAGGAAACCTTAGGCTTACGGTGGAAAGGATTCTCACCTTTCTTATCGCTACTTATGCCGGCAGGGTCACTTCTCACCACTCCACCAGTCCTTACGGTCTGGCTTCACGGCTGTGAGAACGCTCCTCTACCAATATGCAGTCCCGCAGGTCCGCGTCTATTCTATGGCTTCGGTCTTGTGCTTAAGCCCCGTTGGATTGTCGGCCCAAAGCCGCTTGACCAGTGAGCTATTACGCTTTCTTTAAAGGATGGCTGCTTCTAAGCCAACCTCCTGGTTGTCTGAGCGTCTTCAGATCCTTTCCCACTTAGCACAAAGTTAGGGACCTTAGCCGATAGTCTGGGCTGTTTCCCTTTCGACGATGAAGCTTAGCCCCCACCGTCTCACTCCCGGGATACGTGTCGTTGGCATTCGCAGTTTAGTTGGATTCAGTAAGCTGGTAAGCCCCCTAGTCCATCTAGTTCTCTACCACCAACGCCGACCTCCCGAGGCTGCTCCTAAAAGCATTTCGAGGAGAACGGGCAATCACGAGGTTTGATTAGCCTTTCACCCCTACCCTCAGCTCATCCGAGCTGTTTTCAACCAACACCGGTTCGGACCTCCATACGGTGTTACCCGTACTTCATCCTGGCCAAGGGTAGATCACCTCGCTTCGCGTCTATTCCCAGCGACTATTCGCCCATTTCGGACTCGCTTTCGCTACGGCTCGCTTACGCTTAACCTCGCCACTGAGAATAACTAGCCGGCTCATTATGCAAAAGGCACGCGGTCAGGCATTCCGGAGCATAGCTCCGGCATAGCCCTCCCACTGCTTGTAGGTATACGGTTTCAGGTACTATTTCACTCCCCTCACAGGGGTTCTTTTCACCTTTCCCTCACGGTACTGGTTCACTATCGGTCACCAGGGAGTATTTAGCCTTACGAGATGGTCCTCGTGGATTCTCGCGGGATTTCACGTGTCCCGCGATACTCAGGAACCTGTCCAGCGAGCCAATCAGCTGTCGTCTACCGGGCTGTCACCGTCTATGGCCGATCGTTCCAGATCGTTCGACTAGCCGATTGGTTTGTCACTCGCCGGCCTTGCGGCCAAACAGGCCCTACAACCCCACCGTGCAAGCACGATGGTTTGGGCTGTTCCGCGTTCGCTCGCCGCTACTAGCGGAATCACTATTGTTTTCTGTTCCTGTGGGTACTGAGATGGTTCACTTCCCCACGTTGTCTTCTCACCGCCTATGTAT
>CAWFFB010000016.1:0-124488 GCA_963814975.1 uncultured Acidobacteriota bacterium | reverse complement strand
GCGTGATGCCGCCGCCCAGCGCGGAGCCAGCTGGATTCCATGAGGATCAAGAAAGACAGTTCCATCATCGCCCTCTTAGACATCGAATCCTGAGATAGCTGACACATTGACGCCTCACGAGACAGCAAACTCCGCGTCCACCTGAGCGAGACTGAAGTCGAGCACCTTTACCGTACCGTCAGCGCGGATCTTGATGTTCGCCGGCTTCAGATCGCGATGAACGCTCCCTTGCTCATGCGCTGCCTCTAGGGCCTCAGTGATCTGCTTGGCGAGGGGTTATGCCTCGTCGAGTGGGATCGCAATGAAGTGCGCCAATTTTTTCGAGAATCCCATCAAAATTGGGGAACTGCTCGCGCGACTGTCGCTAACCGGCGATTTTGAAGAGACGCGGCTGCTGGGTAGTGGGTCAGTTTGAAATCGCTGACTCGTACGGCGCGGCCGCTTCGTGCCAGAATGGGCCATGCCAAAACGGTCAGTGGCGAGTCGCCAGGAACCACACGATTTTATGTGAAGGCTACAATGGCGGAGGCTTGTGCCGCCCCGGTGTGCCGCCCGATGGTGACACTTTGGTGACACGAGCCCCTGAATCCGAGTCGCCTTTCAATCAGATTCGCGAATTCAGGCCACAATTCGACGCGGAGGGATGGCCGAGTGGTCGATGGCGGTGGTCTTGAAAACCACTGAACCGGTAACGGTTCCGGGGGTTCGAATCCCTCTCCCTCCGCCAGATCTAGGCGTTTAATTGAGTAGTTTACCATTTTGGTGGT
Source organism: uncultured Acidobacteriota bacterium (assembly GCA_963814975.1). Classification (GTDB taxonomy): domain Bacteria; phylum Acidobacteriota; class Vicinamibacteria; order Vicinamibacterales; family CAVVIG01; genus CAVUXJ01. The sequence continues at coordinate 123,721 of CAWFFB010000016.1, read as the reverse complement.
ACGCCCCTCATTTGGCCCCGCAATAGTTATTGGTTGTGGTCTTCGATGTTGAGGCTGCATCGCCCCACAGGGTTGGCGGCGGCTAGTGCAATCTGAGGGACTTCCTCACCAAGCCGGCATTGTTGAAGAGAAGCGATGAACACCTTCCGTACCATCGCGCGGCAAGCCGTGGCGAACGGCGTTCCGATGGAGGAGCTGCGGCTGTTTGAAGAAGAACTGCCGTCCGCGCAACGGTTCCTCCGACACTTCCCCCAGGTCGCCGCAGCCCTGAAGTCCATCAAGGGCGATGTGGACGAGCGGTGCCTTACGGAGCAAAGGCTGGATGCTCGGCTTGCACGGTTCAAGCAGCAGATTCCACCACCGTCGGCACAGGCGTTGGACAGTTCATCGGCGCTCATGCCGCAGACATAGAGCGCAGTCTCGCCGCTTGCGCGTCGCGTCAGCCTCGCGCGTCGCGGAAGCGCGGGTGCCCCAAGACACCATTGTGGGAGCTCCGCCTGTCGAAAAAGCTCGGCGCTCCGGTGAAATTCACCCACGACACCGAGCAGTGGTTCCTGGCTGAAATCGACGCTTGGAAAGTGAAGCAGGCGAATCAGGGCCGCCGTTGTGGTGAAAGCGCAGCGCTGCGAGCAAGCATGTGTACCCACTACTTGAACCGCTATCTCAAGAAGGTGCATCGGCTCCCGGAAGCGAAACAGCTCACAGTGGCGTTCATGAAGGCCCCACTGTTTGCGAGGTATTCATCAGGAGAAAATCGGATCTCTCTCGGTTGCGAAGCGCAGCGCGCCAAGTGCGGCGCTGATTTGAACGCCGACCTACTGCAGCACCGCGACTCACTTCTGCTTTCCCTTCACCATCCGCCAAGGTATCTTTTGCGCCGGCCGCCGATGCGTGGACCGACTTGATTCGACTGGGGCCGCTGTTCGTATCGCCACCTGATGACAGGATCGAGATCGCGCATCCTACTCCGATCGAAGCAAAACGCACCGGATCTACGCGCCCTGCCCGGCGGCGTGGAACGGGAAACGCGAAAAGCGAGGCAAGCGCCAGGACCAACCAACCCGCGACGAATGCCTCTGCATCGATCGCGCTCACCTGGAAAAAGCAGCGGTCGGGGATCGATTGTCGACAAACTCTGCAGTGGGATGTCGGAGGCGGAAGCGCGGCGCCGCGGGCACATTGGGTTCGGCGGGCCGGAGCAAGTCAAGGAAGGCTGCCGAGAACGGTTATCTATCTCTCAGGAAGGACATTTGGGATGACGAGACTTCAAGATGACAAGATGACGATTACGTATAAAGATTACGTCTTGACAGACTGTGCGCCCGGTTCGAACATGGGCGACGCGAGTCTCCGTTGACACGAGTTTCCGTGACGTCCCTGCACGCGCCCGTAACCGGCGATCGAAGGCTGGAGGCGTATCAGACATTACTCGAACGCGTCGCGGGAATACCCGAATGTCGGACGCGCTCGGAATTCTGTGAGCACTTCGCCACGCACGTCCGCGAGCTCACTCCGTTCGACGCGGTGTCCATTTGGCAGTACGACCCGGCCGATCGCATGATGCGGCTCGTCATGTTCGAACCGCAGGGGTTGACGGATCTGCCGTTGTCGGAAGTGCCGGTGGAGTTCGGGCCAGGCGGGCGTGCGGTCTCCAGCCAGCTTCCGATCGTCCTCCGATTGAGTAGCGAGCCAGCGCCGCCGGTGGCCGGCTTTTGTTTCCGCCTGGGCTTTCGCGTCATGTGCTTCGTGCCGGCCTCGACGCCCGATGTCCGCTGGGGAGCCGTGGGGATTGCCAGTCGCGACGTCGACCACTATTCTCACGAGCTCCTGACGGTATTGGGTCGGATCGGTACCCAAGTGGCGCGCGCCACTGCTGGGCTGTCGCCTACCAGTCGCGACCTGCCCGGCGATCCTCCCTTGCCAGGCGCCTCTGACCGAACGCGATTACTTCTGCGTCTGACCAACGCCGTGACCTCCGAGCGTCATCTTCCCGATCTGTTGAGGACCATCTCGATGCTGCTGCGAGGGACGATCCCTCATCACTATGCGAGCCTCTCCATCTGGGACGAGCGCGCGCAGGGCCTGCGCCGCTGGGCTGCGGTGCAGCCCGAAGCCGAAACGCCCATCCCCGAAGGGGAGCTGCTCGACAAGGACGAGCCACCATGGCTCGCGTTCGAGAGCGGCGATGTGATTGAGATCCGGAAGGAGTCTTTCGCGCTCCTCAAGACAAAAGTAACCGCGGCGTTGGTCGCTCGAGGTGTGCAAGCGGGCGTGTGCCTGCCCCTCAAGACGCAACGGGGCACGTACGGCGTCCTGAACGTGGGCAGCCCCAATGCGGATGCGTTTCCGATGTCTGAGATCATGTTGCTGTGGCAAATCGCTCGGCAGCTGGCGGTAGCGATCGAGAATGCCACCTACTTCGATCGCGCGGAACAGTATCGCCGCGAAGCCAGCGACGAGCGCGACCGTTTCAAGCTGCTGCTCGACGTCAACAACACGTTGGTCTCAACTCTGGACCCACACTCGTTGTGGTCGTCTGTGCTCGAAACGGTGCGCCGCACGCTGGATCACGACTACGCGAGCCTCGTCGTGTTCAGCGCCGGCACACGCGAGCTGCATCTGGAAGCTGCGACTTATTACGACGAGCGCGGCATCTTGGAGCCGCACGTTACCACCAGTCTCGATCAGTCGCCCGCCGCCCTCGCGTTCCCATGGAATCACCCCCACGTCTTCAAGGGAGCCGCGCTCGATCAGTTCGACGTCGTGGGAGTCCCGACGTTGCGAAGCGCCGGCCTTCAGTCGGTGTGCTGTGTCCCGCTCTCGACCCGACGTGGCGTGCTCGGCGCGCTCAATATCGCGAGCCGCCGCGCGGAGGCGTTCTCGCAAACCGAGGTCGATCTATTGCGCGACGTCGCCGGACAAGTCGCCATCGCCGTCGAGAACACGGTGGCCTTTCGTGAAATCTCGGACCTGAAGAACCGGTTGGCTGAGGAAAAGCTCTACCTGGAGGACGAAATCACCTCGCAGCACGACTTCAAAGAGATTATCGGTAGCAGCCCTGCGCTAAGGAACGTTCTGCAGCAGATTCAGGCCGTTGCGCCGACCGACGCGACCGTCTTGCTGCTGGGAGAAACGGGTACAGGCAAGGAGCTGCTGGCGCGGGCCCTCCACGACTTAAGCCGCCGGCGTGATCGGCCTTTCATCCGGTTCAACGGGGCGGCGCTGCCCGGTGGCCTGATTGAGAGCGAGCTGTTCGGCCATGAGAAGGGTGCCTTCACGGGCGCGGACCGCGCCAAAATGGGGCGTCTGGAGTTGGCACACCGGGGGACGTTGTTCCTCGACGAAGTGGGCGACATTCCCCTCGAGGTTCAGCCGAAGCTGCTGCGGGCCCTGCAGGAACGCGAGTTCGAGCGCCTCGGCAGCGTGCGCACCCAGCGAATCGAGGTCAGACTCGTCGCGGCCACACACCGCAACCTCGAGGAAATGGTGGCCGCCTCCGCATTTCGAAGCGACCTCTACTATCGGCTGAGCGTCTTTCCGATCCACGTGCCCCCGTTGCGGGATCGGCGAGAGGACATCCCCGCGTTGGTTCGCCACTTCGTTCAGAAGTTCTCACGCGCGATGGGCCGCGACATTACGAGGATCCCGAAGTCCACGATGGACGCGCTGCGGCGATGGCACTGGCCCGGCAACGTTCGCGAGCTCCAGAACGTGATCGAGCGAGCGACCATCCTGTCCACTGAATCGGTTCTGCACGTGCCGTCAACCGGCATTCAGACGGTTGTGAAGCGCGAGCGTGCCGGGGCGTCGCGAACGGCGGCTCCGTATCGTGTTGGCGAACGCGCGATGATTCTCAAGGCGCTGAGCGAATCGAAGGGCATCATTGGAGGTCCCACGGGTGCCGCCGCGCGACTGGGTCTCAAGCGAACGACGCTTCAGTCGAAGATGCAGAGGTTCGGCATCAAGCGCCCGTCGTTTTGAATGCAACGCGCCGCTCACCATCGAGGTCAACTGGACAACACAGCGGTCGAACAATGCTCACCGTCCAGGTAACAAGGGCGTGGAACGAGCGTCGCTCAATCGGCGGTCTGCGTCTGTCTATACCACTGGCAGGAAAATGCGAACGGTCGTGGCACGATTGTCCGCCGTGCCCACCTCGACGCCTCCTCCCGATTGACCGACGATATCGTCGAGGGTCACGACGGCGAGCATCACGCCCGCCGAGGGCGGCCACAGATGCGAACGGTCAATGGACGGAGCTCGCTCTGGCGATGCGTCCTGGGTATCGTTCGTGATCTCAATGATCAGATACTCGGTCCAGTCCGCGACCGACGAACCAGCCGCTTCGGGAGGACTCGACGTCCTGACGACCACGGCAGTGTGTTCCGGCAACGCGTGCTGCACGCTCAGAATCAGATCCTTCAATCCCACCACCAGACCCACCCGGTCTGTCCGGACCTTCGTTCGCTTGGCGTCAAGCGACAGCTTCAGCCACGCATCCTCCGTCGTCAATCGCCTGACGTCGTTGAGCAGGGCGTGTACGTCGACCTGCTCAATCGGCGGCGCTGTCGTATTGGAGAAGGCTCGCAACTGCCCTGTTAGCGAGGCAGCCCGCTCGGTCGCTCTCAGGATCGCGCGCAGGTTGAGCGAGGCCGGTCGGCCCGCAGTCAAATCGAAAAGGCCAGGGAAATGCGCGAGCATGGTCGTCACCACCTGCGCATAGTCGTCTGCGATACTCAAGGTCAGGCGGCCCAACTGATTCAGCCTCTGCGCGTGCCGCAACCGCTCGTCGAGTTGCCCGCTGGGGTCGACGTTCCGCCAATAGATCAACCCGTAGCGACCCGCCCGGACTTCCACGCACCGGATCCGCAACTCGCTCGATGCCCATCCCCTACCGGGAGATCGCATGCGGAGTTGGACGGGCGCCGTCAGCTCGAAGGTGACCAGCGCGCTCTCGAAGGCGTCGCGCACGCGCCCCTGCTCGTCCACATCGACGAATTCATAGAAGCGCCGCCCGATATGCTCATCCACCGGCAGTCCCGTCAGTCGATGGGTTGCGTCGTTGGCAAACACCACGCTGCCTTGACTATCCACAATGGTCATTGGCTCGGGCGCGAACGCCACGAGCGCTCGGAACATTTCGTCAGGAGACTCCACGAGGCACCACTGGTCAACGACAGGAGAGGCAGGGACCATGCCGAACCGCTCTCGGCATCACACGCGACCGAACTGCTTGGGCGTTCAGGACTTCTGAGGGGCAACCCACTCTCCACGCGCGCGAAAGTTGGTGCCGAACTGCCGACCGGCGGGCATGTGCCGATGTGGCGTAGGCCGCGCGCAGCCTGCAGGGCGCATACACTCAGATTCCAGGTCGGATTTGCCGGCGATAGATCAGATCGGAGCTGCGTCGAATCAGGCCGTTGGCCAGCCATCGGTCCCGGCCTATCAGCGAGACGATTGCGCAAATCAACCCGATTCTGCGCGGCTGGGTGCAGAACTTTCGCGGTCGGCCATTCGAGCCGGTGCATCTCGTACGCCAAAGAGGGGTGCGATGTTCACGAATTTCTACGGGCAGCAAAGCTTTACGGCCGGCCGCACCGCATTCATCACTGGGCAATCACCGACCCGCACGGGCTTGACCAAGGTCGGGATGCCGGGCGCCACGCTGAGGCTCCATGCCGGCTGTTGCAAATGAGGGGTGCGGTGAGGGTTGCCGGCGTCGATACCGCCGAAGTTCGAGGGTAATGGCCTATCTGTGGAGGACGTCATGTCCGCCTATTGCGGCATTTAGAGCCTATAACAAAACCCGAATCGGCACCCGTTCGGTGGGTACCCGATTCGTCGGCATCGGACGCCTACATTTCTTCAACCGGGTCACCCCGCCCGCTCGAACGGCGCAACCCGGTGTGTGTCCTCGGGCGGATAAGGAAACACTACGCGACCTGAACGAAGTCGCTGGCGCGGCGGCCCGAGAGGCGTTCCGGGTAATCCGTAACAGCATAGGGTTGGTCGCAGAAGGAGGCTTCTGTGACCCCATTACTTCAGCGGATGCGCGAAGAACTCGTGCGCCGCAACTACGCTGAGTCGACGGTCTACACGTACCTACAGGCTGTCGACGCCTTCGACACCACATTGGGAAGCGCCTGGACTATGTGGGCCCGGACGATCAGCGCCGCTACCACACCTTCCTGATCGAGGACCAAAGCTCGCCATCGGTACCGTTGTCATGCGGATCTCCGCGTTGCGGTTTCTCTACGTACGGGTGTTGAAGCGTCGAAACATGAAGGAGGACCTGCCGTATCCGAAACGGCCGAAGCGGCTGCCCACCGTGCTGAGCCGGGAGGAAGTGCGGCGATTGATCGGCTCGGCCACGAATCTCTTCCATCGAGCGATGCTGATGACGCTCTATGCCGCGGGACTGAGGCGGAGCGAATTGTGCCGCTGGCAAGTACGCCACATCGATAGCCGGCGCATGGTATTGCGGATCGAACGGGGCAAGGGTCCAAGCACGTGGATGTCGTGGTCTGTCTTCGTCTGCACGGCGTCACCTCCGACCCTCTCCATCAGGCCAGCTCACCCCTGCGGAAGCGCCTATCGAAGTGCGCCTCGCCCTGTGCCACGCCGATCGCGGCGCTCTCTCCAGCACATGAACCGCAGAAGATCCTGACTCAGGGCTCCATAGCGGCCGCCGCGCCAGCGGCTTCCTTCAAGTCTCGTTATCGAAAGTGCCTCGGCACCAGCATGGCGCCTACCCGATCATCTCGGGCCGAGGCACTTTCGATGAACGCTAGCGACTACTCGTGAGTGATGCCCACCTGACGCGGCCGCAACGACTAAGGCTACCGAACGTTGCCGGGCGGCCGCTCCATGGGTTGTTCGAGGACAGTTGCAGCCGCACTTTCCAGCTATCAATACCACGTCTTGACGGAAACGAGTGGCATCGCCGCGACTCCTGTGTCATCCAACCGCGTCGGCGTCTTGAATCTCACGGCGAGACGAGCTGGCACGCAACAGTAGCGGTCCCACCAGAAAGGCCACGCTCGAAAGCAGCAGCACGGCACAGATCGGTCGCGTCACGAGCACGGTGACATCGCCCTGGCTGATCGCCAAGGCGCGGCGAAGCTGGTGTTCCGCCGCGGGCCCGAGAATCAGCCCCATGACCGCCGGAACGAGCGGAACACCGAACACGCGCATGACGAACCCCGCGCCGCCCACCACGTACAACAGACCAAGATCGAAGACCGACCGGTTGAGGCTGTACGCACCCACTGACGCCAGCAGCAGAATGCCGCCGAACAGCCGGGAACGCGGGATCACCATGACGCGGTCCCCAGCGTGCCAGCAACAAACGACCCGACCGCAGCTGTCATGAGTGCGGCTGACGCTCGTCCTTTACGGGCCATCATGTGTCCGTCGACGGCCGTGATGATCGATGCCGTCTCGCCGGGCGAGTTGATCAGGATGCTGGTGGTCGATCCCCCATACATCGCGCCCGAATAGATGCCCGCAAACATGATGAAGGCGCTGGTGGGGTCTAAGGTGAAGGTCACGGGCAGAAGGATGGCGACGGTCATCGCCGGGCCGATGCCCGGCAGGACGCCGACAGCCGTGCCGATCACCACGCCGGCGAAGGCCCACAGCAGATGCGGGAGACTCACCGCGCTGACCAACCCCTGCCACAGCAGCTGAGTGGTCTGCATGACGCGCGCTACAGCCAGCTCTTGAGCACGCCCGCGGGCAATTGCAGTCCGAGCAACTTCGCGAATACGAGGTAGGTGGCGAGAGAGAGGCCGGCTGCCCACCCCACGTCCCGCACTGGATGTGCCGTGTCGAAGGCGTGTGCGGTCGTCCAGAAGAGTCCCGTCGCCGCCAGAATGAAGCCAAGACGTTCCATGAACACGACGTTGACAAGAATGCCCGCCACGACGAGCAGCACGGCAGGCCAGCCAGCTCCCGCACGTTCGATGCCGCGCCCCTGCGAGTGGCGCACCGTGTTCGCGAATACGAGGACCATGATCGCCAGTGCCACGAGGACGATGAGAGGATACCGCTCAGCCTCGGCTGACGCCTCGGTTTCGCCCGCGCGGAGTGCGCGGACTATTGCTCGGACGTCGGATTCTTCGGCGGCGAGAAACTGAGCAAATGCGGGACCACTGAGGAACCGGTCGGTCCATACATAGCGCTGGAGAGCGTCGCGCCACCCGCGGGATCGGACGAGTGCTGCGACAGCAGCTTCGAGACGTTCTCGATCGGCACTTCCGATGCCCGGAGGAGCCACAACGGCTCGCCATGCTTCGATATCAACGTCGACGCCTTGTTCACGCAGTGTCGGCGCGTCGAGGCCGGGCAGGCGCGCCGCACTCGAGACGCCGAGCACGCGTACCGCCCCAGTCTCGATGTAAGGGGCGGCCAGCGCCACCAGATTAATTCCCACCGTCACTTGGCCGCCGAGCACGGACGGCATCAGCTCGCCCCCACCGGCGAACGCGATGAAGTTGACCCGTTTGGGATCGACGCCGACCGCGTCCGCGATACGCCATGCGAGGACCTGCTCGGCACCGCCGAACCCAGAGCCCGCCCACGAAATGGACCCCGGGTCTTCCCGGAAGGTTCGAACGAGGTCGGACAAAGAATGGAGTGGTGATTGCGCGGAAACGATCAGCACTTCGTATTCGCCGAGAAGACGCGCGATGGGTGTGACGTCCGCGAAGGTCAACACTGAGCGATTGGTCACGATTGCGCCGAGCAACCCAGAACCAGACATCATGATGACGTCGCGGTTGCCATGTTCGGCACTGACGAACCGCGCCAGACCGATCAGCCCCCCGGCTCCAGGGACGTTCTCGACCGACGAGGTCTGTGCGAGGCCTTCAGCGTGAAGGATCGGTTGCATCGCGCGGGCCGTCGTGTCCAATCCGCCGCCGGGCCCCGAAGGGACGATGATGCGCAGATGGGGGTAGTGGGGCTGGGCGGCAGTTGGCGCCGCCGACAGTGTGAGAGTCAAGACGAGAGCGCAGCCAGCCAGCCGGCGCTGGAGGGGTGTGAGCGACGCGCCGAGCCCAGTATTCAAGTGCCCCTCTCCTCTTACGTCCAGCCCCTGCAAGCCGAAGGTCGGCGGCGGTCTGATTCCCATCAATAAGGAAGCGTCAATGCAGCTTCAGTACAGCGTACAAACAGGGTGGTCGGAACATCCGTGCATCATCTGCGGCGCTTCGGTCGCTGTATGTTCAATAGTGAACACATTTTGTGTGAACTGTTTCGCACGCATCGCCACGTCGGCGAGTGCAACGCCGAGACCGATTATTTCTAGCGACAACCCGGCACGGCGGACGGACCCTCTGCCCCTTGTCGAGGAAATTGCTCATTGTTCAGCGACACAACCGAACCCATCCCCTACCCAACCCACATTCGGTGCGGAAACGCGAATGAGTTCAGGTCGTCGCGCAACTCCACGGCGTCTGCGTCGACATCAGGCGGGAACCGGACAACGGGCATCAAGTCTGTTTGCCGCCTCCACTCCCGCGACCCGAGCCGAACACATTCACTCGCCACATCGCAATTGTTCGCCAGAACTGGGCCGCGGTGACGTGCAAGTGCCCCGCCGCTAGGTGTCCTCTCGACGGAACGGCTGAGCAAGCTCGCCCTCAACCTCCGAGAACCAAGTGTTTCCGAACTTTGACCAATTGAACGTGTAAGTGTCTTGGAGGTTGATCTCTCACGACCTTGCCCCAACTGTCACAGCGATTTGTCGGCCGGCAAAGGTATGTCCGTGCGAGATATGGTAAGCCCAGCACTTACCGTTCTTGACTTTTGGATTTACAAAGCGCTCCAAGTCATTCATAGGCAACGATACGCCCCACGATGCGTGCCCGAGCGCAATATACTCCTCGAGAATATGAAGGCCCTCGTAACATCCTTCATAGAGATGTCGTGGGCTCCACGAGTTCCACCGGAGGCGGCGAGCGTTCGATAGCATTTCATTTCTATTGCAATTCGAGTCGTTCCGGTAGTCAAGCCAGCACACAGAAGAATGTCAATATTGCTCGAGCCAGACGTAGTCTTGACGCTGGTTTCAAGCTCAAAATCCGCAGTCTCGCCCTCGTCGTGCAGTGTGAGTGGAAGAAGTTGTTTCAGTATGTTGGGTGGGATAGATTCGCCAACACCTCTATGCTTCTTTCGACCGGTCTTGCGGTCCGCTTGGCGTGCAGGCGCAGGGTCTTGAACTGTTCAACGGCTGGCGTCGCGCCCGGCTACGTGCAGGGGAATCTAACCATTCTCCCGAAGGACTTGGCGGAGGACTTCCTCAAGTTCTGCCAGCTCAACCCGAAGCCGTGCCCCGTCATCGGCGTTTCCGAAGTCGGTGATCCAAGAATTCCTGGACTTGGTCTCGATCTGGACATTCGCACCGATGTGCCGGGCTACCGCGTCTGGAAGGATGGACATCTCGTCGAGGAAACGACCGACGTTGCAGCGTGGTGGCGCGATGATCTCGTGTCATTCGTGCTCGGATGCTCCTACTCGTTCGAGCAGGCGCTGATCGAAGACGGGTTGCCAATACGGCACATGGCTACGGGCGTGACGGTACCGATGTACCGGACCAACATCACCTGTGTGCCTGCCGGACCCTTCTGGGGGCCGATGGTCGTCTCGATGCGTCCGTTCAATCCGACTCACGCGATCCGGGCGATTCAAATCACGTCTCGGTTCCCCGCCGTGCACGGTGCGCCAATCCATATCGGGCTGCCGTCACTGATCGGGATCCACGACCTGGCGAAGCCAGACTACGGAGATTGCGTGGAGCTGCGGTCCGATGAACTACCCGTGTTCTGGGCGTGCGGTGTGACGCCCCAGGCCGTGATTGCGGCGGCGAAGCCCTCGTTCGCCATTACTCACGCTCCAGGCCGCATGCTGGTGACCGACCTCCAGAACGCGCACCTGGCTGTGCACAGGAAGAAAGAGGATTGTCATGAAGGTTAGCCGCCGCGACGTCCTGATCGGAGGCGCCGCACCCTCGCGGCGGTGGCAGCCTGTGGGCGAGCCCAACAGTCGAATGAGATTGTGATCGGCGCGCTGTACCCGCTTTCGGGAGCCAGTGGGGCGAGCGGCGTCGACGCTCGCCACGCGCTGGAAACAGCCGCCGACGTCATCAACACATCAAGGGACCTCGATTTGCCGTTGGCGAAGAGCGTTGGCCTTGCCGGCTTCGATGGCGCCAAGGTCACGGTGGTCTATGCCGACCATCAGGGGGACCCGCAGAAGGGCCGCGCCGAGGCCGAGCGCCTGATCACCCAGCAGAACGTCGCCGCGCTGATCGGCGTCTTCCACAGCTCGGTTGCGGCGACCGTCAGCCAGACGGCCGAGCGGTATGCCATCCCATTCATGGCGGCTGAAGTGTCCTCGCCGAGCCTGCACCGCCGCGGCCTGAAATATTTTTTCCGCGCCACCGCGCACGATGAGATGTTTTCCAAGGTGATGTTCGACTTCTTCGATGGTTTGAAGACAAAAGGGGCGAAGATCGAGACGCTTGCTCTGTTCCACGAAGATACGATTTACGGTACGGATTCCGCGAATACGCAGATCGCCCTCGCGAACGCGCGTGGGTACAAGATTGTCACCGACATCAAATATCGGGCGAACTCGCCCTCGCTGACGGCCGAGGTGCAGCAGTTGAAAGCGGCCGATGCCGACGTGCTGATGCCTTCGAGCTATACGACCGACAGCATCCTTCTGGTCAAGACCATGGCCGAGCTGGGCTACAAGCCAAGGGCGATCGTCGCGCAGGATGCCGGCTTCTCCGAGAGCTCGTTCTATGACGCCGTCGGCGACAAGGTCGAAGGAGCGATCAGCCGCGCCAGCTTCTCACTCGATCTCGCGGCGAGGCGCCCATCAGTCGGCAAGGTCAACGAGCTGTTCAAGGTGCGCTCGGGCAAAGACCTCAATGATGGAACGTCGCGCGAGTTCATGGCGCTCCTGATTCTGGCGGACGGCATCGATCGCGCGAAGTCTACCGATGGCGACAAGATTCGTCAGGCGCTGGCCGCGACGGACCTGCCAGGCGAGCGCACCATCATGCCGTGGAAACACGTGAAGTTCGACGAGACCGGGCAGAACAACGACGCGGACCCGGTGCTCCTGCAATACGTCAAAGGCAGGTTCGTCACCATCTTCCCCCAGGAGGCGGCCGTTGCCGAGCCGATCTGGCCGATGAATCCACCGGCGGCAAGCATGGCGCGGCAGTCCAGATGACAGTCGAGACCATCCCGCAGAGCCTGTTGAGCGAGATTCAGGGTCATTATTTGGGGGCTCAGGGGCTTAACGATGACGGTGGCCACGCGAAGGCGCTCGCTGTGTTGCGCATCGCACGACGGGTTCATGAGTCCGGAACTGGCTCTCAGGGTAGTAGCGCTGGGTATTTGCTGAAATCAGGTCGCGACTCGGGGTCCGCACGCTCATTGCAAAGCTGCACGAACAAGAACCGAGCAGCATACGCGACCTCGATGTGCAATTTGAGCGATTTGCACAACTTCAAGCCGAACTCTCGATATCATGGAGGCAGAGCTGCCGTGTGACAGGCAGTGAGGTCGGAGCCGCTGTGGGGCGGCGTAGTTCATGCATCCGCGAAGGCGCGAGCAGTTTTGTCCTGCTCGTCTAGACCAGCCGCTGGGTTTTAACGGGTTGAACGCCCCCGGAGGAGACTATGCACCCGAGAATGCGGCAGGCGCTTCTGTTCACGACGTTATTGATGGTCGTCGTCGGCACGACTCTCGCTCAATTCAACAGCGCCGAGGTCGGAACTTGGAAGCTCAACCTCGACAAGTCGAAGTACAAAGACGGCCGTGGACCCAAGAGGGCTACGCATACGATCGAGTCGGCGGCTGAAGGGATCAAGACGATTGTGGACGGCGTCTCTGGCGATGGCACCGTACGACATTACGAGTTCACCGCGAAGTATGACGGAAAGGATCATCCTCTGGTTGGTAACAGCGCAAACGGCGACATGATTGCGCTGACGCGTATCAACGCCACCACGATACAAGCCGTCACGAAACATGGTGGGCAAATAGCAGTGACTATGACGTGGGTCCTATCCAGTGACGCACAGACGTTGACCATTACGTCCACAGGTACGAATGTGTTTGGACAGCCTGTCAACAACGTGTCGGTATACGATAGGCAGTAGTTCGCACTTCTTGAGGGTAAGGACGTGCGCTGCGTCTGTTCCGTGAGAGGGCTCGCTCCGCTCGCCGCGATCCATCCCAATTCGATTTGAGATTGGTAGTGGGCCTCGATCCGTAATTCGTCTGTGCAGCCCTGGCCGGAGGGATTCCTACCTTTACCGCTGAGTCTATTGCATAGGCCTGTTGGGTTATGGCACCGCGACCGGACAAGAGCAACGAGATTTCGCGGGGACGGGGTGATGGACGTCAGTCGCAGCGAGACGACGGGGCAAGCCCCCGAAGAGACGCGCCGGACGCCGGTGACGCAGATTATCCCGCAATCGGATGATGTGTTGATGATTGAAACAGAGGCAGACGGTCGGCGCGAATCTGTGAGGTATTCGTTTACGCGCAAGAACCCTCCAGGCCCGTTGGCACCAGCGGATCTCACAGCGCGGCCCCGACGTGGGAACCTGAGGAGACCGATATGCCATCACCCGAACGACCCGAGCGCGACGAAGAGCCGGGAGCGGCGCGCATACTCAGTCCGCTGTATCGAGAGCGCCTGTTCGCACAAATCGACGGCGCTCCGTTCGTGCGCCACAGGGGCATGCGCATCACAGACCTCGCCTGGGGCCGCGCGACCTTCGAGATGACGCCCGCGGAGTTCCGTCTGCAACCGTTCGGCGTCGTCCACGGCGGCAACATCGCTACCCTGCTCGACAGCGCCGCCTTTTGGGCCTGCTACTTGTCGATGGGTAGCGACGAGACGGCCTCGCGTCCGTCGACCTGAAGCTGAACTACCTGTCGCCGGCGCGCGTGGAAGCTCTTCGGTCCACGGGCACGCTGATCAAGGCTGGCAAGACGTTGTCTACGCCGAAGCTGATGTGCGAACCGGCGACGGGGGCTCGTCGCGCACGGCACGTCGACGCTCATGCGACTGCCGGGCCTGGGCGTGAAGCTCGGGATTCCGCTCTGGGTGGAGTGATGCTCAGCGCAAATTGGCGCGCCGGGCCGCTGGCCCGGAGGATGAAATCAGCGAGTGGCAACGATAAAATCCCTGCCATACAGGAACTGTTGACCGCACTTGTCCAGAATCACGTTGACATGCATCGTCAGATGTCGATGATGCACGACCACATGATTTCTCAGATGCCGTACAAATGAATGTCGACGACTTCGTTCTCGCGGACTCGAGTCCGGGGACCGGCCAAGCGACAGGCGATGTTGGTGGACGTGGCCGCCGAACAGACGCGGGTTGTATGGCGCTTGGTGTTATCGGCATGGTCTTCTCGCCCCATCGCTACAGTCCTGTGATGATCCCGACTCCTATCGCTCCGCCACGCAAACTGTGATGGGCGACTTGGACCTGCTCGATCAACTTCAATTAGGGAGTCCCCAATGACGGCCAGCCTCGACAACAAAGCGGCAATCGTCTACTGGCATCGCGATCAGCCGCCACTCGACGCGGAACTTGTGGCCGAACACACCGTTGAGGCAAGCAGTAGTCGGGTCCCCGGGACGCTTGCGCACCGCGACGAGCTGTGGGACCAGTGCTACCGGGAGCTCATGACCAGCACGAAGAGCCGCCTGGTCGAAGAAGTTGCCCGTCTCGGCGGACACTAATGCGCATGTGCACGACGAGGCAATCAGCCCAAAGCATGACGACGCCGCGGGCGAGGCCTGGTTGCATGGCCGTTTCGTTTACATGTTGTACCGCCGCCTGCGGAGACGCCGTAGACCGCGGGCTGGTGGGAAGGTGCAGGACGAGCTTCTTTGGAGGACGGCTTTCGCCCGCCAGAAGATGTCGTTCGCGGGGCTTCTCAGCAACTTGAAGGCGAGCGCGGCTGCCGGGAGCGGCGAAATAGCAGCGTCAACAATAGGCACACCGGTGAAGATTTGCTCACGAGACCAGAGCTTATGGATCTGACAACTCGATATCTCGGACTCGCCCTTGCGAACCCGTTCATGTCGGGTGCGTCGCCCTTGGCCGACGACCTGGACATGCTGCTGCGACTCGAGGATGCTGGCGCCGCCGCGATTGTCTTGCCGTCCCTTTTCGAAGAGGACATTGTCGCGCAGCCATCTCGCGCCGGATCGGTATTTAAAGCATCTACACCGTGTCAAACAGCGTGTGCGGGTGCCGGTGATCGGCTCGCTCAACGGCACGGCGCCTGAGGGCTGGCTTCATTACGCACGCTTGATCCAGGAGGCGGGCGCGGACGCATTGGAGCTGAATTTCTATCACGTAGCGACCGATCCGACAGAGGCCGCCGTGGCCGTCGAACGCAAGGTGATCGATATCGTTGCTGTCTTGAAGGAGTCCATCACGATTCCGCTCGCGGTTAAACTGTCGTCGCACTTCTCGTCGCTCCCACACCTCGCCGCGCAGCTCGATGGTCTCGGGGCTGACGGCCTGGTGCTGTTCAACCGCTTCTACGAGCCGGACATTGATCCGGATCTGCGCGAGCCGGTGTTGCGGCTTGCATTGTCCGATTCCTCCGAACTCCCGCTCCGCTTGCGGTGGCTGGCGATTCTTTCGAGCACGGTGAAAGCCTCCCTCGCGGTCACCGGCGGCGTCCACGAGCCGCTCGATGCTGTCAAGGCGGTGATGGCCGGCGCCGACGGCGTGCAGCTCGTTTCCGCACTCATCACGCACGGTCCACCGCGTCTGACGCTTATCCGCCGCGAGTTCGAACGTTGGGCCGATGCGCACGACTTCGGGTCGCTGGCCGAAATGCGCGGTTGCATGAACATCGGGCGGTGCAAAAGGCCGGAACAATTCGGGAGAGGCAACTATGTCGAAGCCCTCCGGCCGGGACGCTGGCCGGCGGCATCGCCACCCGCCGGTAGCTAGACGGGCTGAATGTCGCACGTGCTTCTCGTCAACGAAGCCGCTCGGATGCAGGTTGATTGATGTGTCAGTCTCGCACCGGGTGGCGGCGGCCGTGGTTAGAAGCAGTGCGTTCGTGCCGCCGATCACGTTTCATGCTCATTTCTTCACAACCCGTCCATGTTCAATATGATCCTGTAGGCGAAGATCGCGACAGCGATTCATCCGCCGCTTCGTTGGAACGAGACGCGTCAAGACTCTTGCCGCTCCAGTAGACCAACCAATCGATTTAATAGACACCCACCGGACTAGCAGAAACGACTGTTTCAGAGGCACTCGGCTTCGCTTTCGGTTGGGACGTGCGCGCATTGAGCTACTGACGCGTCCCGGAGCCTCATCACCTTGAAACCCACCGGGATCGGCCCTGGAACACGGTGTGCGGTTGTGGACATCCCGTTGCTGACGTCCTCCATACAATGGTGCATTACGAAGGGTCAAACATCTCCCTGCCGTAGACCGCTACGAAACCTCCGCCGCGGCGCAGAGTTCACCTAACCCCAGGATGAGGCGCACAGTCAGCAAGGGAGACCAGAATGACGACTACCGTGTGCAGATTCGGCATACTCCGCGGGGGCCCTGTTCCTGTCGGCTTGCGGTCCTGCACCGCAGGCTGCGGCGCCGCCGCCAACCGCCGTCGAGCTCGCGGAACCCGCGACGGCGAAGGCGGAAGTCAACATCAATGAGGTGATGGTCGCGCTCGTCGATCACGCCGGGCACAACTGTGGGATATCGAGCAGGAAGGGAAGGCCCCAAAGAGCGACGCAGCCTGGCGGACGGTGCGGGAGCACGCCGTGCAGACTGCCGCTGCGGGACCGGCAATCACCGTTGGAAGTACGGGGCCGAGCGATGCGGACTGGGTGAAGTCTCCCTCGTGGCACACCTACGCCCAGCTCACGAACAAATGAGTTCGTGGTCCAACTCAAACATACGGCCGAACTCATGTGCTGACAGAATGGCTGAAGTAACTAACAAACGTGCTAAGCTCATCTTTCCCCCCTCGCCGCGCTGGGCACCGTCCGCTCAGTGTGATAGCCGCCGCCGTGCCCGCGCCTACTGATTGATGAAGGTGCCGGACGAAACGCGATCTGCTGAACCCCAGCGGCTGAGATGAGCCTTTCGGCAGATCACTACCCATGAGGCGGAAATGCCGATCGGCGATGCCTCTTTTTTACTACTGGAATTGTTTCAGATTCACCAAAAGGGTGTCATGAGAGCTGTTCCCACGCTTTTTACCAGTGCATTGTTTTCAATACTTGTGCGTTCCGGTCCTCACCGTTACTGCCTTGCAGACGGAGACCGTGATCGAGGTTCCAGCCGGAACGCATACACTAAAGCAAATACTTACCAGGTCAGGGACCGTAGCCAGTCCTATCCGCTATCGTCCAGTCGACGCCGGGACGGTCATTATCCGTGGCGGCCTAATCAGCGGGATGCACGACATCATCCTCGACGGGTTTGTCGTGAACGGCCGGTTAGATGCCGATTGGCCGTCAAAGTCCCGCGGGCTGGACATCCGCGACTCCACGAACATTACCGTGATGAATTCGGAGATCGCGGGTCCTGCAGACATTCACACCGGCTATGACATAACGGGCAAGCCACACTGCGGCGAGGCGGAAGGGTTTCCGACGCAATCCAACGGAATCACCACGCTCAATACTGAGAACATCACGTTCTCCAATATCGTGGTCCATGGTTTTCGCGGGGCGGGTTCCCTCCGGGGAAAACACGATCAGATTCAGAAGTCGCTGTTCAGAAACAACTTCAACGGCTTAAGCATTTCGAGCCAGCTCATTGAGATTACCGACAGTGTCTTCTGGGTGCACCCGAATCACCTCTTTGCGCTCCAAGGTGCTGGCAGTATCACGCTCACCAACAATCTGATGGTCGATGGCCAGGACATGTTCCAGGCAGGCGTCAACTGGGACGGAGCGTTGCGAGCGACCCTCGTCAAGAATACCTACTACATCCCTGCGAACAAGCCGTGCTACGGTTTTACCGGCTTTAATTTCTACAACGTCAAACAGGCCGTAATCCTTCGCGACAACATCGTCATCAACAAGCGAGACGGATGGATGACGGTGGGTAATGCTTCCATGCCGCTTGTGTCGAGCGATTACAACCTGATGTACAACTACGAGAAGACCACGGAAGAATATAATCTGCTGGATCGCAACCTGAAAGTCCCCTACGAGGAATGGGTCAGGCTGACCGGCCAAGATAAAAACTCGAAGCCCCGTCAGCAGCCGTTATTCACAGACGCGCCGCAGTATGGGGATTTTGCGGCGAACCAGTGGGGCTTCCGCATTCCGAGATCAGCAACGGAGGCGCGATCATGGTTCGCGTTGAGGTCCGGTAGCCCGGGCAAGGGGGCAGCCTCAAACGGCACAGACATCGGCGTGAATAGCAGCACATCAGTCTCTGCACCTTCCAACTTGCGGATCCTACCTAGCTCCATGGCGCCTGGTGGCCGGGAGCCGTCCCGTACTGCGAAATCCTCGGTTTCTTCGGGCGGCGCGCTGTGAAGCAGGGGAATTGTTGATAGTTCGGTCAGTCGGGCCGGGGAAAATTCGTGCCATGGCACCGGCGCCGATCACAGGAGCGTGTCACGCAGCTGACGCGCGACTTACTGTCCGGATCGAACGCGAGCGGCCTTGGCTGAACTGAGGGGGTTCCCAGTATTTCGGTTCAATCTGAGGGCGAGTGTTGCGGCACCATCGGGCCAATCGGCCAGGAGGGTGTGCCGTGATAAATGGCAGAGCGTCTGTCCGCCGTGACGGGTTATCGCCGACGAAAATGCTCATTGTTCAGCGGCACAGCTGACCCCATTCTTCTACCCAACCCACATTCGGTGCGGAAACGCGAATGGGTTCATGTCGTCGCGTATCTCCACGGCGTCTGCGTCGGCATCAGGGGGGAACCGGACAAGGGCGTCAAGTCCGTTTGCCGCCTCCACTCCCGCTCTATGCGTGCGAGCCAGTTCACCCAAAATGTGTTCAATATTGAACATACAGTGGCCGACGTTGGTGTTAGGTTTTTTGTCCTACATAGCGCTTGCCTATTTCTCATCAACGCAAACGTCAGTCGTATCCAATGATGGTAAGACACCGACTGTCACAACGAAGGGCCCGAATGGGCCGGGGCAGACCGTTGAGGCCAACACGACTGACGTGAGGCAATAGGAACACGGCGCGGTAAAGGGAACAAGTGCACGTGGGGACCGCGCAAGTTGCCGACAATCGCGCGAACGAGGAGTCCCCCGAGGTTTGCGGACGGCGCCCGCACTAAGGGGTTACTCTCACCCAGGCGACCAAGGAACCCAAGTTGCCGGCTGAGGGCACGCTAAAAGAGCCTGGGCGAGCCAGGGCTGGCCGGATGCAGCGCGAACATCTCATATGCTCTTCTCGACGGGCCTTGCAGTCCGCTTGGCGTGCAGGCGCAGCGCCTTGAACTGTTCAACAGCTGGCGAGGCGCCCGGCTACGTGCAGGGTAATCTCACCATTCTCCCCAAAGACTTGGCGGAGGACTTCCTCAAATTCTGCCAGCTGAACCCAAAGCCATGCCCCGTCATCGGCATTTCCGAAGTCGGTGATCCAAGAATTCCGGGACTTGGTCTCGACCTGGACATTCGCACCGATGTGCCGGGCTACCGCGTCTGGAAGGATGGACATCTCGTCGAGGAAACGACCGACGTGGGACGGTGGTGGCGCGACGATCTCGTGTCATTCGTGCTCGGATGCTCATTCTCCTTCGAGCAGGCGCTGATCGAAGACGGGCTGCCGATGCGGCACATGGCTTCGGGCGTGACAGTGCCGATGTACCGGACCGACATCGCCTGCGTGCCTGCCGGACCCTTCTGGGGTCCGATGGTTGTCTCGATGCGTCCGTTCACGCCGGCTCACGCGATCCGGGCGATTCAGATCACGTCGCGGTTCCCCGCCGTGCACGGCGCCCCAATCCATATCGGGCTACCGGACCTTATCGGGATCCAGGACCTGGCGAAACCCGACTACGGAGATTCCGTCGAGCTGCGGTCCGATGAGTTCCCCGTGTTCTGGGCATGCGGTGTGACGCCCCAGGCGGTGATTATGGCGGCGAAGCCCTCGTTCGCCATTACTCATGCTCCAGGCCGCATGCTGGTGACCGACCTCCAGAACGCGCAACTGGCTGCTGCACGAGGAACGAAAAGAGGAATGGTCATGAAGATCAGCCGCCGCGATGTCCTGATCGGAGGCGCCGCATCCCTCGCGGCGGCGTCAGCCTGTGCGCGAGCCCAACAGTCGCAGGAAATTGTGATCGGCGCGCTATACCCGCTGTCGGGAGCCAGTGCGGCGGAGGGCGTCGACGCTCGGCACGCGCTGGAGACGGCCGTCGACGTCATCAACACATCAATGGACCTCGATTTGCCGTTGGCGAAGAGCGCCGGCCTTGCCGGCTTGGGTGGCGCCAAGGTCACGGTGGTGTATGCCGACCACCAGGGCGACCCGCAGAAGGGCCGCGCCGAGGCCGAGCGCCTGATCACTCAGAAGAACGTCGCCGCGCTGATCGGCGCCTACCAGAGCTCGGTCGCGGCGACCGTCAGCCAGACGGCCGAGCGCTATGCCATCCCATTCCTGTGCGGCCGACAATTCCTCGCCAAGCCTGCATCGCCGCGGCCTGAAGTTCTTCTTCCGCGCCGCCGCGCACGACGAGATGTTTTCCAAGGTCATGTTCGACTTCTTCGATGACTTGAAGAGAAAAGGGCACGAAGATCGAGACGCTTTCCTTGTTCCACGAAGATACGATCTTCGGCACGGATTCCGCGAATGCCCAGATCAAGCTCGCGGGCGAGCGCGGCTACAAGATCACCGCCGACATCAAATACCGGGCGAACTCGCCCTCGCTGACGGCGGAAGTGCAGCAGTTGAAAGCGGCCGATGCCGACGTGCTGATGCCTTCGAGCTACACGACGGACAGCATCCTTCTGGTCAAGACGATGGCCGAGCTGGGCTACAAGCCGAAGGCGATCGTCGCGCAGGCTGGCGGCTTCTCCGAAAGCTCGTTCTATGATGCCGTCGGCGACAAGGTCGAAGGCCTGATCAGCCGCGCCAGCTTCTCGCTCGATCTCGCCGCCAGGCGCCCGTCGGTCGGCAAGGTCAACGAGATGTTCAAGGCGCGCTCGGGCAAGGACCTCAATGACTATACCTCGCGCGAATTCATGGCGCTCCTGATTCTCGTTGACGGCATCGATCGCGCGAAGTCGACCGACGGCGAGAAGATCCGCGAGGCGCTGGCGGCCACCAACCTGCCAGGCGATCGCACCATCATGCCGTGGAAGCAGGTGAAGTTCGACGAGACCGGGCAGAACAACGACGCCGATCCGGTGCTCCTGCAATACGTCAAGGGCAAGTTCGTCACGATCTTCCCCGCGCAGGCAGCCATTGCCGAGCCGATCTGGCCGATGAATCCACCAACGCCGGGAATGGTGGGGCAGAAGTCGTGATGACCGCAGAGACGATCCTGCAGAGCCTGTTGAGCGGCCTGCTGACAGGGTTGATCTACGCGCTCATCGCCGTGGGTCTCTCTCTCATCTTCGGTTTGATGGATGTCGTGAACTTCGCCCATGGCGAGTTCCTCATGGCGGCCATGTATGCAACGCTCGGGTTCACGCTGGCACTCGCGATCGATCCGATCCTCTCGGCCCCTCTCGTTGCAGCGCTTCTATTTGTCTTCGGCGCGCTGGTCTATGTGGGGATCATCCGCTTTGCGATGCGCGCCAGGACGAATGTCGGAATGGTGCAGATCTTCTCGACGTTCGGCCTTGCCATCCTCATGCGCGGGCTTGGCCCAGTTTCTTTTCACCCCGGACTACCGCAGCATTCAGCACGCGTGGACCAGCGGGCGCACGTTTTCGGTCGGCGGCGTCTATTTGCCCGCACCGCAGCTCGTCGGCGCGCTGGTGTCCGCGGCAGCCTTCGTCGGCTTGTTCCTGCTGATCACGCGCACCGACTTCGGCAAAGCGCTGGAAGCGACCCGCGAGGACGCGGGAGCGGTCGCGCTCGTCGGGATCAATCCCAACCGGGTCTTCATGTTTGGCTGGGGCCTCGGCTCGGCGCTCGTCGGTCTTGCGGGTGCCGTCATGGCGACGTTCTTCTACATCTATCCCGATGTCGGGGCCTCATTTGCACTGATCGCCTACGTGACCGTGGCCCTCGGTGGCTTCGGCAGCGTCTTCGGCGCGTTGGCTGCCGGCATCATCGTCGGACTCGTTGAAGCGATCACCGCGATGCTCGTTCCCCCTTCACTCAAGTCGGTCGGCATCTACGCCGTCTATCTGGCCGTCGTGTTCTTGCGTCCGCGAGGCCTGTTCGGTTCGATGTGATGAGGAGGCCCTCGTTCGCGCGAGGCAGAGGCGGGTCAATCACGGTTGCAACCCTGATCGCTGCCGTCATCGCTCTGCTGCCCTTGTTCGTGACCGATGTCTACACGCAGAACATTCTGGTGCTCACCCTGATGTTCGCGTCGCTCTCGCAAAGCTGGAATATCCTCAGCGGCTATTGCGGACAGATCTCGCTCGGCCACGCCTTGTATTTTGGTCTTGGCGCCTATGTGTCCACGATCCTGTTCACGAAGTTCGGGATCATCCCCTGGATCGGCATGGTGGCTGGCGGCGCGCTTTCGGCTTCCATCGCGCTGGCGCTCGGCTATCCATGCTTCCGCCTGCGCGGGCACTATTACACCATCGCGACGGTGGTGATCGCCGAGACCGGCTATCTCCTGTTCCTCAATTGGGACTGGGTCGGCGCCGCACTCGGTATCCAGCTCCCGATTGGCCGCGACAGCTGGCTCCTCTTCCAGTTTCCACGCGACAAGATCCCGTATTTCTATGTCGCACTCGCTCTTGCGAGCGCGACTTGGTACGTGACCTGGATCTTCGAGGATTCCAAATGGGGCTATTGGTGGCGTGCAGTGAAGGACAATCCCGAGGCCGCCGAGAGTCTCGGCGTCGTTGTGTTCCATTCCAAGATGGCCGCGGCTGCCGTGTCCGCGCTCTTCACCTCCATTGCCGGCAGCTTCTATGCGCAATTTGTTGGCTACATCGATCCCGAGAGCGTGATGACCTTTCAGTTCTCCCTCCTGATGGCGCTTCCCGCCGTCCTCGGAGGAATAGGCACGTTGTGGGGACCGGCGTTGGGTGCCGTCATACTCATCCCGCTCAATGAGCTTGTACGCTCCTACCTTGGCGGATCAGGGGCTGGTATTGATCTCATTATCTACGGTCTACTCATCATCATGATTTCGCTGGCGCGGCCCGAAGGCCTTGCCAGCCTGTTCACCAGACGAAAATTGCCTGCCTTGACAGGATGACGACCCCGTCCTTGCTCGAAGTGCGGCACATGTCACGCTGGTTCGGCGGTCTCGTCGCCAATGACGACGTATCGATGAGTGTCGCGCAGGGCGAGATCGTTGGCCTGATCGGGCCGAACGGTGCCGGCAAGTCGACGCTGTTCAACGTGATCGCAGGTTCGCTGCCGTCGTCCAAGGGGGCGGTGGTCTTCGACGGCGCGGATGTCACGGCACTGCCAGCGGCTGCGCGTTGTGCGT
The DNA here is from genome assembly GCA_963814975.1 of uncultured Acidobacteriota bacterium. Lineage (GTDB taxonomy): Bacteria > Acidobacteriota > Vicinamibacteria > Vicinamibacterales > CAVVIG01 > CAVUXJ01. The sequence continues at coordinate 100,087 of CAWFFB010000016.1, read as the reverse complement.
TGGGCATCGCGCGCACGTTCCAGGTCGTCCGCAGCTTCGAATCGATGTCGGTCATCGACAACGTGATCGTTGGTGCCCTCGTTCGCACCCGTAGCAGCCGCGATGCCCGCCGCAACGCCCACGAGGTTCTCGCCTTCACCAACCTCGACCATCGGGCTGACGCCGGCGCCAACCAACTGACGCCATCGGAGAAGCGGCGGCTCGAGGTCGCCCGCGCGCTTGCTACCGGCCCAAAGCTGCTGTTGCTCGACGAGGTGATGACTGGCCTCACGCCTATGGAAGCGAGGAAGGGCGTTGATCTGGTGCGCCGCATACGGGACACCGGTGTCACAGTGCTGATGGTCGAGCACGTCATGGAGATCGTGCTGCCGCTGGTCGACCGCGTGGTCGTGCTCGATCTGGGCCGCGTGCTGGCGATAGGCAAGCCGGCCGAGATCGCGGGCGATCCAAAGGTAATCAGTGCCTATTTGGGAGAGCGTCGTCGTGATGCAAGTGCGTGACCTGACGACCACCTATAAGGGGCTGATAGCGATCTCAGACGTGTCACTCGACGTCGCTCCGGGCGAGATCGTATGTGTGGTCGGAGCCAATGGCGCGGGCAAGTCCACGCTGCTGAAGTCGATCGCAGGTCTCGCACCTGCGCGATCTGGCACGATTACCTACTCCGGAGAGAGGATCGAGCGCCTTGCAGCGCACCTTATCACCGCGCGGGGGATCGCCTTCGTTCCTGAGAACCGGCGACTATTTCCGCGCCTATCCGTGCGCGACAACTTGCGCCTCGGCAGCTATCTCTTTCGGAAGAGCGCGGATCGCGAGGCGCCGTTGGAGCGCGTGTTCCAGTTGTTCCCTCGCATGGCCGAACGACTCGACCAGCGCGCTGAAACGCTGTCGGGCGGGGAGCAGCAGATGCTCGCGATCGGGCGTGCGCTGATGACGCGCCCCCGCCTCTTGATGCTCGACGAGCCCTCGCAAGGGATCATGCCCAAGCTCGTCGACGAGATTTTCGCTGCGATCGACGCCATCCGTGGTGCCGGCACGACCATTCTCATTGTCGAACAGCGCCTCACCGAGTGCCTGGAGATCGCCGACCGCGCCTATGTCCTGCAGACCGGGCGCGTAGTCCTAAGCGGCACCGCAGCCGATATTCTCGAAAACTCCTCAGTTCGATCCGCCTACCTGGGATTGTGAACGGCGAGAGTGGGACGCAGCGTCCCTGTCAAGCGTGGCCTGTTACGCGGTCCATCTTCGATCGGTGGAGAAGTCTTTGGTGACGGCGCGCTTTCCGGCAGATAGCCGCCAGTCCCAGCCCAAACAGCACAAACGTTCCCGGCTCCGGCACGGGGGGAAAGATCGAGGGACCCGTCACGGCCTGATCGCTTACGTAGGTGATCGTTCCTGAGAATGTGCTGCTTAGTACTCCACCATTGAGCATGAAGTTCATGCTCAATGGATCGACGTCGAAGGAGAACAGCCACTCCGGAACGTAATTCATCGATCCCTGTGTGCTCACACCTTGAACGTAGCCAAAGATACCAGTGGTGGCCAACGGGTCGATCGAGGTCGGGAACGCGTCACTTGACAATTGGGTGAATGGAAAATCAAATCCCAACTGGATTAATCCACGTGGTTGAAGCGACGGTTTTTGGCGGGCGAAGCCAGTGAGGAAAGGAGCGAAGGTCGTTTCGTCGCCGGCGGCATCGAACACAACCCTATCGCGGTGAAGGTCATCGAGCTCATCTGTCACCTCCCCGACCAGCCCTTCCTGGAAACCTGGAAACGCTACGGCGGGATTCGATGAAAACTCGAGACTTCCGACCCCGATGACCAAGTGCGCCGTCGAATCGGCCACAACATAGCGAGCGCTCTGCGGATGGGGGTTCTGATCAGGCGGGCTGCTCGAAACCGGAAAAAAGACTGATCCCGTCATGCCGGCACCCACACTGATGTCAGGTGGCAGGAACGGCGTCCCTTCGACTCCCGCAGCGATCGCCAGGAACCCGGCAACAAAACATACAATCCGTCGGCAGAGCGAGCATCGCATGGTCCGCCTCCAATTGCCGAGTGAGACCGAGCTGGTGGTGGCAAGGTATCACACAGGATCACCAAGTCCCTAGACCCAACGTGACGTAGATCGCTCAGGGGTGAGGTAGCTCGCTCCGCGACAAGGCATCCGCGCCTTGCAGATAACAACGCCCAGTCACGCACGACCGCTCCCCCGGCTCGTACGTCTTGCGCGCTCCCATGTTCAGTGCCCCGCCTGCGACGGCGTGAGCCGAGAAACGGGAACGGTCGACGGCAGGAGATGCCGTTCGATGGCGTCGAAGAGTTCGTCCGGATCAATCGGTTTCGACAGATAGCCGTCCATCCCCGCGGCCAAGCAGCGCTCGTCATCACCCTTCATCGCATGAGCGGTCATGGCGATGATCGGGAGACGCCACCCCGTCATCTGTTCTCTGTCGCGAATGATCGCGGTGCAGTCGAAACCGTCCATCTCCGGCATCTGAACGTCCATGAGCACACAGCCGAACCCGACCAGCGCTTGCTCATCCAGAATCGCGAGCGCCTCCCGCCCGTTGTTCGCCACCACCACCTTGTGCCCTCGCTTCTCGAGAAGCCGGCTGGCCACCATCTGGTTGACGACGTTGTCCTCAACGAGGAGAATCCGCCCGGTGTGGCGCTCTTCCCGCAATGAGTGCCGCGTGACCAAGCGATCGCGTCCAGCAGGCTGGCCGCTCAATGCCAACAGGATGGCGCCGCGTAGTTCCGAACGCTTGATGGGTTTGGTGAGGTAGGCAGCGACGCCCAGTTCCCGGCACCGGGCTGCATCACCCGGTCGGCCACCCGACGTGAGCATCACGACGGCTGCGGCCCGGATTGTCGGGTCCTTAATAATGGCCTCTGCCAGGGTAAAGCCATCTGCATCAGGCATCTGAACATCGGTCAGCACGAGATGGAAGGGTTTTCCCGATTCATGCGCCACGCGCAGCGCAGTGAGGGCCTCTGAGGTGCTAGACGCGAGCCCAGGGACCATACGCCACCCGATGACCATCTCTTTGAGCAGACGTCTGTTCGTCGCGTTGTCATCGACGATGAGAACCGGCAGGTCTTGCAGGTCGACCGCGTCTGGAATCTTCGCCATGACGGCAAGGGCTTTCACCAACGCGAAACTCGAGGTGAAATGGAATGTGCTTCCGACTGGCCGGCCTCACTCTCGACCCAGAGGCGCCCGCCCATCAGTTGTACGAGCTGTGATGAAATCGTCAGGCCAAGTCCGGTGCCGCCATAGGTGCGCGTCGTGGAACCATCGGCCTGCGTGAAGGCCTCGAAGACGCTTTTTTGACGATCGAGAGCGATGCCAACGCCCGTGTCACTCACGGAGAAATGCAGCACGACGTCTTGCGGGTCGCCCCCTCCGTTGCCACGCGAAGGACGACCTCGCCGCGGTGGGTAAACTTGATGGCATTCCCGAGCAGGTTGACCAGAATCTGGCGCAGGCGCCCCGGGTCGCCTCTCAACGTGTGCGGTACGTTCGCCTCGACGTCCACGATCAATTCGAGGCCCTTCTGTTGCGCCCTCAACGCCAGCGTGTTCGCCATGTCTCCAATGGCATCGTGCGGGTTGAAGTCGATCGGGTCGAGCTCGAATTTGCCCGCCTCCATCTTTGAAAAGTCCAGGATGTCGTTGATCACGGTCAGCAGCGCATCGGCGGACGATTTCACGATTCGCAGGTACTCCCGCTGTTCGGACGTGAGCTCGGTATCGAGCACGAGATCGGTCATCCCGATGACACCGTTCATCGGCGTACGGATTTCATGACTCATATTCGCCAGAAACTCGCTTTTTGCCCGGTTCGCGGCTTCAGCGGCGTCCTTGGCCGCTCGCAGTTCCACCTCCGCCATGTTGCGATCCGTGGTGTCTCTCATAACGCCGACGATCTTGACCGGATCCCCGTGGGCGTTGCGATCGACCCGGCCCTGCGCGCTGATCCAATGCAAGGACGTGTCGGGCCAGCGGATCCGACACTCCAAGCTGAGGACGTCTGTCTTCAAGGCATCCTCGAGGGCACGTTGAGTCGCGGCTAGGTCCTCAGGCACGAGACACGCAATGAAATTCTTGGAACCCCATTCGGGCTGAAGCGTGGCGTAACCAAAGATCTGGTCATGTCGGAGCGACCGCACGACCCTGTCCGTTGCCAGATCCAGCTCCCAGGTTCCCATTTGCCCTGCGTCCAGGGCGACACTTGTTCGCCGTTCGGCGTCGGCACGCTGAGCAATGTAGTGTTGAAGCTGCGCGGCCTGTGTCTGTGCGCGTTGAGCCAGGTAGACCGTGAACCCGAAGATCGGTGCCATCAGGCACCCGCCACCCAGCGCGACCGCAGGGAGGAGAGCGAACGGCGCATTTCCGACTGAGATGAGCGCTTGCCACAAGCCCACGGTGCCTGCGGCGATTCCTAGCGCCACGCAGATCGGCAACCAGCGCGGGGTGCCATTCTGATCCGTGTCAACCTGCCATGCTAGCGCCAGCAGGCCGAATCCGAGCACCCACAGTCCGACGGCCGTATGGAGCGCCGAACGTGTGACGTCGCCCCAGCCGAAGACATCGCTCGAGCCCAGCGCGAAACCCATGCTCGTCGCCATTCCAACCGCCGCAATGATCGAACCGCTTAGGCCCAACCACAGCGCTGACCGCCTGGACAGGATCTTGGGCGTCAGCAGCACCAGGGAACCGAGGGCAAAACAAAGCGCGGAAATCGGCGCCATGCGCCCCGGGTTGGACAACTTGACGGCGATATAGGAGGGCCCTAACAGCTCGTCGATTCCGCTGTTCACGTGGAAGACGTATTCGACGAGGGTGAGGATGCTGACCACGCTCACCATTCCCGCGCACACAACGACCAGCCAACGCGGGCTTCTCAGAGCGACCATGAGCAAGGCTAGACCGCACAACACAAAACACGCGGCCGCGTTGCGCGTCATGGGAGGCAGTTGTGGCAGGAGCTGGACGAGCGCGGGGGTGTGAGAGAACCAGCCAACCAGCACAGTCAGACCCAAGGCGACGTTGAACACTGCCGAACCCGCCGCCAAGTGCGTCGGCCAAGGTCTAAGACGGACGGTTTCAATCACCTTAGAGATCCCTCCGAGGAGTTCCGATCGCTCTCTGAAGACTCCGATTCGCTGAGGTCCTCGCCGTTCGATCACCCACTTGTGAGGCCCCCTACGACCGACAATGACCGCGTCCCGGGCGCACCCAGCAAACATCTGGTGCGACTCATCTGCAACGTTACAAGTTCTCAGGAATGCCGTCAGTGCGCTTTTGCACAGCACATATCAGTGCTGTTCAATTCTGAACAGGGCTCTGCGCGGTCCGCCGCTATACTGAGCACCTCACGCGTAGTACCGCTCTGGGAGAATCCCGCCGGCGCGTTCACCGCGTCGCGTTGTTGCATTGTGAGCATCGGCGTTTCTCCGCTTGTCGGAAATACACAGAGCCTGTGGCCCCTGTACGGCCAGCCACGACGTCGTCCTGCCCCAGATCAATCCGGCGTTGAACAGTTGAAGGGACCCCACGGAACTCAAGCAACGGCGACACACTCGAGTTCCGGGTCCTTTCAAGGGATATCGGCTCGGGTTCCGTAAGACGCCCGTCCGAATCTACGATCTCAGTGACGGCGGCTGCTTTGTCAACTCTCTGCAAGCGCCACCTTCACCCGGCCAACCGCTCCTCCTGAAGATCGACGTGCCCGACGAAGGGTGGATCTGCCTGAAAGCTCAAGTGATGTACGCCACACCGGAATTGGGCTTCGCGGTCTCGTTCGTGGACGTGCCAACCGACGCCGCCGTTCGGCTTCGACGTGGCCTCTTGCGGCTACGCGGCCTGTTGCCGGAGTCTCAGATAGATCAGGTGATGATGCTCCCCGCCTGTCCTCGGTGTCACGGGACCTTCGTGAGGCCACTCGGGATGGCGGGCTCGAATCTGCCGTGGTTTGCATGTGCGACGTGCGATACCGTGTGGGCGGCGCAGGACCCAGGGGTCAATCAGGTCACGCCGATCGCCGATGTCCCCTCGGCTACCCAATCGCTCAGCGGCAAGCAGATTCTCATCGCCGACGACGACGGCGGGGTACTGACTCTGCTGGCACAAGCGCTTGCCGGGTACCGGGTGCTGGCGGCCCGCGATGTCGCGGAGGGGTGGGAGTTGGGGCGCTCGTACGCTCATCGATCTGCTTATCACGGACTATCTCATGCCGGATGGCACCGGCGAGGAGCTGATCACGCGTCTGCGCGACAAGCACCCGGCGCTGAAGGTGCTCATTCTGACGGGTCACGGGGGCATGCTGGATGACGAGGGTTTCGGCTGGTGGACGCATGAGCGACATCTGGCAAAGCCCTGCGGCGTAGACGATTTGCGCGAGGCGGTCACGCAGCTCATTGGGCCACCCTGACGAGGCGCCAGCATCGGGGGCAATTCCAACGGAGGCGGAGCAACGGCCGGCCAACCGGGACCCCCCTTTCCCGAGGAACCCCGCGACACTGTTCGCCTAATCACCCCTCATTCGACCCGTGGAAACACGGTTCGTGGGCTCGCGAGCCCATCAACGCTGCCACTGGCTGGCGCGAACTGATCTACAGCGCGTCTCTTACAGCCGTCATTGGCGATCTGAATCATCGTCCCCAGATCCGTCAGGCAACCGACAGACGGGTGCTCGGAACTGCACTATTGTTACCGCGCCAATGTCGAAAGCTCTCAGCCGCGACGCTCATTCAGAAAGTCTCGTGACGTTCCCCCGCCCGCTCAATTGTGTCCGTCGCGGCCGCCTTTGGAATTCAGCCTCGTCTCGGCGGAGACTCACCCGATCGCTGCTTTGAATAACGACACAGCTCACGGGTCCTCCCCCGCTTGGGTGACGACGCAAACTAAGAAGAGGTGGCACGACAACAATGGGTAGCACATCGTCTCCTCGGCCGCAGCGCCCACCCCCGTCTGTCCTCTGTCCCTTCTGCATGAAGCTCCTCAGTTACCAGTTGTCGTCGGTCAGTGGGCAGAATCCGTCTGAGCGCTCTGATTACTATTTGTGTACACGGTGTCTCGGGCCTTTTGAATATAAGCACCGCACCGGCACGTTGCAGGATCTGGCGGAAAACCGCGGTCAAAGTGCTCGCGCCGGCTATCATGGCAAACCTCGAGACGCCGACCGCCCTATCAGCACCAAGTGTTGACCCGACTTGGGGCCACGAGTATGCGAATGGCTGTAAAATCACCGGACGGAGAATCGTTGAATCCAAGGCAAGCAGCATTCGTTCAGCGGCTGCGAGATGCACGCGAGCAGCAACGACTGTCAATCGAAGCCATTGCGGCCTCCATGAAGATTCAGGTGTCGCTGCTCGCAGCACTTGAGCGTGGTGACATCAGGCGGTGGCCTGCTGGAGTTTTTCGACGTGCCTTCTTTCGCGGATACGTCTCGGCGCTGGGTTTCGATCCCGAACCGCTTCTGCGTGACTTTCTTCAGTTGTTCCCGGAGGATTCGCCCCTGACGGTGGACACGGCCGCGCGACGCGGGCCCGGTCGCCTTTTGGCCGCTAGTCGCATCTGGACAACTGGGACCGCTCGCCGGATCGGCACCGCCATGACCAGTGTATGTACCTTCCTCAGAAGATTCGTCGCGGAGGAAGGGTATGTGCAGTTCTGGAATGGATCCGGCATTCGCCGGAATGTGGCGGGTATGGCCGACAGGGCGACGTCGCTATTCCAACGCCTTCGCCTCATGTGGGCTGCCGGTCGCACGTGGACCGCTGCGGCCGCTCGAAAACTAGGCACCGCCATCGCGGACGTGTGCGGCGTCGTCAGAGGGTTTGTCACGAACACCGGCTATATTTACTTCTGGAAGGTATGCGGGCTCATGCGCGGCCGGACGGTAGCGATAGATGGGGCGGCGTCGCGATCGGCAACCCTGCCCCTCACGTTGGCAGACGGTCGCACGTGGTCGGTTGCGGCCGCCGCCCGCCGGGTACGCACCGCAGTAGTCGACGTGTCCGGTGTCGTCATCATCGGATGGCTTGTCGCGCAGACCGGGTATATTGGCTTCTGGGCCGGGTGCGCGATCGTGGGAGCGACATATTACATGGTGAGCACGGCTGCAGTCGGAGGCAGCGCGATCGGGTGGTGGCTTGAGCGCCGTGCGATCAAACGCCGGCCGAGGCCGGCCACTCTGGACCGGCTCCGGATTGCTTCACCCCGGACCCGCACTCGTCGTCGCATGAAGAAGGCCGAAGGGAGCACCCCTTATCCATCCTGCGAATCCCCGGTTGAAACATTTGCTCCCCCTCCTCTTCAGCATCTGGGTGATCGTCAGGGGCCATTCGAGCTCTGAATGGAGAAAATGGTACGGTCCTCGCTAGGTGTACGCGTGGTCCCGCGCGGCAACTCACGCGAGCGATAATCAGCTTTCCAGCCAGGCTTACCTCGCCTGCCACTACCGCCGACGACCGTTCGCAGAATCCATAGCCTGGCAAGCCGATCCACAATCGTTTCTGTCGGTAGGTTCTGCACGTACGCGACGAGTCGATCCACGCCGGCCCTGAGATCGCTTTCGCTCACAATGTTGTAGCTGCCGAGGATGGCGTCAATGATGCCCCGGCATGACTCGCCACGCTTGGCATCGCGATGAGGCGCCGCCTGCAGCAATGCCCCCACTGAGAACCGCTGATGTCGCGCTGATGTCCGGCGATCCATTCGTCTTCCTTGGAAGCATCGTCCTTGCATCCCTACTGATCTTTTCGGCGCGTCCGGCCGCCGCGCAGTCGACGCCAACGCTGAAACATGAGGCGGCTGCACGGGCGGTCGAGGAGAAATGGGGTCAAGGTGAGGATGACGTCCAAATGGCGCACGAACAGCACAGCGCCCCTTCCGCCAATCGAGAGGCATCGGGCACCTCATGGTTGCCGGACGTCACCCCAATGTACGCCCTTTATCGTCGCGCGCTGGGTTGGGACCTGATGGTGCACGGCAACGCGTTTGGGCAGTTCCTGTATGAATCCGGTGAAGAACATCGGCGTAGTCAGCAGGTCGGCAGCATCAATTGGGTGATGGGAACGGCCAGGCGCCCGCTGGCCGCGGGCCGGTTGGGTCTGCGGGCGATGGTCAGCCTGGAGCCGTGGACGATTTCGGGTTGCGGCTATCCAAACCTGGTGGCGACCGGTGAGATTTGTGAGGGAGACACGATTCACGATCGTCAGCACCCCCACGACCTCTTTATGGAGCTCGCCCTCGAGTACCGACCGGCCTCTTACGCGGTCGCTGCGCTGGCAGGTGTACGGCGGACCGGCTGGGGAGCCGGCCCTCGGCCCTCCAGGATTCCCGCATCGGCTATCTGCGTTTCCGAATCCGATCGCCCCGATCTCGCATCACTGGCTGGATGCGACGCACATCACGTTTGGGGTCGTGACGGCTGCCGTGTACGCAAGGCGATGGAAGGTCGACGGTTCGGTGTTCAACGGCCGCGAGCCAGACGCCGCGCGACTCGGCTTTGATGTCGCCCCTCTCGACTCCTTTGCAGGGCGCCTGACGCTGATGCCGACGGACGAACTTGCGCTACAGGTTTCGATGGGCCGTCTGCACGAAGCGGAGGGAGGGCTCGGCACGCAACCGCGCATGGACATGAACCGGATGACGGCCTCGGCGATTTACCACCGGCCGCTGCGTGGTGGCACTTGGGCGACTACCCTGGCGTACGGAACCAATGCCGGGCAGAGCATCGTCCCCGGCGACGTGCTCGACCAGCGCACACACGCGATCCTCTTGGAGACAAGTGCAACGATGAGTGAAAGGCACACATGGTTCGCCAGGCTCGAGGTCGTCGGTAAGCCGGCCCATGACCTTCACGCGCATGAATTCATCACGCAGGTATTCACGGTTGGGAAAGTGCAGGGCGGCTATGTCCGCCATCTCAGATCCTGGAAGGGTCTCCTTCCTGGGGTAGGGGGCACTCTGGCAGCGAGCGCGGTACCTCCTTTGCTGGCGCCGCGGTACGGCGGACGTATCGCGCCAGGATTCGGCCTGTTCGTGACCGTGAGGCCGTCACAGCACTCAATGACGTCAACCGGGCGCCCGCTTGAGGCACGTTGACGATTGCGAGAACCTCGCGAAATCCGCGTCACCGTGAAGTCACCATCGTGCGCGGCATCGGTTCGCCAAGCCCGGTGGCCATGGCCCCAGCGCAGCTTTGCACCGGCGGCCGTGTGGAACTACTTCGCGACAATGCTGAGGCTCTTGGAACCTAGTTCTTTGGAGTCGCGCGTAGCCGTCACGTGGACATTCCAAGTGCCCCCCATCGACAGCTGGCCCGTTCCTCGATAGCGGCCTTCGCCGTCGGGCGCCAGCGTCACTGTCGTCCGCATTTCCGGCATATTCATGGAGGGCATTGCGGGCATGGAAAACACTGCCGTCACCGTCGCGTCGCTGACTGGTGCGCTATCCTTGGTGACGGTTACCACGAACACGTTCTCGCCAGCAGTGGGCGGCACCGATTCGGAGCGAAACCCAATGGCCATACCGGCGCCGGTGGTCGTGCCCTGCCTTTCTGACGGCGGTGCCTCGCTGGTCGAGCAGGCGACGGCCGCGAGACTCGCGATGAGCAGCCCTGCGCGTGCGGCTTGTCGAGACACCCGGCTCATCGCGACTCTTCTCCGAGCAGGTGGGATGGAAGCGAGACGCCAAGTCGTTCCGGCCAGCGCCGCCGGATATCCTCACCAATAGCAAAGAGACAGGGAATCAGGAACAGCACGTAAATCGTCGAGGTGACCATCCCGCCAAACGTTGGCGTGGCGATCGGCTTCGCGATATCCATACCTGCGCCGCTGGCAAACATGATTGGCAGCAGTCCCAGCACTGTTGTCGCCACGGTCATCAGCTTTGGTCTGAGTCGGGCGACTGAGCCTTCAATCACCGCCTCCATGTAGGACTGCGCTCCAGTTCGCTGTGCCAGCGCTTCCCGGATGAACTCGATCATGATGATGCCGGTTTGAATCGCAACGGCGAAGAGCGACACATACCCGATGATCACCGCCGTGGTCATGGAGTACCCCTGATACCACTGGAGCCAGACGCCGCCCACGAGGGCGAATGGCGCCGACAGCATGATGAGCGCACTGTGAGCAATGGAATGGAACGCCATGACGAGCAGCGCGAACATGATGGCCAGCGTGATCGGCACGACGATGCGCAGGGTCGAGCGCGCGTCCTCCGAGTACTGATATAGACCCGTCCACTCGATGGCATACCCCGGCGGCATGGTGAGCCTGGTTCGCAGGTATTCCTGTGCTCGTTCAACGTACTCCGGTGCGGTCACGGCGTCGAGGTAGACGTAGACGTACCCGGCCAGATCGCCATTGTCGTTCCGGATCATCTCTGGCGCCTCGCGCACTGCCACGTCGGCGATCTCCCCAAGCGGCACCGGGCGGCCACCGGCCGTGATCACGGGTGTATCCCTGACTTTCGCCAGCGTGTCCACGTATTCGGGCGAGTACTGGATGGCCAACGGCACGATGGTCTTGTCCGGCTGCCTGATCCCGACGACGTTGTCACCGCCAATGGCAAACTGGACGGTCTGCATGGCTTCATCGACGGTCACGCCGCGCGCAGCCATGCGCTCGAGGTCGAGCCGGGCGTCCACGAAGTAGCCGCGCGAGATGCGTTCGGCGATGACCGCCTGCGTCCCCGGCATGTCCTTGAGCAGCCCTTCGACCGTCTTGGCCACCTCCTCGACGACCGCCAACTCGGCCCCCTTTACCTTGATGCCAACCGGCGTTTGAATACCGGTGTCCTGCATCATGACGCGCGTGTTGATCGGCTGCGTCCAGCTGTTGACGTAGCCGATCACCTGCATCGCTTCGTTCATCTCGGCGACGAGTCGGTCCTTGGTCATTCCCTCGCGCCACTGCGACTGAGGCTTCAGCGTGACCGTGGTCTCGATCATCTCGACGGGGGCAGGATCGGTTGCGGTATCCGCCCGACCGAGCTTGCCGAAGACGCGTTGCACCTCTGGAAACGCCTTCAGCTTCTTGTCCATCTGCTGCAGGATCCAGCCAGCTTCCTTCGACGGAAGTCCGGGCAGCGTCGTCGGCATGTAGAGGATCGAGCCTTCCTCCATCTCCGGCATGTAGTCCTTCTGAAAGCCGGCCATCACGATCGCCGCCGCGATGAGCAGCACGGTGCTGACAGCCGCGAATGCGTAGCGATAGCGGATCGTGCGGATCAGCGCGTGACGGTAGGCGTGAACAAAGCGGCTCTCCGTCGGGCCGCTGGCAGGCGCGACATGGCGCCTGAAGACCCACGCGATGATTGCCGGCAGCAGAAACAGCGTCAGCAGCGTCGAGAACGCCATCGCGAACGTCTTGCTGAACGCCAGCGGGTTGAAGAGGCGTCCCTCGCGCGCGCCCAGGAAGAAGATCGGTAGGAACGAGGTCACGATGATCAGCATCGAGAACAGCAGCGGGCGGGTCATCTTGGCAGTGGCGCGGATGATTGTCTCCCTGCGCTCGGCCGCCGTGACCTCGCCGCGTCGTGCCAGCTCCGCCGTGCAGTTCTCGACGATCACAATCGTCGCGTCAGCCATCTCGCCAATGGCGATCGAGAGACCGGCGAGCGCGAACAGGTTGATCGTCTGGTCGAATGCCGACAGCGGCAGCGCGGTGAACAGCGTTCCGAGCAGGAGAATGGATACCGGCGCCACCGCCGCGCGAACGTTCTTCAGCGCAAGCGCGATGACGACGATCACCACGATCAGCTCGTAGCCGATGGCCTGGAAGAAGCTCAGGAGCGTGTCCCAGATGAGCGACGAGCGGTCGTAGGTGGTGACGACTTCGATTCCTGGTGGCAGCGACGGCAGGATCTGCCGGAGCTTCTCCTGCAGCGCGCTGGTGACCGCGAGGACGTTGCGTCCTTGTTCCATGATGGCGATGCCACCCACGACCTCGCCCTCGCCGTCAAGGTCGGCGATGCCCCGGCGAAGGTCGTAGCCCACCTGCAGGTACCCGACGTCACGCAGGTGGACGGCCTGTCCGGACTTATCGCGGCCGAGCACCAGGTATTCGAGCTGGTCAAGGTCGTCGGTGTTCACCGACCCCCGCAGCTGGTACTCCCGGTTCGTCACCTCGATGGTGCGGCCCCCCGCCTCCTGGAACGCGCCCTGAAAGGCGGTAATGACCTGCCGGAGGGTGATTCCGCGCTCCCCCAAGAGCGGTGGCAGCAATCGCACCTGAAACTGCTTCTCGAGCCCGCCCACCGACGCGACTTCCGCCACACCGGCTGCCGACTGCAGCGCCGGCTTGACCGTGCTCTCGTTCAACAGCCGCAGTTCGCGCAAGTCGCGAGTGCGCTCCTTGTCGACGAGCGCGTATTGGAAGATCCAGCCGACGCTGCTTGCATTGGGCCCGATGACGACGTTGGCGTCGACGGGAAGCTGCGTCCGGATGGCGCTCAGCCGGTCGGCGACATACTGGCGAACCGCCGCCCGCCGTCCCGCATCACGCAGGATGACGTAGACGAAGGAGTACCCCATGTGCGAGGTGCCGCGGATCGACTGGATCTCCGGCGAGCCGGCGAGCGCCCGGATGATCGGCTCGGTCACCTCGGTTTCGATGACGAGCGGGCTACGGGCCCACTTCGAGTAGACGATCACCTGGGGATCGGCGATGTCGGGGATGGCGTCGAGCGGCGCGGTGCGTAGCGCGTAGGCGCTCAGGACGACCAGTGAGCCGGTGAGGGCCCAGACCAGCCAACGGTGCTGGATGACTCCCCGGATGATGGCGGTGATCATTGCTTGGACTTAGAAGCCCTTCAGCTTGTGATCGGCGTCGATAAAGAAGCTCCCGAACGTCACGACCTGCTCGCCGGCCTTCAGGCCATTCAGCACCTGCGTGTACAGCTCGCCTTGGAGACCGGGCTCAATCTCCCGTGGCAGGTATCGGCCCTTTTCGGCTTGAACGTAGACCACGTGCTTGCCGTCGGCCTCGATGATTGCTTCGTTCGGCACCGAAAGAGATTCCAGCGGCTCGGTCACGATCTCGAGGATGTAGCGCAAGCTCCCCTCGTGCGCGGGACCTGAGAGCACGGCCGTGACCAACGTCCTGTCGCCCTGTATCGCCACCTTCGTGATCTTTGCCTGGAACATCGACGACCGCGACGCTGGCGGAAACGCGCGGACGCGCTGGCCCACCTTGATGTGACCGGCAGTCGCTCCGAAGAGGGACGCGGTGATGTTTCGACCCGTTCCGTCGATTGTGCCGGCGGTGCGGATCCAGACCTGGATTGGGCGGACCGCCGCGTCGTTGAGCGTGAGGGTAAGCTCGTTGGCCTGGGCTTCGGTAATGGGCGTTTGCTTGTCCCTGCTCAGGCGTATGCGATCCCGAATGCTCTGACCCAACGGATTGGCGCAGATCAGGACCACGAGCAGCGCGGTGCCGACGAACGTGGGGCGAAGGGGACACGGCATATCCGTGCTGTGGAATCAGGCTGCCAGCCGGCACGGCTGGCAGGCAGCCTCTCGTCCGGTCTCAGTGGCAGTAGTTGTCCTTACTATCCATGATGTGCGTGCCCCATGGAAAGAGCCCCACGTTCCTGACGCGCTGGATGGAGTTGTCCATGGAATCGATGATCACGACCTCGTGGTTGGTCGATTCCGCCAGATAGATCTTTCGATCCTGGGCATCGGTCGTCGCCGTTTCCAACTGAATGTTGACGCCGATCCTGATGCGCCCGGCCGGTTTCAGACTGGACATGTCGTAGACGTAGACGAATCCGCTCGTCGAGCTGATGACATAGGCCTTGCCGCCCGCGAAGTTGATGCCGGTCATGTCCGGACCCGCCTCGAGCGTCGCCGCGACAGTGTTTGACCTCGTATCGATGATCGAGATGGTCTGGTCGCCGTTGTTGGCGGTAATGCCGTACTTGCCGTCGTGGCTCATGTAGATGCGCCACGGATCCCGCCCCACGCGGATCGTCTTGATCACCTTGTCTTCTCGGGTGTCGATGACACCGACGATGGCCAGGTCGCTGTCGGCCGCGTACAGGAAGCGGCCGTCGATGGATGGCGCGGCGATGTTGATCCCCTTGATCTCGCTCAGGTACTTGGCCGGGTCCAGCTTCGAGACCGCCGGCATGCTGCCGACCTGGATCTTCTTCAGCAGCTCGTGCCGCCGCACGTCGATGACCCCGACCCAGTGCGCGCCGTAGTTGCCGATATAGGCTTTCGAGCCGTCGGGCAGAAAGGTGACGTTGAGCGGCTCGACGAACCCGGGGATGGTCTTGATCTTGCTGAGCGACTGCATGTCGATCACCGAGATCGAATCGCCATCCGGATTACCCTGATAGTACCAGCGGCTATCGGGCGAGAACGCGAGGTGCTCTGGCGCAATGTCCGTCGGGATCACCTTGACGAGCTGCAACGTTCGCGTGTCGATGATGAACGCCTTGTTGGCGCGCGTGCCGCCGGTGACGACGTAGCGGCCGTCCGGCGACATCATCACCATGTGCGGGTTGACATTGTTGCCCAGGAACACGTTCCCGATCATCTTGTTGGTCTTGATGTCCATGAACCCGATGTCGTTCGAGTCCCGGTTGACGATCATGACCACCGACGTCGGATCGGAGATCTTGACTCCTTGAGCGTCGAGAGCGGAGCTGGCGCCGGCCGCGACTCCCGCCGCGATGAAGCTGGCGATGACGATGCGTCGTATCGTGTTGAACATGGCAGTTGCTCCTGGCCTGACCCCGAACCTAGAACGCGGCCTGCAGCCGGACGCCCGGCAGCAGGTAGCCGAATTTCTCTCCCCCAACCGGCGTCTCGAGCGCATGCGTAAGATGAAACGACAGCCGCAGCCGATCCGTGAGGAGCAGGTTGTAGTAGCCCTCCACCAGCTTCTCACGATCCCCGGATTGCAGCCTCATCTGTGAATAGCCGACACCCCAGGTGTCCTGGGGATTGAAGATGAAGCCGTTCTGGAAGCCGACGCCGGCGCTCCAGTAGTGATCGCGGCCGTCGTCGTCGAGATCCTGCGTGCCGTAGCGCGCAAACAGGCCGACGGCATTCGTCAGCTTCTGATCGACGCTGATCCCGACGCCCTTGCGGATGTCGTCCGAGGTATTGTCGGTCCTGAACCAGAGCCGATAGCTGCCCTCTGGCAAGGCGAGCGGCGTGAACGTATAACCGACCTCGCTCAACGTGTACATCGAATCCGACAGGTTGGTCGCGTCCGTGTTGCTCTGCTGCAAGCCGAACTTCAGCCGGAAGCCGTTTTTCGGGTCGAACTCGGCGGCGATGCCGGTGCCGTTGCTGGAGAGGCCCAGCATCTGGTTGTTGACGAGCGCGTCGCTGAGGAACTGCGTGCTCTCATCGTTGGACAATGCGTTCGCATCGAAGTAGTTGGTGAGGTCGAGGCGCCCCGTCGTCAGGGCCAGCCGCTGGCCGAAGAGCTCCGTCCGCAACCACACCTCGCGGAGGTTCAGTTCGTTCTGCCGAACCAGGCGGGCCGTGTATCCGTTCAACAGCGTGAGGCTCGGGATCTCCGCGTCCGGCGGCGCGCCGCTCAGGGCGACGATGTCGGCGAAGAACACCGTGTGCTGCGCGATCCCGGCCGTGAAAAACAGATCGGCGGACGCCAGGGCGTACGCATGATTGTCCACCCGGTCGGCGCCGCCCTTCGTGCGCTTGGCGTACTGCGTCGTGATGGCGGCATCGACGCCGATGCCCACGCTGTTCTTCTCGGCGTCGGCCAGCGCCTCTTCAATCTTCTCGTTGATGGTCTGACGGCGATATACGCGCTCGCGCCGATAGGTGATCGCCGGCTTCGCCCCGGGCACCGGCTCGTCGTACTCGTTGCCGTTCTCGTCGACGTAGACTTCGACCCGCCGCACGCGTGTCTCGGGCTCCGAGAGCACGGTGTTCGATTCCAGGTCCGTGACGCGCTGTTTGAGGTCGGCCACCTGCTGGAGCAGGTCCTGCCGCTCGGCGTCGGCCGCTTGTGAAGCGGACGCGGCATCGAGCGTGATGTCGAGCTGCACGGTCTGGTCGGCGGTGACCGCCACACCCTGCCGCCGGAACGCGGTCAGCCCGGCGGACAACACAGTGATGTTGTAGCTTCCCACCGGTAGGGCTCCGAAGGCATACGCGCCCTGGGCATCGGTCATCGCTTCGAAGCGCGCGCCATTCGTTGCGTCCACGGCCGTCACCGCGGTATCGGCAACAGGTGCATTGTCCGCTCCGCGGACCGAACCTCGTATGCCGCCGCGGTGATCCATGTTGGCCATGTTCATCGGCGCCTGGGTCTGGGGCGCCTGCCCGGACACTGCTCCTGCTGTCGCAAGCAACATGGACAGAACAGCGACTGCGAAGGCCGGCCGGCAACGACGAGACGTCATGCATCATCCTCCAGCAGCATGAGTACGCAAGCGCTGCTCGAAGGAAATTCTAGTAAAGAATCGGAGCCTGGTACCTGAAGTCTTCCTGAACTGTTCGTCAGAACACTGTCATGAGCTGGCAATCAGCGCGATGACCGCGTCCGACGGCACGCCTTGAATGACTGCTCCCGCGGGAAGGTGAAGCGGTCGCCTGAAGAGGAAGGGATGGGAATGGCGCGCGTCGTAGCCATGCAGCCACACAAGAGGTTCCACATGTCCACTTGGCATCACCGCGACAACCTGCATTGACTGGTCTGCCGGGATGCGCTCGGGGAGCAGCCCGTCCAATACCATCGCGCGCACGAGGGTGAATCGCCCGCTGACCCGAAGCGCATCGCGTGAAGCGGCGAACGGTGCGTCCGGTTTGAAGTCCGGCATCTTCGGCAGCATGCTCGCGTTGTTGCCACGCCTGATGCCGCCATCAACCCACTTCGTGATCAGCTCGATCTGCTCCTGCGACAGCGCCTGGTCGTTGCGGAACTGCCCAAACCCCTTGACCGCTCCCCACGGTGGCATCCGGCGTGAAAGCACGACATCCTTGATTGCCGTTCCGCGCGGCTGCACGTCGAGGAATGTCGTCAACGAGAACGCGGGCCCCTGGGGCCGATGACACGACGCGCACTTGTCGTAGACGATCCGTGAGATCTCCCGATTCCACGTGATCGTTGCGCCGGTGCCGTGCGCCTCGGCAAGGGCGCTGAGCTGCATGTTGGCGAGGAGGAGCAGCAGCGCGCGTCTCACTGGTCGAGGTTAGCAGATCGTTCTTTGACACGCGCACCAAATGGACTTACAAAGAAAGCATGCACATACCGCCGATGGGCCTGGTGGCTGTCGTTACCTACTGCCTGGCGGCACCCTCGGACCAGGCTGTGCGCGGCGCGCCGCTTGTTGCACAGCACATCTCAGAGAATGCGCCGGTTTTCGATCCTTCTCAGGCGGTCGTCTACAGCTGCCCGATGGATCCCGACGTCCGTTCGGACAGAGCCGGGAAGTGTCGCCGTTGTGGAATGGCTTTGGTTCCAGGCGTTCCGGAGCCGGTCGAGTTCCACACCGATGTTGTCACTATTCCGGAGACGCCGCAGCCGGGGCGGCAGGCGGTCCTGCAGTTCTCGGTCCACGACCCGTGGAAGGATCGCCTGGTCAGCGGTTTCAATCTTGTCCACGAGAAGCTCTTTCACGCATTCGTGGTGAGCCAGGACCTGCAGTTTTTTGAACACGGCCACCCATCGCTGGTCGTCGATGGCGTGTTTCAGTATCCGATCACGTTTCCAAGACCGGGCATGTATCGCGTCCTGGGAGATTTTTTTCCAGACGGCGGCATGCCCCAGCTCTCCAGCGAAACCGTGTTCGTTCGAGGCGAGCCTCCACCACCCGTTCATCTCAATCGCGACTATTCCTCCAAAGACGCGACGAATCTCAGAGTGTCACTCAATACGATTCCCGCACAGCCGGTCGCGACCGAGCGGACGCAGCTGCGCTTCGTCGTCGAGGGCGAGCACGGGCTTCAGAGGTACCTGGGGGTATGGGGTCACATGCTCGTGGCGAGTAACGACCTGATCGACATGATGCACGAACACCCATTTCTCGCCGATGGCGGGCCGCGAGTGGAGTTTGAGATCGTCTTCCCACGGCCGGGCGCCTATCGAGTCTGGGTTCAGTTTCAGAGTGCCGGTGACGTGAATACCGTGCACTTCGATATTCCGGTCGAGAGCCTCCGATAGCGCAGCTACAAGACCGTTAGCGCTCCGCTCCGGCGTAGCCGCGGGCGGCGACGGGCCAGGCCCCAATCACCTCGTCGCCGTCAATGGCGTAGACCACGTCATGCAGGTTCATCGTCGGGTCAACATGCGAGGGCAGCAGCTGGATGCGATCGCCGATCGCCAGAGTGCACTCAGGCGGCAGCGCGATGGTCGCGTGTTCGTCGTTGAGGGCGAGCACGGACGCGCCGGGAATGTCCTTGACCGACGGAAGGCCGTGATCCTTCGTGCATGACTTGTGGCCGCAGTCGGCGACGCACCGCTCCGGCGCCGGACGGCTGACGACCGTGCCAAGCACGAACAGTGAGTGTTCGAATGGAAGGTCGAGTCGCGCGTAATCGGTGTCCATCAACGCGTACGAGCCTGCCTGGATCTCGGTGATTCCGTCCATCGCGCCGCCGATGTCGAAGCTGCCGGTGCCGCCGGCCGAGATCGTCGTCGTCGCGAGTCCCGCCTCGTCGAACATGCGTTTGGTCGTCAGGAGCTGGCGCAGCGAGGCGCAGACGGCCGCTTCCCGTTCGCGCCGATTCGCGATGGCGACCGCGTGCCCCTCGTACCCCATCAGTCCCCGCAGGGTGACGCCAGGCGCGACGGCGACGAGTGTCCCGAGCGTGACCGCACTGTCGCCGGGCGCGACACCACATCTGTTCTGGCCAACGTTCACGTCCACGAGCACGCCGATCATGGCACCCGCCTCCCGCGCCGCCACACTGATGGCGTTCAGCCCGATGGTCGAGTCGACAGCCACCGTCATGCGTACCCGCTTCGCAAGCGTCGCCACACGGCGACAGCTGTCGGCACCGAGGACTTCGTTCGCGATGAGGATGTCGTCGCATAACCGAGCCGCGAACTCGGCCTCGAACACCGTCGCGCAGGTCAGACCGCTGCACGCTCCCGCTGCGAGCTGGCGGCGGGCGATCTCCGGTGTCTTGTGCGCCTTGAAGTGCGGGCGCAGCTGGCAACGGCGGGGCGCAAAGAACTCGGCCATCTTCCGTATGTTGCGCTCGAGCGCGTTGACGTCCACGACGAGCGCCGGCGTAAGAATGTCAGAGAGCCGATCTGGGGATGTCATGGGCGTCGAAGCACTGAAGAAGCTGAGGTCTGGAGACCGCGCCGGACAACACAGGAATGTCGTTTCTCGCGAGATCGACGAAACGCTATCAACGTAACCCCAGGAAACCTCGAGAAACCTCCCTCTCTAGGGAGAACTTTTGATCCGAGGCAAAGACGCACGGCGAATGGGCCGTGAGAGCGTGCTACCGTCCACCTTCGCAGATGCCACCAATTTCATTAATCACCGTTGCCTCGAACTCCGGCGTGTCGCCGTCGCCATCCTTGACGGGGGCGTTCGTGCCCGGAGCGGCCGTGAGACTACCGGCGGTGCTGCGAACCTCGCGCATGTCGTCTTCGTCGATCCGGCCGGTCACCTCAACACGCTTACCGATTAACTCACGCAGGCGATCGGCTGATATGCCTTCGATCTTGTAGATGGGTCCCGTCACTGGCGTTTGAGGGCTGCCCGCCGTGCCGACTGGAGTATCCCTGGTGGGGCCGCCAGTCGTGCGGGCATCGAAGACGCTGGGCGGGGCTAGCGTTGCGCCGGTGAGGAGGTAGTCCTTCAAAATGCCCGCGCGCTCGACGATATCCGGTCGTCGGCCCGGCACGTCGGCTTCGCGCTGGACGCACCCGACAAGCGTCACGATCGCACTTTGCCGATCAGCTGTGAGTCGTTCCTGTTGGGTTGGAGGAGGGCCTGGCGTTTGCGCGGATGCGAGCGCTCCCAGAAACATGACCGCGGCGGCGTTCGTAAGGATGTATTTCTTCACGTGCTCCTCCAATTACCGATGAGATTGCGTTCTAGCAACCAGGTTCCGCTGCAACCATCACGCCAGGACCACTTGTCGTCAGACATCGGCCTCCCGGATTTCAGGTGGGCTCATCATCGAAACGCGACGGTATCGGCGGCGGTTGAGCCGAACGATATTTGCCAAGGTCCAACCATCCTCGTTGCGGTGAGCGATAGGACTAGGGTCTAGCAAAGGGATGCGAGGAAAGAGGTCAACAATTCGTATGGTCCCGCTTGAGCCCTGATAAGAAGGGGCCGCACAGCAATAGCCACTTCCATCTGGTTGGCATGCCGGTGGCAGATCCTGATAACGAAAGTGTTCGTACTTTCGGGTCTCGATGCATAGAATGAGGCCGTGGCTACATCTGGGCAACCCCGGCGAGTGGAGGGATACGAGCCGTTTTTTGGATTGACCGAGGCGCCGTTCAGCCTCGCTCCCGACCCTCGTTTCCTGTTCGCGAGCGCGTCGCACTCGGCGGCGCTCGCACAGGTTGCCTACGCGCTCGAGCGGCGTGAGCCGCTGGTCGTCATCACTGGCGAGATCGGCACCGGCAAGACGCTGCTGTGCCGGACTGTGCTTCAGCGGCTCCCTCGCAAGACGTTTCTCTCGGTCATCAACGACCCGCTGCTCGAACGCGACGATCTACTGAAGGCAGTTGCTCCAGGACTTCGGCGCTCATCTCGAAGGATCGGGCCAAGCTCACCGAGGCGAGCCGTCACGAACTGATCCAGACGCTGCACGCGTTTCTCCGCTCGCTGGCCCCGATCCAGGCGCACGCCGTCGTCATCATCGACGAGGCCCAGCATGTGCAGCCTGACGTCCTCGAGCAGATCCGACTCCTCTCGAACATCGACGACGAGCGCGGTACGCTTCTCCAGATCATCCTCGTCGGGCAAACGGATCTGGAGCCGCTGCTCTCCCGTCCGGAGTTGCGTCAGCTGCAGCAGCGCGTGTCGCGGCGGTTCCGCCTGGAGCCGCTGACCAGGGACGAGGTGAAGCAGTACATCATTCACCGGCTCGCGCTGGCCCGCGACGGCAAGCCGCCGTCTCAGCTGTCCGGCGCGACAGAGCTGGCACGGGAGCTCGCCGACTGGGCGGCAACGAACGCGAGCGTCGAGTTCACGCCCGACGCGATGCACGCCGTGTCACAGCTCTCGGCTGGCCTGCCGCGGGTGATCAACCTGCTGTGCGATCGCTCGCTCGAAGAGGCCTATGCGTCTCGAGTGCGCCTCGTCGACCGCCCGCTGATCCTGACGGCAGCGCGCATGCTGGGCGTCGGAGCGACCAGGACACCGGTGAATGTGAACGCGACCGCGCGAAGCACGCAAGCCGGACCCGATGAATTCTGGACCGACACGTGGTCCAGTTCGGAGACCGCTGCCTCGATCGTCGAAGCTGCTGACGAGACCGCTCCTGTCGGGTTCAGCGCGTTCGCGTGGCCGGCCAAGGCACCACACCGGGGAAGGTATCTCGTGCTGGCGACCTGCCTCACCCTTGCGGCCGTGGCCCTCTTGTTCGGCATTCGTTGGACTCGACCGCCGGCGACTCAGACGCCTTCCTCGGTAGTAACCTCGACGTCGTCTGCGACTCGTGCGTCCAGCGCGCCTCCCGACCCGGCGCCTGCCGACGCAGTCGCACCGCCAGCAACGCCGACCGCTGAAACACCAAGGCCGCCGGCGAGCACGGGCCCATCCGCGAGTATTGCTGCGCCGTCCGCACCCGCGGCGATATCCACTGGTGAGCGCTTCGACATCGTGGTGGCATCTTTTCGGACCGACGCGCGCGCGGCGGCAGTGGCGAGCCAGGTCGCGGCGCTCGGGCTGCCGATGCGCCGCCGCGTCTCCGACAGCTGGCAGCAGGTGGTCTCCGGTCCGTTCGCGTCCCGCAGTGAAGCCGAGGCGGCGCAGCAACGCCTCCACGGCGCCGGCCTCACCGGCACGCAAATCGCGTCAAGTGTTCGATGATGACTAAACCCGACGTTCAGATCGGCGAGAGCAGCTTCAAAACGTCGGCGGTATCGATGGCGTGAGGCGGCCGATTACCGTACATCGGAAGGACATCGGTCAGCCGGCTAGTCTCGTGCGCTTGATTCGAGCTTTGAACGCCCGCAGTTGTTGCCGATCCTCAGCGACGGCTTTCTCGGCGACCGTCAACAGGGTTCTCAGCTGCGTCTGCGCCACCAGGTCGCGCTGGGTTTGCAGGAGCAGCTGCCGGAGTTCGGTGCGATGGGGAATAGGCATGTAGGACAAAGTAGCACACGGGTCGGTTTCTGCCTGTTCAGAATTGCACAGTTCGGCAGGGAGCATAGGAAAACCAATACCAGACTTGCTGAGGAATCGCGCCGATCGGCGGTAATTCGGCGGCGCGGGCCATGCCCTGACGTCATCGGCCTGCTGCCGCCATGGCTGGCTTCTCCGACTGACTTGCTGCCGAAAAGCCTCCTCTGTTCTCCGACGGTCGCGTGTGACCATCGGCTGCCTTGAAGGAGCGCGCGGGTGTTTGAAGGCAGAGTGCCGTCCCCTCACGAACAAGATTCTCTGTATATGATCGGTAAGGATCGTCGGGCCTCCTGGGGGAGCCTGGCGGTCCGTGCGCGTCCCGGCCGGAGGAGACACGAATGAACGAAGCGCCTGCCAAGGAAACGCTCGGCTTCCAGGCCGAGGTCACTCAACTCCTCAACCTGATGATTCACTCCTTGTATGGGAACAAGGAGATCTTCCTGCGAGAGCTGGTGTCGAATGCCTCGGACGCCTGCGACAGGCTGCGTTTCGATGCCATCGCGAACGCGGCGCTGCTCGAAGACGATACGGCTTTGAGGATTCGCGTCAGCTACGACAAGAACACCCGCACGATCACCGTCTCCGACAACGGCATTGGCATGTCGCGCAGATGAGGTCATCGCGCATATCGGCACCATCGCCAAGTCCGGGACGCGTGAGTTCTTCCAGCATCTCAACGCCGACGCCGCCAAGGACGCGCAGCTGATCGGGCAGTTCGGCGTGGGCTTCTACTCGTCCTTCATCGTTGCCGACAAGGTGACACTGGTGACGCGGCGAGCCGGCCTCACGGCCGATGAGAGCGTGCTGTGGGAGAGCGCCGGGGAAGGCGAGTACAGCATCGAAGCGACCCATAAGGACGGGCGTGGCACCGACGTGATTCTGCAGCCTGCGCCCGGCAGAGGACGAACTCCTCTCAGGATCGGCACTTCGGACCATTCTGCGCAAGTACTCCGACCACATTACGGTGCCCATTCTGATGAAGAAGGAGGAGTGGGATCAGACAGCGCGCGCGCAGGTGCCGACCGAGGAGGACGAACAGATCAACCAGGCCTCGGCACTGTGGGCCCGGCCCAAGTCGGAGATCACCGAGTCCCAGTACCACGAGTTCTACAAGCATGTCGCGCACGACTTCGAGCCGCCGCTGGCGTACAGCCACTGCCAAGGTGGAGGGCCGACAGGAATACACGCAGCTCCTGTTCATCCCGCAACGGGCGCCCTACGATCTCTGGGACCGCGATCACCGTCACGGCATCAAGCTGTATGTCCGGCGCGTCTTCGTCATGGACGATGCCGAGCACCTGATGCCGGCATATCTGCGGTTCGTCCGCGGGGTGATCGACTCGAGCGATCTGTCGCTCAACGTCTCGCGTGAGATCCTGCAGCAGTCGCGGGACGTGGAGACGATTCGCGCCGCGTCGATCAAGCGCATTCTCGGGCTGCTTGACGATCTCGCCGAGCACCACCCTGACAAGTACGCGACGTTCTGGAGGGAGTTCGGCCGTGTGTTCAAGGAGGGCGCGGCAGAGGATGCCGGCAACAGGAGTCGCATCGCCAAGCTCCTTCGATTCGCCTCGACGCACGACGAATCGGAAGCCCAAACAGTCTCCCTCTCCGCATACCTCGGCCGGATGAAGGAAGGCCAGGACGCCATCTACTACATTACGGCCGACGGCTTGTCGGCCGCGAGGAACAGCCCGCATCTTGAAGTGTTCAGAAAGCTGGGCGTCGAGGTGCTGTTGATGTACGACCGGGTGGACGAATGGGTCGTCTCGGCGCTGACGGAGTTCGAGGGCAAGGCGCTGCGATCGGTTGCGAGAGGAGACCTCGATCTGAGCAAGGTCGGGGACCAGACCGATTCGCCGGATCCAGGCAGCACGAAGGTGAGTACAAGGACCTGCTGGAGCGTATGCAGACGGTGCTCAAAGAGCGGGCCAGTGGCGTGCGCGCGACGCATCGCCTCACCAGCTCACCGGCCTGCCTGGTCAGCGACGAGCACGGGATGAGCAGGAATCTGGAGCGTCTCCTGAAAGCCTCGGGACAGAACGTGCCGACCATCAAGCGTATCCTCGAGGTCAACCCGTCCCACCCGATTGTGGAGCGTCTGAAGCACGAAGCCGACACCGGCAGGTTCTCGGACTGGAGCCACCTTCTGTTCGATCAGGCGACGTTGGCCGAAGGGCGGGCAGCTCGACGACCCCGCGACGTTCGTGAAGCGGCTCAACGAGTTGATGATCGCTCTCGCGGGCGGCCCCGCGTCGCGGATCTGGACGCCAGGAGGGTGACGGGCCTAGCCGGGTGCACTCAGTGCGTCATCGAATAGACGAGCGCATTGGTGCCGAACGCGTACCCGGCGACGGAGAACGCCAGGAAGTACTCGTGGCTCACGCCCTCGCGCTCCCACGAATCGCCGAAATCGGTATTGTGCGTCATCAGAACCATCAGACGGCCCCGCTCGTCGGAGATGCCGCGAACGTGGGGCGGCCGGCTATCGGCCCCCCGTTCGGACGTGTCGCCACCGCTCCCCAACCAGTAATTGATCGAGGGGATCTGGGGAATCGTCGAGACGGTGTAGACCTGGTGAAAGATCGTGTGATCGAGCGGCAGATCGGTGATCGGGTATTGGCCGGACGGCAGAACCTTTCGAATCTCGCTCTCCCAGTTCGCCCAGGCCGACTGACCCCAGAAATCATCAACCCACAGGAACCCGCCCTTCATCAGGTACGCGCGAAGATTGGCAGCATCCTGTTCGTTGAAAAAAAGCGTGCCGACTTCGGCCATCATGACGAACGGACACCGGAACAGCAGTGGATCGACTAGCCGCACGATGACGTGATTCGGGTCGCTCGTGCGCTTGTCGATGCTGATCGGCGTCTTGGTCAGCTCCCCGAGCCTGGTCGACAGGTTCAAGTCGGCATTCGGATAGTCGGTACTCCAGCCGCTGCCGCGCTCCCGATTCCCGCGATACGCGACTCGGCAGAACTGAAACGCGCCGTCGAAGGATTCGGTGGTCGCCATCCGAAAGTCCCGCCGAAATCGCTGTGCAGACAAACCCGATCCGGCGCACAACAGCGTGGCGGCGAGGGCCACCGCAGCCCACACAGGCCGGACCGACGATCCGTCGCGCGCGAGGCGCAAATGCATCGGCTCTAGTCTACGGCGAATTGTCCGCTGTCAGGACGCGCGTCCCGGAATGTGTCGAGGCTCACATGCTAAACTCGATCGATTCCGATGTCTTCTCGACCATGATCAAGCGTCGTTGGCCTGTCGCCTCTCTTGGCGCGTCAATCGTCATCTCCTTCCTGACGATCGCAGCCGGTAGTCAGATGCCGGCGGACGACCGCCCCGCGCTCAGCACTCCGCCGCCAGCGCCCCTGGAGGCGTACTACGCTCAGCCGCCCGGTGTGAGGGTTGAAACATTTCTCGATGGTCTGGACGTGGTCTGGGGTCTGCAGTTCGCTCCCGATAAGCGGCTCTTCCTGACCGAAAAGCCCGGCCGGATCCGTGTCGTGAGCGCGAATGGCACGCTCGACCCGACTCCGTGGGCCGTCCTTCCCAACGTGAACGCGGAAACCCGCGAGCGCGGCCTGTTCGGGGTTGCCCTCCATCCGCAGTTTCCCGAACAGCCGTGGGTGTATGTCATGTACACGGCAAAGAAGGGCGACCAGTCGGTCAACCGCGTCAGCCGGTTCCGTGAGGTTGGAGGACGCGGTACCGGCGAGGAAGTGCTGATTGATGGTCTGCCTTCGGCAGGAAACCACAACGGCGGGCGGATTCGGTTCGGGCCCGATGGCATGCTTTATATCGGCGCCGGTGAGGCTGGAACCCGCGCTCGCGCCCAGGACTTGAACAACCCCGGCGGCAGCATCCTGCGGATAGCGCCCGACGGCAAGATCCCGCAGGACAATCCGTTCCCCGGCAATCCCATCTGGGCGTACGGACTGCGAAATCCGCAGGGACTCGCGTTCCGCCCGGCCGACGGTGCCCTCTTTGCCGGAGACCACGGTCCGACTGGCGAGTGGCAGCAGCCGAAAATCGCCGCGTACGACGAGCTCAACATCATTCGAAAGGCGGGTAACTACGGCTGGCCGCTGGTCATCGGCGCTCCAGGCAAACCCGGTTTCGTGGATCCGATTCTGTCGTGGATTCCGTCTGTGCCCCCTGGTGACCTGCTGTTTTACAACGCCGACCTGATGCCGGAGTTCAAGGGCGATCTGTTCCTCAGCACTCTGTGGGGAGAGGCGCTGATCCGGATCCGCTTCCAGGATTCTGCCAATCCGAACCGGGTGACAGGCATCGAGCGTTGGTTCAATACGCGAATCTGGCGCGTCGGGGAACAGGAACCGTCCGTCTACGGTCGTCTGCGCGGCATGACCGTTGGCCCCGATGGCGCGATCTACGTGGGGACGAGCAATCGCGACACCCGGCGTCAACCGATGCCTGGAGATGACAAGGTGCTTCGGATTGTGCCGGTCAAGCGATGACGACTGACGATCGCTCTATCGATTCTGCTTCGCGGTCACAGCGATGTGCTGAAGCCCTTCGACGTCGCTTGGCAGTGGAACGTCCCCGGGAGGGGCGCCGTTCAGCCTGAGCATCGTGGCGACGATGTCGCTGTACTCCTCCCTGCTCAGTCCGGCCGGGGCGTTGTACGGCATCGTCAACCGGATGTTGTCGTACAGGGTGACAATCGAGCGCCCCGCCCACCGATTGATGAACGTCGCACTGGACCACTCGCTGTCCGCATGACACGCGGTGCACCGCTGCCGCAGCGCGAGCTGCCCCCGATCGGCCTGCTCGCTGGTATAGACTCCGTCCCAGATGGTCTTCCCCCCTGTGTCGGGTGTCTGTGCGAGTCCCACCGCCGCCGCTACGACGGCTGATATCGCTGCCCACCAGACAGTTCCAGCCATGCGCGTCATCAAGGAAATTCTACAACGATGACCTTCATCGTCCGTATGGCGTTGCGCGAGGTGCGTGCGTCGTGGCGCCGCCTTGTCTTCTTCTTCGTCTGCATCGCCGTCGGGGTGGCGTCGATTGTCGCGATCCGTTCCGTCATCCAGAGCGTCGGGATGGTGCTCACGAGCGAGGCACGCGCCCTTTTGGCCGCCGACCTGATGGTCCGGTCGAACAGTCCTTTCACGCCTGTAGTGCAGGAAACAATTGCACGCGAGCTGATCACCCGCCGAGTCACGGCAGCGTCCGAGGCCATCGAGATCGACACGATGGTGAGGACGGACGCCGCCACCCCCGTGACCAGGATGATCGAGCTGCGGGCAGTGCAGGAGGCGTTCCCCTTCCACGGAACGCTGACGCTCCGGGAGGGAACGTACTCGCACGATTTGCTTCGCAACGGCGGCGCCCTGATCCGGCCCGAGTTGCTGACGCAGCTGAATGTGGAAGTCGGCGACGACATCCTGATTGGGGCGGGCCGCTTCGAGGTACGGGGCGTCATCGCCCGGGAACCCGGCCGAAGCCTCGGCGTGTTCACGCTGGGTCCGCGTGTGTTCATCGACCATGCCGACCTGCCATCCACCGGGCTCCTGACCTTTGGCAGCGATGTCGATTACGAGATGCTCCTCAAGGTCCCGGACGAGGCGCTCGGCGCGCTGACCGATGATCTCGAGGCCGCCTTCGCCAACGAGTACGTGAGCATCCGCTCGTATCGCCGGCGACAGGATCGGATGACCGAGAATCTGACACGAACCGAAAATTACCTGAGCCTGGTCGGTCTGGTTGTCCTCCTTCTCGGAGGCATCGGCGTGTCGAGCGTCACGCGGGTGTTCATCCAGCAGAAGATCCGCAGCATCGCGATCCTGAAGTGCGTCGGCTGTACCGGCCGGCAGATCCTGACTATCTATCTGACGCAAGTGCTGTTGCTCGGACTCGCCGGCAGCGCCCTCGGCGTGGCGCTTGCCGGCGCTCTCATCGCCGCTTTCCCGCTTCTCCTGAGCGGTGCGGCGCTGGTGCTGCTTCAGCTGGACATCGGTCTGACCAGGGGCGCCGTCGCACAAGGCGTGGCCGTCGGGCTGCTGGTGTCTCTGTTGTTTTCATTGGTGCCGCTGCTCGAGGTGCGCCACGTCAAGCCGACGTTGCTTCTGCGGGAGGACCTGGCCCCGGCTCGCCGGCGCGACTGGGTGAAGTGGGTGGTGACTGCCGCGGTGGCGGCGGCCCTGGTTGCCGTTGCGTCCTGGCAGGCCGGGTCGCTTCAGACGGGACTGCTTCTGGCCGGCGGGTTCGTCGCCGTGGCAATCGTCCTCGACGTGGCGGGTTTCGCGCTCGTCCGGGCCGTGCGCCCTCTGCGACACTCACGCTCGTTCGCCTTGCGTCACGCGGTGCTGCACCTCGGCCGCCCGGGGAATCAAACGCGCGTCGTTCTCCTCGCCGTGGGACTCGGCACGTTCTTCATCCTGACGGTTCAGAGTATCCAGGTGAATCTGCTTCGTGACTTCTCGGTGCAACTCGGTGAAGGCGCGCCGGACACCTTTCTCCTCGACGTGCAGGGCGACCAGCGGTCGGGGCTGAACAAACTGCTGGATCAACCGGGAGACCGGACCGCCCTCCGGTACATCCCGGTCCTGCGCGCGCGGATCGTCGGCGTGCGCGGGCGCGACGTGAGCCTGAACAGCTACGAGGATGTGCGCGAGCGTGGCGGGTTGTCACGGGAGTTCACCGTGACTTATCGGCCGAACCTGGAAGCGAACGAGCAGCTGGTGGACGGGGAGTGGTGGGAAGGCCCCTCCCGGGAGGGCCGGGCGGAGGTCTCGATTGAAGAAAGCCTCCAAAGACGCTTCGACATTCAACTCAACGACGAGATACGGTTCGACGTGCTCGGACGCATTGTCACGGCACGGGTGACGAGCTTCCGCGAGGTGGACTTCCGCGACTTTCGTGCCGGCGGCTTCGTGATTGTCTTCAGACCTGGTCCCCTCGACAACGCCCCGCACTCGTTCATCGCCGCCCTCAAAGGATCGAGCGACATCGTCGCCCGCGCGCAGATGCAGAGCGCCATCGTCGCCGCGTATCCAAATGTCTCGGTCATCGATCTCAGGGAGATTCTCGACGCCATTCAGGGGTTTGTCGACACCCTTTCGCCGGCGGTCAGCGCGATCGGCGCGCTGGTCCTTCTCAGTGGCAGCCTGATTCTGGCCGGCGCCGTCTCGATAACCAAGTTCCGGCGTGTATACGAGGCGGCGATCCTGAAGACCCTCGGTGCGAACAGCCGGCTGATTGCCGCGATCCTGCTGCTGGAATACGGAGTGCTTGGGGCGATTGCCGGGACGATCGGCGCCTTCGGCGCCACGATCTTGAGCTGGGCCGCCTCCCGCTACGTGCTCGACCTCAACTGGGTAGCGACCCCTCTGATCACCGTCAACGGGATCGGGGCGACGACCGTCCTGGTGGCCGCGATCGGGGTGCTGGCGAGCATGGACGTCCTCAGGCACAAGCCCCTCGCCACGCTGCGGGCGGAGTAGGGACAAGGGCGCCCCTTTGTCTTTTTCCTACCGGATTTGGGAGGGCAGGCCTTACCTGGGCCCTTTTCAGCCGGTTCGCTGAGGAAGTTGGACTAGCCTCCGGCCGTGGGCCTCCAATAGAATGGCGCTAGTGTTCGACTTCCTCTTCAAATATCCGCGGCTCGTCTTCGAGCAGGGCGACTTCGCGTTCGCCGCGTCGCGCACGATGATGACGACCGTCATCATCCTTGCGGCGCTCGCCGGTGCCGCGCTGGTGACCTACCGCGGCCTCACGATCGAAGGCCGGCGCCGCGACCGGCTCGCGCTGGTGGTCCTGCGCCTCGGGGTCATCGCGCTTCTGATGTTCTGCCTGCTTCGGCCCTCGCTGATCTTGAAGGCCGCGGTGCCGCAGCAGAACTTTCTCGGCATCCTGATCGACGACTCGCGCAGCATGACGATCGCGGATCGTGACGGGCAGCCCCGCACCGATTTCGTCCAACAGCAGTTCGGCAACCCCGACAGTCCGCTTCTGCGGACGCTGTCGCAGCGCTTCGTCCTGCGGTTCTTCCGCTTTTCCTCGTCCACCGATCGGCTGGCGAACGCCGCCGATCTCAAGTATGAAGGCACGTCGTCTCGGCTCGGGCCGGCACTCGAGCGCGCCCGCGACGAGCTGGCGGGGCTGCCGCTCGCCGGGCTGGTGATGGTCACCGACGGCGCGGACACATCCGACCAGACGCTCGACGAGTCGCTCGCCGGATTGAAGGCGCGTTCCATTCCCGTCTTCCCGGTCGGCGTCGGCCAGGATCGGTTCGCGCGCGACATCCAGATCAGTCGCGTGGAGACGCCGCGGCTGACGCTCAAGGGCACGTCGCTCAGCGTCGACGTGGCGATCGTCAACACCGGGTTCAGCGGCGTCACCGTGCCGCTGCAGGTTGAAGACGACGGCCGGATTGTCAGCTCCCAGCAGGTCAAGTTGCCCGCCGACGGGGAGACGGCGACCGTCCGCGTCACGTTTACCGCGTCCGACGCCGGTGCGCGGCTGTTCCGGTTCCGGGTGCCGGCTCAGCAAGGCGAGCAGGTCACGCAGAACAACACGCGCGACGTCCTGGTCGAGGTCGCGCGATCGTCGGGAGAAAGTGCTCTATCTGGAGGGCGAGCCGCGCTTCGAGATGAAATTCATCCGGCGCGCGGTCGACGACGACCAGAACCTCGACGTCGTGATCCTGCAGCGAACCGCCGAAGACAAGTACCTGCGACTCGGCGTCGGCAGTCCCGACGAACTGGTGGGCGGGTTTCCGAAGACCCGTGAGGAGCTGTTCGGGTATCGCGCGCTGATCCTCGGCAGTGTGGAAGCCGCATCGTTCACCCCGGAGCAGCTACGCATGCTGGCCGAGTTCGTCAGCAAGCGCGGCGGCGGCCTGCTGATGCTTGGCGGCCGGCGTTCGTTTGCCGAGGGTGGATGGGCCGGCACGCCGGTCGCGGAAGTTCTGCCGGTGGAGCTCGACACGACAGATACCCGCGGCGATGCCACCGGCTTGTTCTTTCCGAATCTGTCGGTGCGCCCTACGCGCGCCGGCGCCTCGTATCCCGTGATCAAGCTGGCGGATACCGAGGAGGCGTCTCTCGCCAAGTGGAACGAGATGCCGACCGTGAGCGCCGTCAATGCCGTGCGTCTGGTGAAGCCTGGCGCCACCGTCCTTCTCACCGCCGTCGACGAAGGTCGGCAGGATCACGTTGTGCTCGCCTTCCAGCGGTACGGCCGCGGCAAGTCGCTGGTCTTCGCCGTCCAGGATTCCTGGAACTGGAAGATGGACGCGACGGTGCCCGTGACCGACACGACGCACGCCACCTTCTGGCGGCGCCTGGTGCGCTGGCTCGTCGACGGCGTCCCCGATCCGGTGGCGATTACGACGGCCGTCGATCGCGTCGAGCCGGGGGAGCCGATGAAGCTGACCGCCGAGGTCGTCGATCCGGCGTTCGCCGAGGTCAACGACGCGCAGGTGCTGGCGCAGGTGAAGACGCCCTCCGGCAAGACGTTCGAAGTGCCGATGCAGTGGTCCGTTACCCGCGACGGCGAATACCACGGCACCTTCGTGCCCGATGAAGCGGGGTCATACGAAGTGCGCGCGACGGCGGTGCGCTCATCGGGCGGGTCGGGCCAGCCGCAGGACCTCGGATCGAGCGTGCTGCACGCCCGGGCGTCCGCCGGCGATGGCGAGTACTTCGACGCCGCCATGCGCTCCTCGCTTCTCAAGCGCGTGGCGGAAGAAACAGGCGGCCACTTTTTCACGCCGTCCGACGCGTCCGCGCTGCCCGAGGCGATCAGTTACAGCGGGCGCGGTGTCACCGTGGTCGAAGAGCGTGAGCTGTGGGACATGCCGGTGATCCTGATCCTGCTCCTTGCCCTGATTGGCGCCGAGTGGGGACTGCGGCGGAAGCTGGGCCTCGCATGAGCAGGCGCGTCCTTGCGGCTGCAGTGCTCTGTTGGGCGATGGGGGTGGCGCTCCCTGCCGCCGCCCAGGACCCGCATCTGATCGTTATTAC
Source organism: uncultured Acidobacteriota bacterium (assembly GCA_963814975.1). Taxonomy (GTDB): domain Bacteria; phylum Acidobacteriota; class Vicinamibacteria; order Vicinamibacterales; family CAVVIG01; genus CAVUXJ01. Next base: position 66,758 of record CAWFFB010000016.1, on the reverse strand, counting down.
AGGTGTCGCCGGCGACGAGGAGCACGTCGCGCAGTTTCACAAGTGGGCGATGGCGGTTGTCGACGCGGCGAAGCGGTTCGGCGTCCCCGACGCCGATGTCGCGTATCTTTCGGACAAGCCGGAGCAGGACCCCGCGCACATTCGCGGACGCTCGACGAAGGACAACGTCGCGAAGGCTTTCACCGCCGTGGCCGCGCGGGCCAAGCCGAACGACGAGGTGTTCATCGTGTTGATTGGGCACGGCAGCTTCGACGGCCGCATCGGCGCGTTCAATCTACCGGGGCCGGATCTCGCCGTCGCCGATTACGCAAAGCTGCTGGACGGGCTCGCCGCGCAGCGTGTGGTGTTCGTCAACACCGCCAGCTCGAGCGGTGCCTTCGTGCAGCCGCTCGCCGGTCCCGGGCGCATCATCGTCACGGCGACGAAGACCGGCGGCGAACGCAACGAGACGCGGTTCCCGGCATATTTTGTCGAGGCCTTCCGGGATGAGGCCGCCGACCGCGACCGGAACGGCCGCGTCTCGGCGCTCGAAGCCTTCGACTACGCGCGCACGAAGGTGGTGGCATCGTACGAGCAGGGCGGGCACATTCTGACCGAGCACGCGGTGCTCGACGACGGGAGTGAGGGAAAGCTGGCGGCGATGCTGTTTCTGGCGCCGCGCGCGTCGCGGGCCGCCGCGGTCGCCACGGCGGATCCGAAGCTCCGCGCGCTCCTCGATGAGAGGGACGCGCTCGAGCGCCAGGTCGCCGAGCTGCGGCTGCGGAAAGACAGCATGGATGCGGCGCGGTACGAGCGGGAGCTCGAAGCACTCCTGACGAACCTGGCCCTCAAGACGAAGATCATTCGGGAGCTCGAGGCCAAGAAATGAGGCGGACGCTCGTCGTCGCGCTGGTCCTGGTGGCCGGCGCTGCGGCGGTTTTCGCGCAGGGATGGCGATTCGGGACGCCAATCCTGCCGAATCCCAGGTACGACGGGCAGTTCACGTTCGTTCGCCTGCGATACGGCCCGGAAACCCGGTTCGTGTCGCAGGGCATTCCCTGGTCGCACGACTACCCGGACGGCGAGCGCAACTTCATGAAGATCCTCGCAGAGGTGAGTTACCTCGCGCCGAAAACGGCGGAGACGAGCATCCTGGGCCTCGACGATCCCGAGCTGTTCAAGCATCCGATCGCCTACATGGCCGAAGCCGGCTTCTGGGAGCCGACCGAGGCCGAGGCCGCGTCGTTTCGTGCGTACCTGCTGAAGGGCGGGTTCGTGATCTTCGACGATTTTGCGGAGTCGCGCGGTGGCTGGGGCGCGTTCGAGGAGGCGTTCCACCGTGTGCTGCCGGAGGCACGGTTCGTCGATCTCGACGTGTCGCACCAGATTTTTCATTCGTTCTTTGAAATCACGTCCTTTGATATCCTGCCGCAGCACTACGACGTCGGCCGGCCGGTCTTGCGCGCCGTCTTCGAGCACAACGATCCGACCAAACGTATGATGGCGATGATTAACTTCAACACTGACATCTCGGAATACTGGGAGGAGAGCGGGCGCAGCCTTCGCCCGATCTGGGAGACGAACGAAGCCTACAAGCTCGGCGTCAACTACATCCTGTACGGCATGACGCATTGATAGCTGTCAGCTCTTGTCTCTCAGCTCGCTGACGGGCTGAACGCTGAGAACTGAAAGGCGAGAGCTATCGTCCGCTAAGGAGAGGGAACCGTGGCACATCAGGATTCCGTGGATTTGGACTCGGCCGACGATATCGCATTGGCCGACAGGATGAATGCCGGCCGCAAAGAGGTGATCGCCGAGCTGCAGAAGCGCATCATCGGGCAGGCCGATGTGATCGAGCTCGTCCTGCAAACGCTGTTCGTCGGCGGCAACAGCCTGATCGTCGGGGTGCCGGGCCTGGCCAAGACCTTGCTCGTCCAGACCCTGGCGCAGGTGCTCGAGCTGAAGTTCACGCGCATTCAGTTCACACCCGACCTGATGCCGTCCGACATCACCGGCACCGACATCATCCAGGAGGATACGACCACCGGCCGGCGGCAGATGGTCTTCGCACCCGGCCCGATCTTCAGCAACATCGTGCTCGCCGACGAGATCAACCGGACGCCGCCGAAGACCCAGTCGGCATTGCTCGAGGCGATGCAGGAGCACCGCGTCACCATTCAGGGGCGCACCTACACCCTCGAGGAGCCGTTCTACGTGTTCGCCACCCAGAACCCGATCGAGCTTGAGGGCACGTATCCCCTGCCGGAGGCGCAGCTCGATCGCTTCATGTTCCACATCGTCATCGACCATCCGCCGGAGCACGAGGAGCTCGAGGTCGTGCGCGCGACGACGGCGATCATCGATCCCCACTTTACGCGCCCCGTGTCGGGGGCCGATCTGATCGCGTTCCAGCGTCTGGTGCGCCGCGTGCCCATCGCCGACGCCGTGCTGCGATACGCGCTCTCGCTGACGCGCACCAGCCGGCCGAAGTCACCGCAGGCCCCCGAGTCGGTGAAGAAATGGGTCGCGTTCGGGGCCAGCGTCAGGGCCGCGCAGTTCCTGGTGCTCGGCGCGAAGGCGCGAGCGCTGTGCAGCGGCCGTTACCACGTGAGCTTCGAGGACATTCGCGCCGTGGCCCACCCGGTGCTGCGGCATCGCGTGCTGACCAACTTCCGGGCGGAGTCGGAGGGGGTCATCACCGACACGATTATCGACGAGTTGCTCGAGCGCGTGCCGGTCCCGGCATCAGGAATGTAGCGCCAGGCCATGACCACTGCAGCGACGGCCATCCCCGGCGCCCGGTTCGTCGACCCGAAGATCCTGGCCCGGATCGGGAACCTCGAACTGCTCGCGCGGACGGTGGTGGACGGGTTCATCAACGGCCTGCACCGCGCGCCCTTCTTCGGGGCGTCCATCGACTTCGCCGAGCACAGGGGCTACGTCGCCGGCGACGACATCCGGCGCGTGGACTGGCGTCTGTACGCGCGGACCGACCGCTATTACGTCAAACAGTATGACGCCGACACCAACACGAACTTCACGATCCTGTTCGATGTGTCGCGGTCGATGAGTTTTGCGAGCCGCGGCGTGTCGAAGCTCGAGTACGGCTCGTTTCTCGCCGCCTGCCTTGCATATCTCGCGCATCGCCAGCGGGATCGCGTCGGCGTCATCACCTTCGACACCGACATCGTGACCTACGTGCCGCCCTCGGCGAAGCACTTCAACGTCGTGCTCCACACGCTGGATCGGGCAAAGGCCGAGCGGCCGGGGCATCTGACCGCTCCGCTGCAGAAGATGGCCGAGCACTTCAAGCGGCGGGGGATCCTGCTGCTGATCTCGGATTTCTACGACGAACCCGACGCGATCCTCGAAGCGATCAAGCCGCTGCGGTTCCTCGGCAACGACCTGATCGTGTTTCACGTGCTCGATCCCCAGGAGATCGATTTCGCCTATGACGACGCGTCCAGCTACGAGGATCTGGAGAGCCGCGAGCAGATGCCCGTGGTGCCGCAATCGTTCCAGGCGCAGTACCGGTCGCTCGTCCAGGAACACATCAACGCGCTCAGCACGAAGTTTTCCGAGCATCGAATCGACTACGCCCTGCTCAACACCTCGGAGCCGCTCGACCGCGCGCTCTTCAGTTATCTCTCGAGCCGGGAGAAGTTGATGCGGGTCAGGTAGGCTGTAGGCTTGGGGTTCTGGCTCTGGGCACGATTGCGCCTATGAGGTCCGAAGCCTGAAGCCGGGGCCAAAAAGCCAATGTCATTTCTCAGCCCCTTGTTCTTCGTTGGCCTCGCGGCGATTGCCGTCCCGGTGCTCGTGCATCTGATCCAGCGCGAGCGGAAACGGGTGATCGAGTTTCCCTCGCTCATGTTCGTGCGCCGGATTCCCTACCAGTCCGTCCGCCGGCGCCGGATCCGGCACTGGTTCCTGCTGATCATGCGAGCCGCCGCCATCGCCCTCATCGTGGCGGCGTTCACGCGGCCGTTTCTCCCGCAGGGCGCGGCCGCCGCGGCCGCGGCGAGCGGGGATCGCGAGGTTGTCCTGTTGATCGATCAATCCGCGAGCATGGGCTACGGCAATCACTGGCCGCAGGCCCGCGACCGCGCGATTGAGGCGATCAGGTCCCTCGGGTCCAACGACAAAGCCACCATCGTGCTGTTTGGACGCAACGCCGAGGAACAGGTCCGCGCCACAGGAGATCGCGGGCGCCTGGAAGCGGCGGTCACTGGCGCGCGCGTCACCTCCGGCGCGACGCGCTACGGTCCGGCGCTGAAGCTCGCCGAGAGCATTCTGATGCGGTCGACGCTGCCGCGCCGCGAGGCGATTCTTATCTCAGACTTCCAGCGCGCGGGCTGGAGCGGCGCCGAGGACGTCCATTTCGGCGAGGGGATGACGCTCACCCCGGTGCCGATCGCGACCGCCAAGACCGCGAATCTCTCCGTGCCGTCGGTGACCTTTTCCCGCGCCTCGTTTTCCGGCCAGGAGCGAATCACCGTCACCGCCGGGGTGACGAACCGCGGCGCCGACGCGGCCACAGCGGTGCCGGTGTCGCTCGAGGTGGAAGGTCACGAGATCGAAAAGCAGGCCCTGACGATCGGCCCGAACGCCTCGGGATCGGTCGCGTTCAGCCAGTTCACCCTCGCCGAGCCGGTGGTGCGCGGCGTCGTGCGCGCTGGGTCCGACGTTCTTCCGGCTGATAATGCCTTCCATTTCGTGCTCACGCCGAGCCCGGCCGTCTCCGTGCTCATCATCGACAGCGGCGATCGCAGCAACTCGAGTTTCTATCTCTCGAGGGCGCTCGGCATCGGCAACGCGCCTGCATTTCGCGTGGACGTCCTGCCCGCGGCTCGCGTGACCCCGGCGGCGATCGACGCGCACGCCGTCGTCATCCTCAACGACGTGATCGTCCCGCCGGGCGTGTCCGGCGGCGTGCTCAAGCGGTTCGTCGAGCGCGGCGGCGGCCTCCTGGTCGTGTTCGGGGAGAAGAGGACATGGCCGGCGAGCGAAGCCGGCTTGCTGCCCGGGAAGCTGGGCGCGACGGTCGATCGCACCGGCGGCCGCGGCGGGACGCTCGGGTACATCGACCACAGCCACCCCGTGTTTGAGATCTTCAAGGCGCCGCGCAGCGGGGACTTCGCCTCGGCGCCGATTCTGCGGTATCGCGCCCTCGAGACGGGGCCCGAGGATCGCGTGCTTGCCCGGTTCGACGACGGCGCGGTGGCGGCGGCGGAGCGACGTGTCGGGACCGGCCGCGTGATCGCGTGGAGCACGACGCTCGACAACTCCTGGAACAGCTTCGCGCTCAAACCGGTGTACCTGCCCTTCGTCCATCAGATCGTGCGCTACCTCGCGCGCTACGAGCAGCCGGCTTCGTGGCGGACCGTCGGCCAGGTGGTCGATCTCTCCACCCTCTTGAAGAGCCGCGCCGATCGCGTGGTGGTCACGCCGGCGGACGAACGCATCCGCGTTCCCTCGAGTGAGCCTGGCCTCCTGGAGCTGAACGAGCAGGGCACCTACGAGATCCGATCCGGGTCGGGCCCATCGGCACGCCCTGATCGGATTGCGGTCAATCTCGATCCGGCGGAATCCGATTTGACGCCCATGGACCCGCAGGAACTTGTCGCTGCGGTCACCGGCCGCGCGGCCATGGCGTCGAGCCAGACGGCGCCCACGGAACTTACGGTCGAGGAGGCCGAACGCCGCCAGGCGCTTTGGTGGTACTTGCTGGTCGCGGGGGTGTTGCTGCTCGCGGCCGAGATGACCGTTTCGAATACCTTGTCGCGAAAAGAGCGCTTCTTATAGCACCCCCAGGTGTATTCTTGGCTCAGGGAGAAGATCGACATGTCTGACGGATTCCGTGGAGCCGACCGTCGCCGCGAGCTCGTCGAGGTCATTCACCGGGTTCGAAACCGCTGGCGTTTGAAGCGGGCGATCCGCGGTGCCGTCATCGTCGTCGCCGGGACGCTGCTCGCGCTCATGTCGTCGGCCGCCGGCCTCGAGATGCTCAAGTTCACCGCCGCCTCCATCATCGCGTTTCGCGTGGTCGCTCTCCTCGCCTTCGGCGGCCTGGTGTACTTCGGTCTGGTCAAGCCGATGCGCCGGCGCGTCACCGATTCGCAGGTGGCCTTGTACCTCGAAGAAAGTGATCCCTCGCTGCAAACCGCCATCCTGAGCGCGGTCGAAAACGCGTCGGTGACGTCGGAGGGGAATCAAAACGGTCCCTCGCCCCGACTGGTCGAACGACTCGTGGAACAGGCAACCGAGCGATGCCGCGCGATTGACGATGGTCTTGCGGTGGAACGCCAGGGGCTGCGTCGTCAGCTCCTGACGCTGGCGGGCGTGGCGGCCGTTGCCGCATTCCTCGTCGTGCTCGGGCCCGCATTCATTCGGCACGGTCTCTCGGCACTTCTCCTCGTCTCGCGCAGCGCGGAAGCGGCAAGCCCGTACCACATCGATGTTCAGCCGGGTAACACCAAGGTGCCGCGCGGAGCCGATCAGACGGTGAAGGCGAAGCTCATGGGGTTCGTCTCTGATGATGCGGCCGTGATGATGCGCAGCTATCCAGCGGCCTCCTTCGAGCGCGTGCCGCTCGTACGCTCGAAGGATTCGGACGGGTTCGAAGGGGTGCTCTTTCACCTCGAGAAGACCACTGAGTACTACGTGGAGTCGAACGGCGTCCGCTCGCCGGCCTTCTCGATGACCGTGGTCGAGTTGCCTACGGTCGATCGTCTCGTGCTCGAGTATCACTTCCCCGCCTACACCGGGCTCCAGCCGCGCACCGTCGAACCGGGCGGCGACGTGGCGGCGATTCGTGGCACGGAGGTCCGGCTTCGCGTGTCGCCGACCATGAAGACTCCCGCCGGGCGGGTGCTGCTCAACGATGGAGGCTCCTCACCGCTTGCGGTGGACGCCGACGGCACGCTTGCCGGCAACTTCAAGGTCGATAAGCAGGGCTTCTACCGTATCGAGCTCGATGGGCCGCGCGGAGAGCGCGTGAGCGCGTCGCCTCAATACACCATCGACGTGCTGACCGATCAGACGCCGTCGGTGTCGCTCGCCAAACCGGGCCGCGACACCACCGCCACCCCGGTGGAAGAGGTGCTCGCCGAGGTGCGGGCCGACGACGATTTCGGCGTCAAACAGGTGCAGCTGTTCTATTCGGTGAACGGCGGGGCCGAAAAGACCGTCACGCTGTTCGGCGGTGCGAAAACGCTGCCGGAAGTGACGGCGAGCCACACCATCTACCTCGAAGAGCTAGGGCTGAAGGCGGGCGACTTCGTCTCCTATTACGCGAAGGCGACCGACAACAACGGTGTCGAGGGACCGCAAACGGCGACGAGCGATATTTACTTCGTGGAGATCCGGCCGTTCCGCCGCGATTACAAGCCGGCGCAGTCGATGGGTGGAGGCGGCGGGGGCGGCGGCGCAGGACAGGAAGTGGGTCAGCTCTCGCGGCAGCAGCGGGAGATCGTAGCCGCCACGTTCAATATCGTCCGCGACCGGGCGAAGCTGAAGGCCGACAAGTTCCGGGAGAACGCCGTGTTCCTCACGCTCGCCCAGGCGCGGTTGCGCGAGCAGGTCGAGGAGCTGAGCGAAAAGATGAACAGCCGGCTCGACGTGGTCGACCCGGCGTTCAAGACGATCGCCGAGGCGCTTCCGAAAGCGGCGGCGGAGATGAAGCTTGCCGAGTCGGAGCTCAAGCTGCAGAAGGCCAAGGAAGCGCTCTCGCCCGAGCAGCGCGCGTTGAAGCTGCTGCAGGATGCGGAACAGCAATACGAGATGCAGGTTGCCCAGCAGCGCGGTGGCGGCGGCGGCGGCGGCGGACAGAACCAGATGGCCGAAGACCTCGCCGATCTGTTCGAGCTCGAGCTCGACAAGCTGGCGAACCAGTATGAGATGCAGCAGCGCGCCGAACAGCAGGGCGGCGACCGGCAGGTGGACGAACTGGCGGAGAAGCTGAAGGAACTCGCGCGGCGGCAACAGCAGGAAGCCGAGCGTCAACGTCGTATGTCGGCCCAGGCCGGCGGCGCGACGGGCGGCGGCGATCAGCAGCGTCAGCTGGCGCAGGAGGTTGAAGAGGCCGCGCGCCGGCTGCAGCAGTTGCAGCGCGACCAGCCGCGGCAGGAGGTCAGCGACGCCGTGCGGCAGCTGCAGCAGGCGGCCAATGCGATGCGTCAGGCGGCGGCCAACGGACAAGACGGCGGTGCGCAGGCCCAGGCGGCGCTCGAGGCGCTGAAGAAGGCGCAGGAGCGGCTCCAGCGGAACCAGTCGGGCCGCGGCGATAGAGATCTGCAGGACGTGCAGCGGCAGGCGCAGGCCCTGACGAACGAGCAGCGCGAGGTCGAGTCGGCGGTGCGAGCTCTCGAGCAGGAGCAGGGTGCCGCGCGCCAGACCCGTACGCAGGGGTTGCAGCAGCAGAAGGACGCGATGGACAAGAAGGTCGAGGACCTGCAGGACCAGATCGAAAAGCTCGCGAACGAGGCGCGGGACGAAAACCGCAACGCGGCACGCAAGCTCGACGAAGCGGCCGGCAGCATCACCGACAAGCGCATTCGCGAGATGATCCGGTATACGCGTAACACCTTGCAAGGACAGGCCAGCGAGTACGCGCGCGCGATCGAGGCGCAGATTGGCGCCAATCTGGAAGGGTTGCAGAAGAAGCTCGCCGACGCGGCGAGCGCATTCGGCCAAGCCTCGAAGGAAAACGCCCAGCAGCAAGCGCTCGACGATGCGCGCGATCTCGTGAGACGGGGCGAGTCGATCGATCAGCGGCTCCGCGATCGCGCACAGCAGGCGCGGCAGGGTCAGCAAGGCCAGCAGGGTCAGCAAGGCCAGCAGGGTCAACAAGGCCAGCAGGGTCAACAAGGCCAGCAGGGTCAACAAGGCCAGCAGGGTCAACAGGGCCAGCAGGGTCAACAGGGCCAGCAGGGTCAGCAAGGCCAGGGGCAGGGGCAAGGCCAGGAGGGTCAGCAGGCCGGCGGCCAGCAAGGCGGATCTTCTGGGGGCAACGACGGCGCCGCGATGGGCGGCGGCCCGCGCAATGGATGGGGAGGCGGGGACGGCAGGAACTGGGACGGACGGTACGGCAGCTATTCGCCGGATGACATCCGTCAGTTCCGGCGCGAGCTGCGCGAGTGGCAGGGTGATGCCCAGGCGCTGCGCCAGCGTCTGACGCAGGCCGGCATCGATCCGCGCGAGCTCGACGCGATCATGCGTCAGCTTCGGGAGCTCGACAACGATCAGGTGTTCGCCGATCCGCGGAACCTCGCGGCCCTTCAGGCGAACGTGCTGGAAAAGCTGAAGAATTTCGAGTTCAACCTGCGGAAAAAGGCCCAGGGCGACGACCAGCCGCTCTCGCTTTCCGGCTCTGAAGAAGTGCCGGCCGGTTTCCGCACCCAGATTGAGGAGTATTTCCGCTCGCTTGCCCGCCGACCCAGCTCACGCTGACCGCGGCCAGGCAAAACGCCCGGAGCCCGCTCGCTGCTGCGAGCGGGCGAGTTGCGGAGAACGCGCGCCCATCTAGATCTAGTAGACCGTCCGGAATCGTTGGGTATGACCCTCCCACTGTCGATCAAGGACGACCACCGGGTTCTCCCGACGCAGCCTCTTCGCCACCTCTCTCGTCGGCTCACGATCGCTCACGTCATTGAGACGATACCCGTGTACGTGTCGATGTGTCGCCGCAGGTACTTCATTGCGGCTGAGTCGTAACGATCGCCGGCGGACTTTACCTCGGGTCGCTTCCCAGCGAGCGCGTCTGCTTCGTCGAAGAGCGGCGCGGCGCCGGAGCGCGAGGCGGCGTCGAGCACGCGGATCGAGGTGCGTCTCGGTCTCGCCGATGTACTCGCTGACGACATGGCTTAGGTCGATGCGCAAGAGATTCGAGCTGCAACTGCTTCGCGAGGGCCTCAGCCGCGATCGTCTCCTGGTCCTTCGAGGCGCCGGCCGAGAATAGCCAGCGTGACCGCTCAACGGAGCTCATCCCTCAGCGTGCTCGCCAGGCGATCGAGCGGAGCGCAAGACGCGAATACGCTAAGATCAGGACGTGCCTGTCGATCCGCGACGCCTGCCGGGGCTGACAATCGCCGGCGCGATGCTGCTTACCCTGGCTTCCGCGGCCCAGCAGCCGACCTTCAAATCGGGCTCTCGGATCGTACCGTCGTACGTTACGGTGACTGACACGACCAACCGCCTCGTCACTGATCTCACGCGTGAGGATTTCGAGATTCTCGACAACGGCCGCCCGCAGGAGCTCACGATCTTCGACAACGAAGTGCGGCCGATCAGCGTCGTTGTGATGCTCGACACCAGCATCAGCATGACGCATAGGTTGAAAGATCTCTACAGCGGCGCGGAGCAGTTCTTGCTGCGCCTCCTGCCCCACGACCGTGCTGTGGTAGGGGCGTTCAACGACAAGATCGAGTTTGCCTCGGGCTTCACGAGCGATCGAAAGGGCCTGATTGCTGCGCTAACGGACCTGGATTTCGGAAACAAAACTCGTCTGTACGACGCGCTCTACGTGAGCCTCGATCAACTGCAGAAGGTGGATAACCGCAAGGTGATCCTGCTGTTCACCGACGGCCAGGATTTCGGCAGCCGGCAGGGATCGGGCCGCGCGCTGGAACGGGCGCGCGATGAGGAGGTGATGATTTACGGCATCGGCCTCGAAACCGAGTTCTTCAACGGGCAGAGCTACGTGCGCAGCAAGCCCGATTCGATTCTCAACCGCTTTGCCCTCGAGACCGGCGGCGGCTATTTCGATCTCAAGAAGAACGCCGACCTGAGCTCGTCATTCAGCCGCATCGCCCAGGAGCTTCGGAGCCAGTACCTCCTCGGCTTCGCTCCCGCGGTCCTAGACGGAAAGATCCACAAGCTGGAAGTCCGCGTGAAGCGACCCGGCCTGAAAGCGCGAAGCCGTCGGAGCTACACGGCCTCGGCTGAAGGCACGACGAACTAGTCGAGCACGCGGTTGAGCGCGGCCTTCCGCTCTTTCACTTGCTGCGGCGTCGAGCGCGACGAGCGTTCATACCCTGCCGTCTCGAAGGGTAGGTCCTGATCAAAACCAGTTCTTCCCGAGATCGATCCCGACGATCGTTGGCGTCGTGCTCGTCATCATGGCTCCTCCTCCTCTCAAATCGCTGATGCCGGCTATTGTGCGAGAGGAGGGGAAGACCATTCCATTACGGCGAAGTGGCGACCTGAGTGAGGCCACCCGGCGGGGTTACTCGCCACTGCGCCACTGCGCGACCAGCGAGGAGCAATCCGTCGCGCGAAGTTACTTCTCGTCCTCGGGATGTCAGTTCTGCAGGAACGTGACGCGCGAGGTGGCTTCAGCCGGACCTTTCGCGATCGCCTGCCTCGACCGCGCCCCTACCAGATCTTCACGCGATCGGCGGGCGCGCGGTAGAGCTTGTCTCCCGGCTTCAGATTGAATGCGGCATAAAACGCGTCGATGTTCGTGAGCGGCACGAACGCGCGGAACATGCCTGGTGAATGCGCGTCGGTGAGCAGTTGATTACGCAGGGCCTCGTCGCGCCCCTTGAACCGCCACACCTGTGCGTAGCCCAGGAAGAACCGCTGGTCGCCGCTGAAGCCGCCAATCACAGGCGCGGTTCGCCCGTTCAGCGACATCTTGTACGCTCGGAACGCCACGGCGATTCCGCTCAAGTCGCCGATGTTCTCGCCCATCGTCTGGCGACCGTTGATCTTCATGCCCGGCACGGGCGTGTAGGACTCGAACTGGGCGCCGAGCCTGGTCGCCCGCTCCTCGAACCTCTTCGCATCGTCGGCGGTCCACCAGTCGCGCAGGTTGCCGTCGCCGTCCGACTTTCGGCCCTGGTCATCGAACCCGTGGCTGATCTCGTGGCCGATCACGGACCCGATCGCGCCGTAGTTGATCGCATCGTCTGCATCGACGTCGAAGAATGGCGGCTGGAGAATACCCGCCGGGAACGTGATCTCATTGTTCGCGGCGCTGTAGAACGCATTGACCGTCTGCGGTGTGGTGACCCAGCGCCAGCGTTCGACGGGTGTGCCGTAGCGTCGCCACATCTCGGCATGCTGGAACTGGCGAGAGCGCATGACGTTGCCGACGAGATCGTCGGCCTTCACGTCCAGGCCGGTGTAGTCGCGCCAACGGTCCGGGTACCCAATCTTCAAGGTGTACTTGGCGAGCTTGGCCCGTGCCTGTACTTTCGTCTCTGGCGACATCCACTCGAGCTCGTCGATCCCGACCTTGAAGGCTGCGAGGAGGTTCCTGACGAGCGCGTCGATGCGCGGCTTCGCGTCGCCCTTGAAGTAGCGTTCGATATACACCTTGCCAACGGGCTCGCCGAGCGTTTCCTCGGTCGCCGCCACGGCGCGCTTCCAGCGCGGCTGAAGTTCCTGGAGGCCCCCGATGACCCTGCCGTTGAAGTCGAACTGCGCGTTGACGAACGCCGCGGGAAGATCGTTCGCGTAGGTGGTAATCAGGCCGAATACCAGATATTCCTTCCACGTCTCGATAGGCGTCGCCGCCATGGCCGCATCGATGGCTTTCAGATAGTCCGGCTGGCGGACGATGACGTCCTCGAGGCCGGAGGCGGCGGCCGGCAGGACCTGCGAGAAGTACCCTCGCCAGTGGAAGTTCGGCATCGCGGTTTGGAGCGCCGCGAGCGTCATTTTGTTGTACGTGGCGGTACGATCGCGGCTGCGCGCGCGGTCCCATTGCTGCTGTGCGATGGTCGTCTCGAAGGCGAGGATGCGCGCGGCGGCGCCGCTCGGGTCCTTCAGATTGGCGAGCGTGAAGAGCCGGGCGATGTAGTCCGTGTAGGCCTTACGAATCGCGACGAATCGTTCGTCCGGGCGCAGGTAGTAGTCGCGGTCGGGCATCCCGAGACCCGCCTGCGAGACGAGCACGGCGTACACGTCGGAGTGCTGCGGGTCCTGGCCGATGCCTACTGAGAGTGGCATCCGAACGCCGACGCGTGCGGCCCGGGCGAACGCGGCGGGAAAGTCGCGCACGCCCGCGATGCGGCCGATGGCCGCCAGTTCCGCGGCCAGGGGCTGGCTGCCGAGGGCCTCGATGCGCCCGTCGTCGATGAAGCTCTTGTAGAACCCGCCAACCTTCTGACCGATCGACCCCGGCGCGGCTGGCTTGATCGCTTCCGCTTCGAGGATGCCTCGCACCGCCTCCTCGGAGCGCTCGCGCAGGATGGCGATCGTGCCGTAGCTCGGGCGGTCGGCCGGAATCGGGGTCTTGTCGGCCCACGCGCCGTTGACGAAGCGGAAGAAGTCGTCTTGCGGCCTGACCGAGCGGTCCATGCCCGCGGTATCGACGCCGGGGACCCGAGGAGGGGCGCCGGTTTGCGCCGAAATGGCGATGACGGCGACGGTCAACAGAAACGCGACGATGAGCGCTCGGGACGGCTTCATTACAGGCACACGCTACAGCAGACAAACAGATGGCTCAATGACGAAATTGATCGTCGTCGTGTCGGGGCAGGTATCGGGAGTGAAGGCCAATTGCTGTGGAACACACCGGCGGAGTGGTCACGCGGAGTGTCCTCACTGACGGCGAATACTGGTGGTGACCTTTCGACCTTGAGATCCGGTTTCCGACCCTCAGGCTCCCCCAGGCGGAGGCAGGTAAACGCTATCCCGGCGAGGATAGGTCTACCCTTCGCGACTTAACGAAGCCGCTGGCGCGGCGGCCGAGAGGCGTTCCGGGTAATCCGTAACAGCATAGGGTTGGTCGCAGAAGGAGGCTTCTGTGACCCCATTACTTCAGCGGATGCGCGAAGAGCTCGTGCGCCGCAACTACGCTGAGTCGACGGTCTACACGTACCTCCAGGCTGTGGACGCCTTTCGACACCACATGGGGAAGCGCCTGGACCATGTGGGCCCGGACGATCTGCGCCGCTACCACACCTTCCTGATCGAGGACCAAAAGCTCGCCATCGGTACCGTCGTCATGCGGATCTCCGCGTTGCGGTTTCTCTACGTACGGGTGTTGAAGCGTCGAAACATGAAGGAGGACCTGCCGTATCCGAAACGGCCGAAGCGGCTGCCCACTGTGCTGAGCCAGGAGGAAGTGCGGCGATTGATCGGTTCGGCCAAGAATCTCTTCCATCGAGCGATGCTGATGACGCTCTATGCCGCGGGACTGCGGCGGAGCGAATTGTGCCGCTTGCAAGTGCGCCACATCGATAGCCAGCGCATGGTCTTGCGGATCGAACGGGGCAAGGGCGGCCTCGATCGGGATGTGCCGCTGAGTCCCACCTTGCTGACGACGCTGCGTGAGTATTGGCGCTGGATGCGGCCCCAGACCTATCTGTTCCCCGGTACCGTCAATGGCTGGCGCGCCGACAAGCCCATCACCGCCAAGGTGATCTGGGACGCGGTGCAGTTCGCCACGCGCAAGGCCGGGATCGACAAACACGTCACACCCCACACGCTCCGACATTCGTACGCCACCCACTTACTCGAAGCCGGTGCCGACCTGCGCACGATTCAGTTCCTGCTGGGGCACGCCGACCTGACGCACACGACGGTGTATCTGCACCGCTCGCAGCGACACCTCCAGGCCGCTCCGAATCCGTTGGAACAGCTGCAGGTGGCCCGGCCGGACACGATCTCATCACGACTCTTGCGCAAACCGGACCGGCCATGAGCCGGCCCGCCGTGGAGGTGGCCGATGTCCTCCACGCGCAGGGCGATCACTTCCTCGAGCGGCATCCATGGCTGAGCGGGCAGCAACGCACCGTCCTGCGCGCGCTCCAGCGGTGTCGGACCGCCGCGCTCGGCGGTCATCTCGATCAGTGTGGCACCTGCGGACATCGAGCCATTTCGTACAACTCGTGTCGCAACCGGCACTGTCCGAAGTGTCAGGCCCAGGCGCGTGAGCGCTGGCTGGCCGCGCGGGAGCGCGAACTCCTCAACGTGCCGTATGTGCATGTCGTCTTCACGCTGCCACACGCGCTCGATGCCGTGTGTCAGCGCAACGCCGCGCCGCGCCCCTCTATCACCTGCTCTTTCGCGCCAGCGCGGCGACCTTGCTCGAGGTCGCCGCCGATCCCCGACACCTCGGCGCCGACATCGGGTTCCTCAGCATCCTCCACACGTGGGGCCAAACGCTGGGCCGGCATCCGCACGTCCACTGCGTCGTCCCGGCTGGCGGTTTCTCTCCGGATCGCCGGCGATGGATCCGGCCCGAAGTCTGCGGGCTTCTTCTTACCCGTGAAGGTGCTCAGCCGGGTCTTTCGCGGCAAATTCGTTGAGGGGCTGCGTCGCGCGTACGCCTGTGGCGAGCTGGATCTGGCCGGCGGCACCGGCCCCCTCCGCGACCCCGTCCGCTGGCGCGCCTTCGTCGACGCGCTGTGTCGGACCGATTGGGTGGTCTATGCGAAGCCGGCCTTCGGTGGTCCGGCTGCGGCGCTTCAATACCTCGGGCGTTATACCCATCGCGTCGCCATCAGCAACCACCGTTTGATCGCGTTTGATGGCGAGCGCGTGACGTTTCGCTGGAAGGACGACACCCACGACGGCCAGTGGCGCACGATGACCGCTCACGGCGATGGAGTTTCTCCGGCGCTTCGTGCAGCACGTGCTCCCACGCGGCTTCGTGCGCATTCGGCAGTGTGGCTATCTGGCGAACGCGTGTCGCACCGCACGCCTCGCCCGCGCCCGCGCACTATTGGCGTGCCTACCGGTATCCTCGTCGTCCCCACGACGCACCCGCCGCCGTCTGGACCTGTCCACGGTGTGGGGCGCCCATGATCATCGGCCTTCCGCTCACGGCACGACAACTAATCGCGCGCCTGGGCCGGCTACGATACCTCGTGAACGCCAAATGGCCTCCTGTATCGCCGTGCCTCCGTGACGTGTCCGCGCACGTGGGTCTCGTGGTCTCTCTTCGCGAGCATGGCATCCCCTGTGACGCCCCCGACCAGACTCGCCCACCCGGGCGTGAACGCCTATCGAGGTCGGCACCACCGCTGAACCACGCCGATCGCCACGATCTTCCACGCGTACGAACTGACAGAAGATCCTGGCTCGTGGCTCCATAGCGGCCGCCGCGCCAGCGGCTTCCTTCAAGTCTCGTTATCGAAAGTGCCTCGGCATCAGCATGGAGCCCACCCGACTCATCTCGGGCCGACGCACTTCCGATGAACGCTAGCGACTCTTCATTACTGAGGCGCCTGGCCGCGATGTGCGGCGCGCTGGCGAGGTTTTATCCCGGATCACCGTTTCGTAACCTACAATCCGCTCAGGCAGATCAAAATGTCTGCCTCGTGGATGTCTTCACGCTACCGTGACTGCCGTCAGTGTGCTCGAGGTGCCAGCCTGCCATATGACCATCATAGCGGGCGCGCAAGCTCCCCTGTCGATCGACAGCTCAGACAACGAGCTCGGAGGGCCACGTCCCACAACCCGTGGCCGAACAGTGTCGGTGCCCCATTCACCGTTGATGTAGACGCCTGCCGAAATTCCCCTGCAGATACGGGCCGTCAGCCCCTCGAGGTTGAGTGCCCGCGCTGTTCAGCACGTTACCGGCATCACACACACGGAAACGCTTCCCTTTGCACAGCCGCTGATGGACTGACCGTAGCAGATGCCGGCCCACCGAACGCTGTCGCCGCAATTTCCTCTTCACGGGATCGGCGGTAACCACGCAGGGCGTCGACGGACCTTCTCGAACGCGGGCACTGCGTCGGCCCCTCAGGCTCACCGTGCGCTTGAGGCGTTCCTCGAGGACCCCTACCGCGGCGACCTATCGCGATCCCTTCTTCGCGGCCTCATCGGAGGCCTTTTCGATGGCGCGAGCGCCACTGAGAAGATTCGTCATGCCGTAGTTCCCCTCGTGGCACGCGTACTGGTACATCGGCTCTGGATTCCTGATCATGGGGACCTGCGCCGTCCAGGGTCTCACCCACGTCGTTGGATCGTCGACTGTGAATTCGTAGAGGAGCGTGTCCGCGTCGACCCGTCTGAAGCGTTCGACCACGTGCAAGTTAGGACTGGAGCCATTCAGGCTCGTCTGGGCGTAGAAATTCGTCGTGTCAACGACCAGCGTGTCGCCTTCCCAATGGCCGCGCGAGTCGCCGGCCCACTGGCGGATGTCTCCATGCGGCCGTTGGTCCATGGGGATGATGCGAGTGCTGTGGACCATCTCATTGAGAATCACCACGTATCCAGGAACCTGCAACAGCAGAAAATTGTTGTTGTAGCCGCCTGGGGTCATCGGCGGTCCGGCGTTAAACCCCATGATGCAGCGTTCACCCACGCTCCGGTCCTCTGGGCCAACGGCGGGTCGTTCCCTGGCAGCGGCAAGGGCGGCCGTTCGTTTCTTCCCCTCCGCCGTCAACGGAGGAATTCTCCCATCGGGTGGGTCGATAATCAGCGATGTTCGCTTTGTCCCGACGACCTTGCTCCCGCGGTCCATCCAGAACTGATTGTAGGCGCGGGCGACGTCGGCGGTCGCGGGAGCTCCGTTGACCAGCCCCTCCCGGCTTGGGTCCGCGTCGCGGCGATCGGCATCGCTCGCCACAAGTGTTCTCTTCTCGAATGCGGCCGCCTCCTCCTCCGTCAGGACCTCTTTCCCGGCCAGGTCGCTGGGCCGTTCCATCGGCGTGAGGGTCCGGTAATCCCATATGCCCTGCAGATCGGGCTGGCCATCGGCTGTACGGGGTATCGTCAATCTCTTCGCCGTTGTTGCCGCCGCCGATGTCTGGGCGCCAACGGGGATCACCGAAAGCGACACGACGGCGATCGTCATCGACAAGACGCTCCCTACAACGAGAACTCGACAGCGCATCTGCCACCTCCTGTTTCGCGCAGACATTTCCATTTCGCCGTCCGGGGATGCATCTACACCGATATTTCCGATTTGGCGACCCTTGATCGGTCGCATCCTATCCCACCAGACCGCGCTCGGGTCAGAATTCTTCTGCCGCCGGGATCTCGCATTGTAAAACCCACCCGGCCGACCCGAATCATGGCGGACGGCCCGATGCCACGACATTCGGGCAGGCACTTCGCCGTCTTTCGTCCTCTCATCACCCCAGGCGGTCGCCAGTATCGATCCCCGTCAGCCGGTCGGGACCGGTAACGCCCAGATCCGCTGGAGCATCGACTCGAACAGGCGTCGGGTCAGGTGACTCTCGGCCAGCAGGAGCCAGTAATAGCGTGCGTGTCTGACCAGCCGGCCGCCGGTCTTGACCAGGCGCTGCTGCAAGCTGGTCAACGACCAGCTATCGATGCGTCGTGGCAACACCAGCCGCCGCCACAGATTGCCCAAGTTGTAGGCGAGCACGCTCAGCTGCAGCCTGACCTCGTTCGCACGGAACCGGTGACACGACAATCGCGTCCAGTGCGCGGCCTGTTTGCCTTCCTTGATCCATTGCTCCGCCGTCCCGCGTTTGTTGTAGAACCGCACGACGGCGCGATTCGGGAGCGGGAGATTCGTGACGATGAAGCCGATGCGGGGGAACAGCTCGCCGACGTGATGCTCGACTTTCGCCACGATCCGTCTGGGTGTGACCCAACTCTTCTTGCTGCCCATGTACCGGACTCTCGCTGGATCCATGTCGAGCACGACGCGGTCGGCCCGGTCAAACGTCTGGACCTGCCCGATCACGTCGCGGTTCACGGCCATCAATCCGACGAGGTTCTCCTCGCGGGTCAGCAGCTCCGTCTCGAACCAATGCAACGTCGATGTCAAGGCCGCACTCCTGTCCCACCGCGTCGGCGATCCGATCAGGCAAAACGTCGGATCGGTCGAGACACGGGCTGCGTCGTTGAGGTCATCGCAGCCCGCCAAGCGGCTGTAGATCGATTGTCGCAAGAGATCCGGCAACCGAAACTGTGTGTTCAGCCCGTGGCGGGAGTCGCTCAGGTGCGCGGCGATGATCGCCTCCAGACCGAGGCGTTCATCCAACTCGCGGACCAGAATCAAGCCGGCGTCGGAGGTGACGCGCGATCCCTAACGCGACCTTCAGAAACCCGTTGAACGTGAACTGAAAGGGCTCGGTTTCTTTCTCACCCACAGGGTGTCACCTGTTCTGGCGGGGTTCAACATGCGGAACCCGCGCAAATCAAGACATGACGACTGCTCGGATGGGTAAAAGTACCACAGCCAAATCGGAAATCCGGGTTTATACGGGTGGGCCTAAAGAGCCATTGTGGGGGCCCATAACAAGGGCCTGCTAACGTGAATTGTCGTACGTTTCTGGCGTGGCCGGTTTGGCGTTAAGCTGCGAGCCTCGTAGGGTTGGTCGCGATATGCCGGTCGGCCTTACTACCAGTTAGCTGGCGGCACCACTCTGGCGCGTCTTGCGACTCGTCAGTTCCTGGCGTGGGGAACGGGAGACTCTCAGATCCTCTCTCTCAATAGGACGGGCGCAATGTCCTCCTCGACTGCAATCCCGGCCTCTTCGGGCGTGGGAATCGACCGCGACGACACCGACCTCGCGCGGGCAACGATGCGACGCGTGAGTCTTCGACTCTTGCCGTTCCTCTTCCTTATCTACATCTTCAACTTTCTTGACCGGACGAACGTCGCGATCGCGGCGTTGCAGATGAATCGCGACCTGGGCTTCAGCGCGACCGCCTACGGCTTCGGTGCGGGGATCTTCTCCCTCGGCTACGCGCTCTTCGAGGTGCCGAGTAATCTCGTGCTCGCGCGCGTCGGGGCGCGGTTACTGGATCGCCCGCATCATGATCACCTGGGGGCTCGTCGCCGCGGCGATGATGTTCGTGCACACACCCATCCAGTTCTACACCTTGCGCTTTCTCCTCGGAGTTGCGGAGGCGGGCTTCTTCCCCGGGATCGTCTACTACCTGAGCGGATGGTTCCCCGCACCGCAGCGCGCGCGGGCGCTGTCTCGCTTCCTGACCGCCATCCCCATCTCCGCCGCAGTCGGCAACCCATTGAGCGCTTGGCTACTCGGGCTCGACGGCTTGCGGGGACTCGCCGGATGGCAGTGGCTCTTCCTCCTAGAAGGCATTCCGCCGGTGCTTCTCGGCTTCGCGGTGCTCGCCTTCCTCCCCGACCAGCCCGCTGGCGCGCGCTGGCTCCCCGTCGAGCAGCGCGACTGGCTTACGGCACGCTTGCGGCGGGACGCCGATGAATCGCCCGCCCCACACGGTGTCGCGCCGCTCCGCGCTCTTGTGCTCCCGATGGTCTGGCTAGCGTCCCTGCCGTACTTCCTCCTCGTCACAACGCAGTACGGCTACACCTTCTGGGCGCCGACGATGATCCGTGACGCGCTCCAGGCGAGCAACACAACGACAGGACTCATCACTGGGGGAATCGCCTGCGTGGCCGCAGGCGTGATGCTCGCGGTTGGAGCGAGCTCCGACCGCACGGGGGAGCGTTTCTTCCACGCCAGTGCGTGCGCAGTCCTGGCTGCGCTCGGGTGCGTGAGCGCTGCGCTCCTGCCGCATCCGCTGGCGCGGGTCGCGGGCCTGGCGCTCGTGTCGATCGGCGTCCACGCCTTTTACGCACCGTTCTGGTGCGTGCCCACGGCGCTCTTGCGCGGGACCGCCGCGGCTGCGGGCATCGCCTTGGTGGGTTCTCTGGGCCACGTGGGCGGCTTCGTGGGGCCGTACGTGCTAGGGCTGCTCACGGACACGACCGGTAGCACGACCGTCGCCCTCCTCGGACTCGCGTCCCTGGCGCTGACCGCGGCGGCGCTGTGCTTCGTGCTGCGGAGGCAGGCAGCATTCGCCTCCCGTTGACCGCAGGTGAGGCGTAGTCTTCGCATGCTGCGACGCGCGATGAGTCGGTCCAGGTTTGACCAGCTAACTTTGCAATGAAGCTGACAAAGCGGCCCGTATTCGTTCGCTGTCTTGAGCCGCTCTTGAGCCGCTTCGCAGCTTATTGCTGACGTTGATATGGTTGACGGCCGATTTCACGAGAGGGTAATGGACTCGGACTTCCACTTCGGGCCGGCTCGGAGCGGCGAGCTGACAGCATACGGGGCGCGGACGCCTGACGCGTCTTTGCCCAGTATCTTTGAGTGGGCCGACTTCATGCGCGCCCAACGTGTCGTTCGAGTGTGTTGTCTCGTCGACACGGGGCAGTTGGCTGGCTTTCCGGTCAATCTTGAGGCCGAGTACAAGAGGCTGTTCGGCGCAACCTGCGTTCTGATGGAGCCGATCGCCGACCACCATCTCTGCTCACGGCAAACGCTCAGAGGAAATATTCTGCCCTTCCTGAAGACCGCCGACAGGGGCAGCGAACGCGTGGTGATCCATTGCTGGGGCGGCAATGGCCGAACTGGTCACGTGCTCGCGGCCTGGCTGTGGCCGCACGGGGGCTATCCCCGGTGGACGCTATCACGGCGGTGGAAGCAACTGGACGACTACCGCAGGAGGCTGTTCTGGCGGGCAACGCGACTTTCGACGAATTGATCGAGCTGCTAGCGAGTTGCGAACCCGACCGCGCAGCCTCACCCGCGATTGGAGCCGGCGCATCGAGACCGTGAGCGCTGCGGCTCAATCGCCAGCCGTTAGGTCCCCATAAACGCCGAAGGGTTTTCTGACCCACCGTGCGATTTTCGGAAAATACTTGGCGACTAGGCGAGAGCTACGCGGTGGATCCTGCCCGCCGCATCCAGCATCACTTGGCCCAACCCATGCGGACGTGGATCACGTCAGACTCCGGTTGCTCCACCGCTTGCGGAATATAAAAGCGTGACCCGTCACGCGACACTGCCAGGAAATTCAAATCTCCGAATGTGGCCGCTGGAAGACGGGCAGGGAATAGCGGCGTCGCAGTACCCGTCCGGAACTCCGCTCCCGAAACAGCGACGGGAATCGACCAGATGTAGTTCCGGCCCTGGTAATCATCCAGGTAAACGATTTCCCGTCCATCTTTCCGCCACACCGGATAATTGCCTCGGCTGGTCACCTGCCGCCTCCGTAAGCCGGATCCGGGATACGGCTGCACGTAGGTTCCTCCCCCGCTATAGATCCCTCCGGCGCCGCCCCCAAGGGATGAGGCCGTATATACGATCGACCGGCCGTCTGGCGAAAAGCGGGCGTGAGAAATCGTCTCCCCGGTCTGGACCAAAGATTGGGGTTCTTTCTGCGCATCGTCCAGCTGAAACGAGAACACCGTCGTATCCAACGGCCCCCGACGAAGCAGCAGCGTCTTGCCGTCGGGAGAAATGTCTTCCATAACCCACGTTCCGGGCGGCTTCGCGAACTCGCGAACTGTCCCTTGCCCGGTGGCGGAGCGTTCCACAATGCGGCGGTCGTTGCCTGGACCGCCTGTCGAGAGGAGCTTGGACCCATCCGGCGACCACAGCGTGTTGAAAAAGCCCTCCTCTAACTGCTGCCGCCCAGGTCGGCCGGGCTCCAGTAACCACGTCATCGCGTTGAATCCCACGAGCAGACGTGTTTCGTCGGGCGAGAGCCTGAGCGTCTGGACGACAGTAGGAGAACCCGCCATGCCGATCTCCTTACCGTCCCGGTCGAACGTCGTCACCTGCGACAGGCCAGCCGTTCCCGGACGCCACGCCACGACGCCGGTACGTGAAACAGAAAAGTGTGCGGCATAGAACGATGGCGACGACGCAACCCGTTGTTGGATCAACTCCGGCCCGCCCTCAAGTGTCCTAGTCGTGCGGTTCAACGTTTGCGTGTAGAGGTTGTCATTGCGAACAAATAGGACGCGTCCTCCGCCCGCCGGCGTATAGCGGATCGCCGTGGCGTTCTTCATCAGCAGAACAGGATCGGCCGCACGGCCGTCGCGCAGCGTGGCGAGATAGATTTCCGACTCCTCGATGTTTGCCGCTGCTCCCACGACCAGAAAATCCTCGCTCCCCGGCAGGAACTCCGGCCAATAGAAAAAGGTGGCCTTCGGCAGGGAGAATTCGACTCGTTTGGCGACTCCGCCGGCCGCCGGCACGACGTACAGACCTGGACCGCCGCCCACCGCTGCTGCAACAAGCAGGGTACCGTTGTCGCTCCAACTCCCGCCCACCATCGTGGCGACACCGTTTGCGACAATTTCCGGCGCGCCGTCCGGCACACGCATCTTCTTCAGATTGGTCCCGTCGCTGAAGGCGAAGGACCGCGAGTCCGGAGACCAGAATCCAGGGTTTCTGAAACCGCCTGTGCGTACGGGTTCTATTGTGAGCGTGTTCAAGCGCCGTACCTGCACGCCCTCGCCACGGGCGAACGATGCAGCGATTTCTCTATAAAAGATCACTGCAGAGCCGTCGGGCGAGATGTCGGGGGTTGCATGCAGGTCGCCTACGGGCGTGATGCTTCCAGCCGTTGGCGCGATCGTCAATGCCAAATCCGCGGCCGTTACGCCGGTCGCCGCCGGCTGCGGCCGCAACCACCCGACGATAGTGATCGTCGCAAGAACCGCCGCCATGGCCCAGCCAAGCCACTGGTAGGCGTGCCTCGACGCACGCGAAGCCTCAGTTACGCTGTTCGGCTCCGCCAGGTATCTTGCAATAGCCACCCGTGCCTCGCCGATGTCGCGCAGTCGTGTCTTCGCGTCACGATCCAGGCACCGGCGGAGCAGGTGTTTGATGGGCGCAGGCGCCGTCAACCTGTCGAAATCGATCGAGCTCCGCAACACGTCGGCGAGGGTATGCACGACCGTCTCGCCGCCAAACAGACGCTCGCCGCTGAGCATTTCCCACAGCACGACGCCGTAGGACCAGATGTCGGCGCGGCGATCAGCTGGAGCCCCCGTAGCCTGCTCCGGGCTCATGTATGCGGCCGTGCCGAGGATCATCCCGGCCTCCGTCATCGCGGGCGTCGTGATCGTCGGTGACTGGCTGAGTGCTCCCGGGCCCTGAAGTCTGGACGCCGAGGCCTCCGCGGCTTTCGCCAGCCCGAAGTCGAGCACCTTGACGGTGCCGTCTGCGCGGACTTTGATGTTCGCCGGCTTCAGATCACGATGGACGATACCTAGTTCGTGCGCCGCCTCCAGCGCCTCGGCTATCTGTTTCGCGATCAGCAACGCCTGATCGAGTGGGATCGCTCCGCGGCCGGTTCGCTCAGACAGGTCCTCGCCCTCGACGAGCTCCATGACGAGGGCGCGCACGCCGCCCGATTCCTCGAGGCCGTGAATGTGCGCGATGTTCGGATGGTTCAGCGACGCGAGCGTCTGAGCTTCCCGTGTAAACCGGGAGAGCCGTTCGGCATCGTGTGCGAGGGAGTCAGGCAAGACCTTAAGCGCGACGTCGCGATTGAGCTTCGTGTCGCGAGCTTGATAGACCTGTCCCATCCCACCTTCGCCGATCGGCGCAGTGACTTCGTACACGCCGAGGCGGGTGCCGAGAGTGAGGGCCAAACGCCTGCCGGGGATTATACGGCGGAGCGGCAGCGCCCATACGATTACTCCCGAGTAACGCCGTCCTGTTTATCCAAGTCAAGCCGGCGGGTGGCTCGCCACTTCGCGACATATGAGGACCATGCCGGCGCTGAACCGTACGCGTCATACGGAGTTTCTCTATGCAATCAGCCCGCGCCTTGTCCAGCTACCCACCCGAACGAAGCTCGCCCCACGATCACAACCGGGAGCCTCGGATGCCGACGCCGCTTCCGAGCGCATTAAGGGGTCATCAGGCCTCGATAATTTTGGTCTTGGCTTCCGGCCCACCTGGCTTAATGGCGACCTTCACTGCATCTTCCATTGGGTCTTTGAAAGGCACTTCGATTCGGAGCAATCCGTTCTCGTAGGTAGCTTCGGCTTTGTTAGGTTTCACCGGCCAACCTAAAGCCAATGCCGAAACGTAATCGATATCCCTTGCTGGCGCCAATAAATGGACGCTATCTTCGAGGAGCTTTAGATCGATGGTCTCCGTAGGCGCTCCTGGGATGGCGAACTCCACTATTAGCCTGTGGTGCTCCGCGTCGGCATACGCCACGGTATCGGGCGCAACTTTCATCCTCACTACTGGCATCTTGACACCCTCCTCACTTATTGACGATGTACAGATTCGTCGTGATTGGTTATTCCGGTGATGCTGCACAGATTCTTGTGACGTGATCACCGATTCCGGCGAAGCTGATCACGGATCGAGCGACGCAACTGGTGCAATCGCGAACAAAAGGAACGGACTGAGCTAGCGGGGTGAGGCTGTGCTGGTCCTGTTCAACGCTAGGATTCTCCAAGCCGAGAACCCCGCGCCCGCCGTCACTATGGGCTTGTTCACTACTATGTGGTCGATCGCACAAACTGGCCCTCGCCGGTGCGGGACAGAAAGTTCTCCATCACGAGCGCCCTCAGCACCGCGGCGCACACCGAGGGCGCCACGCCAAATAATCGCATGGCCTGCGGCTTGGTTAATTTAAGCTCCGGCATCTCTCGGTATTCGTCGCGGACTCGCTGCAGCAGTCCGGCCAGCGGTGCGGAGTGAGGGGATGTGATCATGCCAGCCGCCATTTCTGGGGAAACGAGCCTTGATGAGGGCAGGGGCCAAGACTGGAGAACGCCCAGCGAGGTGGTGGCAGTCTCAGGAAAGCGTGGACCCTGACTGTACACCTTTCCCCTGGGCGGCACAAGCGCGCGGGGGGAATGCGCTTGAGGGCCTAGTCCTCCAACGCGGCTTCGATCATATCGAGTTGCCCATCATACGGACCGAGGTGTATGCCGCGGGTGAGGACCAGACGATGGGGATTATATGGGCGGCACGTCTGCGCGGGTCGGAATTAGTTCTGCCTGACGCCGATCTGGCGACCTGAGGCCCCCGGCGGGGTCGCTCTATACTTCGCGACTACTCATTACCTATCCGGCGGCACACCGAAGGCGCGAGTCTCGACCACAGTTCAACCGCCACCGACCCACACGAGCCCTCCGAGATCGCCCGCTCGAATCACGCGCGTTGCCTTTACCTCTTCAACAACGCTGGCCAGTTCGCAACGACCGTGATGGCGGGTCGATCGCCATCATCGGTCGGCGTGCTCATGAGAATTCGCTTGCCGTCTGCGCTCGGAACGTACTCGAGGCGGTAAGCATCGACGCCTGCCAACCGCGTCTTGAAGAGGGGCACCGGGATGCCGGTCACGAAGGATGGCGTCGTCTCGGTCGGCACCGACATGAGTGTTCCGTCGCCTTGCAGATACAGCAGTTCCCGACCGTTGCGGCTCCATCGAGGCTGCGATCCGCCCCCGGTTGAAATCGTCCAGCGTTCCTTCGCGACTGGAAACGCCTGCACGTACACCTCATACCGGCCGGATTCGTCCGACGCGTAGGCGAGCCATCGAGAATCCGGCGAGATCGAGCCATGCAGCTCGTTGAATGGGGTTTGTGCAAGGGGTACGGGCTTGCGGTCCGCCACCGGCAGTGCCCACAGATCGAAGCCGGTTTTCGGCCTCACGGCGTGGTAGACGACGTGAGCGCCGTCGCGCGACCAGTCTGTCGGATTCGGCGTCGAGTACTGCGACTCGCGCTGCTGCGCATCGCTCAGCAGGATCTCGGCACCTCCAACGCCCGTCGCGGCCACGCGGTACAGTTGGTTGCTCGCGCTAGCTCGATTGGATCGATAGACGAGCTGATGGCCGTCTGGGGACCACAGCACGCCCGCTTCCGATAGCGAGTCAGACGTGACACGCTGCACCGCGCCCCGCCGGAGGTCGAGCACCCACAGGTCGGGCGCCTGCGCGACTTGGTCGACACGGGAATACCCGAGCAGCGTCTCATCCGGCGACAGGCGGAAGTCGACGTAGTCGGCGGCCGGTGCGACCAGGTCGAGTGGAGATCCCTCGCGGCTGAACCATCGCAATTCGCGAATGGCACGCACCGGATTCGCGTAGGCCAGGATTCCGGTCGTGGACGTCGAAAAAGCCGCGTACCCCCCGGAGCCACCGGCAACGTTCGTGCGCAGCGGGACGGCATCGCCGGTCAACGTGTCACCGGGACCGAACGCCTGCGCCATCAGTGTGGTGCCTTTGAGAAACAGCAGAAACCCCTGGGAGATCTGCGCGCCCCAGTCGCTCGCCACGAGTTGCGTCGCCATGGCACCGTCTAACGAGCCCACATAGACGTGACCTTCGATTTCGCCTCGGCGTTGAAAGAGAAACCGCCCCTTATCGGCGACGAAGTGAGGCCATCTTGCGCCGAGATTCAGATTCTTCTCGTTTCCGACATCGAGATCCAGACCGACAGTCGTGCCTCCGGACGCCGGCACGCGCAAGAGGCCGCTCACCTGGTCGGGAGTAAACAGGATGACGCCGGACGGGCTCCATGAGCCCCCGCGATTGCTAATCGTGGCGGGGCTGAGCACCTGAGGCGCGCCGCCGTTGAGATCAACTCGCTGCAGGGATCCTCGCGCGAAGAACGCGATGTTGCGGCTGTCTGGCGACCAGAACGGAGCCGCGGCGTCCTCGGTACCTGGGAGCGGTCTCGCCTCGGCGACGTCGAATGGCCGGAGCCACAACCGCGCGACACCGTCCGCTCCCGCAGCCAAGAAGACGAGGTGACGGCCATTAGGTGCCACCGCCAATTGCGGTGTTTGAACGGACGCCCCCTGGCTTCGGAACGTTCCACCCGGAGGCGGATAGACGGAGAATACGACACTCTCTGCTGGCGGCGTTGCTGAATTCGACGCGGGCCGACTGAGCGCGACTCCCAACGCGATCAGAAGAACCGCCGCGAGGCTCCATGCGGCGTATTCCCGGCGGGCCCGGCGCGGCGCGAGCATGCCGGCCGGCTCTCCTCCACTCGACGCAATCCAACGGAGCTCTCCGCCAACATCCGCGGCGCTTTGCCAGCGCTCGTCAGGGTCCTTCGCAAGACATCGTTCGACGACGTGATCCAGCGCGCGAGGTATCAGTGGTGCGCGGGTGGAGACCGGCGGCGGAACATCTTTGAGGATGGCGCCGATGACGGAGGCCGCCGAATCGCCGTCGAACGGGCGACGCCCTGTGGCCATCTCGTACAACAGCCCTCCGAGCGCCCAGACATCCGTGCGTGCGTCGGCCTCCCGACCCTCGACCTGCTCGGGCGCCATGTAGTGAATGGTCCCGAGAATTGTGCCCTGGGCCGTCGCCGGCGTCGCCGTCATCCGGGTCATGGTCGACAGGCTGACCGGCCCAGCCGATTCCCGAAGCTTGGCAAGACCGAAGTCGAGCAGCTTGGGCCCTGCCTTCATCAGCATGACGTTGGCCGGTTTGAGATCGCGATGGACGATGCCGGCCCGGTGGGCTTTGTCGAGCGCATCGGCAATGGCGATGCCGATCGTCAGTACCTGCTCGAGCGGGAGCGGATCTTTGACGCGGGTCAACCGATCGGCCAGCGTCTCGCCGTCGAGATACTCCATCACGAGGTAATCGATCTCCCCGTGACGGCCGACGTCGTGGACCGTGCAGATGTGCGGATGCGACAGCGCTGCAATCGCCCGCGCCTCGCGCTCGAATCGCGCCCGCCGTTCCGGATCGGCCGCCAGGTCAGCTGGCAGCACTTTCATCGCAACCGTGCGATTGAGTCGCGTGTCACGCGCCTTGTAGACCTCGCCCATGCCGCCAGCTCCGAGGGCGGAGACGATCTCGTACGGGCCGAGCCGGTACCGGAGGTGAGGGCCAAGCTACTGCCGAGGATTATACGGGCGGGGCTGCAGCGCGGAAGGGAATACTCCTGAAAAACGGGGCGCAGTGGCGACCTGAGGCCCGCGGCGGGATGGGTCGCCACTACGCGACAAGATCGGCATAGGGGCGACGGTTGCCCGCCGACCCCTGCCACACCACCGTGCGTACGGGTCCGTACACGGCGGTTCGAGTCGGTTACGCTAAACCCCGTCGATCAGCGTCGGATCCGAGCGAGGTGAAGTACGCATTCGAGAGCCCCACCGAGAGGGCCTTGGCGCGGGCGAGATACCAGGGACCGAGACCGCTACCGGCCGTGTTGGTGGCCAGTCGCGGACGGACCCCCAGTGCGATGAGAGCGGCCCGGCGACGGCGCGGTGTTTTCCACTGTCGCCACAACGCCGCTCGCACGCGCAATCGTACCCAGCGAGTCAGGTACACCAGCGCTTCGGGCGTTTCGCAGAAGCCGAAATAGTTGCGCCAGCCCCGCATATACGGAGCCAGTTCTTCTATCGTCGTCTCGATGCTGACGCCTTTTGCCCGTCGCGTGATGTCTCGAATCCTCGCTTTGAATCGAGCCAGGGCCTTCCGCGCAATCGTACGCTTGACCTCCGGACCGGCCGTGAAGCTGAATCCGAGAAACTTTCGGTCCTGCGGTCGCGCCACCGCACTCTTGGACTCATTGACCGCGAGCTTGAGCTGTTCTGTGATGAAGCGCGTCACGCTTGCCATCACCCGTTGACCCGCCCGCTCGCTGCGAACGTAGATATTGCTGTCGTCCGCATATCGAACAAAGCGATGTCCCCGGCGCTCCAATTCCCGGTCAAGTTCGTCGAGCACGAGGTTGCTGAGCAGTGGTGAAAGTGGACCCCCTTGCGGAGTACCCTCCACGCTTGGACCGACCAACCCGTTCTCCATCACCCCGGCATTCAAGAAAGCCCGGATGAGTTTCAGTAGCCGCTTGTCCTCGATCCGCTGTGCGACACGCCCCATCAATTTGTCGTGATTCACTCGATCGAAAAACTTTTCGACATCGAGGTCCACGACCCACATCCGTCGGCCGCCGAATTCCTGGTTCTACTGCACGATTTTGCCGGACTCGAGTTTTTGCGGAGCACAGCCAAATGGCCCGTGTCGAGCGACGGCAGGACCGAGCCTCGCTGGCGAAGCGATGGTCGCGAGCTGTTCTATCTGTCAGCCGACCGACGACTCATGGCAGCGCCGACGCAGACGGCGGCGCGCTTCGAGTCAGGAAAACCCGAAGCGCTCTTTGGCGCGGACGTGGACGAGCTCACGTTGCCGTTCAGAAGGCGATACGACGTGGCAGCCAACGGGCAACAATTCGTGTTGGCGGAACCACCGCCGCGCAGGCCCCCGCCGATCACCGTCATCATCAACTAGACCGGCGCTCTGCAAGACCCTCGGTAGACGCCTATACCTTGTACACGCCTTGGCCCGCAGCAAATCCTCTCACCGCTCGAAGGCGGTGTCGCCAAATCGCATACGGGGAAACATCGCCCGATGGCGGGCGTATAATCCAGCTACCGCAACTGCCAACCTTACAACCCGGCGTCCGCCTCGGCCCGTACGAGATCCTCTCCGCCCTCGGGGCCGGCGGCATGGGGGAGGTCTACAGAGCCCGAGACACAAGGCTCGATCGCGACGTCGCGATCAAGATCCTCCCCGAGCTGTTCGCCGCCGATCCCGAGCGCATCGCGCGATTCGAGCGCGAAGCGAGGACGCTCGCCTCGCTGAATCATTCCCACATCGGTGGCATCTACGGCCTCGCAGACGCGAAAGTGCTGGTGAAAAGCGACTCACCATCGGCCGTTTCTCCAGACGGACGCTGGATGGCCTACAACTCGAACGTCTCCGGTCGACAGGAAATCTACGTCGAGCGGTATCCGGAGCTGGGCAATCGCCAACAGATCTCAACGGGCGGCGGCCGTATGCCAATCTGGTCGCGTGACGGCCGGGAACTGTTCTACGGCAGCCTCGACAGTCGGCAGTTGCTTGCGGTCCCGGTGCAGTCCGGGGCGACGCTCGTTGCCGGGCGTCCGCAAGTGTTGTTTGAATTCGCCATCTTCGTGGTTCCCGTCAATCGGCCGTACGATATCGCCCCCGATGGACGGTTCCTGATGATCCGCGGTTGGCCAGACGGACGCCGCGGCTCGGACGGCGTCGCAGATCGTCGTCGTGAAGAACTGGACGGAAGAGCTGAAGCGTCTGGTGCCGGTGAACTGATGCCGCTCGCGGTTGCAGTGATCAGTGCCGGATGCGTTAACCGGGGTCTGCATCCCGGCGCCGTGTGGTGTTCTACTTCGTGCGTGCCCATCTTGCATTCAAGGAGTTGTAATGAAAATCCTCGCGGCCGGACTGTGCGGGACTCTACTTGCCACGGTTACACACGCTCAAACGTTGACCGCCGCGACGTCGTGTGAGCGCTTGGCGTCCCTGACACTGCCGCACACGACGATCACGGTCGCGCAGGTGGTCGATGCCGGTGCGTTCACACTGCCTGCTCCATTAGGGGGCGCGGCCCCTGCGCCCGCCGCCGCGCAGGCCTTTCGCGATCTGCCCGCGTTTTGCCGTGTGGCAGCCACGTTACAGCCGTCCAGCGACTCCGACATTAGGATCGAGGTGTGGCTGCCCGTGTCGGGCTGGAACGGCAAGTTCCAGGCGGTGGGCAACGGCGGATGGGCCGGAACGATCTCGTATAGCAACCCGCTGGTCCCCTGGCGCGGGCTCGCCGGTGCGCTCCGTCGCGGGTACGCGGGCGCGTCGACCGATACCGGGCACGTCGGCGGCGGCGCGAGCTGGGCGCTGGGACATCCCGAGAAGCTCGTCGACTTTGCATACCGAGCCGTGCACGAGATGACGGTGCAAGCGAAGTCCATCGTGAATGCGTATTACGGCAGCGCACCGCGTGTCTCGTACTGGAACGGTTGCTCGACCGGAGGGCGGCAAGGACTCAAGGAAGCGCAACGGTATCCTGCTGACTACGATGGCATCATCGCCGGTGCGCCGGCGAACTACTGGACGCACCTTGCGACACAGAGTTTGTGGGTCGCTCATGCCACGCTCAAAGACTCTGCGAGCTATATCCCGCGTGAGAAATACGCGGTGATTCAGAAGGCTGTGCTCGACGCGTGCGATAGGCTCGACGGTGTCAAGGATGGCGTCCTTGAAGATCCGATGCGCTGCCGTTTCGACCCGAAGGTATTGCAATGCAGCGGCGAAGACACGTCAACATGTCTGACGGCGCAGCAGGTAGACGCCGCACGCAAAATCTACGGGCCAGCCAAGAACCCGAGGACGGGCGCCGAGATCTTTCCGGGACTGGAGCCCGGCAGCGAAATGGGATGGGCGGGCCTGGCCGGGGGACCGGCCCCGTTCAGCATTTCCGCCGATCATTTCAGGTACGTCGTGTTCAAGAATCCGAATTGGGACTACAAAACACTCGACTTCGACAAGGACGTCGCCCTGGCTGACGAGATCGACAACGGTGCCATCAACGCAACCGATCCGAATCTAACGGCATTCTTCCGCCGCGGTGGAAAGATCCTCATGTACCACGGCTGGAATGATCAGCTCATCGCGCCACGAAACAGCATCAACTATTACACAAGGGTTGTGAAGGCGCTCGGCGGCGTGGACAAGGTATCGAATTCGATTCGCTTATTCATGGTCCCTGGGATGAATCACTGTGCCGGCGGCGATGGGACGAGCAGCTTCGACGGACTGGCAGCGCTCGAGCAATGGGTGGAGCAGAAGCGGGCGCCGGCACAGATTCTTGGTTCGCATCTCACGAACAATGCGGTTGATCGCACTCGTCCGCTGTGCCCATACCCGCAGATGGCGACGTACAAGGGCAGCGGTAGCATCGATGATGTCACCAGCTTCATTTGCAAGGCTCCCTGAATTATTTCGTCTAGCGGCGTTTAGCTCTCGCTCCTGAAAAACACGGTGCGTGACGGATACTTCCGCGATCCCAGTCCCACTACCGGTTCACGTCGTGCGCGAGCTTCATGCCGCTGGCACTCGGAAAAACGTCAAGCGACGAGCTGGACTGGACTCAGAGATGCCCTGAACGATCCACCAGCCCGCCGCTTGTTACCTGTCGGACCACCTCGTCATGCTAGTGTCGCTCGGTGGGTGTTCGTTTCACTTGGCAGCAATGGTGGCAGCATTGGCTCGAGCTTCTTGGAGCGTTATGGAAGCGCTGTGAGGCGTAATCGGTCCGGTGGCGAGAATCTCTGCTGAAGTCAGCCCATCCGATCAATGACACCTTAACCGACCGGCTGGAATTCGGGGAAACATCACCCAATCGCGGGCGTATAATCCAGCTACCGCAACTGCCAGCCTTACAACCCGGCGTCCGCCTCGGCCCGTACGAGATCCTCTCCGCCCTCGGGGCCGGCGGCATGGGGGAGGTCTATCGCGCCGCGGACACGAACCTGAAGCGCCAGGTCGCCATCAAGGTGTTGCCGGCCGCTGTGGCCGCGGATGCCGAGCGGCTCGCCCGATTCCAACGCGAAGCGGAAGTCCTCGGGGCCCTGAACCATCCGAACATCGCGCACATCTACGGCCTGGAGAAGGCGGACGGGAGCATCGCGCTGGTGATGGAACTGGTCGAGGGGCCGACGCTCGCCGAAAAACTCGCCGAACTCGCAAGTGCCAGATCTCAAGCCTCAGGGCTTCCGCTCGACGAGGCGCTGCCGATCGCGAAGCAGGTGGCCGAGGCGCTCGAAGCCGCGCACGAGCAGGGGATCATCCATCGGGATCTCAAGCCCGCGAACGTGAAGGTCCGGCCGGACGGCACCGTGAAGGTGCTCGACTTCGGGCTGGCGAAGGCGATGGCGCCCACCGGGACGGTGTCGCCAAGTGCGTCCATGTCGCCGACGATCACGACGCCGGCGATGACGCAGGCGGGGATGATTCTCGGCACGGCGGCCTACATGAGTCCCGAGCAGGCGAAGGGGCGAACCGCGGACAAGCGCAGCGACGTGTGGGCATTTGGCTGTGTGCTCTACGAGATGCTCGCGGGGACGCGCGCCTTCCCGGGCGACGACGTATCCGATACCCTCGCGGCGGTGCTGCGCGGCGATCCCGACTGGTCCGCGCTGCCGGTGACCACCCCCGCGCCGATCCGGAGGTTGCTGCGGCGTTGTCTGGAGAAGGATCGCAAGCGGAGGCTCGACTCGGCGGCGGATGCCCGGCTGGAGATTGAGGACGCCCTCACCGTGCCGGCCATGGACGCGACCGCAGCGTCCGGCAAGTCCAGCACGCGTGGGACGCTGGGATGGGCCGTGCCCGGTGTACTGGCCATCGCGCTGCTTGCGGCGGCGATTCCCGCCCTCGTGCACCTCCGCGAGACACCATCAGCGCCGGCACCAAGTGTCCGCTTTCAGATTCCGCCGCCGGGCACGTCGGCGGCTCAGATGTTCACCCTCTCACCGGACGGGCGCCAGCTGGCCTTCATCGCCAATACCGACGGGCCAAACCAGTTGTGGCTTCGCGACATGGCGCTGCTCGAACCGCGCGCGCTGGCGGGCACCGACGGCGCGACGTTTCCGTTCTGGTCACCCGACGGCGGGTACCTGGGGTTTTTCGCCCAGGGGAAACTGAAGAAAATCTCTGTCGCGGGCGGACCCCCTCAGACGTTGTGCGACGCGGCAGCCGGCCGCGGCGGCACGTGGAATCGCGAGGGTGTCATCGTGTTTGCCGGGGGTGGTGGCGGCAGTCCGCTCGCGCGTGTGTCTGCGGCCGGCGGTGTGCCGGCGCCCGTGACCACGCTCGTGCGAGAAGGTTCCGCCCCGGGTCACCGGTTTCCTGTCTTCCTGCCCGATGGCGTCCACTTTCTGTACAACGACGGGTCCGACAAACCCGCCTCCGCGGGTGTCTTTCTTGGCTCGCTCGAGGGCGGCATGTCAGTGCGCCTCTTGCCCGACCCCACGAATGCGCTCTACGCGCCTCCCTCGGCCCCTGGCGGCAATGGGTATCTCGTTTTCCGGCGTGAAGAGTCGTTGATGGCCCAGCCGTTCGACCTGAACGAGCTGAGGCTCACCGGCGAGATGATCCCCATCGCGGCACAGGTGCCTCTGAGCGGAACCATCTTCGGTTTTGGCGCGTTCTCGGTATCAGAGAGCGGCACGCTGGTGTATCGCTCGGGAGTCGGCGTTTCCAACCGGGAATTGGTCTGGATGGATCGCGCGGGCAAGAGGCTTGGCGCGGTGGCAAAGCCGGCCGCGGTGCTCGGTCCGAGCAATCTCTCACCGGATGAAACAACCGTGGCGGTGGGAATCGGCGGCATGGGCGGCAGAGATTCTCAGTCCGACATCTGGCTTCAGGATCTGAGACGGGACGGGCTCTCCCGATTTACATTCCGTCCCGGCATCAGCAGGAACCCGGTGTGGTCCCCCGACGGGAACCGTCTAGTTTTTGCACTTCAGGGATTGAGCAACTACTTGGTCGACATCTACCAGAAGCCGTCGGCGGGAAACGGGGAGGAAGAATTGCTCCTCCATGCGGGCTTCAACGGGTTCCCGCTCGACTGGTCTCCCGACGGGAAGTGGCTCCTTTATACGCAGGCGGGCCCGAAGACTGCACTCGATTTATGGCTGTTGCCCCTCGAAGGTGACCGCCCCTCGACCGGCTCGGGACGCCCTGAGCCTGCCGAAGGGCGCAACCCCATCCCCTACCTGCAGACCCCTTTCATTGAGACGAACGGCGCCTTCTCTCCGGATGGCCGCTGGATGGCGTACCAATCCAATGCATCTGGCCAGGACCAGATCTACGTGCAGACGATCCCCACGAGCGGCGCGATATATCAGATCTCGAATGCGGGCGGAACGGTACCCAGGTGGCGGCGCGATGGGAAGGAGTTGTTCTACATCTCCACGGATCAGAAGCTAATGGCCGTGCCGATCGCGCTCGGGGCCCGCGTCGAACCCGGCACGCCGCAGGCGGTGTTCACAGCAGTCGGACTCACGGGCTACGCGCCCTCGCGGGATGGCCAGCGGTTCCTGGTCAACGTCCCCGCGGGCGGTGAAGGCGCCGCGGCTCCGCCCATCACCGTTGTCTTGAATTGGGCGGCGGGACTCAAACCATGAGCCTGGCGTCCGTACGGCAGTGTCGCCAGACAGTCAGCGGTTTCTGATGATGAAGGCCGGCGCGGGCTGGACGCAGACCGCGCCGCCGCCGAGTCTGGTCGTCGTTCTGAATTGGCTCGAGGAGCGACAGCGCCTCGTGCGCGCGAAGTAGCCCGACGCTCGCCGCGGCACGGACTACGGATTCGGACCGCCGCCTCGGATAGGTAATGCTCAACGGAGAAGTGGCGACCTGAAGCCCCTAGCGGCGATTATTCGTCACTATGCGACTCCCAAGAAACTAAGGCGGCGTCAGTAAATAAGTCCTTGTACTGGCAAATCACGAGGTGGTACGGTGCGGCATGCAGGTGGCCACCCTGCGTGCCAAGTACGGCGCGCTGGTGCCGGTGTTCACGGAGCGGTCCCGCCGCGTTTGGGCTGCCACAGAAGCCCAGGCGATCGGTTACGGTGGCATCGCGTTGGTGGCGCGCGCCACCGGGATGGCCGAGTCGACCATCCAGCGCGGGCTGCGCGATCTGCAGGTGCGTCACCCACTGCCGCCGTCGCGCAGCCGGCGCGCGGGGGGCGGACGCAAGCGGGCGACCGTCACCGACCCGACCCTTCTGCGAGACTTGGACGCGTTGGTGGAGCCCACGGCTCCCGGCGATCCGGATTCTCCGCTGCGCTGGACGAGCCGAAGCGTGCGGACGTTGGCCGTGGCGCTGGACGGGCTGGGCCATCACGTCAGTCACACGGTGGTCGCGGAGTTGCTGCACGCCCTCGGCTACAGCCTCCAAGGCAACGTTAAGACCCGCGAGGGTCGCCAGCATCCCGATCGGGACGCGCAATTTCGCTACATCGCCCAGGTCGTTCGCCGGTGGCAACGACGACGGCAGCCGACCATTTCGGTCGACACGAAGAAGAAGGAGCTGGTCGGCGACTTCAAGAATGGCGGGCGGGATTGGCGCCCGGCGAAGACGCCCCAGCGGGTCCGCGTCCACGATTTCGTGATCCCCGCCACCGCGACGCAGGGCGGTAAAGCGATTCCGTACGGCGTCTACGATCTGCAGCGCGATGAAGGCTGGGTGAGCGTAGGCATCGATCACGACACGGCGAGTTTCGCGGTCCAGGCGATCCGTCGCTGGTGGCGTGTCATGGGACGGCCCGTATACCGTCACGCGCAGTCGCTGCTGATCACCGCGGATGCCGGCGGGAGTAACGGCGCCCGCCTCCGGCTCTGGAAATGGGAACTGCAGCGGCTGGCGAATCGCACCGGGCTCACCATCACGGTGTGCCACTTTCCGCCGGGCACGAGCAAGTGGAACAAGATCGAGCATCGCCTGTTCTCCCACATCGCGATGAACTGGCGCGGGACACCGCTCGTGAACCTCGCTACTATCGTGAGCCTGATTGGCGCGACGCACAGCCGATCGGGGTTGCGCGTCCGATCAGAGCTGGATCGCGGCCGCTATCCGAGCGGCGTTGCCGTGACACAGGTCGCAGATGGCCACGGTGCGCCTCGAACGGCATCGCTTCCACGGCGATTGGAATTACACGATTCACCCGGCTACGACACGGTGACCTCGAGTACTTGTTTCCTGACGACTCCTAACCTCCGAGTACCTCACCGGTCTCGTGACTGACGAGGGCGAAGCCGAGTCGTGTCGCACGGTGACGCAGCTGCTGGAGTTGCCGCGCGCGTTGTTGCGCGTCGTAGCCGTCGGCGCCGGGATCGCGATACACGAAGTCGCCCTTGAGCACGTGATACACGAGGACGGCCAGCTTGCGCGCCGTGGCCGTCACGGCCTGCGGTTTCCCGGTGCGGGCGGCCAATCGGCGGTAGAAAGCCCCGAGCGCCGTCTGGGTCCGCCCGAGGCTGGCCGCGGCGAGCCGAAACGCCGTGGCGGCACGATTCGCCGAGGGCTGCGTTTGCGAGCTGAGGAGCTTGCCCCCGGACACTTTGTTCTTCGGGGCAAGCGTTAGCCACGAGGTGAAGTGCTGCGCG
This sequence comes from uncultured Acidobacteriota bacterium, assembly GCA_963814975.1. Taxonomy (GTDB): domain Bacteria; phylum Acidobacteriota; class Vicinamibacteria; order Vicinamibacterales; family CAVVIG01; genus CAVUXJ01. The sequence goes on along the minus strand of CAWFFB010000016.1, from coordinate 29,153 downwards.
CTCGGCCACCGTCGCATGTCGGTGCCAATCTCCGCGATGAGCTTCAACGCGGTGTAGGCTCCGATCCCATCGATCTGCGTGAGGTCGACCCCACCGGTCAGGTGATGTAAGACGGATCGGACGTCAAAGGCGGGTTCGATGCGTTGCCGGGCCGCCCGCGCCGTGGGGAGTGGTCCCGGTGCGGCGATCGTGGCGGTCAGCTCGCGCACGTGGGCTTCGATGGCGCGATCGCACCCGTCGATTTGTCGCTGACAGGCGTCGTAGAGTTCCAGATTCTGCTGGAGCGCGAAGAGCAGTTCCGGCCGGTAGTGGCCGGTCAGCGCCGCCGTGATCTCGGCGACCGTCGCCCGACACCGACCGTGACAAACCGCGCCAGCTGCGTCGGGTTGCGTTCCCCCGCGACAATGGCGCGGATGATCTGCAGGCCGGTCTGCCCGGTGATGTCGCTGATCACGAACGGGAGTTGGAGATTCATCTGCACCAGCGCCTTCTGCATCCGTTGGATGTGCATCGCGGCGAGCTCGACGAGGGTCTGTCGATGCCGCATGTAGGTCCGCAGCGTCACAATCGCCGCCGTCGGACGAAAGCTGGCGCGCAGCAACCCGACGCTGTGCAGATCGCGCAGCCACTCGGCATCGGAGACATCGCTCTTCCGCCCCGGGAGGTTGCGCACGTGCCGCGCGTTCACGAGATGGACCGCCAAGCCGCGCGCTTCGAGGATTTCGTAGACCGGAATCCAGAAGACGCCGGTCGATTCCAGCGCCACGCTCGTGACGCGGCATGCCACGAGCCAATCGGCGAGGCGCTGCAGGTCCGTGGTGAAGGTGCGAAACGATTGCACCGGCTCGTCGTCACGATCCGGCGGCACCGCCACCACATGCGTGGTGGCACCGCAGTCAATGCCGGCCGCATCAGGATTAATGCGCTCTAACACAGAAGGCGACGTCCGTCGGGGACGCCGCGGACGACGCGGGCGGGACTCGGCCATCGGACACCTCCATGGGTAGAAGCATCCGGGCACAGGGAGCACGAGAACGACCAGACTCCCAAACGGGATCACCACCGAGGTGGTGTCACCAACGATCAGAACGTCACTCCCCGGACCACGCTACTCGACGGGCACGACTCACGCACCAGTGTCGCGACGGCCTCGGCGCCCGGATGCCGTTCCATCCTACGTCCGGCGTAGCAGTGGCGCTGGCATCGCCCCCAGTTTCTCGGCCGATGAGCCGTGGCAACGCCACATGGACCGCTACTCTGGAACAATCGCTTGGACGGACGAGAGCCCCTCCCGTCCCAGCGCCAGGGCTGCGAATGGCTGCGACCAGGCGACAGCTATCCGCGCTCAGCGCCGGGCTTGTCGTCAATGTGTGAAATAGCAAGCGACTCCCCCTTGCCTCAACACGGATGCTAAATCGCGGTTGGTTGCGAGGCGCGGCACACATTCGTAGCGTTCGCAGCCATAAAACGGCAGGTTGGAACGCGACGCGCATTGAAGCCTTTGTTGTTCTGACCGTTGCGCTTTAGTAGGATGACCGTCACAGCATGCCGACCGTATCCGTATTGCGCTAAACGCCACTGCGCTGGCGAGATGGACCAAGTGCAAGCCGTTAAAGGCCCCAAGACGAAGGTTGGTGACAAGCAGATCGGGGTGCCGTCCAGAAGGGCAACGCGCTTCGGCAAACGTCGAGACGCATCGCACCTCAGCCAAATCGGAAATGGTGGGCGTCACCCTTCCACCGCAGGATCGGCGCCGTCTTGGCATCCACGAGCGGCGACAAGCGTTTCGAGGTGGGGGGCGTGCTGTTGATCGCCCGCGATCTGACGGATTGACATCTTAACGGAGCGCGCGTCACTGAGCGGGTCCGATGAACGGTTTTTTCGGAACTGGGCGCGGGTAGCGGTCGCTTGGTGCCCACGTAGCGTCATCATTGACATTCAACGTCATCACGTTGAGACGATAGTAGAGCCTCTCCAAAAACTTGCCCTGCTCCACGAGCGGAAATATGGGGTTTATCGCAAACGAGAGCACCATCGCGTCGGGGTGCTGTGCGAGCCATTGCAGGAGACTCTGCTGATCATCGGTCGCTATGTCCGCAACCTCATCGATCACGACGAGGATGCTGGTGGAGACATCCGGTAGCTTGAAGGCCATCCGCTGGGGATGGTACACGTCGCGCTGACACCGGGCACAAAGCTCCTCCAGCGCCCCTGCTCGTTGCTCGGGACTCACAGTACCCACAATCAGAACACTTGATGGCAAGCGGCCCACAAACTGGCGAAGTTCCGTGAGTACATTCTGAAACATGGACTTCCCGTTCTGAAAACACACGAACCGAAGTGAGCGCCTTTCGATGCTGCGAGCACTTCAAGGGGCGTACCTGCGTAACTCGTTGAACAGAGCGGATGACCTGTCCTCTTGAGACGACGAACACACAGCCCGGCGCAGCAAATGTGCGGGTCATCGCGCGGTTGTCGTTGCCCTTGTTACGTCATAGGGGAGAGGGGGTGGGCTCATATTACTTCTAGTAATGTTCAGCTTGAATCACGGTCCACTTGGACACAGACCAGCACGGGCTTCGATCGAAGGCGGACCTGTCGGTACGCCGTTGCGCACAGTTGTACCGGATCCTTGTGACGATTCTGCAATAGCGCGGGGAGCCACCTTTTTACCAATGCCTCACTAGCCGCTAAGACGGTTCAATCTGAACTGGCGATGATGAACACGAAAAGGCCGATGGTCGCCAGGATGATGAGCACGAAGGTAATATCTCCATTCCACAGCAATGTCGTGTGTCTGATTAGACGCGACGTGGGGAAGACAGCAAGAGGACGACCAGGTGCGAATCGGTGGAATGTGGCCCGAAAGTGTGAGCCTTGCTGGGGGGGGCGGCGTGGAATCTGGCTGGGCCTTGAAGATGTTCTAGTTCGGAGGTTAGTCTGACGTTTAGTTACGGCAGCAAGGACATCGACACCGCTCTCGCGCTTGGACGACCGCCATTGTGATTTTGAGTCGAGACTAACCGGGGTTCTGCTCAGTGACCCCTACGGCCGCGTTTTGCAACGGCCACACCCGGTCATTGCGCCATTCCCACGAACGCGAACACTTCACGTACTCGACGCCATCGTAGGCGTAACACAGGGTGACCCACACGATGCCGATGGAAAGTGAAACCGCTGTCCAAATCGTGAGAACGTAAAACAACCTGCTGAACATCGCATTCTCCTTCGACCTGCAGTGGGCGCAGTGATCGTTTACAAGCGTGATCCAAGATTGCTAGTTCGTTGGTGATCTTCAGGCAACGCGCCGCGTATCCACTCACGCCCTTCCGACTTCTGACGATCCCAGCGACTCGGCTTCAAGTGAAAACCCATACGTTCGCGAACTGGTGATCCATGTGTCGAGGTCGTCATGCTCGATCACGACGATACGCGTGAACCGGCCTGCACGGTGCTTGATTGTGAGCCGGACCATGTGAACCATCTCGCGTGCCCGCGAGTGTGGCCATTGCGTCGTCTTATCAATAGGCATTTGAACTATTCCTTTCGTGCTCTCGATGTGACGTTAAGCCACAAGAGCAAGAAGGCCACCATGCGACTAAAGGCGCCAACCGGGCCTCTGCTCAGGGCAAATCTGGGCCTGACAAGAACAAAGCCGCTCATTAGCAAAAATGCGGCGTAAGGCTCCTAACGGCTAACGGGCCGGGTGCTCATTGTGCTCGCGCAGCCCGACGCCACCTCTTGAGGGTCGAGCGCGACACGCCGAGATGATCAGCCGCAGCGCTCACAGGAAGGCCACTGACGTTCTGGACGCGATCGACGGGGACGGTGGCCCTGGGGCGTCCGAGCCGCTTACCTTGCGTCCTGGCCCGTTGCAGGCCCGCCATAACCCTTTCTCGGATGCGCCCACGCTCAAACTCAGCGATCGCACCCAAGATGTGCATCTGCAGCTTGCCGGCTGGCGTGGTAGCGTCGATGCCCTCTGCGAGACTAACGAACGCCACGCCGAGCGCCTGCAGCTCCTCCAGCACCGTGATCAGATGCTTGAGATTGCGTCCCAGCCGATCCAGGCGCCAGCACACCAGCACGTCGAAACGACGCCGCTTGGCATCGGTTAGGAGCTGGTCAAGTGCCGGGCGCCGCTCCTTGGCTCCCGTCACACCACGATCCACGAACTCAACGGCCGTCCAGCCACGGGCGTCGACATAGCGCCGGAGTTCCTGTAGCTGATTCTCTGGTTCCTGGTCGATCGTGCTGACGCGGGCGTAGATGGCAGCCCTCATGCCGCCACCCCGTCATTGTTCGTGCCGGCCTTGAGAATCTGATCGGCTGCCTTCAATATGCGCTGCGCCGAGCGTTCAGGGATCGGATTGCCGACGCCCCACCAGCTCTGGATGTAGCCACGCGCGTAGCTCCACACCTGGCAGGTCCAACGCGGCGCAGCACAGAAGCGCGACCGCTTCGGCCTCACATTCGCGCAAATTCCGTGGCGTCAGCTCGCCATCATTCTGCTCACCTTCAGACGTGTGGCCGAGCAACACGTGCCCCAACTCGTGAAACACAGTCTTCAACGGCTAATGGGTTCAGCGGTGAGACGGCGATTGATCGGCCACGGGCGTACCCCATCACGTTACCGTCTGTCGCATCGAATGGGACTTCGGCAACGTCCAGCGCCGCGAGTGCCCGATCTTTGTTCCACAACGCAATCGAGACGGGCGGTACATCCGCACCCTCAGTCTGTGCAAGTACGAACCAGACCGGGCGGTACACGAACCTCGTGTAAACGTCGGCACCCTCGCTGTCGGTTTCCTGCTCGCGCGTCCGTTTGATCGTGACGGGCTGACACAGCACCAGCGCCTTCTCGCCTTTGCGAACGTAGCGGCCGAGTGCCTTCCACTTGGGGAATGTGGCCAGCGGGCCGGGCTGAATCCCACGCTCCATGCACTGCGCCCAGGCTAAGAGCTGATTTCCGAAACTGTAAGTTGTGAAATTGTCGGTAGGCGCTTGAGATTGTGCCGGGCTCACTTACAGCTGATTGGAGCAAATCAGCGAATGATGCGACGGTCGGGGTCATGGTCCCTCCTTCAGGGAGGGCTGGCGGGCTGCTACACTTGCAGAAGCCGTTCAGCCTACTGACACTAGGTTTTTACGGTCAGGGGCGTTCGCGTGCTTGCTACACGCGGGCGCTCCGATTTCACTACTGACGCTTTACATTCCTCCTCTTCCTGGTCGCCGGATCAACAAGCCTTACATCTTTGGCGTACTGCTCCAATGCGTCGAGCAAGACTTGGCGAATGGTCTGACCGTCGATAGCTGCGCGTACCTTAACGCGGTGCCACAACTCGTCGGGAATGTTACGGAACAGGTAACTCGCACATCTTGATAATCACTATATCCATAGTCCGTGCCGACCGGGCCGACGAAATGTGGCCATAATCGCGCAGCAGGTCGGAAAAGGCTTCACCACGTGCGATATTAACCGCCGATGTTGACGCTGGCGGAACTTGCTCCTGTGATCGTCCGTGTTGCAGAGCACAGCTACGACCGGGCGCTTGCACTCGATCGCAGACGCACGTGGCGCCGCTCGCGCTAAGCACGATCAGGTCGCACTCGGTTCACGTTCCGCTGCTGCTGATCGTGATGTTTGATCGCCGGTCCAACAATCCCTTACGCTGAGGGGTCAGTTTCGCCCCACAAACATTGGCTGATCTGAAGACGCGGTGATGGGCCGACAAACACCTGTTTGTTGGTCAGTGTTGATGCGTGCCGACTGGCACCCTCGCGCCCAGCCGGCAACATCAACGGTCATCACGAAGTGATTGTGCGGATCGCCGTAAGTCACCGTCGCGCAGTCAGTTGCAAACCTGTACCTAAACCCCGTCTCCTATATGACAGGTCGTGAGACAACGAATCACGCGGATACTGCGGCGGATCGGGTGAGGGGTCATAGCGCGCTCGCGCGGATGACCGGCGAGTTGTCGCGGTGGGTGGGTGTGGGCGCCACAGACGTTACCAGTGCCTGAGCAATCTAAAAAAAAATGAAAAGTGACGCGCGTCATTACCCTCTGTCGTGAATCGCGCCGGGATCGTGGGAGAGCGAGTTATGTGAGTCAGGCGACGGCGGCCTGCTCATAGTAGCGCGCCTCGTACTCGGCCGGCGGCACGAAGCCGATCGGACCGAGCAGCCGTCGATGATTGAACCAGTCCACCCACGTCGAGCGTGGCGAATTCCACCGCCTCGAGCGTCCGCCACGGCCCTTTCCGACGAATCACCTCCGTCTTTGAAGAGCCCGATCACCGATTCGGCGAGGGCGTTGTCGTAGCGAATCGCCGCGGCTGCCCACCGACGGCTCGATCCCCGCGTCGGCGAGCCGTTCGGTGTAGCGCATCGAGAGATACTGGCTGCCGCGGTCACTGTGATGCACCAGGTCACCGACCGTGTCGTCACAGCGGGCGTAGATCGCCTGTTCGAGCGCGTCGAGCACGAAGTCGGTGCGCAGCGAGGACGACACGCGCCAGCCGACGATGCGCCGCGCGAAGACATCGATGACGAACGCCACGTAGACGAAGCCGCGCCACGTGGCGACGTACGTGAAATCCGACACCCAGAGCTGATTCGGCCGCGTGGCGGTGAAGTGCCGTTGGACGAGGTCGGCCGGGCGCTCGGCCGCCGGGTCGGCCTGCGTCGTGGTCGTCCACGCGCGGCCGCGGACCACCCCGCGGAGCCCCAGGTCGCGCATCAGCCGCCGCACGCGGCAGCGCGCCTCGCGCATGCCCTCGCGGCCCATCTGCTTCCAGACCTTGTGGGCGCCGTACGCGCTGGTCGTGTTCGCGCCAGATGCGCTGGATGATGGCCTTCAGCACCTCGTCGCGGATCGCGCGCGCCGAGCGCTTCGTGGGATCGGCCTGCTGCGGCTTTCCACCGGAAGTACGTCGACGGGGCGATCGGCACCACGCGGCAGATCGGCTCGACCCCATAGGTCTCACGATGCTGGTCGATGAAGGCGACCATCACTTCGGTCGGCGGTCGAGCTCCGCCTGTGCGAAAAACGCCGACGCCTTCCGCAGAATCTCGTTGGCGCGTTTCAGCTCGACGACTTCGCGTTCCAGCGCCTTCAAGCGGGCGCGCTCGTCGGTGGTCAGGCCGGCGCGCTGGCCGGCATCCCGCTCGGCCTGGCGCACCCACCGCCGGAGCGTCTCGGTCGTGCAGCCGACTTTCGGGGCGATGGCGGCAATCGCCGCCCACTGCGAGCCGTGCTCGGCCGTGTGCTCCTGCACCAGCCGGACGAAGCGCTCGCGCACCTCAGGGGATACTTGCTGGGTCGTGCCATGGGTCCATCCTCTCAACGAATGGGCCCTCCGACAATCCCGGCGCGATTCTGGGGGCTATGACGATGGATCAAACATGAAACAGATCTAGTTGGAGTCGAGCTTGTTCACGTCTCGAATCTCACGGAGAGTGCGCCGCATCTCCTCGACGACCTTCATGTTTTCGAGTGTCGCCTGTAGCGTTTCGGCTGTTGCCTGCGCGGCATCCATCGCCGCGTGACGAGCAGCCTCAGCGGCGGCTCGTGCGTCCTCCGCAGCGGCCCGCGCCCTCCCCAGCTTCCCGTAGGGTCTCTTGCTCCTGTCGGATTGTTTCGAGGGCTTCACGATGCTGGTCACGCGCGTCACGCCCTTCCTCGGCCAATCGCCGCAAGTGTTCAGCCTCCTTCCTGATAGACTCCGCTGAACTGCGGTCTCCTTCTGTGACCTGGCGGTCCTGTTCGGCATCCAGACGGCGCTCTTCAGCCGTTTCGCGCCGGTCCTCAGCCTGCTGTCGTTGCTGCTCTGGCGGGATGTGATCGTTGGGCATGTGAATCCTGCTTCCTTCGCCCGAGGGCGCATAAAAGATCGACACAGATCGCGCCAACGCGTTAGTCACTTACCGCAGTCGAAATAGTGTCTCTGTTGCGCGGATGTGCTCATGCAGAATCTCGCGCGCCGTAGGAGGGATGATTATCCGGCCGCTCTTGCCGAAGGCGTTAATTTCCTTCAGCGTATCCGTCGAATAGTCCAATGCCCACGTCTTAGCGCCGTTTCTGCGCTAAGCGCCGTTCAGCGTCCGAATCGGGGATGGGGTCATCATGCACCGAGAGCACCTCGTTAGGCGCAACCGGGAGTGTTCAATAAGCGCAGGGTTGGGGCGACGGCGGTATTTTCGCCAGGCTCCAGATACTGAGGCAGGCTCGGCACTCGTACCAAGTGACGGCGCTGTCCCGTTCGTACAAACGCAGAGGCATGGGCTTGATACTGCGGCTGTCGCAATGAGGGCAGATAGACTTGGCTGGCATGCGGTACGGCTGAGCTTAGCACAAAAGCATTGCCCAGACTGCAGATTCTTTTGCTACTGGGGAATGGTAATCAAACACATGAGACGGCGCAGTGCCGCTAAGAGGACATCGGCCGAATCGACATCAGTGTTACCTTTTGTGCCACCATGAGCATTCCCAATTAGACGGAGTTCAGGCGGCTGACGCTGCGAATCGAGCGGGACTTGCTGGTCCAATCGCGCTTCCAAAAATTGCTGGCCGTCGCAGATGTCACTCTCAGCGACCATCGCAAGGCACTCAAGGATCATCGGAAGGCACTCAAGAACGTCACCGCACGTAAACGCCAAGGTCTGTAAGTCAAACACCGATACCATCGGGCTCGGGGATGTCCCTCCGGCTGTTGAAATTCACCGGCGGCGGCTCAGTTGACGACTACGCGATCTGTCGTTCCTCCTGGGTGACGCTGAGACCGAGCTGGCGGTCTCGTGCACGGAGCGCAGCGACGAGCGTCGGCATGTCAGCATACCCTTTCAGTCGACGGAAGCCTTTGACGGCTTCGAGGACACCGGCGGCAACCCACCGGAGCATCATCTGTCCTCCACGCCAGCGCTTGACGTTGCGCTTCACGTGACGTGTGCGGCTGAGGAGACTCTCCGCGGCGTTGGTGGTCGCCAGGGATCGCCGCAAGCGAGCCGACAGGTTCAGCGTGAGGACGGTGAGGGTCTCGTCGAGTCCTTCGCGCACGCTCTCGGCCGCGCTGGGATGGTCGGTTTCCAGGCGTCGCGCGAGATCCAGTAACAGCCGTTGGGCCGTCTTCCCGTCGGCGGTCTGGTAGGCGCGTCGCAGGATCGCTTGCGCCCACGGTCGCTGGCGATCGTTGAGATACTCGAGGATGTTGCGAGTCTTGTGGACTTGACACCGCTGGACGAGGGCGGCGTTGCCGAAGGTCGCGCGTACCGCCTTGCGCAGGGCCTTCGAGCCATCGAGGATCACGAGCAGGCTGCGATCGGTACGAAGACCGCGACTCTGGAGATTGGCGAGCAGGCCTTGACAGACGGTCGCATTCTCCGTCGATCCATCCCACAGGCCCAGCGCGTGTTTCTGGCCGTCCGCTGCGATCCCCAGTGCGACGATGAGGCAGTGATCGCCGACATGGACACCGTCGATCAGCCACGCGACGAGGTCGAGTGCGTCGAGCGGGGCGCTCTGCCAAGCGGCGAGCTGCGCGGTCGTGCGGGCGACGAAGCGGCGACTGACGGCACTCTTGCTCGTGCCTCGGCTCTTCATCGCTGGACCGAGCGGCTCCAGGCTCCGCGCGTATTGACGTGTGGCCACGCCCACCAGCATCTGCTCGACGACCCGGCGATCGAGCGGATCGGTGGCCGCCATCGTTTGGAACGTGGGCAGCGCAACCTCGCCGGCGGCGGTCCGCACGCGCGGCCGTTGGATGGTGACTTTCCGACCGCCCAAGACCACGTCGCTCCGCGTGGTGCCGGCCCGGCTCGCCGAGCGATCGGGCTGGTGCGCGTACCGCGGCCCGCAGATGGCCGTACGGTCCTCTTCCAGCATGGTCGTGAAGACCTTCAGCCCGGATCGGAGTGCCAATTCCAACAGCTCCGTCTTTGTGTCAACGAGCAGATCGACGAGCGGCAGATGGCGCAGTGCTGATTCGACTTGGGGAACGGGTGGGGCTATGCAAGACTTCCGGTTCATGGCGGCTCCTTCTGTGAGGCCTCGGCCTCGGGCTTAGTCACCACTCGTGTATCACGAGCAGTGAGGAGCCGCCGCTTTCAAATTTCAACAGCTACTGGGACATCCCCTGTGCCGCATCGCGGAGCGTTCATCGAAGTACGGTGTCCGAAACGAAACAGTGCTCTCAGACGACCTGTGTTGAAATAATCTGTATCGAGCACAAGTCGAATTGGTCCCATACTCATCGAAAGTGTGGGTGTAGGTCAATGGGCAGTTGGGTCTGGATAGCCATCGTCGTGACGGCGCTCGTCGGCATTCTCGGGGTCGCGCTCATTCTCGCCAAGCGCCCCGTCGACGTTGACGACCTTGGCAGGGTCACTGCCCACTGGATTGCGCAGAATCACGACCACTCCCGCTGATGCGCATGGGCCGGCTGGTGATGAAGGTGGTAGGAGAACAGATTCTTTTTCGCCGTTCTCAATGCTTGGTCGGTCGGGATACACACGCCGCGCGCCTCCGCTCGACCACGCGCCGGGCAGTAGTGGACGCCCTTACAGAGTCACATTCGCATGTGGGGAGCCGTTTGGCTCCCCATGACATCCCGCCGCTGTGCCCATTCGGAGCGTCGAATCAGGGTGGGCCAATGAGGTCCGTGACCGCCGCGCGCAACTCGTCTACGCTGCAGGGTTTTGCTAAATGCCGCTCATGCTGCCACCAGCCGAAGCCCTCGTCATCCAGCATTCGCCCGTGGCCGGTCAGGATGAGAGTCTTGAGTGATGGGCGGACCTCGCGCAGGCGCGTGATCAATTCCTCGCCAGTGCCATCTGGCATCAGATAGTCCGTGATCAACAGATCAACGAACGTGGTGCTCCCCAAGGTCCACGCTTCCGCGACATCGCGGGCGGTGAGGACGCGGTAGCCTGCAAGGATTTTTGTCAGCAGCGTCAACACGCCTCCATCGTCGTCCGCGATGAGGATCTGTTTGGTACCGGGCTGTTGATTCACCAAGGTGGGGACATCGGCGCTGGGCGCTTCCTGATCGAGCGTTGGGTCGCGCGCCGCCCACACGCAATCGCATGTCGCACACGTAAACCACGGCAGATTGGACCCCGCCATCCCGAGTGGCTTCACGGATGTTCCATGACAGCGCGGACAGGCGGGCAGCATCATCACTCGATCCGTCTCGGACTCGTCCAATAGGCCGCGCAGCCACGAAAGGCCGCGTCTAAGCCGATCGGCCGCGTCAGCCGGCACGTCCACGAAGGACACCGCGAAGCCCGATTCCGGTGTGCCGTACATCACTTGAGCGTTCAGGCTGATCCACCCTTCGTCTGGCACATCAATTTTCAAGACGAGCGGTCGACCGACGCGACGTAACTTCTGCAGCGCATTGACGAAGCACCCAGCTTCACTCAGATCGTAGATGCGGACGGGGGTGTTCAGGTACCCAATCCAGGCCCCTTCAAAGGGACCGGGGACCCGCGTGTATCGCCACTGGTAGGGCGTGTTCAGCACGCATACTCCACGCGGAACGGGTGCACGGCGATCAGCAGCGATAAGGGCATCGGCAAACGTCACCGTCAACGACCGGGGCCATCCGCATGGACGATTGGCGGAAGCAACGTGCGGACGCGGTTGGCGCTCGCCACCCATTCCGTGGTCGGGCTTCGGAACTCGCGGTAATCGGCGCCGGTTTGATGGGTGGTCAGGAAATTCATAAACCGCTTGTAGTCGTGTGACGGTATCCGAAACAGATCCAACAGCCCGCGATAGTTGCCGCGTGTGACGCTGAGCCCGCGCCGCACCAGCTCCCGCATGTCGTGGCGGGTCATATCGCGGCTGAGAAACAACGGATGGATATGGTCCCAGAACGTGTAGTCCCCGCTCACTAACGCCTCATACAGCTCGTCGGACACTTGCCGACGCCGCTCTCGGCTCGGCATAAGCGTCTGTGTCACGCTTCGCACGGCGAGGGGAACCTGTGACAGGCCCACCGGCTGGTCAGATCGTGCCAGGGAGACGATCTGCTCGATGACATTTTGCAGCTCCCGCACATTGCCGGGCCACCGGTACCGCTCAAACGCCTCCCACACCTCGTCGCTGACGGTGACCTCCCGGCCGAACTTCTTGATGAACGCGAGCGCGAGTGGCCTGACCTCATCCTTCCGATCGCGCAGGGGCGGCACGTGGAGATGAATGACGCGCAGCCGGTACAGCAGATCGGCTCGAAACTGCCCGGCGCTGACCATCTCCGACAAATTGCGATTGGTCGCCGCAATCACGCGCACGTTCACCGTCGCTCGGCTGGTCTCCGAGCCGACCGCCTGAATTTCGCCGCTCTCGAGAAACCGTAACAGCAACGCTTGCATCCGCAGGCTCATTTCCCCCACTTCATCGAGGAACAGGGTGCCGCCGTGCGCCCGCTGCAGCATCCCGACTTTGTCACGGTAGGCGCCGGTGAAGCTGCCCTTCACATGCCCGAATAGCTCCGACTCGAGCAGCGATTCGGTCAGCCCCGCGCAGTTGACCGCGACATACTCGCCGCTGCGGCGCGTCGAGTGGACATGGATGTGCCGGGCGATCAGATCCTTCCCGGTGCCGCTTTCGCCGGTAAGGAGGACCTTCGCATCACTCGCGGCGGCTTGTTCGGCCACCCGCAGCAGCTCGCGCATCTGCGTGTTCGCGATCACGATGACTGGAGCATCGAGCCCCTTTTTGAGGCGGGTGGAACACAGTGTCGAAGCCGAAGACATCGTATGGGAAGCTCCCTTGGCCGCTGTCATTGCCGGCATGGCGGTGGCGCGCACGCCAGATGTCATCGCAAAGTCTCGGCCCACCAAGAACATTTTGTAAATTGTTGGCTACAAAGACTTTACTAGCCCGCACGAATCTAACAACTTTGGTATATGTCCCATATCGTCACACGGGTCCTGGATGTTCCTTGCCTAAAGGTCCTACACACTGCGACTTAGAAAGCATTCCCGAAACAGTACACAATGTGTCTAATAGGAACTGTATATGACAGTGTATGACCATACTGCCGATTGCGACCCATCCACTTCGATACATGCCCCCCGCTGGCGTGGCCTTGTCGGCCTCACTGTCGGCACTGGAAATAGCAGCGACCTACGCGGAGTCGGGGCATGTCGAAACGCAGTACTTGGGAATCAGGGGCCGTGCAAGGACCGTCGTGGGCTGATGTAGGGCCGCAGCGGTGGCGATCTGTGAAGCCGTTGCGAGAGCAGCGTCCTTAGCGAACTGGCCACGAGTATGCACCCGCCCGATCGTCAGCGATGTCGGCAGAAAGGCGTCGGGACGATCGACTGAATTCTAGCTAGCCCGACTGTACGTTATGGGAGCCGCCCCTCACCACGTCAAGTCGGTGGCTGGCGAAGGCCGTTGCGCCTAAGGAGCGGCGAAGGCTGTCATGGGTAAAGTTGCCACTCTGGAAGAGTCACTCACCAAGGAACGGCGCACCAATCGTCGCTTACGTACGCTCATCGCAGACCTGCACGAACAAATACTGAAGAATAGACACGACCTCGATGTGCAATTTACGCGACTCGCGCAACTCCAAGCCGAACTCGATATTATGAAGGCCGAGCTGCGTCGTGACAGGTAGCGCGGTCAGTCCAGACTGATTCGCTATTTCGGCGGCGTAATTCACGCGTCCGCGCAAGGGTGAGCAGGCTTATGCTTCTCGCCTAATAGTCGCAGGTCTACGGCGTCGGGCACGCCAAGGAGGACCACGATGCACGCCAAAATTCCGCAGGCACTTCTTGTCACAATGATCCTGGCTATCCTTGTGATGGTTGTCGGAAGCACGATCCTAGCCCAAGTCAGCAACGCGGAGGTGGGGACGTGGACACTGAACCTCGCAAAATCGAAGTACAAAGAGGGTCGCGCACCTAAAAGGGCCACGCACAAGATTGAGTCGGCGGGTGCAGGTATCAAGACGACGGTGGACGGCGTTTCTGGCGATGGCACCGTGCGACATTATGAGTTCACCGCGAACTATGACGGGAAGGACAATCCTCTGGTTGGCAACAGCGCCAACGGCGACATGATCGCGTTCACGCGCATCGACGCCACCACGACACAAGCCGTCACCAAACATGGTGGGCAAGTAGCGGTCACCATGATCTTCGTCGTGTCCGGTGACGCCAAGACGTTGACAATTACCTCTACGGGCACGAATGTGTTTGGGCAGGCTGTGAACAACGTGTCTGTCTACGATAGGCAATAATGTTGGCGGTCATCATTGTGCAGAGGCGGTGGTGGCGGCTGGGCGTCGACACTACGTTACGTTGTGCGGTTGGGAGCTTAGCAATCGAACATGCGGCGGTTACGGCAACCCCATAGAACCCTGGACGAATTGCCCAATCAGTCGGCCTAGCTGACACCCCCCCTTCCGAGTCGCAACACAAATTCATAATCGGTAAGGCTCGCTGGCGTCGGGCGCCTGCCGCTCAGTTGAACCAACCCTTTCGGAGGTTGGTGATGACCTCCTTGATGATCGGGCACGTTCTGTGCAGCCCGTAGCAAGGGGAGATTCACATGAGATTCCATCATTTACCGCTGAGTTTAGTCGTGATCGGCCTGTTCGGCTATGGAACCGCGAGTGGGCAAGAGCACCCAAATTTCACGGGCACGTGGGTGATGGACGTGAGCCGCAGCGAGACGGCGGGGCAGGCCCCCGAGGTGGTGCGGCGGACACCCGTGACGCTAATCATCGCGCAATCGCCTGACGGGTTGGTGATCGAAACGGAGGCGGACGGTCGCCGGGAGTCTGTGAATTATTCGTTTATCCGCCAGCAGGACCCTCCTACACCTGTCGGCACGAGCGGGCCCAACGCCACGACCGTGCAGCAGGCCCTAGCCGAGTGGAAGGGCGACCGTCTTGAGACCCTAGCCGTGTTGACCATCAACGGCAAGGCGGTCACCAAGGTTGTGAGTCGAACTCTTGATCCGAGCGGCGCCGAGATGACCGTTGAGACCCGATTGGCAGTCCAACACGGCTACGAAGCCAATGGGGCCAACGTCGGCAACGCAAAAGACGTGTTCATCAAACAACGCGGGGTTCCAGCAGCGCGATGAGTCCGATGCGCAAGTAGGTGGGGCTAGTCTCAGTCCGTGGAACACGGATGGCTCCGAGCCATTCGTATAGTCAGCGCGTCAGTTCTTGTAGGAGAAGATTGCGACAGCGGGGCGCAATTATTATTTTGATCTGAGAGGGTGCCACGGGCCGGTATGACACGCGCAGCGAGACCGCAGCGCGGTGATGTTTTGATTCTGGCAACCGCCAGGTCGTTTGAAGTTTACGCAGTGGGACGCGTGGTGCGAGATGGCCAGCAGGATTTCAACGGCGAAGCGGGCGTAAAGTATTCTCGCGTGCGGCCCACGGCTGAAGCGGCTGCGAAAGTCATCGTAGAACCCGGCCGGCGAATTTACTTTCGGGACCTCGACACGGGCGAATGGTCGGAAGTTCTCACGTAGTGAAAGCTGGTACACCTCATTGCGCTAAGTCTCATTTGCCTGCACCTTGTCACTCATTTCTTTTCATATGTGGAATGTGAGGTGCCGGCCCAGGCTGCGTGATGGTGAGGCGTGGACCGTCGCTAGCGGGACGTTCAGCTCGGTCCACGTACGGGTCGTTAACCTGACCCACCAATCGCCGCGATTGGCTGAGCGCCGGGAATCAGGCGAAGTGACCCCTTGGAGAATGTGCAGGCGTTCAGCACTCACCGGCAGCGTACCTGTCTCTTTTTAAGGCTCACATACCGCGATTGGACCGGCATCCATGCGTAGTCGCAGTTCGCACAGAAATACCTGGTTTCACCAGGATAATCGTGGCGAGTCTGAATCGTCTCCAGGGAATGGCATTCGGGGCAGGGGAGGCCAAGAGGAGGTTTGGCGTGCGGCACTATGACTGCCACGAACGGTATCAGTTCCCTTCACGCGGCGCTGTTCTATACCGCACCTATTGAGCGCCGACGATGCGACTCATGGTCAGGCGCTAGGACGGCAAGGCTTGCGATCTCGCTGGGGAGGGTAGTTACGGTGCCGAAAGGCGTCGGCGGCCTGGCGGATACGCTTCACGAGGTCCTCGGATTTGACCGAGTTCTTGTGCGTAGCTTGCAACTCACCCCACAACTGCCGTCGTTTGCCTGGGGAGGGTGTTTCATGCCAACAGTATCTGACGCTCGACGAAGCGTTCGGAACTGCGCTCGGTCAACTGCTGTTCTATGGACACATGCAGTTCGACTCAATGCCCGGATTAGTGATGCTGCTGGATCGCGCTCCCGATGCTCAGCGGATCGCGGTGGCCTCAAAGCTCGGCGTTTCGGTAGTGGTCGAGCGGCAACCCGGTAGCTTCGAGTTGCTCAACCCGCTTGTCGCGCCGGTGCTGCAAGTAGTGTTTTCAGGTACGGCTTCAATTCAGACATGAGCTGGTTAATCAGTCGCGCAGTGTACCAATCCGCCAGAAGGCACACACGTTACAGGCTCTTAGGTTCTTCTTAGGTTTTGCCCAGTAACCTGTCACGGCAAAGCGGCCGAAAAGTGGATCTGTCCCGTGCGATCGTTCCTGTCCGGAATGATGGCGCGCATTTTCGATCAGTGCCAGCAATGGAATTGCAACGGTGCCAGATTGCTGTTGCGGATCTGAAGCCTAGGCTGCAAACCCTTGAACCCTCGGCGATATAGGTCCGGCCGGGCGGAACGCAAAGTCGCGGTTCGGAACGGCAGGGACCATGTCGGACGTGGACGTGAGGCAATCATGCGTTGTGCTGCGAGCGCCAGTGAACCTGCCCTGCTGAGCGAGCTATTGGGCTCCGCTCAGGCCAAGGCCCAAGACTGGCTGCGGGAGCGCCCCGCGATGTAGGTTTTAGGTTCTTGGGTTTGGTCCGACTTCTAGGTTCTTAGCTTCCTTGGGTTTTGCTGAGTAACCTGTCACGGCTTCTCTTGAAACAATGGTCTAACAGTCACCTATTTCCTCTCACTTTCACTTGATTGCACAATGCGCCGCCAAAGATCCTTAGTATTTGTGAGTCTGGGGCGAGCCAGCGGCATATAATCAGGCCCACACGGTAACTCTGGATCTCACCGGGTGGCTCATGCGACAACGTGTGCTTCTGCGACGTGCCTTCCGCTCGCGGCCGTTGTCCGCCGTTCTCTGCCTCGGATTGATGCTGGCCGGTGCGGTTGCCAGGCTATCGGCCGACGACTGGCCGCAGTGGCGCGGTCAGGGGCGTCTCGCTGTCTGGAACGAGACGGGGATCGTCGAACGATTCCCTGACACAGGACTGCCGGTTTCGTGGCGCACCCCGATCCACGCGGGATACGCCGGACCATCCGTTGCGAACGGTCGCGTCTTCGTGACAGACGCCGAACCGGTCGCGTCCAGGCGAAATCAGAGGACCGAGCGGGCGCTGGCGCTCGACGAGCGCACCGGAAAGATCCTCTGGACCCACGAATGGCAGACCAACTACAGCGGCCTGCAGCTCGTGTATGCGATCGGACCACGGGCGACGCCGACTGTGGACGGCGACACCGTGTTCGTTCTGGGCACGATGGGCAACCTGCTGGCTCTCGACGTCCAGACCGGTCGCGTGTTGTGGGAGAAGGACTACGTGCGGGATTTCGGCGCATCGGTGCCAGCCTGGGGCATGGCCGGCGCTCCGCTCGTCGATGGGGACCGCTTGATCTGCCTGGTCGGCGGAGAGCCAGACGCCAAGCTGGTGGCTCTCGACAAACGCACAGGACAAGAGGTCTGGCGGGCGCTTTCGTCAGACTCTGAGCCCGGGTACAACCAACTCATCATCATAGACGCCGGTGGGACGCGGCAGCTGATCTTGTTCCATCCAAAAGGCATCAGCTCGATGAACCCGACGACCGGGAAGGTGTACTGGGAAATCGAGCACAGCGTGCAGATGGGAATCGTTGTCGCGACGCCCGTGCAGAGCGGCGCCTATCTGCTCGTCACGTCGCAGTACGGCGGGGCCCGGATGTTCACGCTGACGGCGGACAAGCCAGGGGCGACCTTGCTGTGGCGAGGGATGGGCGAACAGGACCCCGGCATGACCCATGACACTCCAAACACCATCAATTCGGTCATCAGCACGCCCGTGATCGACGGCGAGTACGTGTACGGCTTGGATAACGATGGTCAGCTGCGGTGCCTGTCCGCTGCGACGGGGAAGCAGATGTGGAAGACCGACGCGCTGCTGAAAGAACGCGCCATGTACGGGACCGCCTTCTTCGTCCGCAACGGCGATCGGTACTTCATCAACAACGACCGCGGCGAGCTGGTCATGGCCAGGCTGTCGCCCGATGGGTTTCAGGAAATCGGCCGCACCAAGCTCATCGAGCCGACGCACCCGTACGTCCGCAGGCGGCAGGCGCCGAACGTGATGTGGTCTCACGCGGCATACGCGAACCGGCACGTGATCGTGCGGAACGACAACGAGATCATTCGCGCTTCACTCGCCGCGGAGCCGTAGTATGCGCGTGCGCCTGGCCCTCGCAACGATGCTGCTGGTTCTCGCAACGACCGAAGGATGGGGCGGAGGATGGGCGCAGACGGTGGCGACCAGACATCGAGCCGTCGTCGTGGTCAGCGACCTCCACATGGGCATCGGCCGGGATGACTCTGGCGCGTGGCACCCTTACGAAGACTTCCGGTGGGCCGCCGAGTTCGCCTCCTTTCTCGACGCCGTCGATCGGGAGAGCGCGAGCGCGGTCGATCTCGTGCTGAACGGCGATGCCTTCGATCTCGTGCAGTCGACCGCCAAGGACTGCGCGGCTGCCGCCGACCTCGGGTGCATCGAGCCTGAGGCCGTGGGGCGACTGGATCGGGTGCTGACCGCCCACCGCGCCGAGATCGAGGCCCTCCAAGCGTTCGCCCGGAAAGGAACGAACCGCGTGGTCTTTGTGCCCGGTGACAGCGATGCGGCGGTGCTCTTCGGAGCCGTCCGACGTCGGCTGCTCGCTGCGATGGCCGTGCCTCCTGGTCGGATAGAGGTCGCGGGCGAAGGTTTTTGGCGGTCACCAGATGGGCGCGTTCACGCCGAGCACGGTCATCAGATTGGGTTCAACGCCCATCGGTTTGCGGACTGGCCGTCCCCCTTCACTAAGCGCAGAGGCCGGGTGTACCTCACGCGCCCTCTGGGCGAGCAGATTGCGGGCGAGTACCTACAGGCGGCTGGAGCTGACGTACCCGGTCGTCGACAACGTCGCGGTCCTCGGCGCGGGTCTGAAGCCGGCGCTCGTCGCTAGCGGCGCGACCGACA
Organism: uncultured Acidobacteriota bacterium; assembly: GCA_963814975.1. Classification (GTDB taxonomy): domain Bacteria; phylum Acidobacteriota; class Vicinamibacteria; order Vicinamibacterales; family CAVVIG01; genus CAVUXJ01. Next base: position 9,859 of record CAWFFB010000016.1, on the reverse strand, counting down.
ACGCACCGGCCGACACTAGGTTGCTGACCTATTTGCTGCTCAACACCATCGCCTGGCAGCAGTTCAGAATGGAGCTCGATGACGGTGACGTCGAGCCACCCGCGTGGGACATCACGCAGGTACGGGCGCAAGGCGGGGCATTTCTGGTGTCGGCAGTGCCCGACGACGATCCGTTGCGTCCGGTGGCGTTGAAGGCACTCGCCGACCACACGCTTGATTCAGCAGCGCAGGCGCTGACGGACGAAGAGATCGCGGCGCTTTGCGATTATCGTGCGGCGGTACGCCGGTCGCGGCGGCGTTTCGAGCCCACACCGTCGCAGTTCGCCCAGAGGGGGCCGGCCATTGCCGAGTGCCAGAGAACGCCCGAAACTCGTGGCGCCACATTCGACTATTTCTGGCGTTCCCGCGATCGCATCTTCAACCGCCATCTCGAGACGGTGCAGGGCCAATCGAGCGGTGTGCGGCCGACCGTCTTCGTACACGGGCACACCCATCTTCCCGACCGATCGCAGGTTGGCGCCAACATGATCTCGGGTGGCCTGCTGACGATTCCAGCTGAGGGCTTTTCGCCGATCCGCGGCGCTATGACGCCAATCGTGATCAACGGCGGCGCCTGGCAGCGAACCATCACGCCCGTACAGTTGGCGAGCCGCGGGGCCCAACAGGACCTGCGCTCCATGCGTCCCGAAGACCTTGCTCCGTGCTACAGCTTCGTGCAGATCGTTGCCTACGACAGCACACCAGCGCCGAGCGTTCGCTACTGGCGGCCGGACACGTCGGGCAACTGGGCGATAGGAAGCGATTGCAGCCCGTAGCCGACGAGGAGATTGCCGTCTCGTGGGGGAGACGACGCGGTTGGCTGGGACTCACGCCTCGTGAATCGTCCAGGGGTAGTCGGCGACACCTGCCTTCCCGCAAGCTTCCGGGGACGAGGCGGTCCGGATCGCATTCAGCAGGTTGAGAGGGCCGTCCGCGCTAATCGCCGTGGCCGGACGCATCGATCCGACGAGAACTACGGGCCGATCGTGTCTAACGGTGAGGTTCAGAAAGTAGGCCGTCTCCTCGAGCGTGCTGGTCCCGTGTGTCACCACGATTCCGGCAACGGTCGGGTCATCGGTGAGAATCTGGTCGATGCGTTTGGCGAGTGTCGCCCAGTTGTCCAGCGTCATGTCGTAAATGGCGATATTGACGATCTGCTCGACTTTTACGTCGGCATGCTTTCTGATTTCTGGAACCGCCCGCACAAGGTCCTCACCGAGCACGGTTCCGGCGCCGGTAATTCGGCAGATCAGTCGACGGCGCGCCTGTGCCGGCGATTGCGCCACCCATCGCGAGCACCCAGACCCGAGGTAGCGCCTTGCCACGCTCTTCTTGAGCGAAACAAGGTCCTGCGCCAAGCAGGCATAGGAGAAGCGCGAAGCTGGCACTGACCGAAAAACCGCACATTGAGAGCACACTCACCGCCTTCCGGCCACTTCGAGAATGGTTCTCCAGGTGAACTCGACGAATCCGTGGAGAGACGACTCCAGCAACCGCTCGACGTCGCTGTGCGCGCCGAATGTCAGACGCGTCGTCGTCGGTCGATGGCCGGCCCATGCCGTATGATCTGGTGCCCTTTGACCCGCAGTTGCGCCATGTCGGTTGCCTCCACCCAGGCATGGTCGGGAGCATCGTAGGCCCTGGTACATCTGCGCACTCACGCAGCTCCAGAGCTCGGTACATGTCAGTCTCCAGGCGCGACACCGGTGCGACCGGGCGCGCACCTTCTGTAATTGGTTCGATCGTGACCGCCGGATCGGCGATGACTCTTCTCCATCTCCTGGTAGAACGTGGTCATGTCCTCATCCGGCAGGGCACGCACGTCGATAGTCGCCTCTGCTTCCGAAGGGATCACGTTCATCCGGAACCCGGCCTTGAGGATCATCAGCACCACCGACGTCCGCAACATCGTGTGGCGCGCTGGATCGTGCTCCGCCAGGTATCGAGGCAATCGTCGGCGCCACGAGCCGGGTCGGTTTGACCACCGATACCGTGTCGCGCTCTTCCGGAGTACTGATAGTCGCAAGCCTTTCAAAGTCCGTCACTGGTCGTCTCATTCAACCGAATGTTCGTCTCCCATGTCCCCAGCTTCGCGGACAGCCGCTAACCAGGTGCACCAGTCAGCGTTGTCGAGGCGCGGAATCGAGCCATGGCCGGAGGTCCCGTTCACGACAAGCCGAACCCGGCGCGCCACCTTTCGGTCGTTGTCACCCCTGTGAGAACTCTCCTGATTCATCCCACCGTCAAGAACAGCCGCCTCCCCTTCCGCCAACGCGAACTCCGCATCAATCTCGTCGAAGTGCTCCCTCACCATGAAGTCAATACCGAAACCCCTGACGTAAACCTCTTCGCCCGCCTCGGCAAGGAAAATCAAGTCGCGGTCCAGGGACCACGCCCGAGCGCTTCAGCAAGCAGCATGACCATCAGGTTCGCGGTCAGAGTTGTCCTTGTCGTCGAGTGCGCCGCGCCCCCAGACGTAACCGTCTTTGACCACCGCACCGAACGGGTCCACGGGCCACTTCTCTCGCTGCACACCGACGACGTCAGTGTGAGCCATCAGTAGGATAGGCCGTTTGCTTCCATTGTTTCGGATCCGCGCAACCAGGTTCGCGCGGGCCGAATCCACCGCGAAGGTCTTCACTGGTATGCCTTCCGACTTCGACACCTCGCTTCAGGTAGTCGACCACGAGGGTCTCGTTGCCTGGCGGATTGCTGGAGTCGAGCTGGATAAGCGAACGGTAGTGGCGCAGGCTCTCGGCTTTCTGCTTTTCCCAATCGACGACGGGACCTTGCGTAACAACAGCGTGCGGAAACAGAAGAATTGTCACACCAATGAGCCACGCGATCGTCGCCATGCTGCAGTAACCTCCCACGGAGAGAAGGAGCGGTTGTTGCGGACGACGACAGCGTCCCATCGGCAAGAACCTCCGGCTTAGTAAGCAGGCCTCAGCTTTCGCCGTCGGCAGTGGGTCAACATTCACCTGCGTCGTTCTCGGACATCGCGATGTGGATTGCGCCATCCTTCCAGCGCGATAGCAACCATCAAGGTATTGCAATCATCAAGTGCTTGGCCTGGGCGGGATTGCGCGCACTGTCGCTTGTCTTGACGTCAAATTGGCGCTGTCGGAATGTGCACGTGTTTACCGCATTTAGTCGGGCGGGAGTCAATTGCTGGGCGGGGAGACTGCAGTCACCGGTTATCCCTCCAAGGGGGTTAGTAATCTCGGCTGATCGGCGTGAAGTCTAATCAATTAGGATGGCCGGAACTGTGCAAAAGTGCACACTTGGGGAATGATGAGCGAGCCGCGTCAATCGACTGGGTTGGTCCTGTCAACTTAGCGGAGACAGCACGCTCGTCGCCCCCTTGAGATCGCGTTGGTCGTCGCGACCGACTGTCGGAGGCGATCGCCACGACATCCCGGTGAGATCGGACCGTCACGCTGTTCGGTTCGCTGTCTCTAGGTTCTTAGGTTCTTGGGTGTTGTCGGACTTCTAGGTTCTTAGGTTTCTTAGGTTTTGCCTAAAGTCTCCTCAGACCAGTGGGACAAAGCGTCGGTGTGCACGTCATCACGGATGACTCAGTCGTGGCCGAGCTGGGCTCCGACGCTGACCAGATCGAGCCGAGTCGAAGCGGGGGTGACGGAAGCGGGCAAGTGCCAGCGCGTGGTCGACACGCCGGCGATCAAGCGCGGAATATCAAGGCGGATACGTGACCATTCCATCCCAGCGGCAGCGACGCGCTAGAGCATTTTTCACAGCTGTCCAGTGAGCCGATAGCCGGAGTGGCGGATGTAGTTCCGACATTCGGTCGGCGTGTAGAGTGCGAGAGCCGCGGCGACGAGGGCGGTGACCTGATCGAAGGTACGCGGCCGCGCCGCTCGCAAGAAGGCTTTCAGTTTGGCGAACGCGAGTTCGATCGGGTTGAAGTCAGGACTGTACGGTGGGAGAAAGCGGAGCTGGGCGCCAGCCGCCGCGATAGCCGCCCGGACCTCCGGTTGTTTGTGCACGGCCAAGTTATCGAGGACGACGACGTCGCCGGCGCGCAACGTGGGCACCAGCACCTGCTCGACGTAGGCCAGAAAACTGGGATTGTCGATGGGGCCGTCGAACACGGCCGGCGCGCTCAGCCCGTCCGGCCGCAATCCCACGATGACCGTGTGGGTCTGCCAGTGCCCGCAGGGCGTGTGATCGCGGAGTCGCTGGCCCCGAAGACTCCGACCATAGCGGCGAAGCAGGTCCGTCGTGACGCCGCATTCATCGAGAAAGATGTACTGCCGGACGTCGCGGAGCGGCAGCCAGTCCCGCCAGCGGCGTCGCTGAGCCGCGACATCGGGCCGCCGCTGCTCGTCGGCGTAGACTGTTTTTTTTACGCGTGAAATCTCGCTGCTTCAGCGCGCGCCAAATCGTGGTGAGCCCCGCCGTCGTGCGGAGCGCCTCGCGGAGCTCGGCGAGCGTCGCATCGGGCCGGGCGACGACGAGGGCCGCGAGGCGATTGGCGTCCGCCGCCGCCAACGCCCGCCGGCGAAATTTCGTTTGCGGGCGCGGCGCGAACGCGCCCGTTTCCCGGCGCCGCTGCTTCAACGCGTCCACCCAGGCGCGACTGACGTGATACCGCGCGGCCAGTTCCTTCGATGACAGCCCCGCGTCTGCATCGCGGAGCACGCGCGTCCGCAAGTCCATTGAGTCGCCGCCGCCATCCGCACCTCCTGGGCGGAAGACTTACCATGGCCGCGTCGAGGTACAAGCGGAAAATGCTCTGGGCTTTCGTATGGTGACAGGCCACAAGCCGAAGCTGAACATGCCGTTGCATGACGAGGCGATGAAGAAGCTCGTTGCCGACGAGTTGCTTTCAACGCTCAACCATCTCCTCTCTGAGTGCGTCGGTATCGCCGACATCATCGGCCGTTGTCTTCGCGTAAAGGCCCAGTCGCGTCCACCGACCGCCAACGCGCTCCTTCAAGACATCGATCTCTTTCGCCGCCCTCAAATAGCACAACCAGTAACGTTGCTCGTCGCGATGCCTATCATGTCGATCGCGAGCTGCCCAACTGGCTGCAGCTGGTCAGGCTCAGTTGCGACCACAACGCTGACACCCATGCTCTCAAGCAACGCCCGACGGCGATCGGTGATTGGTCGATCGACGACAAGGCACAACCGGTCTCTATCTGTTCTGAAGAGGGCCGAAGAGACGGACACACACATGGTGGGTTGCGTCGCTATCGGTCAGGTCGCGACGGCGGGAGGTGCCTAGGTTACGAGAAGTTGATTCGTAATCAGCAGGTCACCAGTTCAAGTCTGGTCGCGCCGGCTCCAGTTTTTCACTCGACAATTCGTCAACTCCGGCCGGCCGACTGTTACCCTTGGCCGGCTGGGTAACACATGGGTAACGAGTTGCGACTGGGCTTCCGCCGGGCAGTCTGTTGCGCGGATGACGGCGCTCGGAGACGGGCAAATAATCAGTGATCGAAGAACTCGTGGCCGAACTCGGCGCCGCGTTCCTCTGTGCCGATCTTGATCTGACACTTGAACCCCGAGAGGACCACGCCGCCTTCATCGCCACCTGGCTGGATGTTCTCACGGCAGATAACCGCACGATCTTGGCCGCAGCCAGTCACGCGCAGCGCGTAGCTGACTTCATCAACGACCTGCAGCCGGCCGCCGCCGGCTAGTTCGGGGCGCGACATCCCCGAAACGGCCACGCCATCTTTCGCCCGGGGAGGGATGGTATTCGACCGTGGATCGCCCCGGACGTGAGGCGTGTTGCCAAAAGCAGCTTGCGGAGTCTCGAGATAAGATGTCAGCCAGACGGACGGCGAGCCCCTTCCCGCCTTTGCTGAAGTGACTGGTGAACCGGGTGATCACGTCGTCGCGCTGAAAGCGTTCCTGGTCAGCCGTGACATCGAGCTGTCGTACGCGAACGCCGAGTTGGGCGCTGCGCACGGTGCATCCCTCAAGGGGCGCATCCTCCTGCGTGACGATCTGTCGCCGGCAGTGGAGTTCTCGGTGCTCGTCCACGAGATCGCACACTTATGTTCTGCAGTTGGTTATGTCCGGTCAATCCGCGGGAATCGGTCTCCGTTGGCCAGGCTGGGGTCAATTGCGCGGGTTGCTGTTCAGACAGAGCGAGCCGTGCGACAGCACGCTACGACGTTAGTAGACCCAGGGACGTGGTACGCGCGGCGGCCGCACGCGCTGATATCGACAAGCTGGCCCCGCACGATCTCCGACGCACGTGCTCGTGGCTTTGTCACCTAGCTGGTGGCGAACTGGATCAGATCCAATTTCTCCTGGGGCACGTCTCGATCCAAACGAGGGAACGCTACCTTGGATGTAAGCAACGGCTGCGATGCGCAGTCAACGACCGCCTTGGGATCGAGCCAGATGCCGAATGAGAGGTCCAGTCGAGGGGCGGACGGCGGAAAAGGTCCGCCCTTGGCGACTGATCCGCCTAAGCCAGCATACTGGCGTCCGCTATGTCAGCAGCACGACGGCGCCCGTGATCACCAGCGCGCCGGCCCATGGCCAATCCAGGTTGATCCAGGCCGTGCGTAGGAGCCTCAGACCCAGCTTCCGGTACACCACGCACGCCACAAGGGCCGTCACGAGTAGATACGCCAGAGTATGGATGCCAACCGCCATCGCATTGGTCCAGGGCACGCCGGTATCTCCTGCGACCATGTGCTCGGCATGCTCGCTGGCCGCGACGGCCGGCACTCCGAGGACGAACGGCAGCACCATGAAACCCGCCCCGTGCGCCGACGCCATCAGAAATGACCACACCGTCAGATCGCGAAAGCCGACTTGCATGCCGCCAAATCGCGGATGCCGATGACGCCACAGGCGGTGAAGTCCCAACATCATCAGGATCGAAGCGACCGCGATCTTCAGCGCATCGAGCGGCACGACGAGCCCTGCCAGCCCCGCCGCAAGCACGACGACTCCAACGGCCATCGCGTGACCGAGCGCAATGGGCGGCAGCGCACCGCCACACGCCCCGCACGCTGCCCTGCTGCATCCCCAACGCCACGGCGAACAGCCCCCCATGCCGGGATTGATTCCGTGGTAGGCACCGAGCACCAGCATCGCCTTCCATTCCATGACGACCTCGCCCTCGTATTCAGGCGTAACGGTACCGAGTCAGACGACGCGTCGCCGCCTTCCAGCCGCGACCTGGTGGGGGCGCATACCGTCTGACTCGAGGAAGAACCGCTGGTCCAGATCCATGCCGCCCTCGGGTCGCACATTCACCTTGGCCATCCAACCGCGGACACCCTCCGGGTAGAACTGCTGGTCCCACGGCGTGTAGAGGCTGTTGGTGAAGTAGATGCGCTTGCCGTCTCGGCTGATCTCGACCATCTGCGGGCCGCCGTTCAGCGTCTGCCCTGGCTTGCTGGGATGCGCCGCGCGGCTGACGATGCCGCCGAGCCTGATGGAGCTGACCTTCTTCGGTTTGAACGGGTCGCTCACGTCGTACTGGATGAACTCGCCCGTGCCAAAACACGAGACGTAGAGATACCGGTCGTCGATCGACAGGTTGATGTCCGTCACGAGCGGCGCCACCGCCTTGAAACCCTGGAGGATCGGCGGCAGCTCTCCGGATCGGCGGGCTCCGCGGGAATCTCGATCACCTTCTTGATCGCCCACTTGCCGTTCGGCCCGGCCGAGCCGTTCCCGCTTGTCTCGCGGTCCCCCAGCCAGATCGATGACGAGAGGTCCTTGAGGGACAACACCACGCCCGCGAACCCGTACGCGCGGGTCGGATCATGCGCGGGGCGCAACTCCAGCGTCATTTTGCTGCTCCGCGCCAAGTTCCAGCTCCTGCACGTGGCGTCGCCGGCGAAGGTCCCAGATGTGCAGCGTGTGTCCGTACCTCCCTGCGAGCAGGAGCTCAGGGTTGACGCCCTCCTTCACCATGTTCGGCGTGCCCAGGGTGCTGGTCACCATCGTGTCCAGCCCGAGGTGCCACCAGATGTCGTATGCCAGCTCCTGCGGTCCGCGGTCGATCTCCCACCGGCCCCGAATGTCGAACGTTTCCGGATCCATGATGAACGTGCCGCCGGGACCGTTGCCATCTGGCGCACCCAACGCGCTGAGGAAGACGCCGTCCGGTCCGCAGTGGACCGTGTGCGGTGAGGCGTAGCCCGTCCGCTGAGCCACCGTCTCGGGTTCGATCACCTTCACGATCTTCGGCTGGCGGGGATCCGGCTTTGTGTCGAGGATGTGGATGCGCGATGAATTGATCCCCGGGACGATCAGCTAGCGCCGTTCCATGTGCGGGTGCGGCGCGTACGGGCAGAGGCAGGAACTGCAGGCGTTCCAGCCGAAGTGATGCAGTTCGTCGCCCGCGTGGGGCATGTCCGTCTGGCCGACCAGACGGCCGTAGCTCTTCGAGTCTGGATCGACGTCTACAACGCCAATCGCGTCGGGGAGTCCTTCCTTCGTGGGGTTGATGAGCGGCAGGTAGGCGAGCTTCTCCGGTGGCAACTGCAGCGCCATCGTCGGCGACGGATAAAATGTCGGATCCGGTTTCAGTAGTGGCATCGGTTCTCTCCTTGTCGTGGGCCCTCAGTGCAACGCCGATCTGCGGATGCTGCTTTCCTCACGATCCGCCAGATCCGCATGAACACCGCGGTAGAGACGCGTATTGAGCACGTGGCGATGTTGAGTTGCCGATCCCGCTATGGGTGTCGTCGGGACGGTCGAGCACGACGTCATCCCCCATGCGCACCGTTCCGTCGCGCACCACGTCGGCATCGAGCGCAAGCCGGCCACCGAATCGGCGGCCGATATCGCGAAGCACCTCCGGATCATGCTCGAGGGTGTCTGGAATCAACCGTCGTCATCGTGCAGCGGCCGCGCGGGGCGTCGGGCCGCACCAGCGTGTCTGCGATGTGCAGCTGCGGGGCTCGCCAGAGCGTTTCGGCCATCCCCGCGACCCCTCCAATGAGGATGTTCGGCCGAAAGCGTCGGACGTTCCGCCCGAACATCGCCACAGCTCCATCGGTCGCCACGAGCAGAGGCAGGATGTCGAACCGCTCGAGACCTTCGTGCGCTTCGAGCCACGCATCGTCCCCGGCGGCGTTCTTAACAGTGCCAGGGCTTCCGGGCTGTCCCACGGATGACCATTGATGCGGGGACGCCCGTCGGCGCCCAGGGTCCCGAGTAGTCCCAGCAGCCGATGGTGGCGGCGTGAGGTGCGGACGCCCTCGGGACCGCACACGTGGACGACGCGGTCTCCCGGAATGCCTTCTGGCGTCAGCGTCGCGACCGTCAACGACTCGCCCGCCAGCGACTTCACGGGATAGCGCCACAACCCCGCCACATGCAGTGTCATCTGAACCTTCAACGAACCTCAGACGTGAGATGCCGGGCTGGTGCTGAGTGTGACAGCCCGTGATTCGTAGGCCGCCGCCTCACTCGTTGTCACAGACGTCGCCGACCGGCATCACAACAACTGAAGCCGGATCTGCGATCCGGCCGAAAGGAGCATCGGAATGGAGAAGCGCATCGCCTGCAACGATGTCATGTCTGGGTGTCCGTTCACCGCAACAGCAGCCACGACAGAGAGCTATTGAAGAAGGTCATGGCGCATGCGTCGCAGGTCCACGGTATCATCGACCTGACGCCGGAGCTCGCTGCCAAGGTCAAGTCGGCGATCAGAGACCACGTTCCCACCCCAAGTAGACTGACCAGTATGGCTATACCCGAGGAGGCAACGGACGAGGCGCTCGCGTCACGCGCCGCCCTCGGGGACAACCATGCGTTCGACGAGATCACGATCCGGTACAGGGCCCGCGTCTATCGTCTCGCCTGCCGCCTG
>CAWFFB010000015.1:0-292477 GCA_963814975.1 uncultured Acidobacteriota bacterium | reverse complement strand
CAGCATTGATTAGGCAACTTGCCAGTGGCGGGCGACTGATCGCCACCGTGGGAATCGAAGTCAGAAGCCGACAACTCATTGAAGTAGTGAAATCCCGAGAGGGACGCATCCACCGGAGAATCGTGTTCCCTGTTTTTCCTTTGTTCCGATGATTCCCTCCCACAGCTAAGACGACTGTTGCTACATTGGGCGCATGCCTGATACCTCTCGTCTCAATGAACGTTTTCTAACCAGCAAGGTCGCTGTCGTAACCGGAGCTACAAAAGGCATCGGGAAAGCAGTCGCTGAGACGCTTGCCCGACCAGGAGCCTCGGTCGCTATCTGTGGCCGATCGCAGACGGAAGTGGATGCGGTCTCCAAAGATCTGACAGCGAGTACAGGGTCGAGTGTGTCGGGGATCGCCCCAGTGTGCGGCAGCCTGACCCGGTTGCAACTTTCTTTAAATTTGTCGATGAGGCCTTCGGTGGGTTGGACATCCTTGTAAACAATGCGGGCATCGGTATTTTTACCCCGGTATCCGAACTCGACTTTGAAGATTGGAAGGACACTCGATACCAACCTGAGCGGGGTGTTTTATTGCTGCAAGGAAGGCATACCGCGGCTGATAAAACGGGTGGCGGTTCCATCATTAACATAAGCAGTCTGGCTGGGAAGAATCCCTTTTCTGGCGGAGGCGCTTATAACGCGTCGAAATTCGGATTGAATGGGTTCTCTGAGGCGATGATGCTGGATCATCGAAAGGATAAAATTCGTGTCACGTATGTGATGCCGGGTAGTGTTGACACGGATTTTGGTGGTCGGTCCGAGCGCGCCAGTGGAAAATGGAGCCTGAGGATGTTGCGGATGTCGTTCTATGCGTACTTCGAATGCCGGAGAGGACCACCATAAGTCGGGTAGAGATGCGACCTTCCATACCACCTAAGTAAGGTGTACATCGTCTCGTTTCGATTACCCAAAAGCGTCTAAACTGCGTCAAAATTTTGGCACACCATTGCTTGATACTGATGCCGGAGAGTTCGGAAAACGGATCGCTTTCGAGGGAGAAACGAAATGGTTCAGCTGAATGTAGCATTAGATCCTACGCGGACCGGGCGCGAAGCCGAATCGCTGGATCAGGCGCTTCATCGAAATATCGTCGGCCAGGACGAAGCGATTCAGCAGATCGTCAATATTTATCAGATGAACCTCACCGGGATGAGCGCGCCGGGCCGTCCGATCGGCAACTTCCTTTTTTTGGGCCCACCGGAACCGGTAAGACTCGCATTGTGGAAGCAACCGCCGAAGCGCTGGTAAAGAACCCTCGTGCAGTCATCAAGATCGATTGTGCTGAGTTTCAACACAGCCACGAGATCGCGAAGCTCATCGGGTCGCCTCCCGGCTACCTCGGTCATCGGGAAACCCATCCGCTGCTCAGCCAGGAAGTGTTGAATCAGTACCATACCGATACGGTGAAGATCAGCTTCGTGCTGTTCGACGAGATCGAGAAAGCAAGTGACGCGCTTTGGAACCTGCTGCTCGGCATTCTCGATAAGGCTACTCTTACGCTTGGCGATAACCGCAAAGTCGATTTCTCCCGAGCCATGATCTTCATGACAAGTAACTTGGGCGCGACGGAAATGAACTCCTTGATGGCTCCTAAGTTGGGTTTTGGCGTCACGAGGGACCCGGCCAAAGATGCTGCGTGCCGGTCGGACGAAAAGATGAATGAAAAAGTGGCCCGAACCGGTGTCGAGGCTGCGCGCCGGAAATTTACGCCTGAATTCATCAACCGCCTCGATAAGATTGTGGTTTTCCGTCCGCTTGGTGAATCGGAGCTGCGGAAGATTCTGGACATCGAATTGAATATGGTCCAGCAGCGCATTTTCAACGCGTCACCGGACCGGGCGTTCATTTTCCATGTCACCGAATCGGGCAAGGCCCATCTTTCGTGAAGGAATCGACCCTAAGTACGGGGCACGACATCTGAAACGCGCCATCGAGAAGTTGCTCGTTCAGCCGTTATCAAATCTGATTGCTACTGATCAGATTAGGAGCGGCGACTGGATCCGAGTCGATTTCGATGCTGAATGTGGCGCGTTGGTCTTCTTGAAGGAAGCAGAAGGACTGCCGATTCACACGATGGCGGAGTTGGTGGACAACTCCGTTACGTTGCCAGTGCACACACTGACCAACGGAGCGATATTCGAGGCAGGCCGTACTCAATCTACGGCGCGCGGATCAAAGCGCGGATAGACGAAGCGCGTTCACGACACGCGAGCCTTTTTCATAACTAAGACGCCCGGAGATCTTCTCCGGGCTTTCTTTTATTTATCGCATCCAGCGATACAGTATTTTTGCTCCCCATAGATCCCTTGTTGAGCATCCTTGCCGCCTGGTGGCGATTGATGCCTGATTTCGGACACGTGTCCGTTACGGGTGGGCAGTTGCTTTTATTCTAACGCTCAAGAATCGATCGGATTCACCCATCTTTCCCTAAGGAAATCCCTTAGCGAGCCTCTAAACGCGTCCGAAAAGTATTCTATATGTAAGCGGCAATATGGGCGGGTTGGCTTCGTCTCGAAGCCGAGATGAGTTGTGTCGTATGACAAAGGAGCGTTGGCAACAGATTGAGGCCGTCTTCGCGGAGGCAGTGGAACTGCCCGCTGACGAGTCGCGCGCCTATCTCGATCGTGTTTGTCGCGGTGACGACGAGTTGCGTCGCGAAGTCGATCTGCTTCTCGAGAGTGATCGGACCGCCCAAGGACTGTAGGTTCAGCCGTGGGACAGGCCGCTGCTGCATTCGCCGTGCAGATGCAGCGAGACTACTCGGCTTCGCAGATTGGCCAACGTATCGGACCTTACGAGATTGTCCGAGAGATCGGACGCGGCGGAATGGGCTCGGTCTATCAAGCTGTCCGCATCGATGATCAATACATTCGTTCGGTGGCAATCAAGTTAATTGCCCACGGGATGGACTCGGATGACGCGCTCGCCCGTTTTCGGACGGAACGTCAAATTTTAGCCACTCTCCAACATCCAAATATTGCCGGTTTGCTGGATGGCGGCACAACGGCGGACGGCCGTCCATATATCGTAATGGAGTATATCGAGGGTGAGCCGATCCTCGACTATTGCCGGAAGCGTAATCTTTCTGTCAATGAGCGCTTGGGGTTGTTCTGCGCTCTGTGCAGCGCTGTGCATCACGCGCATCAGATGCTGGTAATTCACCGTGACATCAAGCCGGCCAATGTGCTGGTGAACGATGCGGGAATTCCGAAGCTTCTCGATTTCGGCATCGCCAAGCTGCTCACTCCTGAGCTCGTGATCGGTGGCGCGAGCACGACGAAAACTCTAATGCGGCGAATGACGCCGCAGTACGCAGCCCGGAACAAGTACGCGGCGAGGGGCTGACGACAGCCACCGACATTTACTCGCTTGGTGTACTGCTTTACGAGATGCTGACCCATTCGAGTCCGTATCGAATAACCGGGCAATCTTCGGTTGATGTCGAGAGGCTGGTCTGCGAAAGCGAGCCGATGCGGCTGAGCGCATCGGCGTCGAGCGATGCGAGATTGCGGCGCCAGCTTTCCGGGGATCTCGATAACGTTGTCGCAATGGCCCTCCGGAAGGAGCCGCAGCGCCGTTACGGTTCGGTCCAGCAGTTTGCCGATGACGTTCAGCGCTACACGCAGGGCATGCCCGTATCCGCGCGAGAGGATACGATCTTCTATCTTGCGGGGAAATTGGTCCGGAGGAATCTGCTTGCGTCCGCCGCGTTTGGATTGCTTGCTTTGAGTATCGTTGCGGGTTGGTTTGCGACGTACCGAGAGGCTAAGCGCACTGAAGCCCGCTTCATGGAGGTGCGTAAGCTTGCGAATTTCGTGCTTTCCGACTTTCAAAAGAGTATTCAGCATTTGCCTGGCGCCACGCCGGCGCGGGAACTGCTGGTCCGGACGGCTTTGGAATATCTAAACAATCTTTCGAAGGATGCGCCTTCGAATGATCCGACGTTTCAATGGGAGTTGTCGCAGGCGTATGAGCAAGTAGGCGATGTTCAAGGTGATCTGTCCGGACCGAATCTAGGCCAATTTCGTGAAGCTCTTGTCAGCTATGACAAGGCGTTGGCTCTTGTGGGACCGCTCGCCGAGAAGTCACAGAGCTACGACACGTTAAGCTGCGCAGCCTGGCTCAATTACAAGCGAGGCGATCTTGAAGTTCGCATCGTCAACGTCGCCGCCGCGATCCGTAGTTACACGGAAGGATTGAAGCTGGCGGAGAAGATCGACAATACGCTTCATGATTCGCGTACCGATGATCTGTTTGTGAACGGCTATCTTCGTCTTGCAAACGCTCGGACACGTTTGTCGGCAGTAGGGCCAGCGCTTGAAGATGCGAATCGAGCTGCAGAGGCAGCGGATCGGGCTGCCCTCTATCGCAAGGATGGAGGAACGGCGAACCTCGCGAACACGCGCCTGCTTGTAGGGAATCTGTTATGGATGCGCGGAGACTTCAAGCGCCTGGAGTCGCTATCGAGAGGCGGTGGCGTGGCTTGAGAAGCTTGTCGAGACGGAGCCCGATCAGCCGAGCCATCTGAAGGATCTCGAAGAGGCATACAGGCGATGTGGCGATCTGCAAGGGAATCCTGCATATTTTCACTTCGGAGATCTCGAAAAAGCGCAACTGTATCACCGTAAGGCTCTTCGTATTGCGGAGCAGCTTGCGGCGCGCGATCCGAACGACGCGATGGCGCGCGCCGAACTCAGCGTCGCGCTTCGCCGCATGGCGGCCGTAGTACGAGGAACCGAACCGGCCCAGGCAGTGGAGCTTTATCGAGAGGCACTTGTTATTCTCCAGGAACTAATCCGGAGGAGTCCAGGGGATCTCAGCTACCAACGCGACTTGGCCAACGCTCATCTCGGCCTTGCGGTCGCGCTGCGGAATAGCAACAAATTCAAACTTGCATTGTCCGACATCGACATCGCGCTAAGACTGCAGCGCGAAATGTTGGCAAGGAATCCGGAGCGCGCGGTTGTCAGGGAAGACATGTTCGAATCGCTGCTCGCATTGGGTGAATTGAAGCTGCGAATGCGTGAAACGGCGCCTGCCTTCGAAGTCCTGACAGAGGCGTTGAAGACAGCGGAGAGCCTGTCTGACGAAGGCAAGGAGGCATTGTATTCGGAGCGATGTCTCGCGCTTGTCTATCAGCGGATGGGAGACTACGACGCCTATCTTGCATCGACCCTCTCTGGGCCCGGACGAGCGGCTCATGCGGCATCAGCAAACGCGTGGTATGACAAAGCTCTGAGCATCTGGTCGCGATGGCGCAGTCAGAATCTGGCAGTACCGTTCTCGACAAACCGGGAAAAAGAAATCCTGCGTGTGAAAGCCACATCCGGTTCTCTCGTATCCAGGTTGTGAGCGACTTGCATGATCCCGACCCAGACCTTCTCACCCTGCTGCAACAGCACTGGGGTTATGCGAGCTTCCGTCCGAAACAGGAACTGATCGTTCGCTCGATTCTTGAGGGGCGAGATGCCGCTGTTGTTATGCCTACCGGTGGAGGTAAGTCTCTCTGCTACCAGTTGCCTGCCATCGCGCTGCAAAAGACATGCATTGTAATTAGTCCTCTGATTGCGTTGATGCAGGATCAGGCTGAACACATGAGAAGCGCAAATGTGCCGGCTGCATTCCTTAATAGTTCGTTGCGATGGCAGGAACAACAGGCGGTGATCCAACAGGCGCAGCAAGGCGTTTATCGTCTGCTTTATGTGTCGCCGGAGCGACTCGTTCGCGATGACACAGCCCAGTGGATGCGACGGGTTCCGATAGGATTCTTCGCAGTTGACGAAGCGCATTGCATCTCAGAGTGGGGGCATGAGTTTCGCCCCGAATACCGGCAACTGCGCATGCTGCGCGACCTGTTTCCCGACAAACCAATCGCTGCTTTTACCGCAAGTGCGACACGGCAGGTGAGACACGATATCGTTACGCAACTCGGATTGCGTGACCCGGCTAAGTTCGCGCTTAGTTTTCAGCGACCCAACTTGCGGTATGCGGTGAAGGAGTGTCGTCACGAAGAGCAGTTTGCCCATCTGTTGTCGGCGTTGCGAGCGCACGACGGGAAGCACGTAATCGTGTACGCCCCGACCATCGCTCAGGTCGAATCAGTTATGGCGGCTCTGAGAACTCGTGGTTTTCCTGCATGCCAATATCACGGCAAGATGGATGCCGCTGACCGGCGAACGTCGCAAGAAGAATGGATGTGCGGCAAACGTTCAATTCTCGTCGGAACCCTGGCCTTCGGTCTTGGAATCAATAAGCCTGATGTTCGAGCCGTGATTCACTTGGCGATGCCGAAATCGCTCGAGCAATACTACCAGGAGTCGGGACGCGCAGGACGTGACGGCTTACCTGCCGAGTGCGTGTTGCTTTGGCAGAAGCGCGATTCGGCCCTGCTGGTTCATTTCATCAACGAAACCGAAGACCCATCCGAGAAAGAACGCGCATGGCAGAGATATCACTCGATTAGGCGCTACACTTCGACGGACCAATGCAGGCAGCGCGCAATCTGCGAGCACTTTGGCGAGACCCCGAAATGGGAATCCTGTGGCGCCTGCGATCGATGCGGCGCGACCCCCGAATGGCTCGCAACAGGGAGAGGTCATCGAGATCCGATGCCCAAGCCAAATAGCAGGGGCAAGAAGATCCTCCCACTCAAGACCGAAACGACCGCAAGCGTCGATACACGTTTGACGGACGAGCTGAAAGCCTGGCGGGCAAGGATCGCAGAACAGAATGGATGGCCCGCCGATGTCGTCATGCACGATGCTGCGCTTGATGAGATCTGCCGGCGAAGGCCGCAAACCATCTCGGAACTACTTCATATTCCCGGGCTTGGGCCGAGGAAGGTTAGCGATTTCGGACGTGCTATTCTCTCGGTTGTCTGCGGTCGCGGCCGTTAGTTTTGTTCCCTCTTGACGGCTTTCGGGAGCGGTGATGCGCTTCTTAGAGACTAAACTGCACCCCACGCAATCGACAATAATACCTTCACTAAGTACCTCTCTAATACACAGTAGGAGCGCCCACAACGACGAGTGGAAACGCGAGGATCACCGCGGCAACGATAACCGAAAACGGTGTCAATAGAATGTGCGAACTCTTGACAAAACAGCCTGATAGGGATGATCGCGATGCTGTGGGCGGGCCAATTGCTGAAGCTGAAATTGCTGATCGACAGCGACGCGGATATCGACGCGCCAAGTGAATACTACTCCCAGCGTGGACCCCGGCGATGGCATTAACGATGAACGAGGCTTACGATGAAGTCTTGTATCTGGTGTGCAACGTGGCGCGGACGTACAGTACAACGCTGACCTTCCGGAAAGCTTCCAAGGCCCTTTCCAATGCCGTCGCCGTTCATGTGCGAAGGAACTGAATCAACCTTGCTTAAGCACGGTATTCGGGTCAGTCATCGATGCGCGGCGGGCAGGTATAGCCATTGCGAAAGTTGATAGGAGCATGATCATAACAGCAGCGCCGGCGAGAGTCACCGGGTCTGTTGGTACGACTTTGTAAAGCAGTGCGCTGAAGATTCGCTGACACTGCACTAAACAGCAAAAATCCGACGGCGAGACCGGCCGCTGTGGTGTACAGACCCTCCCGCAGGACGAGGCGTACCACGTCACGCGGTAACGCGCCAATCGCAGTTCGGATACCAAACTCGCGGGTGCGCCGGCCGATGCCATACGAGAGCACGCCGTAAATCCCGACTATTAATAGCGCTCCCGCGAGGACGGCAAAGCCGGCCATAAGCGCCATTGAAACGCGTTGTCGGGACATTGATGATTGCGTAATGTCATCCACTGTTTGGATGCGAGAGACTGGAGCCTCAGGTTCGGCTTCCCTGACAATTCTGGTGATCGCGGCGGCCAAATTTTTGTGCTCGCCTGCTGTTCGGACCAGTAATGTCATCCGTGGAGAAGTATCGAGCATGTACACAGTGGGCTGAGGTTCGGCGTCAACGCCCAGATCCCGTGTGTCGCCGACGACACCAACGATCTCGACTGGCTTGGGCTGCGAAGAGCCAACATTCAAAATGAGTTCCTTCGCAATTGGGTTTTCCCCAGCAAAAAAGCGACGAGCGAGTGTTTCGTTAATCAGCCGCTTCGGCTCTCCTCGATCTTTTGAGGTCAGAAAGCGTCCTTGCTTGAGCGGGATCTGCAACGCCCGAAAGTACTCCTCACTTACCCAGCGCAACTGAGCAGTTGAAGTGGCTTCTGAGGATTGCACAGCGCCTTTGCGTTCGAATCGTAGGGTGTAGCGGCTCCATTCGGTTCGATCGAGACTCATCGGAGACATATTGGCGGTAGCCACCGCCTTTACCGAGGTAAGGCGCGAATGGCTGGCGCCAGTTTGGTCTCAAATGATTTCAGAGCGCGTTCCCATCCAGTCGGGCCTGCCGGAAGAACGACATCGAGCGCTAGAACATGTTGGCCGTCAAAACCGGGATGAGTGGCAAGAAGCGCGTCGAAGCTGCGCATCAGCAACAACGCTCCCGCGAATACCGTGAATGATAAAGCAATTTCCGATACCATCAGCACGGAACCCCAGTGACTGCGACGAGAGAAGGCGTGAGCGTCTCCTTGCTTGGCAACTTCATTCAGATCGGTATTGCAGATCAAGAGCCATGCTGGAACGATAACAATCAACGCGGACAGCAAGGTCGCGCCGACAGCAAACAAAATAACTGCTGAGTCTATCGGTAGATGTTCGCCACGAACGAGGGTACCGGCAGCCCAGACTTGCAGAGCAGGCAGGATCGCGCGCGCGACAAGCGCACCCAGAAATCCACCCATCCCTGTCAGGACGAGACCCTCGTTGGCAAGGACCAGGAACAGATGTTTCCGAGAAGCGCCTAGCGAGGCGCGGATTGCGAGTTCACGGCGTCTCGCAATCGTCCTTGTCAACAAGAGGTGAGCTACGTTTGCGCACGCCACCATCAGAACCAGAGACACGGCGAGCCAAGCAACCAGGAGTGCCGGTCGAACCTGCGCCGTCATCTGGTCCTGAAGAGATATGACGGTTGCGCTGGTATCACGGTTCGTGGCTGAATGATCCGAGGCTAGCCGACCTGCGATGGAGGCCATTTGCGCCTGCGCCACACCACCGTCGATACCAGGCTTCAGGCGAGCGACCACTTCGAGCGGTCGGAATTGTCGCGTCTGCTGCAGCGTCGGCTCGATCAATGAGAGTGGCATC
Source organism: uncultured Acidobacteriota bacterium (assembly GCA_963814975.1). Lineage (GTDB taxonomy): Bacteria > Acidobacteriota > Vicinamibacteria > Vicinamibacterales > CAVVIG01 > CAVUXJ01. The sequence continues at coordinate 283,240 of CAWFFB010000015.1, read as the reverse complement.
CAGAGATCGGCCCATACAGGAAGAGCCTGACGCTGATGGACAACGCCTACGACCATGAAGCTCATCGTGCTTAATCGAATGCTGCGGCCGATGATGCCAGGATCGGCTCCAAACTTTCGGCGCCACAGGGACTCATTCAGTACGACTACACGCTCGTTCCGATCCTGCTCCGCGGCGGAGAAATTTCGGCCCAGGATCATCGCCGAGCCGAGCAGCGGGAACAGTTCGTGCGAAGCCATCGTTGCCTGGATCTGTTCCGGCTGACCTTCGCCGATGAGACTGACCTTGTTCATTGCCTGGAACGTGTATGCAGCAATTCCATCGAACGTATTTGCGCTGGTGCGCCAGTCAACGAAGTCAGGGTATGGCACAGGAACATTGCCCACGGCCGGGTTCGTCTGCCAAATCTGGACCAGTCGGCCTGAATCGCGGAATGCGAGAGAACCCAGAAGCGTGTGACGGATGAAGCTGAACACCGTGACATTGGCTGAGATGCCGATCGCAATGGTCAGGACAATTGCGATGAGAAAGCCAGGTTGTTTGAGCAGCGATCTGAAGGTCTGACGGACGAGCATGAGACTCCCGGTATACAAGCGAAAGTCCCTATCGGGAGGAGACAAGTTTAACGAAGTCGGCCCAGGAGACGGAACTTCCATGAATTGGAACGATCGTGGCTACGTCCAAGCCGAGTCTTTGAATGTGAGTATGCAGGCTCTTATTTTCCGCTGTGGGCGTCCCAGATTTTGCCGGGGGCCCATCGAGGAGATCTGCTTCGATGACAATCTTCTCTTTCGGCAAGTAAGCCATTAGCATTCCCTCCACATGGTTCAGCGGTTGCACGTAAGACATATGCATGGTTCGTGTTCCATCGCTTAACGTGTAGTTTTCCCGTACCGTTTCATACTGGTAACCTTCGGCAACTTCCGTTGGCGGCCACAGCGATAGCATATCGGGCTGGAGAGTTCGAGGGGCGTAATTCAGAACATCGCGGTTATAGAAGTTGAAATTCTTCCAGTGTGTAATAATCGTCGCGCCGATGTGCATGTAAGACCGAATTCCGCCGATGTGGTCGAAGTGTTGATGGGTGTTTACAAGGAATCGTATCGGTTTATTGGGAATGAGTTTTACGACCTCTTCTATGACAGCGAGACTTCGCTTCTCATCGATCGGAGCCTCTACAACCGCAATGTAATCCTTAAACTCAACAGCAACGCTGTTGTGGGACGCGCCACCAAACAGATATACTCCCTCAGCGAGTTTCTGGGAATCGACGCGTGACGGCGTTGCGGCCTGAAGCACAGATGTGGGAACAGGATCGGGCGCGGGACAGGCATTCGCCTTCAAGTTTTTGAAGACACCGCCAAAACCGTTGTGACCGGCAGTTATATTGAGCGCGCCGAAATTATCATCCCAGCCATCATGGTGGTGCCATACGGTCGGGTAGCGAATACCATCTCCAACGTCGATGTAGGTTTCGTTCACGAACTCATGCTCGTAATTCATGTCTCCGAGGACGGGATCCGGCACCCACGTGTGTATGCGTTGCAGCATGTGTTCTTTGTTGATTGTTGCGTCTACCCGGTATTTACCTAGAACGGTTATCGAGACGACAGTCACCCTCTCCGGCTTTGTTGTATTGCCGTCCCGGCCGGACTCGCCCAACTCCCAACGCCATACAGCTTTTGGATTCGCTCCTGGCAATCTTGCGGCCTTTAAGAACCCATGTGGGTTAATCCATAGATCCAATTGCCAACGCTCGGCATCGTCCGGCGAGGCTGCGACCGGCCTGTTTCCCCCATCGAAGTGCCAGGCGTGCTTCCCCTTGACGACAAACGTCTGGTGCGGATCCTTCTGAAGCGGTGTTCCACCCATCCAACCGGAGCCGTACTTCCACGAGGCCGGATTCATTCCCGGTTTCCGGTCGAACTCCTCTTTCATCATCTCGGCTTCCCAATTCATGGTGCGGGTATAGTTGCCCAGAGCCTCACCGCGGGGCCAGTCGATGTTCCAGGCGGATTCTCGCTGCTGCCCGACCATTCCTGCGTAGCCTTCGCCTGAGATGGTGATGCATCTGAGTTTATCGGCGCCTATCGCCTTCTCCGCCGCTTTCAGAACGGGTTCGGGATCGACGAATCCGGGCGCCAACTGACCCCAACCTGTGATTGCGGCCAGGGAGAAACTGACTAGAAGAGTGCCTATTCGTTGCAGCATCGGTTTAGTAATCTTATCGCTCGATCGAGCGGCAAGATGCGACATGTAAACGATGGGTAAAAGCCTACACAGAAACCGTGATGGTATCGTTACCTCACGCCTCTTCTACTTGACACGGAAACCACTTTCGCATATTGTCTGCTAACAAAGCGCTTATGTGAAACCGGCGAGTCGTCCCGGGGCCGCATGGCGCCTTCGGGGTAATAGTACTGTTTACATATTACGGGTTCTGAAATCGGCAATGCTGGCCGATTTTGGGGGAGGGTTACATGTTCAGCAATCTCTGTAGGGCGAGTATTCTCACCGCCATACTTCTCACACTCTTTAGTCTTATCGCTACCGCTCAATCGGATCGCGGCACTCTCACCGGAACGGTGAAGGACGGGTCGGGCGCGGTTGTACCTGGAGCGAAGGTAACTCTTACAAATACGGAGACGGGCGTATCGTTCAACGTTCCAACGAACGATGCAGGGGACTTTACGGTACCTCAGCTTCAACCTGGAATTTTCAACCTGAGAGTTGAAAAGGACGGTTTCCGTCCCGCGACCTTGACTGGAATTGTCCTGAACGCCTCGGCGACGGTACGCGCGGATGCAACGCTCGAAGTCGGCGCTGCAGCGCAGGCAATCGAGGTTTCGGCGAGTGCGGTCGCAGTTGTCCACCGAGAACGCCAAGACCAGCGTCACGATGAACAACAAGCTTGTCGATGAGTTGCCGCTGGTGGTCGGCGGCACGATGCGAAGTCCGTTCAATCTCGCCGCAATGACTCCTGAAGCGAAGAATGTTGGCGGTGACAATGGATTCATTCTCGGCGGCGGACAGGCGGCCGGCTATGGAACCAACCTCGATGGCGTTTCTGCGAATACATCGCGCGCGTTGAGTCAGAGTTGGGTGGCAGTGAATGCGCCGTCCATTGAAGCTGTTACTGAATTTACGGTTGATACGAACGGCTTCAAAGCCGAGTTCGGACAGGCTTCGGGCGGTATCATGAGCTTCGCGTCAAAGTCCGGTACCAATAGTTTCCATGGTACGGCTTACGACTTCGTCAGGAACGAAGCGCTCGATGCGAACAATTTCTTCAATAACGGCAGAGGAATCGCTCGTCCGGTTTATAAGCAACACGATTTCGGCGCTTCGGCAGGCGGTCCGGTTTGGATTCCCAAGATCTATGATGGTCGCAACAAAACATTCTTCTTCTTTAGCTACGAAGCGTTTCGAAATCGCGACGGCGCCAATGGAGTCACAAGAACTGTTCCGACGCAGGAAATGTATGAGGGCGACTTCCGAACTGGGTAGATGCCCAGGGACGAATGATCCCGATCTACAATCCGACGACGCAAGTACAGCGCCCGACGGCACGGTAACGCGGCAAGTCTTTCCCGACAATCAAATTCCTAAGAGTCTGTTTGATCCGACTGTGGTGAAGGCGCTGGCGGCATTTCGCTCCGGACCAACGCCGCTGCCTAACAACGGCTCCGCTCCCGGATCGATCAACTATGTCCAAAACAATTTTCTAGTCACTCAGGGTACTCAGGTTAGTCCGAACACCAAGATCAGTGTGAAAGGCGATCACGTCTTTAGTGAGAAGAGCCGCATCTCCGGATATTGGGGATACAACCGGTCGAGTCAAGTCCCGGGGCCGTTCGGCGCAGCCGATCTGCCGGGCAATTTCGTGAACTACAACGATACGACCCGGAATTCAGACGTCTTTCGTGGAAGCTGGGATTATGCATTTTCGCCGACGGTGTACAACCATTTCTACGGCGGCGGGAACAATTGGAAAGAGAACCACGACCCGCCGCAGGCGACCGTTCGCAGCGGTATTGATTGGAAAGACCAGGTTTGCCTGGGCAACGTTCCGGATTGCGGCCAGAACCTGCTTAACTTCAATTTCTCGAACAACTACTCTCAATGGGGCGGTCGAGCGAACAACGGAAGTGAAAACTTCATCAAAATGTTTGCAGATGATCTGACCATCGTAAAAGGCAAGCATACGTGGAAGATGGGTGGCCAAGCGCAGTATCAGTACTACAACGGATTCGGCAGGCAATGTGTTTCCGGCTGCGTGATCCTTCGACTTCAAAAATACGGGACGTCCGGGAGACACAAACTTTGCAACAGCCGGAGGTAGCCCAGTGGCTTCGATGTTGCTTGGTCACGCGAGTTCCGGCTCCATCGACACGATTCGATATATCGGCCAGCAGTGGCCATCCTACGCCGGATTTATTCAGGACGACTGGCGTGTTCGGCCAAACCTCATGTTGAATCTCGGATTGCGTTGGGAGACGACCATGCCTCCAACCGGAGAGAACGACAATTGGAGTGATTTCGATCCAGTTCGACCGAACCCTGGCGCCGGCAATCTTCCAGGCGCATTAATTTATGCCGGCGATTGCGAAAAGTGTGAAGGTTCAAGGACGCTTGCCGGCAGCTACTACAAGGCGTTTGGCCCGCGTTTCGGATTGGCATACACGTGGAGGGATAAGACAGTCATCAGATTGTCCTATGGAATCAGCTATGGGAACATCACGACCGTTACTGGCTCCACTCATAATCTTGGGTTTACGCTTACCGATACGCAGAGTGATTCGACGCAGGGTCTACAACCTCGATTCCTGGTCAAGGACGGCCAGCCTTTCTGGCAGGCTCCGCCGTTTGTCGATCCGAGCTTCGGAAACGGACGCGCAATGCCTTGGTGGCAGGGTAGTGAAGCCACAAGGCCTCCCGCATTCCAGAGCATGAACTTCTCGATTCAGCAGCAGCTTTCTGAATCGACAGTGATGGAAGTGGCTTACAACGGAAGTCTGGGTAGCCGGTTACAGGCCGGATTGCTTTCGTATAACGCGCTTCATCCTAGCTTGATGACGCAGTATGGCGCCACGCTTTTGAACTCGTCTGTGACCTCCCCGGCAGCAGTTGCGGCCGGCATCAAGGTTCCCTTTCCGAGCTTTGTGTCTCTTTGGGGAAGTGGCGCGACAGTGCGTCAGGCGCTCCGGCCGTACCCGCAATTCCAGAACATTGATACGCGCAGCGGAGGTGGAGATCACAGCGGGCATTCGACATATCACTCCGGCATGCTCCGGTTTGAGCGTCGCTATTCAAAAGGTATCCAGTTCCAGGCATCGTATGTGTTCTCGAAGCTGCTGACCGATGCCGATAGCTATTGGTCGGATTCGTACGGGTTCGCGATGGATCATTACAATCGAGGCCTAGAGAAGTCGATTGGCGCTTTTGACGTGACTCACAATTTCAAGTTGGGAGGTGTTTGGGAGCTGCCTTTCGGCAAAGGAAGAGCCTTCATGACCGGCGGCGGCCGTTGAACTGGGTGCTGGGCGGCTGGCGCGTCTCCGGCATCGCTACCTATTCGAGCGGCCAACCGGCAGCGATCACAACATCGAACGGACTACCAACTTTCGCAGGCGGCAACCGGCCAATCATCAACACATATGATGGGTGGCGACCCGAGTGGAAGGGAGACAGTTTCGATCCGGGTGTCGACCGAACGATCCAGCCGGTCAGCTTCTTCCCGGCCCAGCCTGCGAACACGTTCGGGAATATGACGCGCTACAACCCGAAGTACCGATCGTTTGCGAACTTAAATGAGAATATATCGCTCGCCAAGTCGTTCCCAATGAAGGAGCAGGTGCGCCTCGATTTCCGCGCGGAGTTCTTCAACGCGTTTAATCGCACACGTTTCGGCTTGGGTTCGTTAGGTTTACAGTCCCAGACCTTTGGAGTGCTTAGCCAGACGGCCGGCGATCAAGCGAATTCGCCGCGTCAGATCCAGCTTGCGTTGAAGTTGTATTTCTGATATGGAGCGACCTGTCAACCCCTGAGTGCATCTGACAGTTTAATTCTGGAAGTTAGGCCGGCTTTTCTCCGTAAGGAGGGGAGGCGGCCTTTCCTCTTTCCGGGGGACCTCGCGGATCCTGAGGTGTTCCCGCCGGAGATGGGATGAGATGGCCTGGTCGCATCGAAGTGCAGTAATCTCGGCAATGTTGATTACGCACCGCAGTGCAAAGGAGGCCAGGATTGAAGAAGAAAGACACTCGCCATAGCCTGAAGCAGAAGTCAGTCCGGGGCATGAGAGGGATAACGATCGGATTGGATCTCGGCGACAAGACCAGCCGCTACTGCGCAATTGACAGCAATGGTCAAATAGTGAGCCAAGGTGGGGTGGCCACGACCCGTACAGCTATGCGCGAGAAGTTCAGTGGGTTGGAGCATTGCCGGATTGCATTGGAAGTAGGGCCGCACTCCCCCTGGGTGAGTCGCCTGCTAGCAGAATCTGGGCACGAGGTAATCGTCGCCAATCCCCGTCAGTTAAAGCTGATCACTGAAAGCAGCCGAAAGTGCGACCCTGTCGATGCAGAGACGCTAGCGCGATTGGCGCGAGTGGATCCGGTGCTGCTTCGGCCCATTCGTCATCGAAGCGAACATGCGCAGATGGACCTGATGGTAATTCGAGCTCGCGCTGCATTAGTGGTGGCGAGAACATCGCTGGTTAATACTGTGCGAGGACTCGCGAAGTCCGTGGGCGAGCGACTGCCCAAAGTCGACGCCGAGGCTCTCGATATAGAAGATGCGAAAGCACTGCCGGATGCCTTGCGCGAGGTGCTCAAGCCGATCTTGCAAAGCATAGAGCAATTGACGGTCAAGATTAAAGCGGCCGACAAAGAACTCGAGCAGATCGCCCGGACTCGTTATCCGGAAACCAAACTGCTGATGCAGGTCAGCGGAGTGGGAACCTTGATCGCTCTGACGTTTGTGCTGACAGTGGAGGACAATACCAGATTCCGCAAGAGTAGGGATGTAGGTTGCTTTCTTGGACTACGGCCGCGGCGTGCTGACTCCGGCGAACACCGGCCGCAACTGCCAATCACCAAAGAAGGTGATGTGTACTTGCGCGCGCTTCTCGTCCAGGGGGCACACTGTATTTTGAGCCGGCAAGGGCCGGACACGGACCTGAAGCGATGGGGTACGCGAATCGCTGGCGGCGGAGGGAAGAATGCGAAGAAACGAGCAATTGTCGCGGTAGCGCGGAAGCTGGCGGTATTGTTGCATCGACTGTGGACGACGGGCGAGGTCTACGAGCCGCTGCGGAATAGCAACACGCATCCCGTTGCTGCATAGAAGATCAGGTTTGTTTCTATTGCAGATCGCCGAGTTCGGGTGACTGCGGACGTGGCGGCGGAGCCATTGCTCTGATATTCAGACAATGAGCTCGAGCCTGGAGATGGCAGCACCCGACAAATCGAGGACCCCAAAAGGCACCGGGCAAACCAGAGTGCGGATGGAAGCAGGGCGATACGGCGGCTACGAGCGAAACGGCCAAGACTAGGAACGATGATCGTTGCTGAATAACTACTTGATGAAGCGACAGCAGCGAATCACTTAGAAAGGGTCAGGAGCTGATAGTGCGATAACACACGAGGTTGAAGGATGTCTCAAGAGGAGATCTCCCTTCGCCTTCCTCGATTTTACGTAAGGCATTGGCCGGAGCCCGTCAAGGCTGATACGAGCGCGCCTTCGGCGCGGCCTTGACCGTCTCCGATCCAATGCCCAAGAATCCTGGGAAGAAGGCGAAGGGAGCAGCGCGAAAGGGGTTGACACGCCGGGCCATCTCATGGAAGCCGCCCGTCGCATAAGTTGCTGGCCGGAACGGCGCGGAGCAGGCAAGGGCGCGCCCGCCTTTGGCGCGGCGAAGCGAACCCTTGCCCGGCGAGCACCGTTCTGGCACTTCGAGCAATCTTCGACGGGCGGCGTAGCGGGAACACGTTCCCGTTGGTGAGCTTTGAGCGTTTCTGGTTTGGACAGCAGAGCCGATAACAGCGCAGGAGCTATCGCGACGATTGATCACTCTGATATTCGCGGGTCGGAACCGCATGGACATGATCCGTCGGGAGCTGCCTCGGACTAAACGCGCGGGTTGGGGCCGGAGCCCGTTCCGCATAGAACGTAAGGAGGGTTCTCCTTTTCGTGGGCCCTGCGCTGTCATCGGCTCTGCTGTCCAGGAAAACATCTGTGTTGTTGTTTTATGCCGCAGTTGCGAGCTTCTGCTTTTGTTCCGTGTTCAACGCAATCGCCCAGATGAAGCCGAGCAGTTCACGCCCCAGCGCCGTCACGATCTGGTTCTTGTTCTTGCCGCGCGCCGCGAATGTCTTGTAGCGTTTGTGCAACCGATACTGCGCCTTCCAGGCGATCTGTTTCACTTCGTCGCTGAGCGCCAGAGACTTCTGTCTTCGCAGCAGAAACCCGGTCACATTCGGCCGATGTTGGTAAGCCCACGCCGCCTCCACCAGCACCCTTCTAAGTGGGCATTGCCCGTCTTAGTGATGGACCCGCGTTGCACTCGATTGCCGCTGGAGTGCTCGCGCGCCACCAGGCCGCTGTAGCCCATCAACTGCCGCGGACTCTGAAATCGGGAAAGCGAGCCAAGTTCCGAGACGATCGTGGCCGCGGTGGTCTGCGCCACTCCGCGCAATGCCTGCAACGCTTCGATCACCGCCCGGATCTCCGGCGGCGCCTGCCTGGACCGCCTCGTCGATGGCCTTCTCCAGTTTCACGATCCGCGTCGGCAACGTGTTCCACTTCCTGCAGGTAATCCGCCAGCGTGGCTTCCAGCGCGGGCTGGTCAAAGCGAACGTGGGTCTTGATCCACTCCAGATGCTTCTTGGTCCAAGCCTTCATGCCTTCCGGCCGTCGGCCGTGCCGCAGCAGGAATTTCCCAAGCCGGTGGCGTGCCTTCAACTGATCCTTCTTGGCGGCTTCACGAGCCCGCACCAGATCCCGCAATGCCTCATGCGCCGCATCCGGCACCCACACCGCCGTCAGTTCGCCCGCTCGATAGCAGCGCGCCAGTTTCTCCGCATCGCGGCGGTCGGTCTTGACCCGATCGCCGGCCTTGGTCGGAACCAGGCTCGGCGCAATTACTTCACACGCCACTCCCAGCTGCGTGAGTTGCCAGTACAGCACGTATCCCGTCGGACCGGCCTCGTAACAGGCCTTCAGCTGTTTGACCGGACCGAGTTTGCCGATCAGCTTCCGAATCGACTCCAACCGGTTCGGAATCACCCCGTGCGAACGAACTTCTCCACCCGGTTCCGCCACCGCCACTGCAATCGTGTCCGCATGGACATCCAGACCAACAAAGCGTATTTTAGACATTGGCGACCAACTCCTTTCGTATGCGGCTCTGCGCCGCTGGATTTACCTCTTCGCAGCGTAACCCGCGCTAACTGCGAATCGGCGGTTGGTCGCTCCATAATGACTGAACGCAGCCAAGCCCGATAGAAAACATCTCTACTGGGGTACGGCGAAGATGCCAGTCCTCAGCCAGTCGGGAATTAGGTGCTCATTCGAGTTCGCGCATGCGGTATTTGCCGAACTGATCTCCACGTGGTCGCGGGGAACGCCCACAGCGCAAAAGCAATCATTCCAGGTCATCATGTTGTCGGGTGGGTAATCCCCTTGAAATTCAAGTAAGTATCATCATCCTGCCTTTTCTGGGAGCAACGGAGACGCTATGCCGACCAGTCGGTACCGAGTTTCCCGAAGGGCATTGACGGCTCAGGCCAGCACTAACACGTGATTTGGGGGTGAGCATTGTTGGTTCGATGGACAATCGTTGGGCTTCTGACGCTGCTGCCGCCCGAAAGCGTGTCGGCAGCTCCGGTGGGATTCAGGCGGATAGAAAGTGGATGGGTGTCCAGGTCGGGATTTGCCATCGCTGGTCAGGGATTTGAGATTGCGGGGAACAACGGGAGCCTCCATGGGTTTTGTGGCTTTCCTAACTCCGAAGATGGCCTCTGCGTGCCGGATAAACGCCCGAGGGGCGATCTATGCAATTGACCTGCATGGCACTGGAATTCTCGACGGGATTTCGTTCGATTTCTATCCGTCACCGCCGTCTGTTCATCAATCTTTTTCAACTCTACGATGATGTGAGTTTCCGCTCGCTGCCCGTAACGGATCCGACTGAGCCGTTGAATTCCCGGCTAACGGGCCGGTTCTTACTCCTTCGTCATGTTTGATCGAGTCAACATCCCACACGAGTACCAATGTATTTACAATGCCGCGGCGCCGGGCAGTTTTTGTTTATGGGGTTCAGGTGTAGTGACGATGGACGTGACATTTGTTTCCGCAGGGGGCAAGCGAGGCTGGGCGATAGATCAATTCCAGTATGAATTCTTGCCCGCCCCCGAACCGGCAACGATGCTGCCTGCCGCTTTCGGCTGCACTGCACTGCTGCTCCTGCGGCGGCGCGCTCACGAGGCTTGTGAGGAGCGCACCTGACCGGTCTTCCAAAGCCGAAGTTTCCCACAGCACCCCTGGCTCGGTGGCTCGCCCTCACCGACTCCATCCACCCCGGCCGCGATCGCTGTCTCCCCACGTTGCACCCAGTTTAGCCGCAAGCTTTTGATGGCGCGCGTCGCGCGGTACAAACATAGACCGACATTCCCCCAATATCGGGCGACCTGGATCGCGACATAGCCGGCCGCACCGAACCCGTAAATTCCTAGACGTCCACCATTCGGCACTGCCAGCTCCTGCGGGCGAACTGATTCCACCTGCCTTGCGCGCTTTGGACAAGGCCGCCACTCTAGTGCTGGGTGGAGTTCACATGAGTGACATCCCATCTTTTCCGTATGATCTGCTCTACCATGAACGGGTGATCCGAAGCGTGGTTAACAACACCCGCGAGGACGGAAAAGATTTTCTCAAACTGGCCGCTAGTATTCCGGTTCGGACGAAGGTTGAAGTCTACTGTTATCGGATGCGAATCGCGCACTTGAATCTCTCAAAAATGAGAATGTTCGCGGCGCTGCAGTGCTAACGATTGGGTGATCTGTCCAGCGTGGCGGATAGAGGGCGTTAAACACTCACAACCGGACATGGCGACTCTCTAATGATTGCGTATGCGGCGTCTCGCAATCGGCCGAGTATGCCGGACTCATGATGTCTTCCGATCACCAGGAGATCGGCGTGCTCGTTTTTCGCAATCGCGCTAAGCGTTCGAACCAGAGGACCGGATTCGACGACCATTTTTGCGTCGACACCTGTTGATTCGAGCAGCCTCTGTGCCTTGTCCTCTGCGTCGTTCTGCATCGCCATGCTGATGTTTTCATCACAGTAACCCCACTGACCCATTGGGATCATTGGCAACACATGCGATACGACAAGCTGAGCGCCTACGGAGCGTGCGAACTCGTCCGCCCAGCGAACTACAGCTTCGCTGTGGGCGCCGTAATCTACTGCACATACGATGGTACGTAACGGCGGCAGTGTGGCTGGCGTTGACTCTGCGTGCGCAATGGTGAAGACGGGGCATCGTGCATCGTGAAGGACTTTCGCTGTGATCGAGCCCAGTAACATGCGACGGAACCCCCCGAATCCATGCGTACCCATAGCGATCAGATCAGTCGCTTTATGGGCCTGCTCAACGATAATCTTGGCCGCATCTCCGGACAGCACAGATTGTGTAGCAGGAATCCCGCGCAGATGATTACTGACAAATTCCGCCATCGCGTCCTTAGCGTCCTTGAGTCGCGTCTCGTTCCACGCGACTTCTAGCGCATAGGTAGGAGGCAAGCAAGTGTCATTTCTCTCATTGTACGGGACATGCCCCGGTGCAACGTGAAGTACGGTAAGTTCTGCTTGAAAACGACAGGCAAGCGCAGCCACATACTTGGCGGCTGATGCCGATATCGGTGAGAAATCCACGGGGAACAGGATCGTCTTCATAGCGCATCTTCTTTGTTGCATGCAAAAGCAATCGCCTCACCAAATCGCGAGGAATAGAGCGGTGATTCCGCGCTGTTTTCTTATGGCCTGCCTTTTGGATCCTGCGTCGGTGCGCAACAGTTGCGCCTCGACCTCATTGCTCACATGAGCTCCTCCGCAATAGAGTGAACATGGAACTGAAACATATATTGCTTCCTGATAGATTTTTCTGAGCACTGCACGGCGTTTGCTGACTACGTCGGAGCCATGGCTCGCGGAACGGGAGTCAGTCTAACCCACCTGCACGTGCTGGAGTGCCCGCCGCCGTGGTACTCCGACGTAGACGCCACGCTGCTGTCATCGCTAGTGGATGTCGCACTCATGAAAGAACACCGACAGGCGCAACTGAATTCGTATCTTGGGCATCGCTTGCAGGATCGCAGGATCTCGCCCCGCTGCGTCTTCTATCGCAGGGTGACCCAACGACAGAGACCGTCCAGTATGCGAAGAGAGAACAAGTGAGCATTATTGCAATGCCGACGCACGGTTGACGTCTTCCGCAGAATGCTATTGGGTTCTGTTACCTTAAGGCACTTCACGACACCCCATGTCCTGTATGGACGAGTAGTCACACGAACATGCGGCTGAGGCCCGATATCCATATAGACCGCAGCATGCGCTCTCGATCTGTCAGAGCGTAGCGAGAACACGATTCGATGGGCATATCAGTTTGCATCCCACCAGCACGCCCGCATGTACGTGGTCCACGCAATCGATGTGGACGAAGACTCCTAGAATCCAGTCGTGTTGGAAGTGCGGCGGTACCTGTGTAAGAGCGCAAGCAACAGGTGGTTCTAACAACCGCATCAACCGTAACCTGCAACTGGGCGACCCACGAGTGAATGAGCGAATGTGTCGAATAGACCGCTTATGGCTCCATGTAGCTTGCGTCATACCGCACAGGACAGCGTGAAATCACCCAATGACCAAAGTCATGGCTCATAACGTCGGTCCCGGCGATCGGGTTCTCACAACGCCATACACGTTCTTCGCTACAGCAGCCGCAATCTCCAGCGAAACCGCGCTTCAGCGCTGGGCATGCCCTATGAGGCGTTTGTTTAAGGGCCGGAAATTGCACGGAAGACCATATGTAGGAGGTCCGCTATGAGAGTTCACAGTCTCGAGAGACCGAATGCGCTGCAGCCTCGGCAGCTCGATTACGTTCGTACTTACCGTGGGTGGGTACGGCCCGCCTGGATGTGGTCCTGTATCGTTGGTTGCGTAGTCGCCACGACGATTTCTGCATTGGTGTTGGTCGTGGTCAGCGTTGCTTTGGCTCAGTACCGATCCGGCATCTATGAAGTCCCCGCTGTCGAGCTCGTGGCTATGACTGCCGCGCTAGAGGGCGGGCTCATCGGTTACTTTCAATGGCGGGTACTTCGGCGGTTGTTTCCAACAATGACGAGTGGACCCTGGGTTGGCGCTACGATGATCGCCGCCGCATCCGGATGTGTACTCAGCTGGCTACCCACATCGTTTGTGCTGACAGCTGCTATCGCGGCTAGAATTGGCGACCTTACGCCAGGACCAGGTGTAGTTATCAGGGTTTGCTTAGTGACAGGAGCCTTGGTCGGGCTCGTCTGGGGTGTTTCGCAATATGCCGTCCTACGGCTCCACGCTCATCGAGCGGGTTCCTGGATTGTAGCGAGCACAATGTCATGGATAATCAGCTTTATCTGTCTGTACTTCGCCGCATTCTGGCCGGATCGGACGGTAAGTCCGCTTATTCACGTTGGACTCGCAGCATTTGCGGGACTGATTCTCGGATCTGCGTTAGGGCTGCTTCAGGGACGTGCCCTCGCCGGGCTTCACTCGCGGCTCTTGGTCTCGACTCACCCGGGGTCGGATCGGGAGCGATCAGCGTTGTGAAACATGTCGAAGCATTCCCTGACGGCTACTGATGTGGGCGGCGTATCTGCCCTGGTCAGTTTGGACGACATATGAACTTTGGATCAGGCCCTGGTACCTCGGTCGGGAGCAACTGTCGAGGAGCTTCGGCGTGGTTGGCCGGCCGACGAAATGGTTCCCGAGGCCGTTCAAGACGGTAGCACATGCGATCACCAATCAAACGCGCCAGCAGGCTCAGTGTGGCTGTGGATTCTTCAGATTGGACAGAATCGCACCGGTTACAACAGTTATTCGTGGCTGGAGAACTTGTTCGGAGCCGAAATTCATAACATCTCAAGGATTGTTCCAGAGTTCCAGATTCGCAGCGCAGGTGACGATGTGTGGATGGCAGCCGAAGCACAAGTACCGAGGCCAAGCCAGGATGGTCGTTGCACGTCTGGACTCGGGAGTGCGCTGGTCTTCGTTTCGCCAGAAAAATCCGGATTCCTCAATCGAAACCAGACCGCGGAGGGCACGTGGGCGTTCATTCTCGATCCGGTGAATGCAACAAAGACGCGCCTGATACTTCGAGGACGCAGTGGACCGAAGCGCAACTTCAGCGCGTGCTATGGAATCACGTCTTTTGGAAGCCCGCGCATTTCATCATGGAACCAAAGATGATGATGACGATCAAGACACTGGCGGAACAGCTGGCTCTCGTCGAATAAGGCCCCACAAGTTAGACCTGACCGCCGCTGCGCGCTGCCGGCGACACTAAATCATTGTCCGATCCACGTTGGCAGGACCTGTCCGACATTGCGGTCCGTGTCCAGCGCCCAAGATCGCCATCTAAGTGCGCTTTGAAAAATGCAGCTCAAGAAAGGAGACATTTATGCGGGTTCGATATATCGCCGCGCTTGCATGCGGCGCATTTCCGGGGTTGAACCCGTCTGCCAACACTTGGGGCAAAAAGACCTTACTGACGAATCGGCCGCAATGCACACTGATTACCTGCTTTCCGTTCGATCATATTGGACCGGCGCCGCGAAGGCTGATCATTCAGGCGAACTTAATTGACGGAGTAGCCACAAGGTCGAGATAAACAGAGTAACGGGACGACTTCACCGGCCAATTGATGTTTCGGATGACATCACAAACGACGTCAGCTCATCCACGAACTCGTCCAGGCGCTTTCCAGTCCGTATACACGTAGTCCTTTGAAGTGTCCGTATCGCCGCCCGCCTGACGAGCGATGCGTCTCATGATGTAGCGCACGACGAAATTGTATTTCGAGTAGACGAGCGCGCCTGCGACAGCTTGAGTCCTGCATGGATGCCAGCCGGTGTCGCCTAGGAACGTGTCGATCATTCTCTGAGCATCCTTTGCAGCTTGTGCGCGGCGCTCGGGCGGCGCCTCTGATATTCTCAGCTCCTGCCTCCGAGAGGCTCACAGACAGAAAAGCCGCTGGAATGCGCTCTAGATTCGCTAACATGGCGCTTTACGAACCGTGTCATCTCGGGCTCATGTTTCTGTTAGTGCACTGAAGCCGCAAGCACCGCCCCGCAGTAATTCCCAAGCGGTAGATCGGCGGGTAACCGGGCCGCGTCAACGAGGTCCGCTGAGAACCCTCGTGCACGTAGCGTTTCTGCAACGTGCTCGGCGATTCGATGCGTGTGACCTTCGCGAGTTGCATAGAGTACGAGAAAGGGTTTCATGCTTCTACATTTCGGCACTTCGATTGCCAAACGTAGTGCAGGCAATCTTATGGCGAACCAACGCCGTCTTGCACAGGCCAGTCAGCTGACGGAAACCACCACCGAGCCGATTACCTTTGAAACTGCCATACAGCACGCCTGCCGCACGGTTCCGGTCGTCGATCCAGCAAACACTATGACCGAGGTCAAAACCCTGCTGTGGAATGGCGGCTTATGAAAGCGTCTCCCACATCGTCGTGTGCACAGCTGACAAGTTTGTGGGCATCCTTCGCATTGAAGATGTTCTCAGGGCGGCAGGCGATCAGGTTGTGTCGAAACTCATGGACTCGGATGCGCCGCGTGTTGGCCCCGATACGGATCGAGAGGTTGCAGCCTGGAAGGCTACGCAGCATGGCGAGTCGGCCCTCGCGGTCGTTAGATGACGCTGGCCAGTTCATGGGGCTCATTCCGCCGCATCAAATGCTCAGGATTCTGCTGGCCGAGCACGAGGAAGATCTGGCGCGGCTTGGTGGTTTCCTGCGCCAGACCTCGATTGCCAGGGTAGCGAGTGAAGAGTCAATATCTCGACGTTTTCTTCATCGCCTGCCGTGGCTGCTTCTGGGGCTCGGAGGCGCCATGGTCGCGACTGACATCGTACGCGCTTTCGAAGAGGATCTACAGAAAAACGTGACACTCGCCTTCTTCGTCGCAGGGGTTGTGTACTTGGCTGATGCGGTCGGGACCCAGACCGAGACCGTTGTAGTCCGCGGACTGTCCGTCGGTGTTTCAATACGCCGGGTGCTCAGTCGCGAACTTCTGACAGGGCTCGCCATTGGGATAGTCTTGGCAGGTATCGCTCTGCCTTTTCTGTTCTTCCGGTGGGGTGATTGGCGGATCTCCGTGGCTGTTTCGATTTCGCTTGCTGCGGCATGCTCGACCGCGACGATAGCTGCTATGGCTCTACCGTGGCTCTTCAATCGGATGGGCGTCGATCCCGCATTCGGAAGCGGTCCGCTAGCGACTGTCGTTCAGGATCTGTTGTCGATCATCATCTACTTTTGGGTAGTGACGTCTATTGCTGGCTGACGATGCCGAATGACAAACTTGTAGGCCTCGATAACCCATAGAACGGAGCTGGAAACAAGTAGGCACGTGACCCAGTCTCGGATGCTCAATGAGGTTGTTTGAAACGCCTGCTGGAAAAAAGTGTGGTGAATCGCGATCAAATGTAGCGCCAGCGAGAGCAGCACGGCCCCGATCAGATAGTGGTTTCGCCGGCTGCCCACGAACACGCTCTCTTGATTCGAGCGGGAGTTGAAAGCGTTGAACAACTGACACAAAACGAGCGTCGTAAACGCCATGGTTCTGCCATGCCGAATCCCAGCCGTCCCCTGAATCAATCCTCCCGGCAGCGAAGCATCCAACACGAGAAGTGTTGCAATCGACATAACAACACCCACTAGCCCGACTGTGATCCACATTTCAAGTGTGATCACATGCTCGGCTGGTGGACGTGGCGGAAGCTCCATCAGATGGCGCTCCGGAGGGTCAACTCCGAGCGCAAGGGCTGGCGGACCGTCGGTGATCAGATTTATCCACAGGACTTGCGTTGCGAGCAGAGGTAGAATCAGCCCGTCTCGATCTCGAAGCCCGAGCAGTCCAGCCAAAACCACGCCGAAAAAGATCGTCAGCACCTCGCCAAAATTTGACGACAGTAAATACCTGAGAAACTTCCGAATGTTCGTGAAAACGGCCCGGCCTTCTTCGACAGCTGCAACGATGGTTGCGAAGTTATCATCAGTCAGAATGATATCGGCGGCTTCTTTGGAGACGTCGGTACCAGTGAGCCCCATTGCGACTCCGATGTCGGCCGCTTTCAGCGCGGGCGCGTCGTTCACTCCGTCACCTGTCATAGCCACAATGGATCCCCTAGCTTGCAGAGCATCAACGATGTGTATTTTGTGGCTCGGGTTGACCCTCGCGTAAACGGAAACTTCCGCAACTGTCGACGACAACTGGGAACCGCTCATCTGTTCCAGCTCCGGACCGGTCACCACCCGTCCGTCTGAGCCGATGCCCAGTTCGCTGGCAATTGCGAGCGCCGTGCCCGGATGATCTCCGGTAATAACGATGGGTCGGATACCGGCCTGTTTGGCTCGCTTCACTGCTTCAAAGACTTCCGGCCGGGGAGGATCAATCATTCCCAGGAAACCGGCAAATACGAGTTCTCGCTCCAGCTTGTCGCCCTCACAATGCTGTCCATCGAGCTCTGCAGGAATGTTCCGATATGCGACGGCTAGTGTCCGCAGTGCTTCCAGGGTAAGGGCGCCGTTGATACGTCGAAGTTCGGTGCGGCGATCGTCTGTCAACGATTGCTTTCGATCCTTGTCGAGTTCAAATGTGCACCGGTCGAGCAAAACGTCCGGCGCGCCCTTCGCCCAAAGCAAGTAGCTACCGGCTTGATCCGGGTCTTCGTGGATCGTGCTCATCATTTTGCGCTCAGATGAGAAAGGAATCTCACGCACCCGCCGGAAGCGCTGCTCCAAGTGTTGTTTCTCGAAACCTGCTTTTCTGGCGGCAACAATCAGGGCTCCTTCCGTAGGGTCCCCAACGATGGACCAGCTCTCGTCGCGGTTCGTCAGGCTGGCATTGTTATCAAGGGCCGCGCCCTCGAGCAGGCATTTAATTTCTTTCCGATGAGTGTCCGCAACCGGGACGCCGCTGCTATGAAACTCTCCTTCAGGGATATAACCCGTGCCCTCGACATCTACTCGCCCGGCGCGCGTAACCACTACCCGCACCGTCATTTCGTTGCGAGTGAGCGTGCCGGTCTTGTCGGAGGCAATGACGGTTGCGGAGCCCAGCGTTTCTACCGCAGGAAGCTTTCGCACAATAGCCCCGCGGCGCGCCATCCGTTGCACGCCAATCGCAAGTACCAGCGTAACGATAGCCGCTAAGCCCTCCGGAACCGCTGCCACCGCCAGTGCAACACCGAACAACAGCGCGTCCACGACGGTGCGCGCATCGAAAACGCCCTCTGCCACCAGCAGAGTAGTGACAACTAGCAATGCAATAACGATTACCGCAATGCCCAGGCGCTTACCCGTACGGTCAAGTTCCCGCTGCAGTGGAGTCGGTTCGGTCTTGGCTGCTTCCAGCAGGCCTGCTATCCTCCCCAACTCGGTGTTCATTCCTGTTCCGAACACCACTGCTCGACCGTGGCCGTAGGCCACTGCTGTACCAGCGAACACGATATTGCGTCTATCGCCGAGCGCAGCGGCACTGGCAATTGGCCCAGTGTCTTTGCGGACCGGAACACTTTCGCCTGTGAGAGATGCCTCGAGAGTCTTCAGCTCTATGGTTTCAATGAGCCGCGCGTCCGCAGGTATCGTGTCACCTTCTTCGATCAACAGCAGGTCTCCGGGGACGACTGCGTGCGCCGGTATTCTTCTCGCTTCGCCGTCTCGGACCACCGTCGCCTCTGGCGCGGACATCTCTCGCAACGCTGCCAGGGCCTTCTCGGCACGGTCCTCCTGAATGAAACCAAGTAATGCGTTCAGCAGAACGATGGAGAGGATCACAACACTTTCGTATGGCGCTGCCTCGTCGCCCTCTATGTACCAAACAACCGCAGAGATTGCGGCGGCCACGAGAAGGAGAACCACCAACGTATCTTGCAGCTGCGCGAGAAGGCGTCGCCAGGCTGATGTCGGCTTTTGCTGTCGAAGTTGGTTCGGTCCGTGTTGCTGCAGGCGCGCGCGTGCTTCGGCGTCACTCAGACCATGACCATGGTCTGAACGCAATTTCGCCACCGCTTCATGCGCCGACATCTGATGGAACTCTGCCATCAACATTCCCTCTTTAAGCGTATGCTTCATACCCATTCCGCCTTCCGAGTGCAATGGGACGACCATCAAAGTCCTTGTGCCGTAGTCGTCTGGGTCCAAAGTTCCTCAGCCAGCGAGTATGCGGCTTGAGTTCTGTGGGGCGACTCCGACCAGACGCGGTCGCGGCTGCCTTGGCCTTCAACTATAAACGTTCCGGCGAAAACACATCTCCAGCCTGATCCACCACCGGCACGCTCTCGCCCCTCAAGGTCGCCGTGTCTATCGAGAGTGTGAAGACACCTTAAAAGTCGTAGGGCCGCAGAGATGCTATCACCGGCTTGAAGCACCACGACATCATCTGTCACGAGTTCAGCAGCGAGATTGCCTTCGTCTTCGACACTCTCGATAAGGAGTTCAAGCCGATGCTTGGTCCGCTCCTGGGAAGCGACCTCCTCAACAGCTCGCCGATACAATGCATGCGGCGCGGGCTGCGTTTGCCACCAATGGAGACAGCGGCTGGCCGGCGTATGACCTGAGCCGCAGGGCAACTATCCGCTTTGACACAACGTCACAGGTCGTGTTCGATCCACGATCCGCAGAGCGGACTATGTGGGAAGGGATGCGTTAACTTCGCGGAAGCCTGCCCGCGCATATTCAAAGATCGATGCGGTCGCCCGGCGACCATTGGCGTTCCACATGCAGTGCTTCTATCCGTTGGAGATCAATTATGGAAGTCACAGTCGAGTATCTGGGGGCCGTGCAATTCGAGGTTCGCGCGCGACACCACGCGATTCTATGCGATCAGCCCGAAGAGAATGGCGGTTTCGACGAAGGCATCACACCGCCTGAACTGATGCTCGCCTCGCTTGGAACCTGCGCCGGCTACTACGCAGCCGAGTATCTGAACAAGCGACAGTTACCCGCTTCCGGAATGCGAATTAAGGTGACCGCAGAGAAAGCAAAGTCTCCTGCCAGGCTCGGTTCATTTAGGGTCGAGGTTCGTCTTCCCGCCGCAATTGATAACCACCGTCGCGAAGGTGTCGTTCGCGCCATCCACTCGTGCCTGATTCACAACACCCTGCTCAATCCGCCGGCGATCGAACTGGACATTATCACGCCAGTTGATGGCGAACTCGCAACGGGACCATCGAGTGAATTGACCCAAGTTAGCGTCAAATAGCACAACTGAACCGCGGGCATTCCTCCGAAGCACTTGAGCGAATTCGTGTTTGACGACGACGCTCCGTGTATCGCGTCATTTTCTCAACCCAGATACCGAATGGCCCCTCAAGTGCCCATCTCTGCGTAGCTATGTTCGAAATACGATTTCACGGCCGAGGCGGTCAAGGCGTAGTATCAGCTGCGGAAATGCTGTCGGTGGCGGCTTTCCTTCGTGGTAAACACGCGCAGGCATTTCCAAGCTTCGGCTCCGAGCGAATGGGAGCGCCGGTGATCTCATTCTGCCGTATTGACGACAAGCCAATCCGGTCCAGGGAACCCATCATCAAGCCGGATGCGCTAATCATCCAGGATCCAACGCTGTTGCATGCAACCAATCTGTTCGAGGGCTTGGCCCACGACGGCTACGTCCTGCTGAACTCGGCGCGCGATTTCCAGGCCGTTGGATTGGATGAACTAACTCGCAAACTGCCGTTGCGGCATTGCTGTGCAGTGCCGGCCAGCGAGATAGCCACTTGCCATTTGGGCCGGCCGGCGCCGAACGCCGCGCTGCTCGGGGCATTCGTTGCTCTCTCCGGTCTTCTTGACCTCGATTCCGTCCTCGAATCGATTCGGGCCAAGTTCCCAGGCAGTATCGGAGAGAAGAACGCGGCCGCGGCGAAGGCTGCCTATGAAACTGTTCTCCGGTCCGCAACTGAGTCACGGGAGGTCATCGCATGTTGAGGCAAATCGAAGGATCGCGCGCGGTGGCGGAAGCCGTGGCGATGTGCCGGCCCGAAGTAATCTGCGCCTATCCCATCACCCCACAGACCCACATTGTGGAGGCATTGAGCGAGATGGTGCGAACCGGGCAGCTATCCGGCTGCGAGTTCATCAATGTCGAATCCGAATTCGCAGCGCTGTCGGTTGCGATCGGGGCATCCGGAGCGGGGGCTCGCTCCTACACGGCGACCGCAAGCCAAGGGCTGCTATTCATGGCCGAAGCCGTGTACAACGCGTCCGGCCTCGGGCTGCCGATTGTGATGACCATCGGCAACCGAGCAATCGGCGCCCCAATCAATATCTGGAACGACCACTCCGATGCGATGTCAATGCGCGATGCGGGCTGGATCCAACTCTACGCCGAGTCAAACCAGGAGGCCACCGATCTTCACCTTCAGGCCTTCAGGCTCGCCGAGGAGCTTTCTTGTCCAGTCATGGTCTGCATGGACGGCTTTATCCTCACACACGCATACGAGCGTGTGGACCTCCCGAGCCAGGAGCAGGTCGACACGTATCTGCCGCCCTTCGAGCCGAGACAAGTGCTCGATCCCGGAGAGCCAGTCTCCATCGGCGCCATGGTAGGGCCGGAAGCCTTCATGGAGGTACGGTATCTTGCGCACCACAAACAATTGCGGGCACTCGATCGAATTCCGGAACTGAGCGCTGAATTCTTTACACAGTTCGGCAGACACTCGGGCGGGTTGCTGAGAACATACAGAACCGATGGCGCTGAATGCGTCGTCGTTGCTCTCGGATCGGTAAACGGCACGATTCAGGATGTTGTGGACGACCTGCGTGAGACCGGGATGCGAATTGGAAGCGTCAGCATCTCTTCATTCCGGCCGTTTCCGTTGGCGTCTCTGCGAGCCGCGCTGCAAGGCGCAACACGAGTAATCGTGATTGAAAAATCCCTTGCCGTCGGACTCGGCGGAATTTTGTCAAACGATGTGCAGCTGTCAGTGTCCGGCTTGAACATCCAGGTGCAGACTTTCATCGCAGGATTGGGTGGCCGGGCGATAACCAAAGCATCGTTGCGGCGCTGCTTCGAAAGCAGGGGCGAGGTTTCACCCGAGCCGGTTTTCCTCGACCTGAACTACGAGCTGATTGAGCGGCATCTGGAGCGCGAAATGCGGGTCAGAAGAAGCGGACCCACAGCGGAGAATCTCCTGCGCGATCTTCGCTTCGTAGCGGCAGAAATCGGATGATTTTCTGAACTCGCAGCCAATCAAGTTCTATCAAACGGGGACCTTTACGATCGGCAATCGTCTGCTCGACGAATCTGATCGATCGGTACAGTCGGACTTGCACCGGGCGAATGCGCTGAACTGCGGGCATCGTGCGTGTCAGGGGTGTGGGGAAGCGCTCGGGGCGCGATATGCGATCGACGCTGCCATGCGCGCCACGGACGGTAAGCTCATCGTCGTGAACGCGACTGGGTGCCTAGAGGTTTTTTCGACACCGTTTCCGGAAACCTCCTGGCAACTGCCGTGGATGCACTCGCTCTTCGGTAACGCTGCGGCGGTGGCTACAGGCGTGGCGGCTGCGCTCAAGGTGAAGAGGCGGAACGAGGTTCGCGTAGTCGCACAGGGGGGAGACGGCGGCACAACCGACATTGGCCTGGGCTGCCTTTCGGGAATGTTCGAGCGCAACGACGATGTCCTTTACATATGCTATGACAACGAGGCCTACATGAACACGGGCGTTCAGCGGTCGAGCGCCACGCCTCCAGCCGCGCGAACGGCTACCACTCCCGCAGTTGGACCTGAGAAGGGCGCCTCGTTCGGACAGGGTAAGAGCGTGCCGCTCATTGCAATGGCGCACCACATTCCTTATGCTGCAACCGCATCGGTCGCTGATCTCCGTGATTTGGAGCGGAAGATCGAGAAGGCGGTACTGATCCGTGGCGCGAAGTACGTCCACATTCACGTTCCCTGTCCACTCGGCTGGGGCGCCGAGCCGCACGACACGATTAAACTCGCGCGACTGGCGATTCTGACAGGACTCTTTCCGCTTTTCGAAGCCGAGTTCGGCGAAATCGTGGACAGCACTGCGATCCGCGTAAAGGAACCGGTGGAAAAGTACCTGCGCCTGCAGAAGCGCTTTGCTCACCTGTTCTCGCCTGCGCTTGACAGGGATCGCATCGCGCGGATTCAGGCCATCGCGGATCGCAACATTCTGAAGTTCCGGTTGCCGGTGGAGAGGTGAGACGATGCGAAAACCATTTGCAATCACTCTGGATCCGGGATCAAGCTTAGCGAACCATACTGGCTCGTGGCGTGTGAAGAAGCCGCTCTACGTGGACCGCCTGCCACCATGTAATCAGGCCTGTCCCGCCGGCGAAAACATTCAGGCGTGGCTGTACCAAGCAGAGGCAGGGGAATACGAAGCTGCATGGAGATTGCTCGTCGAGACGAACCCGTTTCCGGCGATCATGGGTCGGGTTTGCTACCACGCGTGCGAGTCGAGCTGCAACCGCGGGAGCCTCGATCAGGCCCTGAATATTCACGTGGTTGAGCGATTTCTCGGCGATGAGGCCCTCCGCTTGGGGTGGAAATTCGAGGCGAACGCACAGAGCACAGGAAAACGGGTCTTGGTGATTGGAGCTGGTCCCTCGGGCTTGTGTGCTGCCTATCACCTGGCGCGAATGGGCCACCAAGCCACGATTTACGACGCTGGTTCTGCTGCAGGTGGGATGATGCGGTTTGGCATCCCGAAGTACCGCCTACCTCGCAACATCCTGGACGCGGAGATCGCCCGTATCCAGGCGATCGGCGTCGAGATCGTGCTGAACCGAAAGGTTGACGACTTGGCTCTCGTGATGGCGAAAGGGAGATTCGACGCTGTGTTTCTGGCGGTGGGAGCCCACATCGCCCGCCGCGTTTCGATTCCAGCGGGAGATGCCGGTCGCATCCTGGACGCCGTGTCTGTGTTGCGTGGAATGGAAAGTGAAAATCCTCCGCAGATCGGACGGCGTGTGATCGTTTACGGCGGCGGCAATACGGCAATCGATGTCGCAAGGACGGCCAAGCGCCTTGGCGCAACGGATACGCTCCTCATCTACAGGCGTACTCGCCAGACGATGAGCGCGCACGATTTTGAAGTGCGTGAGGCGCTTGAAGAGGGCGTCCGAATGAAATGGCTATCCACGATCCGAGAGGCAGGTGAGAAAACCTTCGTTGTCGAGAAGATGCGACTCGACGATTCCGGCTTCCCACAAGCGACAGGAGAAGTGGAGACCATAGAGGCCGACTCGCTCATTCTCGCGCTTGGACAGGACGTCGATCTGTCGTTTCTGCGAAATGTAAGTGGGCTGGAGTTTGAAGATGGTGAAGTCAAAGTCAACGCGATGATGATGACCGGTCATCCTGGCGTATTTGCGGGTGGGGACATGGTGCCTTGCGAGCGTACAGTTACGATAGCGGCTGGTCACGGGCGCAAAGCGGCTGCGTGCATTGACACATATCTGCGCAAAACACAGCATCCGGTTCTGTCAACGCATGAACTTGCCTCATTCGACAAGCTGAACACGTGGTACTACTCGGACGCGCCGCTTACGGTTCAGCCGGTGCTGGATCTGATCCGACGGCAGTCGACATTCGAAGAGGTTGCCGGAGGTCTGGACGAAAACAATGCCTTATTCGAGGCCCGTAGGTGTCTTTCGTGTGGCAACTGCTTCGAGTGTGACAACTGCTACGGAGTTTGCCCGGATAATGCGGTGATCAAGCTCGGTCCCGGATTGCGGTTCCGGTTCAATTACGACTTTTGCAAAGGCTGCGGCTTATGTGCGGAGGAGTGCCCCTGCGGAGCAATCGATATGGTCCTCGAGTCTGCCTGATCGAGCACATACACCCGGGTGTATGTGCCGCGTTGCGCCAGAAGCAACCTTATGGGCCGTCGTGAACGGCTCCTTTACTCACTGGACGCGGCGCATCTGGTTAGCAAAAACAAGGCTTCCCAAGGCATACCCAACTAGATCTGCTAACTGGACGTACGCGTGTGCCTTGTGCTTTAGAGGTGCTTATCTACTCAGCGACCCCAAAGGCGGAGTGAATGGTGCGAGGACCTGCACTATCCTTCACCGAGGCCGTTGGCCATATCAATTGCTTAGGCAGAGCAGGGGCGGACCATGTTGGCGGTATGGACGCAAGAGTGCCGCACATCCCATCCATGTCGCGAAGCATTTACTCCTCGGCGAGGGCAGTGCTAGCTCCGTCGATTGTGCTCGAGAAGAGATTGCGGACAATCTAAATGGTTGGGCCGAGCAGGACAATCATCCGGAGGTTGCCGGATGGTTTTATGAAACCGGACAAATAGGCTTTTCGTAAAGGTATTTCCTTAGAAGGATCTGCTGCAAGCAGTTCATACTGGATTGAAGGGATCGTTGTTGTCCGGAGCGAGGGTCCCGATCGGAAAGCAGTCACGCGCCAGAAGGACCAACACATCCTGGATGCGGCGACAGAGTTCGGCGCTTTCGTAAGACACTACGTTCATCAAGGGTTCTCAGGACGCCGTGATGGTTCGCCCTTTCTGGTCTCGTTTTTACTCCGACACCAGACCACCCAGTTGGCAAAGAATAGGCGTATAGATCCAGACCTTCTGTGCTTCTCCTCCGCATTCGTGCAGTGCTGTTGATCATAGATAATCACCTGTGTGAAGCACTGGATTCATACGCACGTTCATCCGGCGGGCTTGATCGTGATCTGAATACACAGCGTTTCAAACAGAGCGTAGTTGCAGAATGTGACGCAGCGTAGGCCGATCTGGAGTGTTCACTGGTACATGGTTCGACGACCCCGTCGAGTGTTTCTGAGGAGCAACCACATGAAACCGTCCCATTAGTTCATGTTCAAGCCCTCTGCGTTGCGGAAAAAGACACGGTCCTGCGTTATATCGCGCAGATAGCTCGGCTTTCACACAAACCATTTGTTTGATACTCGAGCCGAATCACATAGGGAGCGCGATTGCAGACAACTCTCACGAAGGACACACGACAGAAGAAAGAAGATGATCCTAGAACAACGTGAACCGTTCACCACGACACGCCGACTCATGAAGGCCAACGTGTTGCACCGGTCGCGGACGATTCAACAAAGACGGAGCCGCTCTCCATTCGCCGATGGGGTGCAGCGGTCATAAGCTATGCCTCACAACCAAGTGCGGCACGGACACTTATATCAAAAAGTGCGAGTATCCGGGAAAGACCAGCTGCGATCTTCGGTCACGAGGCCCTTGGCATCATTGATGAGCTGAATCTGGAGTGACCAGTTGATCGCAGCAGGCGGTCGTTATCATCGATGACATTTGCCCGAGGCCGTTTTCGAAACACGAAATCGCCTAATAGTGCGTTCCCCCGCTACCGACGCTTCACTCGAACGCGCACGGAGATAGAAGCGCAGGAATACGTTGTTGAACCCTCACAGCTGACAACGTAGGTCGTATCTTCGCTTGGACGAACCTCAAAACTCCCGTTCGCGCCAAACGTGCCGATCTGGCGGAGTCTAGGGCTGGATATAGATGATTCTTCTATTACCACCTTTGTGGCTCCTTTGATGGACCAGTACAGTACGGCCGTTTCTCCCGCTCCGATTATCCGAGGCCGCACGTCAAGAACAAACTCAGGCTTACGATCACGGGGCTCATTCGGTTCCCGAGTAACACCTTGAGTGTAACTGGGGCGCACCAGAACTATAGTTGCTAGCAACCAGAGTAGCGCTGCGTGTGACATATCGGTTTACCTGTCACGGAGAATGTGCATGTTGCATTCCAACAAAGCAAGGCCGAGTGTAGTAAGCTCACCAGGCCCATCATCTACACTGGCTACCGGCGATTTTGGGGTCGGTATCGGTTCATTGAAACGGTATTGCTGATTTGACGTAAGCGTAGTGTACCTACGTAGGGCTCTGGTGCAAATTCGGAGTTGCGGCCATTTCGGCCGCGTTCGCTGTGTCGATCCCGATACTGATCAGGCGGCCAACGCAGCCTGCAAGATCTCCTGAGGCATCGCTCGGTGCCCACCCAACTTGCCTATTTTGAATTGCCCCTTCTTGATCTTCTGCGCCAGTTCGATACCGCCAATCACCCTAGCCGCCGTCTCAAAGCTTTTCAGCCCCAACATCGGAAAGTGTCAGGATTCACGTCCGGTCAGAACGAGACGGGCTGGTATCGTTATTAGGCCGCTATGAACTGTCCGCATTGCGCGACTGATGACACTCAAACGCTAAATACTGCAACGGATCTGGGCTATTCCCGCTTCCGCTGTCGTCAATGTGGGCGCCGATTCAATGAACGCACCGGAACACCCTTCAATCGTCTCGAGTTCCCAACCGATATCGTGTTCCAGGTCGTCGTCTTTCGTCTCCTATTTAAGCTCAGCCTACGTGACCTGGTCCGCATGTAGATTCCGTGGGCCTCGTGGTCAAGCGAGCCGCCGAAGCGGCCGGCCTCGATGCGAAACAGTATGCCGGTCATTCCTTGCGCGCTGGCCTGGCGACCCAGGCCTATTTAAACGGCGCCGGCGAGCTCGCCATTATGCGCCAGACCGGCCACCGCTCGCTCGAAATGGTCCGCCGTTACATCTGCGACGGGTCTCTTTTCCGAGAAAACCCAGCCGCGAAACTGGGACTTTGAAGTCGGGTAGCATCTCGCGCGGTGAGAATGACTCAGATCACACGCGGACGAATCGTACGTTGTCCGTGCTGGACGAGGATTCCCCTCACACAGAACTCCGATTTATAAACGCTGCCGATTGGATACGTCAGACAAGTTCGATGGGCGTCTCGACGTTCACCGTGTAAACAGCTTTCTTCGCAGGACCCGACCTATCATAGGCCAGGAAGTCCCTCCCGTACGGAGTTGCAGCATGCCGAACTCAACGACCACCTTATTTGCGCTTTTTCCGGATGTCGCCAGTGCCGAGAGCGCCAAGCAAGAACTCCTCAGCCACGGCTTTGATCAACACGATATCCAATTCATCTCTACCGGCAGCTTTACAAGCAATGCCGGCTCTGGAAACTCTGCGCTCACGGGAACGGTTGACCGCACGATGCAGTCGACCAGTGGCACCCTGGGTGGTGGGTTCCGCTCAATGTTTAGTCTCAATAACGAGGAATCTGGATACTACATGGACGTGCTCCAACGAGGCGGCACGGTAATCACGGTCAAGACAAATGAGGCGCAGGTCAATCGCGCAATCGATATCTTAAACCAGCACGGCGCGATCGACATTGACGAGGAAGATCGAGCGGATAGAGAGCGTGTTACGAAGGAAAAGGGAGAGAGCCGGTAATATCGCGAACGCGAATAGGCTACTGCAGCGCGGATCTGCCCGAGGTTGTGTTGGTCTCAAGCCATCTTAGTTGTTGCTTATCCAAGTTAAATAGCGCACACTCAACGCGTCGATGAAGCCCGCCCCGCTTGCAGTTCGTTTCGGAGGCGGCACGCTCACGGAATAGGCGGTCTTCATCTACTGGTCGCTGTCCTGTTGGCGCGTATCGCTACAACAGCGTGCTTTAGTCCTGGTTCATCTCTCTTTACAGCTAGTTTGGATTGGGGCTAACTACGGGCCGTGACGGACCTCCGACCTGTCCATGGCGAATTACCAATTGGCTCAATTCGCTGGATTTGGTGTGCTATACGACTGCCGGGATGCACGACTTCCCATATAAAAAATATTTCATCGGGAGACAGCGAACCGTTCGCGAACCTCTGTAACATTCTTATTTCTTGCGAATGCGAGTAGACTTCTTCATTTCCGTATCTTGTTGGATTCTGAGAAGCTTCGAGTTTTCGGACTATACGCGGTGATCACTTCCGCGGATACAAGCCTCTCTCACGCGTACGGGAATCCGAGCGCACTCAACACATTCGTGCAGAGCAAAGGGGAGCCACTGAACTCTACGCGGCGTCACGATAGTAGTAGTTGAGCATCCCGCCGAGCCGCTCGCGTCGCCGAATCTCGCCGTTGCTTTCGACGTGCGCCGAATCGCGCAGGATCAGGCGGTCGCCGAGTCCTTGGTGATGGCGTTCAAAATGATAATGCGCCGTAAATTCTTGGATGCATTTTCGCAATGCATCTTCACCGAACAGGATCATTCTGTCCAGACACGACTCCTTTATGGTCCGAACGAATCGCTCCGCGTACGCGTTCAGATTAGGAGACCGGGGCGGTAATTTCACCGATTTCACGCCCGAGTCCGCAAGGTGAGCATGTCGACCTCGAGGGCGACGGTGCAGACCTCGGTGACCCGCGCCGCGCCATAGCGACGGACCAGGCCGAGCAGCGCGTACACGCGCCGCATGCGCGTCCACGGCAAGGGGCTGTCGAGCAGCGCCGCGGCGTAGCGACCGATCACCTCGCCGGCGGCCTCGGCCTGGCGGCGGAGCGCGTCGACATTGCGCATCGCGTAGACGCTGCGCTCGACCGGATAATCGCTCGCGTCGATCGACTGGCCACCGGGGGCCTGCCGCGGATGCGTTTTGATCAGCAGCCCCCGCGCGTAGAAGCGGACGATCTGGGTGTCCGCCCGGGCGGTGATCCACTGCCCGACGTACGGGTGCGGGATCGAGTACAGCGCTTTGGCGACGGCGGCGAGCTGATCGCGCCCGACCTTCGGCTCGCTCCACAGCGGGATGTCGTACGGCGTGGTCGGCGCCGCGAGGAGGAGCGCCTGCTCCTCGGTCTGAAAGTGCTCGAGTGGGCGGCGCTGCGTGCGACTGTGGCGGCGGAGGCCGTAGTCATTGAGGCACCAATCCCGGCCCCTCGCGCGAGCCTCCTCGAGGGTCGTCAGGACTTCACCGGCAAAGCCGTCATCGCGGACGCCGGGCACGGCGCGCTCGACCCGTCCTTTGTCACGGGGCGACCGCACGCGCGCGGGGTCGATGTGAAAGTGCCGGGCGTGGGCGTAGTCGAGAAAGGCCGGCGTGATGCGGGGCGTCAGCGGATCGGCGTCGATGATGATGGCCTTGGTGTTGTCCGGGATGATGACTTTGAAGACGCCGCCAAAGAAGTCCCACGCGGCCTCGCAGGCTTCGATCGCGCGCGCCGTCGTTTCCTCGAAGGTGGGATAGACGAAGCGGTGGCGCGAGCGCACCGCCGTAAAGATCCAGGCGCGAAACCGCCGCTTCTTCCCCGGCAGCGTGAGCCAGCCGACCCAGCCCGTGTCGAGCTGCAGCTCGTGCCCGGGCTCGCCGTCGAGGACCGGGATCGTCGTCGCCATCTTCCCAAACTGCAGCTCGAGGACCGCGAACCGGTGCAGCGTGGGATACGCAATGTCGACGCCCTGCCGCACCAGCAGCTTGCGAATCTTGGTGAGGCGCAGACCGTCGCCCAGCCAGCGCGCGATCGCCGCGCGCTGCTCGACACACCGGCCCCACCCATCGCCCCGCGGCCGCCCGCCGGCCGGATGCAGCGCGAGGAGCACCTGCCGGACCTCCTCGTCGCTGACCGTCGGCGTCACACGGACACCGGCCGCCGCGGCGGCGCCCAGATAGCGCCGCACGGTTTTCGGATCGAGCCCCAGCTGGGCGGCGATGCGTTTCTTCGGCAGGCCCTCGCCTCGGAGCCGAAGGACTTCTCGGATTTCAATCATGGTGACCTCGCGATACATCAACGCCTCCTCGTCCCGGGGCACGGCCCAGGACCGGAGACCTCTATCGCGCGGTCAGGCGAAAGGGGGAAAGGTTTTGAAAAACTCACCCCGGAAGGGGGGAAAGGTTTTGAAAAACCTCACGCCAGAGGGGGGAAAGGTTTTGAAAAAGTCGTCAGGAAAGGGTCCCTACGTTTTGAGAACCGACACCGGTGAGGAGCGCGTACCGCCCGGGCTTGGTGACGCCGAGGGCATCCAGGATGGTGCTCCGGACGTACGCCGGAAAATAGAACCGCTGCAACGGCGTCCAGCGGCTGTACCGATATTGACCGAGCCCGATGACGCTGACGACGGCGATCAGCGCCGCCGAGTAGGCCCAGGCGGGCCGCGTGCGGATCCACGTGCCCGCCGACGCCTCGCGCCCCCAGCTCTGATCCATCACCTACCCGACGGTGCCGGCGGTGAGCCGCGCCCGCGCCCTCTCGCCTTTTTCCGCGTCCGCTTCCTCAATCAAGGCCAGCATCCGGTCCCGGGTCACCGGCTCCCCCGCGGCGACGCTGAACTGCAGGTTGAGCAGGATCTTTCGGAGGGCGAGCACCTCGCCCAAGATCGTGCGATGGGCCTCGGCCGTCCGCTCGGCGAGGACGGCCTTGAACAGCACGTCACGGACCCATTCGCCGACCGACAGATCGCCGGCGAGCTGCTCAACAGCGCGTAGTCGTCCTCGCTCACCTTGGTGCTGACCGTCCGTGTACGAAGGCTCGGCATCGCGCGAGGTCTCCCGGACGTGGTCTCACTTGGAAGGGCGCGGCGCTCTAGAGCGCCGCGATCCCGCTAAACCCCTGAAAACAAACGGGGCGCTATATAGCGCTATATAGCGCTATACAGCGCTCCCAGCGGGGGTGACGTGTCTCCTGACTGCCGATGCCGCAGGCATCGATCTTCGCCTCGCCGAATGTTGAATGGGTCGTCTACCGCTTCGTCAGGTGCACCGTGCCGACAAACACAACGCGTCCCAGTCCTTGCATGCAATCGGCTCCGGTAAGCGTGGCCATGAGTGACGGCGCAGGGCCAGTCAAGAGCTGCGCAGCCGAAGACGCAGCCAAGTGGCTCCTTGACGCGCCCGACATCAGCGCGCCTCACGCGTCTCAGAAAGGGGAATGTGATCCTGTGCCAAATTCTCCGTGAGAAAATGACGGAGTGTCGTATTTCGCAGGCTCAGGATCGAGACGCTGTAGTCGCTGCACGGGTTCGTCAGCGGAGAGAGCGAGCAGTCTTCGAGCAGTCGATGCCGGTCGAGCGCTTGCTTTCAGCAGAGTCCCTTAACTGCAATGATTTGGAGCGCGCAGGGCCGCGTCAGCCGGGCCGCGCGTTGCCCATGCCAGACGCGGTGCAAGAACGTCGCTTAGGCGCGCTCGAGCGCTCTGCGTGGCCGCACGCCATCACGGTGCAAATGGGCATTGGACACGAATAACGGCCGTGAGGCCCGTCCATGGACCGGAATATGGCTTCCGCAGAGTCCACTCATTCGTTTTGAGAATGAGGCTCTCATTTTGAGAGTATGTCCGAGCGGATGGACGTTCAATCTCTTCCTCCTATTCTTGGGGTGGGCGTGGAAAAGAGGCGCCGCGCGCAATGGATCCCATCGTTAACCCAAGGATGTGGAATCGAATACGGTCTCGACGACAACGGTCGAACAGTGTCCCTGGGGCGAGAAGATCGAAATGGCGGTCGGCGCGAGCGGCATGGAGATGCCATGGGTCAGTACAAATCTCTGACGGTGACGCCCGGTGGAGGAGGAGCCGGCGGTCGAGAACACCGTCGGAAAATCGCAGACGCCGAGTGGCACTTCACGGGCGGACCGGTCGATGGTCTCAAGCTGATTGGATTCGGGATGGGGAGCGCCGGGGCGCTTCCCGCCCGCACCATGACGTTCCCCGTCATCAACGGCGAAAGGCGCACCTTCACTCGCGGCAAGCGGTGTGGAGCGGCCGCCGGAGCGCCCTGCCGCAGCTCGGTCTGTTCACTAATCCTCGCGATCGATTCTCTCCTTTTTGTTTGAGACTCACGCATCTCAGCCGACGTCACGGTGGGCTGCTCCGTCAATCGCCGAATCGAGGGCCGGGCCGGGGCGAGTCAACACCCCCGAAGCGGCGGCGCCGAGCGGAGGGAAGTTTGAGGCGTCCAAGCGCTCGCCCACAATCGAATGCCGGAGCGATGCTGGCACCAGCACCGGCGCCCGCGTGAAGCGCGTACACCGATGGCGGAAGCATGCCGGTCTCCGTGCGCCGTTGGCATTGGTGACGGGGGCTCTTCACACTGCCTGCGTCAACACGCTGGTGGCGGCGACGTCAGGCGACGACAAATCGAAAGGATGAATTGCCCGCGGAGACACAACCCGCATCGCCTCTCGCTCATGAAGCGGCTCCATTCTTCAGGCGCTCGCTTGCGCACGTTTGGTGTTGGCCGTGTGACAGTTCTCGCGTGGATCGCGTCCGCCCAGATGTGTTCGCCGGGAACGGATCTCCCGTGAACGGAGCGTCCACAACGGAACGGCACGAACATGACGGCCCCAGCCATCACGTCCGCGAGCGTACAGGCTTGCCGAGAGAGCGCGCCGTTCGCGTGATCGTCGGCAACACAGGGCAGCGAAATGACAGCACCAACGGTGTGAGACCGGTGGGTTGATTGAGGCTGGGTATATGGACATCCATCGTGAGGCGGAGGACATGCCCGGATCGAGCGCGCAATAGCCTTGACGAGCTGCTCACAGTGGAGGACGCCGCAACCGTGTTCGCACGCACGCAGTCGATTGACGCTCAGGCGATGAGACATGACGAGGTCTATATGCCGACTGCAGATACGTATTCGCACTCCTCTTTACGCGCTGGCGATGAACCCGCAGCGGTACGCGGTCAGAACGACCTGCATGAATTGCTCACAGTCGAAGAAGTCGCGGCGGTGCTCAAGGTGAGCCCGAGCTGGGTGTACGAACACACGCGTTCGCGCGGCACGCCTCGAGCTGAGCGGCTGCCCCACATCAAGATCGGAAATACGTGCGTTTCGAAGCAGGCGCGATCCGGGCGTTCCTGGAGAGGAAGAAATGCCGGGCCACGTGATTCGTTTCCCCAGACCCGCTACAATCAGTACCGAGCTAAACCCCGAAGAGCCAACGAGAAGAAAGGTGTCTCGGATGGCTCAACGAAAGCGGCAGTACGGTAGCGGGATTCTTCTCAAACGAGAAAGGGGGTGGGCGATTCGCTGGCGGGAGCTGCAGATTGCTCCCGACGGCACAGTGAAAAGGGCGCTGCGCTACGAAAATCTGGGCGCGATTTCCCGCGGCGAGGCCGCGGATATCCTGGCCCTCAAAGTCGGCGTAGCCGCCAACAGCAAGGTTCCGACACGGTCTCGTGTGACGTTTCGGACGATCGTCGAAGATTGGAAGACCAACGTCATGCCGATGTACAAGCACTCCACGCAACGGAATCATCGGCACATCGCGGAGAAGCACCTGGTGCCACGGTTTGGGGACACGGCGATCTCGGATGTGACGCGGCAAGAGGTGCAAGCCTATGTCGCGCACCTCATGAAAGCCGGCTACGCCCCGAAGACAATCGATCACATCCACGACGTGCTCAGCGCGGTGCTGCGCACGGCTGTGAAATGGGGGCACCTCCAGGCGAACCCGGCGCGTGAGATCGATCTGCCCACGCTCCGGTGCGTCGTCCGAAGTGGGCACTCACGACGACGCAAGCCGCGGCGCTGCTCGACGCGCTAGCGGCACTCCCGAAGACGATGGCCGGCCTCGCAATCCTGACAGGACTCCGTCGCGGCGAGCTCTTCGCGCTGCGGTGGAAGGATCTCGATCTCGCCGAGCGCAGCCTCACGGTGCGCGAGGCGGTCTACGAGGGGATTTTCGGGACGCCCAAAACGGAGGCGGGACTCCGCCGAGTGCCGCTTTCAGTCGCGGCCACGCAGCTCATCGAGACGTGGCAACGGCGCGTGACGCCGGTCGAACCGGAGGCGCTGGTCTTTGCGACGTGGTCCGGCAAGCCGATCTCGCCGAACAACGTCCTGAAGCACATCGTCGCTGCGGCCAAGGTGCTTGGGCTGCCGAAAATCTCGTGGCTCACGTTTCGACGGACGTACTCATCGTGGGCGCACGAGAAAGGTGTCCCCGGCAAGGTTGTGGCGACATTGATGGGCCATGCCAAAGTCGACACGACGCTGAACGTCTACACGCAGGTGCTCGACCACTCCCTACGGGGCGCGGCCGAAAAGGTCGGATCCGAATTGATCACAATTGATCACAAATCGGACGGGGCGAGCGGGGTCACGGTCCAAAATGCGTGATTTTGTTCCGTGTCCTTCCTGAGCGATAGGTAACAGCGTATTCCGAGCGGATGGGTGACACTTTGCCCCCACTAGGAGGGGGCATGCCTTGGAAGGAGTGTCACGTCATGGACGAGCGACTCCGGTTTGTCGCCCGCCTGCTCGAGGGCGAGAAGATGGCGCCGCTGTGCGCCGAGTTCGGGATTTCGCGCAAGACCGGCTACAAGATCTTCGACCGCTACAAAGACTGCGGGGTCCAGGCCTTTAGCGATCGGAGCCACCGCGCGCACCGGCAGGCGAACCGGTTGCCGGCGCCGATCGAAGCCACCATCGTGCGCCTGAAGCGTGAGTATCCTGGGTGGGGCGCGCCCAAGATCCGTGAAAAGCTTCGTCAGCAGTTCACCGGGCCGCACCTGCCGGCCATCAGTACCGTCCATGCCGTGCTTGATCGGCACCACCTGGTGCGCCATCGAGGCCGGCGCCGGCGACGGTCAGCCGGGACCGCGCTCTCGCGGCCGACCCAAGCGAATGCGCTGTGGTGTGCCGACTACAAAGGCGAATTTCTGCTGGGCAATCGCAAGTACTGCTATCCCCTGACGATCACCGACTTCGCCAGTCGCTACCTCCTGACGTGTGAGGCGCTGCTCACCACGCAGGAGAAGTTCGCCTTCACCGTGTTCGAGCGCACCTTCAAAGAGTTTGGCGTGCCCCAGGCGATTCGCACCGACAACGGCGTACCGTTCGCCTCCGCGCACGCGATCTACGGGCTCAGCAAGTTAGCGGTGTGGTGGCTGCGGTTGGGGATTCAGATCGAGCGGATTCAACCCGGCCACCCGCAGCAGAATGGTCGCCACGAGCGCATGCATCTCACGTTGAAGAAGGAAGCCACCAAACCGGCCGCCGCCAACGTCCTGCAACAGCAAGCCCGCTTCGATGCCTGGGTGACGCAGTACAACGACGAGCGGCCGCATCAGGCGCTGGGCATGAAAGTCCCGGCCGACCTCTACGCGCGCTCACCGCGCGTGTATCGCGGCCTCAACGAGCTCACCTACCCCTTCCACGATCAGACCATCATGGTGACCGGCTGTGGCCGCATCTGCTTCCGCGGCCGGAAGGTGAACCTCAGTCATGTCTTTGCCGGGCAGAGCGTCGGCGTGACGCAGGTCGGAGAGCGCATCTGGCTCGTGACCTTCATGCAGTACGATTTGGGGTATTTCGACGATGAGACGTGTCGGCTAGAGCCGATCGAGAATCCGTTCGGCGCGAAACTGTTACCCATCCGCTCGGAATGAACTGACACCTATCCGACCAGAATGGACCCTGGAGATTGGCTCCTCAGGCTGGATTCGAACCAGCAACCCTCCGGTTAACAGCCGGATGCTCTGCCGTTGAGCTACTGAGGAATGACAAGGGCGAGGAGCGAACAGCAATGGTACCGCAATCCCTGAAAAAGCGTCAATCAGCGCGCTGCACACGATGATAGACCTCCGGCGTCGACGTGTTGCGCACGTCGGGTGCGGAGACGTTTCTGACAGGTATTCGAACGCGCGAGTCTATTCGACGGGAACGCGGACCGTGAGCGGCTCCTGAAGCGTGGTCCGGAGCGACGCCCCGACGCCGAGCCGCACCTCTTCGCCCCGTGTCGCGAGGACGACGCCCGTCCCGCCACCGGCGCCGACCGCGGTGCCGATCGCCGCACCCTTCTTGCCGCCCGCGATTGCGCCAATCACTGCGCCCGCTCCGGCGCCAATCCCGATCTTCGTCGCGTCCTTCCGCTTGGTGGTCGCTGCCTGACGCGAGATCCGCGCCGTACTGATCTCCTGGGTCTCATCCCACGTCGTCAGCCGGTTGAATCGCAATGAGATCGACGCCCGCCCCTTCACCTTGCCCGACTGCTCTGCGCCGGTGACGGCCCCGACCGCTTGGGAGCCAACTGGCACCGCCGTGAGACCGGCAATCATGATCGGCTTCGAGACTGTCGCCCGAACCGTGTCCTCGATCCTGCTGCTATCCGACCCGACAGCTGTTTCAAGCGTGAGGTCGACGGCCGTTCCGCTCGGGATCGTGACTTCCTTGAACTCTGCCTTCGGCGTCACCGCTGCCACGATCTTGTCGAGGGTTGAGGGAGCCGAGTTGTCGCGCGCCGCCGCCGGCGGCACCGCGGCATCACGCGGCTGCGCGCTTTCGCCTGGTAGTGCACCTGCCCCCTGGTCAGCACCTGCGGGCTGAGCGCTGCGCTGCTCACACCCGACTGCAAGAGCGGCGACGACGACGAGCCATGTAACGCGCATTGCCATTTCCGTCCTCCAATGTCGGCTGCGTGAGAACCACAGCCGAACCTCAGGAGACGTGCACGTGCCGTGCCGCGGAGGGCGCCCGACAGGATCAGCGCTTCTTAGCGGTAATGCCGAGTTGGACTGCGGTGCCAATGACACCGAGAATCACCCACGCCACCGGTACCCATCGCTGGCCCGGTGCCGGACTGAGCGGGTAGAGAATCCACGGATCGCCGCCTGGCGCGGCATGAACGGTACTTCGGTTGGCGAGGTCGCCGGCAATCGCGACTGCGCCAACCAGGATGGTCCATGCCCCGGCGAACGCGGTGGAAACGACGATGACGTAGCGCTGCAGAAGCATCGCCGAAACCGCCCCCGCCATGGACGCCAGCGCGATCGCCAACGCGGCCGGATCCTCGTTCGCGATCTGGCTCCAGATCATGTGCGTGACCAGCGCACCAAGGCCGGCGCCGGCGAGTGCGATCCCGATGAAATACGCGAGGACCAGGATCAGCGCGCCGACCACGCCGCCCGCGAGAGCCGCCACCACCATCCCGAGAGTGTTGCTGACACCGACAATCGAGCTTGCCAGCATGGCGCCGAGAATGAGCCCGTAGATGGCGAGAACGATCCGGAACAGTCTGTACCCGGCAAAACAGGTGAGCGCTCCGCTCACGACGAGGAAGACAGCGGCTGGCAGCTCGTACCCGTGCGGCAGCATCACGTGGGCTAGACCTCGCGCCGTCCCTCGAGCGCCTTATGCATTGTCACCTCGTCGGCGTACTCAAGGTCGCTGCCGACCGGCACGCCCATGGCGATGCGCGTCACGCGGACGCCGAGCGGCTTGAGCAGCCGCGCCAGGTAGATCGCGGTGGCTTCGCCTTCCACGTTCGGGTTCGTGGCGAGAATCACCTCGGAAACGCCGTCGCCGATGCGCGCGAGCAGGCCCTTGATCTTGAGCTCGTCGGGTCCGATGCCCTGCAGCGGCGACAGCGCGCCCATCAGGACGTGGTAGACGCCCTTGAACTCACGTGTCTTCTCGATGACCGCGACGTTCTGCGGCTCTTCGACGACACAGATCACGTGATGATCGCGGTCCTCGTTTCGGCAATAGGCGCACGGGTCAGAATCGGTGATGTTGCTGCACTCGGAGCAATAGGTGATGCGTTCCTTCACGTCGTGAATCGCATTGACGAGCTGATCGGTCTGCTCGCGTGGGGTCTTGAGCAGGAAAAAGGCGAGCCGCTGAGCACCCTTCGGCCCGATACCGGGGAGGCGCTGCAGTTCCTCGATCAGTCTGACGAAGGGGTCGGGTAGGGGCATCGGGTAATAAGAAGACTCTCAAGTCTCAAGTCTGAAATCTCAAGTCTGAACAGGCCGCGAGTCTCAAACCTCAAATCTGAAGTCTGATCAGGTTTCAGACTTCAGGTTTCAGACTTACAGCGTTCACAGTTTGAAACCCGGCATCATGCCGCCCATTTTCTGCGCCATTTCCTCGTCGACCTTGCGCTGGGCATCGTTGACGGCCGCGACAATCAGGTCCTGAAGCATCTCGACATCCTCCTTCGAGACCACCTCCGGATCGATCTTGAGCGACTGAATCTGCTTCGAGCCGTTGACGACCACCGTGACCATGCCGCCGCCCGCACTGGCCTCGACTTTGAGCTCCGCCATCTGCTTCTGCAGGCGCTCCTGCATCTGCTGCGCCTGCTTCATCATCTGCTGAATGTTCATGGTACGCTCGCTGTTCACATTTCCTCGACGTCCCGGATTTCTGCTGGAAACACTTCGAGCAGCGCCTGAACGCTCGCATCCGCCAGCGCCTGCTCCTTGAGAGTCGACTTCCTGTCGGTCTTCACCGGCGCCTCCAAGACGGGCTGAGCGCCAGCGGTGCCGGGTTCAGGGCTCTGAGCACTCGTGACGGCGATCTGCCGG
This sequence comes from uncultured Acidobacteriota bacterium, assembly GCA_963814975.1. Classification (GTDB taxonomy): domain Bacteria; phylum Acidobacteriota; class Vicinamibacteria; order Vicinamibacterales; family CAVVIG01; genus CAVUXJ01. The sequence continues at coordinate 243,830 of CAWFFB010000015.1, read as the reverse complement.
CCGGTCACCTGCTGCGCGAGCGATTCGAGCCACGGCCGGTTCTGCTCGAAGACATCGCGCAGCGTCCGCTGTGCGGAAGAGAAGGTGAACGACACCCGGGTGGCCTGCACCTCGATCTTCTGCGCCTGCGCGACCACGGTATTGTAGAAGACTGCCTTGGATTTCCGGATCTCGGCCAGCAGCGCGTCCTTGAATCCGGCGTCACCAGGCGCGGTCGGTGCCGGCGGAGACGGCGGCAGCGTCGGCGCTGGTGCCGGCGCAGTCCGCATGGGGGTCGACCCCGCCGCCGAGGTCGTGGCCGCGGGCCGCTCTGGAGTGCGGCCGGATGACGGAGCCGTGGGAGGCTTGCCCGTCACGGGAAGACCTGCGATCAGGTCCTCGATCGAGATGAGCTTCCGGAGGTGCATCCAGCGGAGCAACGCCATCTCCAGGTGATAGCGCGGCTGGGCGGCGGTGCGAATGTCGGCCTCCGCGCGCGTCAACAGGTCGAACGCGCGGAGCAGGTCCTCGCGCGAGAAGCGGCCGGCCAGCATCTTGAGCCGCTCGCGCTCTCCTTCTCCTGCGATCTCCGGATCCTGGGCACGAGTCGGGTCGACGGAGAGCACCAGCAGATCGCGCACGACGCGCGACAGCTCGCGGCACACGAGCCGCAAATCGTAGCCCATGTCGACCGATCGGCCCGCCAGCAGAAACGCGGCGGGCAGATCTTCATCGGCGACGGCCTGAACCGTATCGAGCACGAGGTCGCGGCCGACGAGCCCGAGCACCGCTCCCACGTCGTCGCTGCCGATCGTGCTCCCGGTGAACGCAATGACCTGATCGAGCTTGCTCTGCGCGTCGCGCATGCTGCCCTCGCCATCGCGAGCGATGAGCTGCAGCGAATCATCCCCGACCTGAATGCCTTCGGCATCGACGATCCGCCGGAGCTGATCGGCGATCGCCTTGGTCCCAATCGAGCGGAACTCGTAGACCTGGGAGCGGGACAGCACCGTCTCCGGAATTTTCTCGAGCTCGGTGGTCGCCATCATGAAGATCACGTGCGGCGGCGGCTCCTCGATCGATTTCAACAGCGCGTTGAACGACTGCGTGGAGAGCTGGTGGACCTCGTCGATGATGAACACCTTGTAGCGGTTCCTCACCGGCACGATCGAAAGGCCGTTGATGATCACTTCACGGACGTTGTCGATGCCGGTGTGGGTGGCTGCGTCGATCTCGAGGACATCGATGTCGCGCCCGTCGGCAATTTCCTTGCAGGCATCGCAGGTCCCGCACGGGTCGGGTGTGGGGCCGTTCTGGCAGTTCAATGCCCGCGCGAGAATGCGCGCGGTGGTGGTCTTCCCGACGCCCCGCGGCCCGGCGAAGACAAATGCCTGGGCCAGACGCCCGCTCGCCAGAGCGTTCCGAAGCGTTCGCGTCACCGCCTGCTGCCCGACGATATCGTCGAACTTCTGCGGCCGCCACTTGCGAGCGATGACTTGGTAGGGCATCTGGGGTACGGACTGAACCGCGGCCCGGAAGGGCCTGCGGCACATGTCAGGATCTACTTAGCGCTGCTGCCTTCCGGCCCTGACGCGGTTCGTAGGCTGAGATTGCACAGGTTCCGGACCGCGGTGCAGCCCGCAAACGTCCAGCTCGAGCCGGACACTACGCTTTCACCGCGGGTCCCGCGTAACGCCCATCTTTCGGCGGACTTTTGAGTGTACTACACCGGGACTCTCGTCGCGAGCAGCAGATACTTGGCCAGCACCTCGCCGACGACGACCGTGAAGAAATCGACGTACAGAATGCCCGTCGCCGACTGGGTGGAACGAATTTTTGCGGTCTCCCACGTGAGATACGACAGCAGCGCGGGACCGGCCAGGCCGAAGAGAACGCGCTGCCAGAAAAACACCCCGCTCACCGACAGAATGTAATGCCGGAAGCTCGGACCGAGGCCGGGCTGCCACGTCGCAATCGCGAAAAAGACGGCGGCGGTGACAACGGCGACGCGCACGACCATCGACGCCATATGCAGCTTGACGATCGACTGCAGGTGCGTAACCGGCAGCGATGGAATGACCAGGTACCAGTGTCCGAGTATCATGGCCGTGCAGGCGCCGCCCAGAAAAGCGGCCGAACTCAGAAAGCTCGCGATTGTCAGGCCCAGGATCGTGGGCGGGCGCCCTGAGGTGACATCGACAGCCTGCGCGACGAGAGCGATCAGCCCGGCGATGCAGGCCGTGGCGACGATCGCCGGACGCACGCGGGCGAGCAGGCGGCCGACCGTCGCCCAGTACAGCACGATTGCCGCTTCGGCGGCCGCAAGCGCGTAAACAGCGATCCTGGCGGGCGCTCCGCCCTGGTCCGCTGGACGAAGCGCGAAGGCGAACCCGATCAGCACCGCCGCCAGACCCATGTTGAATCGAAAGAACTTCACGCCCGCTTCCCGCGAAACGAAGACGAGCGTGAAGACGATGCCCAGGCCGAGGTGTGAAAGGAAGAGGAACAGGATCAGCGCAGTCTCTTGTTGACTTCCGCCCAGTTGACGACGTTCCACCATGCGGCGATGTAGTCCGGTCTGCGGTTCTGATACTTCAGATAATACGCGTGCTCCCACACGTCGATCCCGAACACGACTTTCTTGCCTTCCATGATCGGGGTGTCCTGATTCGGGGTGCTCTCGATCGTCAGCTTGCCGCCGTTGTCGATCGACCCACGCCCAGCCGCTGCCGAAGCGACCGACGCCGGCCTTCGCGAGCTGCTCCTTGAGTGACTCGAAATTGCCGAACGAGGACGTGATCGCGTCCGCGATGGCGCCGGTCGGCGCGCCGCCGGCGTTCGGTCCCATGATCTGCCAGAACATGGTGTGGTTCACATGACCGCCACCATTGTTTCTGACGGCGGTACGGATGTCCTCCGGCACGCTGTTGATGTCGCGGATCAGATCCTCGGCGCTTTTCGACTGCAGCTCGGGATGCTTCTCCAGCGCGGCGTTCAGGTTGTTGACGTAGGCCCCATGGTGTTTCCCGTGATGAATCTCCATGGTCTTTGCGTCGATGTGCGGTTCGAGCGCATCTAACGGGTACGGAAGCGGCGGAAGCGAGTGAGCCATCGAACGTTCCTCCTTGTCGCCCTTCAACCTGGCTCAGGGCCTGAGCTTGGCGAAGAGCCGGTCGATTGTGGAACCGGCGGATCGTACTTCTGCCCGCCCGGAAGGGCAAGCTGGAGGGCTATTGGATGGACAGCATGCGATCGAGGGCGACCTTCGTCCAGCGCTTCTGGTCTGAGGGCACGACGATCCGGTTGTGCACATCGCCGGCCACCAGCCCCTCGAGGATCCACAGCAGGTGATTGGGTGACACGCGGAACATCGTCGAGCAGAGGCACCCGAATTGATCGAGTGACAGAACGGTGCGATCCGGAGCGACGTCGCGCCCGAGGCGGCTGACCAGGTGAATCTCGGTGCCGACCGCCCAGACCGATCCGATCGGACTCGCCTTCACCTGGTTGATGATGTACTCGGTCGACCCCGAGTCGTCGGCTGCCTGCACGACCTCCCACGGCACTTCGGGGTGGACGATCACGCGAACGCCAGGATTCTGCGTCCGGATGTTCTCGATCTGCCGCACGGTGAAGCGCGTGTGCACCGAGCAGTGGCCGTTCCACAGGATGATGCGCGCCTGGTTCACCGCCTCTGGTTCGAGACCGCCCCAGATCTCGTTCGGATCCCACACGACCATCTGATCGAGCGGCACACCCATCTTGTAAGCTGTGTTGCGGCCCAGATGCTGGTCCGGCAGGAACAGAATCCGCTCGCCGCGCTCCCAGGCCCACTTCAACGTCGCTGCGGCGTTCGACGACGTGCAGACCACGCCGCCCCGTTCGCCGCAGAACGCCTTGATCGAGGCCGCGGAATTGATGTAGGTGACCGGCACGACCGGAGAGATCCCCATCTGATCGAGGTCGTTCCAGCACATCTCGAGCTGCTCGGGATCGACCATGTCGGCCATCGAGCATCCGGCGGCGAGATCCGGCAGAATCACCTGCTGATGCTCGCCGCTCAACACATCGGCGCTTTCCGCCATGAAATGGACGCCGCAAAAAACGATGAACTCGGCGTCCTGATGTCTGCCGACCTGTTGAGCGAGCTTGTACGAGTCGCCGGTATAGTCGGCGAACTTGATCACCTCGTCACGCTGATAGTGATGGCCGAGGATGACGAGCCGGCGGCCCAGCGCGGCTCTGGCGGCGGCGATGCGGACGTCCATCTCCGCATCGGTGAGGCCGATGTAGCGCTCGGGCAACGCCTGCCGTTCGGCCAGGTGCTCCTTCTCGTAAGCCGTGAGAACTGGAAGCAGCATTGAGGTTCCTGTGCGCTTTGTGAAACTTTTCGCAAGCGCGGGTCACGAAAAAGCCAAGCCCCGTCAATCCTTCACGAAGCTTGGCCGCTATAAGTATAACACCGACCCCGGCTTCGGCATTCCCCCGACCTTCTACGACGCCGCCCGCGCCACGGTTCGATAGAGGGTGTCCCGCTCGATCGGCTCGCGGCCGGCAGCCCTGACAAGCCGGGCGATTTCCCGTGTCGTCATCGACACGGGCGTGCGCGCCCCAGCCATATGGTAAATCTTCTCCTCCTGCACGGTCCCGTCGAGATCGTCCACGCCGAACCACAGCGCGGTCTGTGCCACCTCGATACCCGTCGCAATCCAGAACGCCTTCACATGTGGAATGTTGTCGAGCATCAGACGGGCGACCGCATGCACCCGCAGGGTGTCGGTGGCGCTCGGCGGCGGCAGCTTCCGCATCTGATTATTGTCGGGATGAAATGCGAGCGGGATGAAGGCCTGGAACCCGCCCGTCTCGTCCTGAAGCGTGCGCGCCCGGAGCATGTGGTCGACCCGCTCCGCCGCCGTTTCGATGTGACCATAGAGCATCGTCACGTTCGAGCGCAGGCCCAGACGATGCGCGATGCGGTGTATATCGAGGTATCGGTCGGTCCCGCACTTGTCGTGTGCGATCTTGCGCCGCACCCGTTCTGCGAAGATCTCCGCCCCTCCGCCTGGAAGCGAGTCGAGCCCGGCGGCCATGAGCTCGCGGAGCACCTGCTCGTCGGTCTTCCCATACAAGTCGGCAAAGAACGCGATCTCGACCGCGGTGAAGCACTTCAGGTGGATGTCCGGACGGATCCGTTTGAAGCCCCGCAGCAGCTCAGTGTAGTAGTCGAACGGCAGATCCGGGTGCAGCCCGTTCACCACGTGGACTTCGGTGAGCGCCTGGTGACTGCGGGAACGGAGCTTCTCCCACGCTTCCTCGAGCGACATCGTGTAAGCGCCCGGGTCGCCCGGTTTCAGGCGGGCGAAGGAGCAGAACAGGCAACTGGCGACGCACACGTTCGTCGCTTCGAGCCGGATGTTGTGGTTGAAATACGTGCGATCGCCGTGGCGCCGCTCGCGCTCGCGGTTGGCCAGCCATCCGACGGTCAGGAGATCGGGAGACTCGAAGAGCCGCGTCCCGTCGGAGAGATCAAGTCGAACACCGGCCTCGAGTTTTTCGGCGATATCGGTCAGGCCGGCTCGAGCGAGGCGGGGAAGCATCTGAACCTGATCATCTAGTCAATGAGTCACATCGAGTCGTTGATCGGTCTCTTGCAAGACCAGATGTCGCACTGACCAGATTTCACGTCTCGAGGGTCACGAGACGCCGAAGATTTGTATCCGCAACGACCGCGCACGCGGGCCGTCGAGCTCCGCCATCAGAATGCGCTGCCACTGCCCGAGCACGACTTCGCCGCCGCTGACCTGAAGCGTCAAGCTATGGCCGAGAAGCAGCGCACGCAAATGCGAGTCGGCATTCATCCGATCGCAGTCGGAATGCTCCGGGTCGTTGTGCAGCCACTCGGCGTCCCGCGCCACCATCTGCTCGAGGAAGCGCTTCATATCCGATAACAGGGCGGTCTGGAATTCGTTGATGAACAGCGTGCAGGTTGTGTGCATCGACCAGAGACTGACGAGCCCCTCGCGGATATTGAAATGGCGGACGAACTCCATCACCTTGTTCGTCAGATCGACGAGCTCGATCCGCTGATCCGTGGAGACCATGATGGTCTCGCCGTGAATCGTAAGGCCCCCGAGCTTCGCTGAAGCCACCTCTTCAACAGGCTTCTCGCGGACGGTGACAGTCGAACTCTTGCTCATGCAGCCCTCTTGGATTGACGGTCGGTGCAGGTACGTGCCCTTGACGCGGACACGAACGTCTATGTTATGCAGAAAGCCGCAGTGGAGGCAACCCTGCTATATTAGCGGACGCGCCTTGCCACGTAATCGGCGGCGGCGCGACAAACCGACGCTCGCCCCGGCGGCCACGCGAAGTGGGTGGAAAACCCACACGGTCCCGCCACTGTAAGCGGCTAGCGGCGCTCTGCAACGGGTCGTGTCCGGACCCCGTCACTGGGCCTGGTGCCTGGGAAGACGCAAGGAGAGCGTCGTGTTGATCTGCGAGTCAGGAAACCTGGCCATCGGGGTCCGTCTTTTCTTCGGCGCGTGAGACGCCGGGAGGAGCTGTTCCCCTGTACCACTGGCGCCTTGTGCGGTCCGCCGCCACCTGCCGCGTTTCGATCATCCTCGCCTCATGGCTGCTGATCGCAACCGGGTGGGCGTCGGCGGCGACGTTCGCAGGGCAAGTCAGCGACCCTGACGGCCGCGCGATCACGACGGCCCGAATAGTCGTTGTGAGCCAGCTTGGTGTCGTCGCCGAAGGCGTCACCGAGAGCGAGGCGTATGAAGTCTCACAACTCGACGCCGGACGCTATCACGCACGGGTGATCGTCGACGGCCTGCGGACCGATCCGGTCGAGATCGTGTTGACCACCGATCCACCGGCACCGTTTGCCGTCGGCGATCCGCGGATCCGGCCACGCCACCAAGGCACGGCGGCCGTTCGGCACTCCACTGCCAGCTTTCCGCCTTCGCCGAGCTGCTGCAAGGGTTTCGAACGCTCGATCTCGAGCCGAACTTCGGAAGCATCGGCGGTCATTTCTTTGCGGCTCGCCAGACGCGAACGACCTGGATCTCCACGGTCAACGCGGGCCGTCAGCGTCCCGATCGGCGGACGCCTGCAGGTTCTTGCGCGAGGACTGAATCTGGCGGGTCGCAAGTACGAAGAGACGCCCGGCTACACTGGGCTTGGCTGGAGCGGCATGGTGGGAGTGCGTGTTGCTACGAGCCGATAGTGTCTCGTTTGCTTACGACCGACGCGCGCAGCTGGTGCTCGACCAGGTGTCGATCGGCGTGCAGCGAGGCGATCTCGTCGGTTTGTTGGGACCCAACGGCTCCGGCAAGACGACGCTGCTCAAGATTCTCGGCGGAATGCTTCACCCCTCGACCGGCAGCGTCCAGCTGGACGGACGCCAGCTCGCCGGCTGGTCCCGCCGGGAGCTCGCACGCCAGATTGCGGTCGTACCGCAGGAAACGCAGGCGATGCTCGATTTCACGGTACTCGACATCGTCCTGATGGGACGGTACGCGCATCTCGGTCCGTTCGCGCTCGAGGGCGCCGCCGACCTCGAGATTGCACGGGAAGCCCTCGCGGCAACCGGGACGGCGGATCTCGAGACGCGGCCGTTCGCCACGCTCAGCGGAGGCGAAAAGCAACGTGTCGTCATCGCCAGTGCCCTCGCACAGGCTTCGAATCTCCTGTTGCTCGACGAGCCGACCGCTTCACTCGATCTCGGATATCAGCTGGAAATCGCGTCGTTGCTTCGGCGCCTCAGCCGCGACCGGGCCACGACCATGGTGGTGTGCACGCACGACCTCAACTTTGCAGCCGCGCTCTGTGGACGGATCGTCCTCTTGAAGAAAGGCAGAGTGCTCGCCCAGGGGCCGACCGCCGATACGCTGACCGCCGCGACGGTTCGCGACGCGTACGGCGTGGACGCGGACGTTCAGTTTCATCCACGCGCCGGTCATCTCACGGTGGTGCCCGTTGGCCGGCCGTCCTGACGTCCGGCGGCGGCTCGTCGTGACGGTTGCGGGGTTCGGCAGCCTCGCGCTCGCCGCCTGCCTGCTCGCGCCACTCATCGGGACCACGCCCATTCAGCTGACCGCTGTATTCGATCGATCGATTCCGTTTGCCGACAATGTCGACGCTCAGATCTTCTTCGTGGCGCGTCTGCCCCGCGTCCTCGCGGCGGCGCTCGTCGGCAGCGGGCTCTCGCTCGCAGGCGTCGTCTTTCAGGCGCTGCTGCGCAACCCGCTCGCCTCCCCCGATACACTCGGCGTGTCGGCTGGCGCAGCGCTCGGTGCGGTGCTCGCGATCACCTTCAACGCCGATTTTTCGCTGCTCGGTGTCTCCGCTATTCCGCTCGCGACCCTCGCGGGCTCCGTGGGCGCGCTCGCGATCGTCTACGGGCTCTCAGCCGCACGACGGCGGGGCGCATCGAGCATGGTTCTGCTGCTGGCCGGTGTGACGCTGACAACCCTGCTTGGGGCCCTGACGACGTTCGTGCGGTATCTCGCCGACTTCACCCAGACCCTTCAAACCGTGCGATGGCTGATGGGCTCGCTGGACGTCGGGTCGTACGGCCCGATCGGCGCAGCGCTCGTGCCGCTGGCCCTGGCCTGCGCCGGCTTCGCCACCTTGCCGCGAGTGCTCGATCTGCTCAGCGTCGGCGCGGAGTCGGCTGCCGCCCGCGGCGTGAACGTGCCACGGGCCGAAAAAATCGCGCTTGCCAGCGCGTCGCTCGCGACCGGCGCGGCGGTGTCGCTGGCCGGGCCGCTCTCGTTTGTCGGTATCATCGTGCCTCATCTGGTTCGTCTGCTCGTCGGTGTGGATCACCGTCTCGTGCTGCCGGCGGCGGCGCTCTTTGGATCAGCGTTCTTGATTGCGTGCGATCTTGTCGCTCGGACAGCTTTCGCCCCACTTGAGCTTCCCGTCGGTGTTGTCACGGCGATCGTTGGAGGCCCTGTGTTTCTATGGCTGCTCTTCCGCCGTCAGTGAGCGGAGCGAGGCGCGCGTCGGCGGCCGTGCTCGCTTGCGCGCTCTTCCTGGGAACGCAGGTTGCGCCGTTCGCCGAGGCGGTCGCCGCTCAAGACCGCCCGGGCGTTTTCGCGACCAGCCCGCGGCGCATCATTTCGCTCATTCCGGCAACGACGGAAATGCTGTTCGCGATCGGCGCTGCCGATCGGCTGGCCGGGGTCGGCAGCTACGACAAGTTCCCGCCGGAGGTCGAGCGGCTCCCGCGAGTTGGCGGGCTCCTCGATCCCAGCGTGGAGCGGATTCTCTCCCTCAAGCCCGATCTCGTCATCGTCTATGACACGCAGGCCGAACTGAAGGACCAGCTCGCACGAGCCGGGATCCCGATCTTCCGCTACGCGCACCGGGGACTGTCCGACATCACGGAAACGATGAGAGCCCTCGGCGTCCGTGTCGGCGCGGCCGCCGCCGCGAGTGCCGCGGCGGCGCGAATCGAGCAGCAGCTCGCGGCGATCAAGGCCCGCTCCGCCGAACGCGCCCGACCAAGAACGCTGCTCGTATTCGGACGCGAGCCGGGCTCTCTGCGGCAGGTCGTTGCCAGCGGCGGATACGGTTTCCTGCATGACGTGCTGGAGATTGCCGGAGGGATCGACGTGCTCGCGAGCCTGAAGCGTCAATCCGTACAGCTGAGCACCGAATCGATCCTCGCGCTCGCACCGGACGTGATCATCGAGCTGCACTATGGAGCCGCGATGCGTGCGGATCGACTCGACGCCGAACGCCTTGTCTGGAACGCCCTTCCGTCCATACCAGCGGTCAAGAACAAGCGCGTTCACTTGCTCGCCGGCGATGAATTCGTCGTTCCAGGTCCCCGCATCGTGGCGGCCGCTGACCGTCTTGCCAGGGTGTTGCACCCCGAATCTGGTTACCCAGATGACCATATAACCAAGTGACTCAATGAGCAGATTCCCCCAACGCATCGTCTGTTTGACCGAGGAGACCACCGAGACACTGTATCTGCTTGGCGTGGGCGATCGGGTGGTCGGCGTTTCGGGCTACACCGTCCGGCCCCCTGAAGCGCGCGCAAAGCCGAAGGTGTCCGCGTTCATCAGCGCACGCTTTGATGCGATCGAACGGCTCGCTCCAGATCTCGTGCTGGCGTTCTCCGACCTCCAGGCCGATCTCGCGGCCGAGCTCGTCAGGCGCGGGATCAGCGTCATGACGTTCAATCAGCGCAGCGTTGCGGAGATCCTGCAGATGATTCATATGCTCGGCGGCCTCGTCGGGCGCCAAGCGGAGGCGATCGGGCTGGCCGCCCGGCTATCAGAGGATCTCGATCGGATTCGGGAGTCGGCGAGCCGATTCCCGCGCCGGCTGCGGACGTTCTTCGAGGAATGGGACAACCCGCTGATCTCCGGCATCCGCTGGGTGGAAGAGCTCGTGGAGATCGCCGGCGGCACGCCGATTTTCCCGGAGCTCGTGGACGCGCGCCTCGGTCGCGACAGGATCGTCGAGCCGGCGGAAGTCGCGCGGCGCGATCCGCAGGTGATCTTCGCCTCGTGGTGCGGAAAAAGGGTCAATCCTGCCAAAATCAGCGGCCGTCCCGGGTGGGGCAGCGTCAGCGCCGTCCGCCACAATCGAATTTTCGAGGTGAAGTCGACTTACATCCTGCAGCCGGGACCTGCGAGCCTTACCGAAGGTGTCCGACAGCTCCATGCGAGGTTGACGCAGCTGCAGGACGGCGCCTGAAAAAAGCCCGCCAGCTGTGCTAGATCGCGAATTCGACCTTTACCGGCGGAAGCAGCCCCGCCTTCTGTGCGTCGCCAAGGAGCCTGAACACCGCCTCGCGGCCGCGCTCGCCGTAGTCGAGGGTGAGATCGTTGACATACATACCCACAAATCGGTCGGTCCGCGCACGATCGAGGCCACGTCCGAACTGCATCGCGTAATCCACCGCTTCCGATCGATGCTCGAGCGCGTACGCGATGCTGTCGTGGAGCAGACCCGACAGCGTTGCGATCGTCGACGCGCCGAGATCGCGGCGGATTACGTTCCCGCCGAGCGGCAGCGGCAGACCGCCCGTGGTATCGGCCCACCACTCGCCGAGATCCACGATCTTCTTCAGGCCCTCGTCCTCGTACGTCAACTGTCCTTCGTGAATGAGCAGCCCGGCTGCGGCTTCACCTGACAGCACCTTTTCCTGAATCTGATCGAACGGCACCACAAAATGCTCGACCGCCGGATCGAACAGTCGAAGCGCCAGAAACGAGGTTGTCATCTCGCCGGGTATCGCCACGCGGATTCCCTTGATCGATGAGGGGCCATCTTTCCTGGCGACGACAACAGGGCCATACCGCTCGCCCATGCTTGCACCGTGCGGCAGCAGAATGTAGCGGTCGGTCAAATGCGCGTACGCGTGAAACGACACCGCCGTGATCTCGTACTTGCCCTCGCGGGCCGCACGATTGAGCGTCTCGATGTCGGACAGTACATGCTCGAGCACGAAGCCGTTCGAGGGCACCCGGCCGCTCGCCAGCCCATAGAACATGAACGCATCATCGGAATCCGGACTATGGGCGATTCTGATTTTCATGATTATCTGGGTTCACGGGCTCCGCAAGGTTCACTGGGTTCACAAAGGTTCCCAGATTCTCAAGGTTGACGGCGTTCTCAGGTCAAAGGTTGGTTGGGTTGACTCGCCAAATGGTGCATGAGGCTCATCGTGCCCGCTCAGAACCCGCGACCTGAAGAACCTCGAACCTCTGCCTCACTCCGTGCACTCTGTTTCAAACGTCGTCGTTCGGGTCCGCGTCCAGGTACGGGCGTGAAGCTCGCTTCACGACGATGGTCAGCCCGAACCCCACGAGCGCGGTGGCGGCCACGAGGCCGATATAGATTCCGCTGCCGACGTCGACACGCGGGACATCGCTCACCGCCTTGTTCTCGACTATGGCAACTGCTTGCGAACGGATCAGCGCGCGGGCGGTAATCGCCTTCGGCATCATCCGCCACGACAGAAACATGATGCCGAGCGCGATCAGGCCGATCAACAAGAGCGGATGCCGCGAATTCTTGCGGGTGATCAGGCTCAGCGTGGCAAGCACGGCGGCCAGGGCACCGAGACCGGCGATCCAGAGCGCAGCGACGTCTGGAACGCCTCGCATGGAGGTGTCTCCGACGACGACCCAGGGCAAAAACGCGCTCGCCGTCAACACCGCGCCCGCGACCAGCGGCACGATATACGCGCGCATGCCAGGCCCGAACATGGCGCGCAAGCTCATCGCGCGAAGTGTAGCACACGGGTTCCGCGAGGCGTAGAATGCGCGGAGCAGTGAAAGGACATCTGCCCATGAAGTTGATCAAGTCGATCATCGGCGATCGTGAAACCGTGACCGTCGATCGCTCATCGCTCGTCAGGGCCGCTGCGCGGCTGATGGCCGACAGGAAGATCGGCGCCGTCCCGGTACTCGACGGCGACCGTCTCGCGGGCATCTTCTCCGAACGTGACGTGCTGACGCGCGTCGTCGCCGCCGGGTGCGATCCCGACGCGACGCGGGTTGGCGACGTCATGTCTTCCGAACTCGTGGTGGCCGACCCGGCCGAGAGCTACGAGGCGTGCCTGAGCCGTATGCGGGAGGCGCATGTCCGACACGTCATCGTTCTGGATCAGGGACGCCTGGCCGGGATTGTGTCGCTGCGGGACCTGCTGGCAGTGGACATCGACGAGAAGGACGAGGCGATCGGCCTTCTGAACGCGTACGTCTCGACCTGAGGCTCAGGACCCCTTCGTCTGGTCGCTGAACTCCTCGTGCCAGGCCATCTGGATGGCCTCGAGCTTCGGCTCGTTCGACGTCTTGGGATCGTCGTCGAAGCCCTCGAGCGCGAGGACCCGGTCGCGAAGGTCAGTGAAGCGGAGGGTGAGGGGATCGACTCCCGGAAACTTCTCGGTGAGCGCGATCGCGATGTCTTCCGCGTCGGTCCATTTCACGGCGCCACTTCCTCCGTCTTTCTCTCTTTCCTGTCGGACTTGCCGAGCTGGATGCCGCCGCCTTCCTGTACGTAGTTGCGCGTGTACATCGGCAGCTCGCAGACAACGTCGCCGGTGATGACCGCCTGGCAGCCGAGACGCGAACGTGCGGTGAGCCCCCATGCGGTGTCGAGCCGATCCGCTTCGTCGTCCTGCATCTCGCTCAGGTGCTGTTCACCCTCGCGAATGATGACGTGGCACGTGGTGCAGGCGCAGCTTCCGCCGCATGCGTGCTCGAGCCCGACGTCGAAATGCTTGGACACGTCAAGGAACGACTCCGGCTTCCCGTGATGTGAATACGGCAGCTGGCCATGCTCGAACTCAACGGTCGTCGGCTCCCCGTCGATGATGAATGTTACTTTGGGCATTGTCGGATCTCACAGTTCACGGTTGACTCTTGAGAGAGCACAGCCTGACATCGTTTCGAGTGCGAGCCAGTCAACTGTGAACTGTTCACTGTCAACTAACATCGTCGACGTTTCTCCCTGCCAGTGCCGCCTGCACGGATCGGTTCATCGTCACTTCGGCAAGATGATTGGTCGCATCGTTCAGCGCATGTGTCCACTTCTGAATCGTCTCGCGGTCGGCCGAGCCAAGCACCATCTTCAGACCGGCGAGCACCGAGGTGATGCGCTTCTGTTCACCCTCACCCAGCTCGGTCCTGGCGATCTCCGGGAACTCGGGCGAGCGAAGAGCCTTCTCGGTCGCCGCAATCACCGACTCGGCTTCGTTCCGGGCCTCGATGAGCAGCCGCGCCGCGAAGTCGGCTTCCGCGTGCTCGAAGGAGTCGAGCAGCATGCGCTCCACTTCCTCGTCCGTCAGGCCATACGACGGCTTCACCTCGATCGCCTGCTCGATCCCGGTGCGCAGCTCGGTGGCGTGGACGCTCAGGATGCCGTTGGCGTCGATCTGGAACTGAACCTGGACGCGCGGCAGGCCGGCTGGCATCGGCGGAATGCCCCGCAGCTTGAAACGGGCCAGCGAGCGGTTGTCGGCGACCAGCTCGCGTTCACCCTGCACCACGTGAATGTCCACCGCGGTCTGGCTGTCGACGGCCGTGGTGAACATCTCGCTGCCGGTCGCGGGAATCGTCGAATTGCGGAGGATGATCTTCGATGTCACGCCGCCCATCGTCTCGATCCCGAGCGAGAGCGGCGTCACGTCAAGAAGCAGCATGTCGCGGTTGCCAGTCACGAGAATGTCGGCCTGGACCGCCGCACCGAGCGCCACGACTTCATCCGGATTCAGCTCGGTGTGCGGTTGGCGGCCGAACAACTCGGCCACGCGGCGGCGGACGAGCGGGATGCGCGTCGACCCGCCGACCAGCACAACCTCGTCGATCTGCGCCGGGACGAGTCCCGCATCGGTCAGCGCCTGACGGCACGGCCCGAGCGTTCGCTCGATGATCGGCGCGATCAGCTGCTTCGAATTCAGCGCGCGTCAGAAGACGTCCATATGCGTGCCGGCTCTTCGCTCTGCGCTCGGCCCCGTGCCTGGGGGCGTCGAGTCCAGCCGCACGGCAATCTGGGCCTCCTCGTGCTCGGACAGCTCCACCTTCGCCCGAATGACAGCCTTTCGAATCTCCTGGATCGCCTCGGCCGATCTTGCAACCGGACCGCCTGTGGTCGAGGTCGGCAAGCACCCGCTCGGTCAGCAGCAGGTCGATGTCGTCACCACCCAGATGCGTGTCGCCGTTGGTCGACAGCACCTGGAACACGCCGTCCTCGACACGGAGGATCGAGATGTCGAACGTGCCGCCGCCAAGGTCGTAGACCGCGATGGTGCCGTCGTGCCGCTTGTCGAGGCCGTACGCCAGCGATGCCGCTGTCGGCTCGTTGATGATGCGAAGGACCTCCAGGCCGGCGATGCGCCCCGCGTCCCGCGTCGCGGTGCGCTGGGCGTCGTTGAAGTACGCGGGGACGGTGATCACCGCCCGATCGACGTCAGGCTCGACCTCCCCCTGGGCGGCAAAGAACGTCTCCGCCCGATGCTTCAGCTCTCGCAGAATGAACGCGGAGATCTCGGGCGGTGTGAACTCGCGCCCGCCGAGACCGATGCGAACGACTCCGCCGCTCGCCTTCGTCGCCCCCGACACGGAAGGGGAAGTGCCGCGTTTCTCCGCGCACGTCTTCAATCCCCTTGCCCATGAACCGTTTGACCGAGTAGACGGTTCGACTCGCGTCGGTCAGCAGACGACGCTCCGCTTCGCGGCCGACGTACACCGTGTCATCCGCCGTTACCGACACCACGGACGGCACGAGCGCGTCGCCATTCTTGTCCCGAATGACGACCGGCACCCCGTCTTTGACGTAGGCGACGAGGCTGTTGGTGGTGCCGAGGTCTATTCCGACGACTTTGCTCATCTGCGTTCTGCGTTCTGTGTTTGCGTTCTGCGTTCTGCGTTCTACGCACGTCGAACGTAGA
Organism: uncultured Acidobacteriota bacterium; assembly: GCA_963814975.1. GTDB lineage: Bacteria > Acidobacteriota > Vicinamibacteria > Vicinamibacterales > CAVVIG01 > CAVUXJ01. The sequence goes on along the minus strand of CAWFFB010000015.1, from coordinate 228,427 downwards.
ACGCCGAACGAAGAACGATCCGTTATTGCGTCAGTTCCCTCTCGATGCCGGCCAGCAGGTTGGTGATGTAGTTCCGCTCGAGCATGCGCTCCCGCAGATCACCAAGCACCGCGCGGCGCTCGGCATCGCTCGCATCCGCATCCAGGAGCGCATCCCATTTCGCCGAGAGCTCCTGCAGGTGCGTTTCGTGCTCCTCCCGTTTTGTTTCGATCGGCTTCCGCGCCCGCTCCAGGCGGCGCCTCCACTCGTCGGCGGAGGCGCCAGCATTGCGCAGCTCGCGAACCGAATCGAGCTCCTCGTTCAGCGCGAACACCTCTTCGAGAAGAGCGGGCGGCACTTCATTGGACGCATGGCCCGGCGTGGTGGTGCCGAGCCCTTCGAGCTCCAGCAAGTACCCTATCCGCGCGATCGGCTGGCGCAGCGTCCGGTATGCGTCGTTCAGATACGAGGAGCGCTCCAGGCTTGCGCGCCGTTCGGTTGGTGTCGCGTTGTAAAAATAGTCGGGATGAAAGTGCCGGCTCAGCGATCGAAACTTCTGTTCGAGATCCGCCATGGTCGAGATTGAGCTTGCGGGGCACTCCCGAGATAACTGAAGTAATCGCCCTGTCGGCCGAGCGTCAGAATCTTCGTGCACTGCGGGCAGAAATGCACGTCGACCGGAGCGCCGCCGCCGCAGCTCCGGCAGATCTGAAGCGATGGAGCCGTTGCTGGGGAAGACATAAGGAACGTGAAAGTCTCAATCCTCAAGTCCGAAGTCTCAAATCCTCAAGAATGCAAGGCGACGAGGCCACCCCTGTGTGACCTGAGGCTCGAGAATCGAGACCTGACACTGCTTATGCGCCGAACGAGCTGCCGCAGCCGCAGGTCGTCTTCGCGTTCGGGTTGTTGAACACGAACCCCTTGCTCATCAGGCTCGTGTCGTAGTCGAGGACTGTGCCGTTCAGGTACAGCAGGCTCTTCTTGTCGACGAAAATCTTGCGACTCGTTCGGGCCGTCGAACACCTCGTCGCCGAGCCTCGGCTGCTTTTCCCACGAGAACGTGTAGCTCAGACCCGAACACCCGCCACCTTTGACGCCGACGCGCAGACCGCCCTCGTCGAGGCCTTGCTTGGCCATCAACGTGCGAATCTGTCGCGCCGCGGTCTCACTGATCTGAATCATGTCGGTATCAGCTCTCAGCGATCAGCGCCGGCTCTCGACCTCACCGGCGAGAACCGACCACCGAAAGCATCGATTGTCCTACGCGCTCGGCTGCGCGTGCTACCTGCTCGGTCGCCGTCTTGGCACCCTGCTTCTTCTTGTAGTCGCTGATCGCCGCCTTGATCGCGTCCTCGGCCAGGACCGAACAGTGAATCTTCACCGGCGGCAGGCTCAGCTCGTTCACGATGTCGGTGTTCTTGATCGCGAGCGCCTCGTCCACGGTCTTGCCCTTGAGCCACTCGGTGGCAAGGCTCGAACTCGCAATCGCCGACCCGCAGCCGAACGTCTTGAACTTCGCGTCGTCGATGATGCCCGTCTGCGGATTGACCTTCACCTGCAGCTTCATCACGTCGCCGCATTCGGGCGCCCCGACCAGACCCGTCCCGACGTTCGGGTCTTCCTTCGGCAGCGCGCCGACATTGCGCGGGTTTTCGTAGTGGTCGATCACTTTGCTCGAGTAAGCCATTTCAATCTCCAATGAGCCGCTGGCGATCTGCAAGCGGCAATCGCGTCTCTAGTGAACTTCCCATTGCATCGTCGACAGATCGACGCCTTCCTTCGCCAGCTCGTACAGCGGCGACATTTCGCGCAGCCGCGTCACCACCGAGATGAGCTTGTTCGCCACGTAGTCGACTTCCTCCGCCGTCGACCAGCGGCCGAGACCGAACCGGATGGACGAGTGCGCCAGATCGTCGCCGGCGCCGAGCGCCTTCAACACATAGGACGGCTCGAGGCTCGCCGAGGTACATGCCGACCCGGACGACACCGCGACGTCGTTGATGCCCATCAGGAGCGATTCGCCTTCGACATACGCGAAGCTGATGTTCAGGTTGTGAGGCAGTCGATGCGTCACTGAGCCATTGATGTAGATCTCATCGAGCCCTTCGTGCAGCTTCGTGTTCAGCCGTTCGCACAGACCCTTCAGGCGCTCGGCTTCGGCCGCCATCTCCTGCCTGCACAACTCCGCAGCCTTCCCGAAGCCGACGATGCCCGGGACGTTGAGCGTGCCCGACCGCATGCCGCGCTCGTGGCCGCCGCCGTCGATGATAGGTGACAGCAGGACGCGCGGGTTGCGGCGGCGGACGTACAGCGCCCCGACGCCCTTCGGCCCGTACATCTTGTGCGCGCTGATGGACGCCATGTCGACCTTCAGGTCGTTGACGTTGAACGGGATCTTGCCGACCGCCTGTACGGCGTCCGTGTGGAAGAGGATGCCCTTCTCCTTCGCGATCGCGCCGATTTCGGCGATCGGCTGCACGACGCCAATCTCGTTGTTGGCGGTCATGATCGTGATGAGAATGGTCTTGTCGGTGATCGCGTTCCGCAGATCGTCGAGGCTGACGAGCCCGTCCTTCTGCACCGCCAGATAGGTGACCCGGTAGCCTTCCTTTTCGAGACGCTTGCACGTATCGATCACGGCCTTGTGCTCGGTGACGGCCGTGATGATGTGATTGCCCTTCTCGCGATACATCTCGGCAACGCCCTTGATCGCCAGATTGTCGGATTCGGTGGCGCCGCTGGTGAAGACGATTTCCTTGGGGTTCGCGCCGATCAGATCGGCCACCTGCTTGCGCGCCCGGTCGACGGCCTCCTCGGCCTCCCATCCGAAGGGATGGTTGCGGCTCGCGGCATTCCCGAAGTGCTCGGTGAAGTACGGCACCATCGCCTCGACCACGCGCGGGTCGACCGGGGTCGTGGCGTGATAGTCCATGTAGATCGGAAGCTTGATTGCCATGCTCAACTCACAGATGCGTATGCAGTACCGCGGCACGCGTGGGCTCTGGAACCGGCGGCGTATCCGCCGCCAGCTCGGCGATCGTGCATTCGCCGAGCGCAGTCAGAATCTTCTCCCGCACCCGCCACAGCGGATCGCGGACGTTGCACTTCTCGAACTGTTCGCACGGCCCCTCGTCGGTCGAGCACGCCGTGACAGTCACCGGGCCGTCGATTGCCTGGATGACGTCAGCCACCGATATCCCGCGCGGCGCCCGCGCCAACTGATACCCGCCTCGCGTGCCCTGATGGGACGTCAGCAAACCCCGTCGGACCAGACGTTGCAGCACTTTTGCCATCAGCTCGATGGGAATGTCGTACTGCCCGGCAATCTCCCGGGCACTCGACGACCCCTGATCGCCCAGCAAGGCCAGGTGTTTCATGGCCATCAACGCGTAGTCCGCTTTCTTGGATAACCTGAGCATTCTTCTAGTAATCGCGTCAATTCCCGAAGGTCGCCCGGGCGCCACGACACGGTGGCGTTCTGCCCAGGATATCCGACCGCTTGGGTCCTATATTAACACATCGGGGATTAGCTCAGTATTTCGGCTGGCTCGGATCGACCTTCTCGATCCAATCCAGGATCCCGCCCTTCAGGTTCAGGACCCGCTTGAACCCCACGGAACGAAGGAAATCCGCGGCTTTCGCGCTCCTTCCGCCCATTTTGCAGTGCACCACGATCTCGTCGTTCGGGTCGAGCTCGGTGTACCGGCGAGGAATATCGCCCAAGGGAATCAGTACCGTCCCGGGGATCCGGTTGATTTGATACTCGTTAGGCTCCCGCACGTCGACGAGCGTCAGCTTGTCCCCCTTGTCCACGCGCTGTTTGAGCTCGAGCGAGGTGATTTCCTGGGCGTCGCCTGGTGTGTTCACGGTGGTGCTCTCGACTGTAGCCGGTTGAATTCCGCAGAACTGGTCGTAATCGATCAGCTTCGTGACGGTGGGGTGCGTGCCGCATACCGGGCAATCCGGATCCTTCTGAAGCCTCAACTCACGAAACCGCATCTTGAGCGCGTCGTAAATCAGGAACCGGCCGATCAGCGGCTCGCCGATCCCGGTCACCAGCTTGATGGCCTCAGTCGCCTGAATGACCCCGATGACGCCCGGCAGCACCCCGAGCACGCCGCCTTCGGCGCAACTCGGTACCAGCCCCGGCGGCGGCGGCTCCGGATACAAGCACCGATAGCAGGGACCGCCCTTGGTGGCGAACACGGACGCCTGGCCCTCGAAGCGGAAAATGCTGCCGTAGGCGTTCGGCTTCCCGAGCAGGACGCATGCATCGTTGGTCAGATATCGTGTCGGGAAGTTGTCTGTGCCGTCGAGGATCACGTCGTACGGCTCGAACAACCTCAACGCATTCGCCGACGACAACGCGGTCTCGTACGTTTGAATATCGACATGCGGGTTGAGCGCATGGAGCCGGTCTCGGGCCGAGTCGAGCTTGGTACGCCCCACGTCAGGAGTGCCGTGAATGATCTGGCGCTGCAGATTGCTGAAGTCGACGACATCGAAGTCGACGAGGCCGATCGTGCCGACACCCGCAGCCGCCAGATACATCGCGGCAGGCGACCCCAGCCCGCCCGCGCCAATGCACAGCACCTTGCCGGCTTTGAGCCTGCGCTGGCCGTCCATGCCGACTTCCGGCATGATCAAATGCCGGCTGTAGCGCTTGATCTCGTCGTTGGTGAGTTGGGGAGGCTCGCGATCCGCCTGGGGGCGCACACTCCGCAGGTCCTCGGTCGCCGGTGCCCCGCCGGCGACCGACGGGATGATGCTGACCGTGTCGCCGGGCGATACCGGCGTTTGCTCCTTCTGCAGGTAGCGGATGTCCTCTTCGTTCACGTACACGTTGACGAAGCTGCGCAGCTTGCCCTGCTCGTTATACAGGTGAGCCTTCAGCCCGCCGTGCTTGTTCGTCAGGTCGGCGAGTAACTCGCCGACCGTTGCGCCTTCGGCCTCGACTGCGTCCTTCTTATCCGTGTAAGGCCGCAGGGGCGTCGGAATCAGGATTTTCGTCGCCATTCAACTCGCCTTCTTCGAAACTAGTTCGATCCTCTTTGAGGTACCACACCGTCATGTCCCGCGCGGTTCCAGCTGCAACCGCGACGATCACGTACGCGAAGGTCGGCCACGCATGATCGAGGTCGAACTGCGACGGCCGCGCGGGATGATCGGGATGGGAATGATAAAACCCGATGAGATCGCCGCCCAGTTCGCTCGCGCGCTGCTCCGCGAACCGGTAGTCCGAGGGCCGCACCAGAAATCGTCGCCTCGGGCCCTCTTCCGTCGTATTTGGCAGCATCACGGCCGCCGTCGCATGGCCGGGCACGCCGACCAGTGCCCCACAACATTCGTGAGGGTATGTCTCCTCGCCATGGCGCCGCACAGCCGCGCCAACGCCGGCCCCCAGTCGAAGCCGTTGTTCACTCATCGGCGGTCCAGAACTTCTCGGACAAATACTTTTCGGCCCCGTCCGGAAAGACCGTGACCACCACCCCTTCGCGGATACGGCGCGCCACGTCGAGGGTCGCCGCAAGCGCCGCGCCCGACGAGACACCGACCATCAATCCTTCCTCGCGGGCGAGCCGCCGGACCATCGCGTAGGCCGCCTCGGTGCTGACCCGCAAGTCCTCGTCGGCAAGCGTCGGATCGTAGATGGGCGGGACCATCGCCGACGCCATATGCTTCAGCCCCTCCAGCCCGTGAAAGGGCGAATCGGGCTGAAACGAGAACAGCTTGATCGCCGGACTGAAGCGCCGCAGGCCCCGGCCGGTGCCCATGAATGTGCCGCTCGTCCCGAGCCCCGCCACGAAATGTGTGATCCTTCCGCCGGTCTGCTCGATGATCTCCGGCGCGGTCGTGTCGAAATGCGCGCGCCAGTTCGAGTCATTGCTGTACCTGATCCGGATAGAAATATTGCCCTGGATCCGCCGCCACTATCCGACGCACTTCCCTGATGGCACCGTCGGTGCCCTCCAGCGGATTCGTCAGAAGAAGCTCGGCCCCGAACGCGCGGAGAATGAGCTTCCGCTCTGGGCTCGCATTTTCTGGCAGGCACAGCTTCACCTTGTAGTCGCGCGCGGCCCCGATCATGGCGTACGCGATCCCCGTGTTCCCTGAGGTCGCATCCACGATCGTCTGCCCGGGCCTCAGTCGCCTAGACGCTTCGCCGTCCGCGAGCATCCGCGAGACCGCGCGATCTTTCACCGATCCGCCCGGATTCTGCCATTCGGCCTTCGCGTAGAGCTCAACGCCGGGCGTCTCGCGCTCGAAACGGCACAGGCGGATGAGCGGCGTGCGGCCGATCAGATCGAGCACGGACGAGGCGGACCGGCCGGCCAGGCCAGCCGCAGGTGACTGGGCGGAGGTTGGGGGAGAAGACGACATCGGCGATATGCGACCTTTGTAGTCCGAATTATATCAAGCGCTGGAAGGGCGGCATAGGCCCACCCTGTTATACTCGCGGCGCCCGTCAATGACCGTCGCCTCGAGCTCGCAACCTCAAAGCCACCAGCAAGATCCAGACGCGGTCGTTTGGATGGGGGGTTGGCTGTTCAGACAGCGGACCTGGTTGCCCCTTCCCATCGCTCTCGCTCTCGTGGCCCTGCCTGCGCCTTCATTCTCACCTTCCTTCCTTGTCTGGAGTGGGGTGCCGTTGGTCGCCGCTGGCGAACTGCTTCGCCTTTGGGCGGTGCGTCATATCGGCGTCGTCTCGCGGACCCGAAGCGAGCGTCTTGGACCACTCGTCGCCACCGGCCCGTTCGCGCGGCTACGCAACCCGTTGTACCTCGGAAACATCGGCCTCTGGGTCGGATTTGCCGCGAGCGCGGGACTCTTCTGGCTGATTCCGCCCATCGCGCTGCTGCTCGCACTCGAATACCACGCGATTGTCCGATGGGAGGAGCGACTGCTAGAGGAGCGTCTCGGCGACGTCTACCGGGAGTACGCGGCGCGGGTGCCTCGATGGAGGCCCCTCGCGTCGCCGGCCAGTCTCAACCCTCACGTCTCACGTCCGACGTTCTCATGGCGCGAGACACTGTTCAGCGAACGGGGAACGCTTATGGCGATCGTCGCAGGCTACCTGCTCCTCTGGTACAAGTCTCAAGTCTGAAGTCTCAAATCGCCGCCAGACTTCCAGAGATTTCAGGTTTCAGACTTCAGACTTCAGGTTTTCTGCGTACTGAGCCTTGAGGCTTGGGCCTTGAGACTTTCAGGTGAATTGCGTAGTGTTTGCCAGAGATACCAGGACGCGACCGATCGGTAGGGCCGCCAGGCTTCCCCGAGCTTGGCGAGCCGCTTGGAGTCCGGCGGCTTGCGCAAACGATAAAGACGCTGCACGGCATTGACGATCCCGAGATCCCCGAATCGGCAGCACGTCGGGACGGTGCAGTCTGAACATCAGAAACATTTCCGCCGTCCAGCGCCCGAACCCCTTCACACGCGTCAACCGCTCGATCACCTCCTCATCGGGCAGCATCTCGAGCTCATCGAGCTGCAGACGGCCGTCACCGACGCGGGCGCACAGGTCGCGCAAGTAGCTCACCTTCTGCCTGCTCAACCCCACGCCGCGCAGAACGGCATCGTCGAGCCCGGCAATCGCGGCGGCATTGGTGATCGCGTTGTCCGGGAACAGCGCGACGAAGCGTCCGAAGATCGTCGCAGCGGCCTTCGTGGACAGCTGCTGGCTGACGACCGCGCCGACGAGCGCGGTCAGGTGATCCTTTCGCTGTCTCTCCGCGAGCCCACACGGACCGATGGTCTTGATGGCGGCGCCCAGCACGGGATCCCGGCGCATCAGGAGCCGGCGGGCCTTCTCGTATTCGAGTCGGGTCATGCGACAGCTCGAGCGCGGGACGGCCCTACTTGATCGAGACGGTGAGCGTGACCTGCGCGCGAATTTCAAGCTCGCCGGCTTCGATGGGCGTCTGCTGGACGTCGGCGGCGGCCTCTCGCGCCATTGCCATCATCGGACGCGGCGGTCCGATGTGGACCTGGCGAATGTCTTCGATCCGCAGCACGCGGTCGACCGCCCGTCCGGCGCCGGCTGCCGCGGCATCGGCACGCGCGCGCGCATCCGCGACGGCGAGCCGGAGCGCCTCGCGCTCGGCCGCTTCGCGGTCCTTGAGATCGAACCGGATAGAGGTCACCGACGTTGCTCCGGCCTGGACCGCGGCATCGAGAACCTCGCCCGCGCGGTCAATCGCATCGACGCGCACCTCCACGGCGTTGCGCGCGAGGTATCCTCTCGCCACCCGACGCCCGTCCACGTAGTCGAACTCCTGCTGGATGTGATAACCGAGCGTGCGCACGGCGTCCTTCGGAACGCCGGCAGCGGCGATCCGCTGCTGTACCGCCGTCATCGTATCGGCGTTCTGACGCTGCGCGTCGCGAGGATTGCGCGCGCGCGACTCGACCGACACTGTGACGAACGCCTGATCGGCAGCGCGGCGCACGACGGCGTCCCCCGTCGTGACGATCGAGGGTGTCATCGGCGTCGCTACGTCCTGCGCGGACACGGAGGCCCTTCCCACCCCAACCAGGGCGAGCGCAAGAGCGGCCGCGATCAATCCATGCATACGATTCTAAATCCTATGCTGTACGCGTACGTGTCGGGTGGTGCTTTATGACGATACGCGCACCGCAGCATCCCGACATCGTCGTTCACCCATGATCCACCGCGGAGGATGCGCATCGTACCGGATCCGGGCCCGCGCGGATCGCGCGGTTCGCTCGACGCGTAGTAGTCGCTGCCGTACCAGTCGGACACCCATTCCCACACGTTGCCGGACATGTCGTACAGTCCGTACGGGTTCGGTGGATAGGTGCCCGTCGGCCGAGTGCCACCCAGGCACTTCGTCAGCGCGTCCGCGAGAAAATTGCATCTCGTCAGATCGCAGTCCTCGCCCCAGGGGTATCGCTGACCACTAACCCCCGCGCGCGCCGCTTTTTCCCACTCGGCTTCCGTGGGCAGACGGACAACGCGGCCAAGCGCCTGGGACAACCATGAGCAATAGGCGACCGCGTCCTCATATCTGATAAGGACGACGGGATTGCTCCCGCGGCCGGCTGGAGGCTGGCCGTCGGTCCAGACGTACGGCGCGGCCAGTTCTTTGAACACGGTGTCGCGGCCGCCGGCGGTAATCAGCGGCAGTTCGCGAACCGCGGGCGGAGGATGACCGGTGGCCCGCACGAAACGCGCGTACTCGTCCTGGGTGACGGCAAACCGTCCGATGAAAAACTCGCTGACGTACACCGCATGGACCGGCCGTTCATCGTCTTCTGCGTCGGCCGCGCCCATGAGGAAGTCGCCGGGCGGGATGCGGGCGAGTTCGGGCGCCGCCTCGGAACTCATCGTGATGCCGCTCGCGAGCGAGAGCGCGGACCGCGAAGGCGACATGCGCGCCCGGAGCGTGAGTATAGTAGAGCCACGCGTGAGGGGCGGGTACGGCGCGAGGGCATGCGTTGGCGGCTCAAGGTTCATCGAGCGCGTGTTGAAGCGCGATCGGGTCGTACCCCTGCACGGCGCGGACGCCAATAATGGTGACCGGGACGGTACGGAACCCGCGCGCGATGAGCGCGTCGTATGCGGCATCCTCCTCGTCAACATTGAGGACGGTGAAGACGACGCCCGCGCGTGAAAGAAACTCTTTCACCTGTTCACAGCTCTGTCAGGCGCTGCCGGCAAATACCAGGACCGGCGCCTCAGTACGAACCATATATGAAGCCCCTTCAAGGTATCACCGTTCTTGACCTGACCCGAGTCCTCTCGGGACCGTATTGCACGATGCTGCTCGCCGATATGGGCGCGCGGGTCATAAAAGTCGAGCAGCCCGGAAAAGGCGACGACACACGTGGGTGGGGACCGCCGTTCCTGGACGGCGAAAGCGCGTACTTTCTGAGCATCAACCGCAACAAGGAGAGCATTGCGCTCGATTTCAAGCATCCGGCCGGTCGCGAGGTCCTCGAGCAGCTGATCGCGAAGGCGGATGTGCTCGTCGAGAACTTCAGGCCCGGCACGCTGGCCCGGCTGGGCTTCGACTACGCCACGCTGTCGCCGCGTCATCCACGGCTCATCTATTGCTCGATTTCCGGCTTCGGGCAGACTGGACCGCGACGTCCCGAGCCGGGGTACGACGCCATCATGCAGGCCGAAGGCGGGCTGATGAGCATCACGGGGGCAGCCGACGGGCCGCCGTTCCGCCTCGGAGTCGCGATCGTCGATATCGTGTCGGGAATGTTCGCGGCCCAGGGCATCACGACGGCACTCTTCGCGCGCGAGCGTACAGGACGCGGCCAGGCCGTCGACATCGCGATGCTCGACTCGGTTGCCGCGCTTCTGAGTTACCAGGCCGGCATCTATTTCGCGACCGGGTCGGCGCCGTCCCGGATGGGCAACCGGCATCCGACCATCGTCCCGTACGAGACCTTCGCGGCCTCCGATGGCGACTTCGTGATCGCGGTCGGAAACGACGAACAGTGGCAGCGCTTCTGCGCCGTCATCGAGCTCGAGCCCGACGAACGATTCAAGACGAATCGCCAGCGCGTGACCGGCTACGCCGAGCTCAAGCCTATGCTCGATGCGCGTTTGGTGACCCGGCCGCGCGCTGATTGGATCGCGCGGCTGACTGCGGCTGGCGTCCCCTCCGGGTCGGTCCGCGACCTGCATGAGGTATTTTCCGATCCGCAGCTCGCAGCCCGGGACATGATTGCCGAAGTGCAGCATCCTTCGCTCGGCACCCTGCGGACGCTCGGGACGCCGGTCAAGTTGTCGGACACACCAGGAGTGATCGGCGCAGCGCCGCCGACGCTCGGCCAACACACGAATTCGGTGCTGACCAGCGACCTCGGCTTCAGCGACCGCGAGGTCGCCGACTTGCGCGCCAAGAAGGTGGTCTGATGGAAATCTCCGAAGTCAGACGGCACCTGACCGAAACAATCGAGCGCGCAAAACGTGCGGCGGTGGATCGCCGGACACTTGTCGACGAAGCGTCGCGGGAGTTCGTCGTATTCCTCGAGCAGGTTGCCATCCCCCTTTTCAGGCAGGTTGCCAACGTCCTGAAGGTGCAGGGGTACCCGTTCGACGTGTTCACGCCAGGCGGCAGCGTACGACTCATGTCCGAGAAGAACGCCGACGACTTCATCGAGATCACGCTCGATACGACGGGCGAAGACCCGATCGTCATGGGTCACTGTCGCCGGGCCCGCGGCCGGCGGGTTCTGGAATCAGAGCGGCCCGTCGCGGCAGGACCGATTCGAAACCTCACCGAACAGCAGGTGCTCGACTTTCTCGTAAAAGAGCTGGAACCGTTTGTGGAGAGGTAGGAAAATCGTTCGGCGTCAGCCAAAGCGTTCCAGCGCGGACGTGTCGAGCCCTTGCCGCTTGAGCATCTCGAGGAATCCTGCCCGGTCGACTGCTCGTCTGTACGCCTCGCGAACGTCGACCGCTCCGCTTTGAACGTACCCGACGAGCCAGTCGTTGAGAGGAACCATCCCGTGCGCGCGTCCGCCTTCGATGGCCAGCGGCAGCTGCGACGTCTTGCCTTCAGCGAGGATGCTTCTGACGGCCGGCGTATTCATCAGCACCTCTCTCGCGGCCAGACGGCCGCCGCCCGTTTTTCTGAGCAGCACCTGTGAAACGACCCCGCGAAGATTCTGAGCCAGCGACAGCTGCACCTGCCGTCGGTACTCCGGAGGGTAGAGATCGATGATGCGATCGATCGCGCCGGCCGCGTTGGGTGCCGGCAGCCCGCCGATGACGAGCTGGCCCGATGAGGCCGCGTCGAGCGCGAGGTTCATCACCGCCGCGCTCCGGAGCTCTTCGAGAACGAGGACGTCCGGATCTTCGCGCAACGCCGCACGGGCGACGACGAGCAGCTCGTCGCTGCCGCCGTGGACTTCCCGCTGACTGATGAACGAGCCGATGCGCTCGTGGACGACGTTGATCTCTTTCTCGATCGTGATCACGTGGTCGCGGCGGACGCGGTTGATCAGATCGATGAGTGCCGACAACAGCGTCCGCTTGCCGCTCGAGCGCGGACCCGCAACCAGCACCAGGCCCTCCGGCTCGATGGCCAGCGATTGAATCTCCCGCGACAGGCCAAGCTGCTCGGCGGTCACGGCGCGAACCGGCATCATGCGGAAGACGCCGCCCATCCCGCGATGATCGCGGAAGCTCATGCACCGGACGCGTCCGACGTCGGGCAGATCGCAGATCCATTCGCTGGTGCCGCCGGTCCGCCGCGCTTCGGCGTTGCGCTCGGGCATCAGGGTCAGGAGGAGCGACTCGACATCGTTCGGTCCGAGAATGGGTGCGCCGTCGAGCGTCTGCACCTCGCCGTCCACCCGGATCGACGGACGGGAGGCCGACGAGAGATAGAGCGTCGAAGCCCCCCGGGCCGCCGCCAAACGGAGCAGTCGGTCGAGGCCAGCCAGAGCCTGCTCAGCGAGAGGCGGCGGTACATCGGATCGAATCGGGTTACGCGCCATCGGCAGCACCACGGCCGGCTGCGGCTGGGTGGCGAATGCCGACGGCACGGGTGTGAACACACCCGCCGGTGAGGCGTATACCCCAGGAGATGGCGACGGGAATGCCCCTGACGGTGGAGAGGCGAGCGCCGTCGTTCGTGAAGGCTCTGATGTCTCGGGCTGTCCAGACGCGATAGCCCCGGCCGAATCACGTCCAGGAGCCGACGGCACGACATGCGGCCTGGCTGGAGGTGACGGCGGCACGAGTGTCGCCGGCGCTGACGAAACCGGGGTTGGCGTGCTGAGTGCGGGAGAAGCGGCCTCAACGGGTAAAGCAACCGCCTCCGGAGGCGGCTGCGCGATCGCGACCGGCAACGGCACCACCCTCGCCGACGACGCTAAAACTGCCCCTGGGCTTTCGGGCGGGGCTGCAGCCGGGAACACAGGTGGCGCAATCGGGCTCGGAAGCAACTGCAGGTGCTCGACCGCCGTTAGCTGATTTCCATGGGACTCCGGGCTGCCGGGGCCAGAGAAGGGCTGGGCGACCTGCGACCCCACCTTCGGCGGAGCCGTCCCGGGTGGCGAGCCCGGCGTCGATTCCGAATGGTGGCTCTCGCCGTTTTCCGCCGGCGGGGCGCGCTGGCCGGGCCAGAGCTCATCGGCCTCAGGCAGCCTGAGATCGTCCCGACCGGTCGCCTGGGCAGGACCAGCAGCCTGGAGTTCCCCCTCGGAATCGGAGATCGCGACAAGATCACGAACGGTGTCGCGCTCGGAGTCGGATCTGGATTCATGAACGAACGGACGTCCGCCCGCTCCTTCGCTCGCGGGGGTGCCGAACAGCTCCATCGGCACCCGATCCTCCTCCGGGATCCGCCGCCGCCTGATTTCGGCCCATATGTCGTCGCCCCCGCGGGCCACAACGACGGTGAAGTGCTCGCCCGGAAACTCCGGCACGGGGGGCAGCTCGAACTGCGCCGCGCCGAATTCGTCGAGCGCGCGTTGCGACTCGAGCGGGAGCAGCTGATTGACGATGCCGCTCACGGCGTCGAGAGTGAGACCACGCGTCGCGAGATTAACCTGGCCGACCGGCGACACGACGTACGGCTTGTCGCCGACGTGCATTACGAGCGCTTCCCCGTCGATGCGGACGATCGCCTGGAGGAGGGAGGGTATGAGACTCACGCACCTTCACTATCGGCCCGATCGATATCGGCCATTAGGACCGCCTTTCGGCGCCAACCTCATACAGGCGAACGAGTTCCACCAGCTTGTACCCCTTCGTCTGATATGGCGGGACAATACGCTCGGACCGCAGGTATTGCAGGAGGCCGTCGTCGGAATAGTCGGGCGCGCCGATTTCCGGCGCCGCGGTCAGGGCCTCCTCGAGACCCGGAATGCTCAGGCGCTTTGAGCGAACCGTGCACGTCCAGGGCAGAAATCCGAACCGCTTCACACGCTCCTCGCGTGCCTCTGTCGCAAACGCTACGAAGATCTCGTTGCTGATGAAATTGTAGTCGGCCTCGGACCGGCTTGCTGGCGCATCCTCGACCCGCACGAGCTCGATCGCATCGAGTCGCTGGAGGTAGTTAATGAGTGCCTGGGTGAAAGCGCCTTCGCCCGACCAGCTCGAGGTATCAAGTCTCATCGCTTGGAATTGCAGATCTCCGAGTATGGAGATGCCAAACTGAATCTTCAGATCGATTCTCAATAATCTGCAATCTGCAGCTCATGGTTTGTACCCTTGATGAATCGCCATGAGACCGCCGAGCACCCGCGAATACCTGACGCGTGTGAATCCCCGGAGCTCCATGAGCCGCGCGACACCCGCGGCGCCGGGATAGCTGCGAATCGAGGCCGGAATGTACCGATACGTATCCGGGTCGCCGTGCAGGATCCAGCCGAGGGCACCACCAACCATCGTCAAGTATTGCAGATACAGCGCGCGCACCAGAGCATTCGACGGGCGGTTGAAGTCGAGGGAAAGTGCCCGGCCCCCCGGCTTGAGTACCCGCCGGATCTCGTCGATCGCCGCCGGAAGATCCGGGACGTTACGAAGGCCGTAACCGGTCGTAACGAGGTCGAAGGAGGCGTCCGGGAAGGGCAATGCGGTCATGTCGCCAACGAGAAAGGCCGGCCGATCCGAAGCGCGCGGCCTTTTCATGCAGGCTTTCGCCTTCGCCAGTTCGATCATCCGGGGCGTCACATCGAGGCCGACGACCCGCCGGCAGCGGCCGTCAATCGCGAACGCGATGTCGCCGGTTCCGGTAGCCAGATCCAACGCTCGATCGCCTAGCTGAGGCGCCGCGAGATTGACCAGGCGCCCCTTCCAGCGTCGATCCAGCCCGAAGGACAACACCACGGTAATGAGATCGTAGCGATTGGCGATGGTCGCAAACAGCGATCGGACGTACCGGCGCTTGCCCTCAGGCGTCGCAATGCGATCGGAGACGCTCATAGCGTGGTCGCTGACAGTTCACAGCTGACAGGTGACAGCCTTGACGCCTCGTACGACGCGGGAAGGCGGGCAACCGTTTGCGAAACGATCATCTCCAAGGGACTCTCGGCTGTGAACTGTGAACGGTTAACTGCTGACGGCAACCCGACGCATAATACTTGCGGCATGTTTCCGTCGAGTACGGTTGAAAACTACCTGAAGGCCATCCATCAAGGCCAGTCGGCGTTGACCGGCGACGGCCGCCTGGTGCCGATGGGCCAGGTCGCGGCAGCGCTCGGAGTCACGCCGGGCACCGCGACGACGATGGTCAAGGCGCTGGCGGAAGCAGGGCTCGCAGAATACGAACCCTACAGCGGCGTGCGCCTGACCTCGGGTGGCGAGAAACTGGCGGGCCGGGTGCTGCGGCGGCATCGTCTGGTCGAGCTCTTTCTCGTCCAGGTGATGGGCATGAGCTGGGCTGAGGTGCACGAGGAAGCCGAGCAACTCGAACACGTCGTGTCGGAACGCCTCATCGAAAGGATCGACGAGATGCTCGGCCGTCCGACGCAGGATCCGCACGGCGATCCCATTCCCACAGCGGAGGGGACCATTACGCCTCGCCATCTCGAAAGCCTCCTCACCTGCCCGATTGACACGCCGCTCAGGGTCACGCGCATCGCAGACCAGGACCCGGCGTTCCTTCGCTTCATCGAGAAACACGGGTTGAAGCCGGGCCAGCCGATTGAGGTCGAAGCGCGCGACGCGGCAGCCGATTCCGTCAAATTGAGAAGCGAGAGTCGCGCGTCGATCACCATCGGGGCTCGCGCCGCGTCCAAGTTGCTCGTCGAAATCCAGCGCCCTTGAGCCGCCTTCGCATCCGCCGTCGTTTCCGCGAACCATCCTAGGAGCGGCCTTTCGGCAGTTAAGGGGTTGCCGACAAACAGGCCAGAAGCGCTGCGGGAGAATCGACCAATCGATCATCTGCATCCAGGTCGCCGATCGGAACTCCTTCAAACCCGAACCCGTACCGCACGAGGCACACGTGCGTGCCAGCAGCTCGCGCGGTCCGCCAGTCAATCACGGAGTCGCCGATCATCGTCGTATCCTCTGGAGTGGTCGCGGCCTCGCGGATGAGGTGATGAAGCCCGGCCGGATCGGGCTTGCGCGGAAACGGGCCGTCCCCGCCGAGCACCTGTGCGGGCGGAAAATACCGCGCGAGATCGAGGCCATCCAGGATCTCGCAGGTCGATTGCCGCGGCTTGTTTGTCAGGACGGCGAGCCGTGCCAGGGCACCGAGAGCCGCCAGCGCATCGTGAGTGCCCGGATACACGCGCGTGAATTTCAGCAGTCGGCTGTTGTAGATGGCGAGAAAGCACGCCAGCGCATCCGGAGGAGGTGTTCTGCCTGCCGCACCGAACACGCGCGCCACGAGCGTCGCCGCGCCTTCGCCGACCATCCGTCCGATGGCGTCCTCTGGCAGCGCGGCACATCCGTGCTCGGCGAGCAGCGCATTCGCGGATTCTGCGAGATCACGGCGGGAATCAACCAGCGTGCCGTCGAGGTCGAACACGAAAAGGCGGGGCAATCCTTTACGATCCTGTGTACTCGGCGAACGACGTCGGCGTCTCCCACACCGTCACTCTCACGACGGGCAGACCTTGTTCGCTCGCGTAGTCGTAAATCAGACGCGCGATCCGTTCGACCGTTGGATTGCTCTCGAGCAGATACATCGGCTCGCCGAGCTGCTTGAGAGGGGCGACGAGCGGATCGTCCCGGCGCAGCACCATCTTGTGATCGAGCTCACGATCGATCCACCCCTTCACGACGCGCTTGATCTCGCTGAAATCGCAGACCATATTGCGGGTGTCGAGCTCGTCGGTGCGCACCTCGACCTCCGCGACCGCGTTGTGGCCGTGCGGATGCTTACAAATACCGTCGTAATCGAGCAGACGGTGACCGTAGCAGAAGTCGATGCGCTTGGTGACAGAATACATTTTGCCTATCGGTGAGTTGGTGAGTTGTTGACTTCGCTTGACTGAGGATATCAAATTCACCAGGTCGTCGAGTTCAGGAAACCACTGACCTGCCAACCACCAATTGCCAAATGCAGACGGCAGTCTTGCTATCGGGCGGCCTCGACAGCGCGGTGCTGGTGGCGGAGGAAGGGTCGCGCGGACGCGTGCAGCCGATCTACGTGAGCGTGGGGCTGGCGTGGGAGGATGCCGAGCGACGGACGATCGCCCGCCTGCTCGAGAGCGGGGTCTTTGGACCGGGCGTACAGCCGCTCGCGGTGCTGGCCGTCGACATGACCGACGTCTATCCCCCCGGGCATTGGGCTCTCGAGGGACGGCCTCCGGCCTACCACACCGCCGACCAGGACGTGTATCTTCCTGGACGCAATATCGTGCTGCTCAGCAAGGCTGGCGTCTACTGCGCGACGGCACACATCGGCCGGCTGGTGCTTGGCACACTCGCTCACAACCCCTTTCCGGACGCCACGCCGGTCTTCCGATCGGCGATGGCATCGGCGCTGTCGATTGGTCTGGAGCACGCGCTGCAGATCGATGCACCTTATGCGGCCCTCAGCAAGGCTGATGTGATACGCCGCGGCGTTGCCCTCGCAGTGCCGCTCGATCTCACGCTGTCGTGCATGAATCCGGTCGTTTCCGCTCCACCCGCACCAGCCGCGCACTGCGGAGTGTGCAGCAAGTGCCGCGAGCGCCACGATGCATTTCGAGACGCTGGCGTGGCGGATCCAACCGTCTACGCGAACCGGCGGCATATCGACGTGGAAAGCCTCAAGTCTGAAACCTGAGGTCCAATCAACGCCACGTTTGGGAGGCGTTCAGGCTTCAGGCCTGCGTGCGTGAGTACGCAAGCTGCCCACCGATATAGGTCTGCGCGACCGACAGCAGCCGGTCCAGAATCACCACGTCGGCGATACTGCCGACTGCCAGCATCCCATGGCCGACGAGGCCCAGTTCGCGCGCCGGCGTCGTCGCGCACATTGTGGCTGCATCAACGAGGGATAGCCCTGCTCGTTCCACCAGCATCCGGAACGCACCATCCATCGTCAGCACGCTGCCTGCCACGGTGCCGTCTCGGAGAAACGCCGCCGTTTCCCCGATGGAAATGGCCTCGTCGCCGAGCGAAACAGTCCCGCCGGCCGGAAGCCCGGACGCCGCTGTGCCGTCGGTGATCGCAAGCGCCCGGGACGGCCTCTTGGCGGCAACCGCGGTACGCACGAGCGCTGGGTGGACGTGAAAACCGTCGCAGATAATCTCCGCTGCGACCTCCTCGGCCTCGAGCATCGCGCCGGCGAGGCCGGGCGAGCGATGACCGAGGGGCGGCATCCGATTGAACAGGTGCGTCGCCTGCCGCGCCCCGGCGGCGATCGCCGACAGCGCTTCGTCGTACGTGGCCGCTGAATGACCGAGCGAGACACGGTGGCCCCGCGACACGAGCCACGCGATAAGTTCGAGACCACCGTCGAGCTCCGGCGCAAGGGTCACGATGCCCACATCCGGAGCACCGCGCTCGATTTCACGCAGGATCTGGCCGGCTTCGAACGACAAGCCGCTACCGTGGCCACGTTTCGACAAGGGATCGTCGCGCTCGGTCCACGCGTCGAGGGCGGCACGGGGACTGCGAAGACAAGCCGCGGGCTGCGCGCCTTTGTACTCGGGGTTGATGAAATTGCTTTCCAAATGAGCTGGCAGAACACGCGCCGCGCCCGGAGCCGGCGCCTCGCGCGCACACCTGACCTGCTCCAGGACGTGACGCAGCGCTTCAGGCGAGCAGGCGACCGTGGTTGGGCAGAACGCGGTGACGCCATAACGCGGCAGGCGAGCGGCGATGGACGAAACCGCATCGCCGGCTTGCAGCGAATCAAAACCCTCGACGCCGTGCACGTGCACGTCAACGAAGCCGGGAACGATGTAGTGTCCGTGAAAAGCGAAACCGGACCCCGTCGGGACGGCGCCTGGGCGGATGTCGACGATGCGTCCGTGATCGATGACAAGCGTCCCTGGGGAAAGGATGCGGTCAGGCAGCACGAGCTCGGCGCCTGACAGAACGATCATGCCACTGAGGCGGAGGTCAGGCGTGAGGCACCGAGAGCGGGGGCATCCTCGCCGAGGATCGCGGGGACGACCGTCAACGCCTGTCTCATCACGTCAGGCAGTCGTCGACCGAGCTCGACCCGCACCGGCTCGAACAGAAGATCGGAAGCTGATGCCATCATGCCGCCGAGGACGAGCACCTCCGGGTCGGCGATGGCCACGAGGTTGGCCGATGCCATGCCAAGGTACTTCGCCGTGTCACGCATCACCGAGATGGCGACGCCGTCCCCGTCGCGCGCGGCCGCAAGGACGTGCTCGATCGAGATCGCCGCGAAGTCCCCGCCGGCCGCGTCGAGTACACGCGAGCGATCGCCGGCTTTCACGCGCCAGATGAGACGGCGCACAATGCCCGGTGCGGTGACTTCAACCTCGAGGCATCCGATCTTGCGATAGTCCTCCCGCTCGACCGGGTTGAGCGCGAGCCACGCGATCGCGGGCGCGCGGCGGTTTGCGCCGGTCACCGGCGCCCCCTGGCGCAGGATACCGGCGCTCGTATGATCGCCGACGGAAAAAAGCACAACCTCCTTGGCACCTTTTGCCGCGCCGATCCAGGCCTCGGCGGTGGCCGCGGCGGTCCCCGATGCAACAGGAAGCTCGTGACGATACGATCCGTGAAAACGTTCGGCCAGCGCCTGCATGACGGCGACACAGGCTCGTGATTCCGGATTGACTGCCGCCACAGCGGGCGCCGCGGGAACGGACCAGACCTTGTCGAGGGCAGCAAAAGCGGCGGCGACCGGGTCCTTGCCCGCAGACTGGCCCCGCGCCACGATATCGCCGTTCTCGTCCGCCGAGACGGCGAGCGCTCCACTATCGAGCAGTTCGAGGCCAAACATAGGCATGATGAAATTATCTACTCGCCATCCCGTCCCCAGTCCGTATGAACGTGCAGCTTCCGTCCTTCCAGCGGGAGCGCCGGCGCCGGCTCGTCTGAGGGCCGAAACAACACCCGGTCGACACGCGTGAACAGCGCGTTGAGTTGACGTTCGTCCGGCGCGCTGAACACAAGCACGCCCCCACCCTGATCAGGCGGGAACCGGCGGTCGTCCAGGTAATCCCGGTCCATCGTCACGAGCGTCCGGCGAAGCTGCTGAGCCAGCTGATAGTGTTTCTGATCAGGAGCCCGGCGAAGCTCGTCTTCCTCGATCACGAAGAGCACGTCCCATTTGAGGCGGACGCGCATGTAGGCGACCAACCCCGCGGACACGTTCGCGTCGGCGTAGACGCGTGGGCGCGGCGACAGGCGCGCAGTGTGCGGCGCTAGCTCGCTCGACAACGTGCCCATGAGTTTGAATGTCCGAGCACCTCAACTGACGTCGCTGACAACTTCACCTTCCGAGATCTCAGGCCTGCACCTTTCGCTTCTCGTGAACCGCCTTCGCCTGGCGCGCGAGCTCCGCGACGAGCCGGTCGCGATGATGGACAAGCTCCTTGCGTGGACGCCGTCCGTTGGGTGAGCCGATCGCGTATTCGCAGAAGAGCGGAAAGGCGATCGTCGAGTCGCAGTACGCGACCACCGTGTCGGGCAGCACCCCCGGGTTCACCTTGCCCCAGCTTACCGCTTCTGCCGGTGTCGCTCCCGATAGCCCTCCCCAGACCACTGAGTCAGTCGTGATCTGGATGAAATAGTCGTTGCCGCCCTTGGGGATGCCGTACACCTCCCACAGCGTCGGCTGCGCCTGCAGGTAGAAATTCTTCGGCGACCCGCCGCCGAGGATGATGCACCCGTTCTGGGTGCCGGCGAGCACAATCGCGCACACTTCGTTCACGTCCTTGCTCGGATCGATCATGAGGCGGCTGTCGTTCATCAGCTCGTGGGACGCGATGTTCATGCCGATCGAGCTGTCGCCGGGCGACGACGTGTAGATGGGAACGCCGCTCAAGGCGGCATGCGCCACGACCGAGTGCTCCTCGCAGCCCGGATACCGCTCCAGCAGGTCGCGCCCGAGCCGATAGTGAAACTCCGACGTCGCGATCGGCTCGTTGAGCCCGGAGCGAACCAGGAAATCACGGATGTAGGCGTCGGTTTCGAGAAGAACCGTGGCCGGGAACAACACGTCGTAAATGCGGATGATGCCCTCTTGGTACAACTCGACGTCGTCGAGGAACGGCGACCCGCGGTGCAGCGTGAAATTCAGCGCGTAGTGGAGGTCGTGATACAGGTTGGCACCGGTCGAGATCAGAAAATCAACCAGGCCCCGATCCATCAGCTCGATCACACAGCCGCCCATGCCGGCCGGCGTCATCGCCCCCGCCACCGTCAGGCCGATCGTCGTATCGGGTTCCGGCGCCAGCATCTTTCCTGCGTAAATCTGGCACGCTTCGGATAGACGTCCCGCGTTGAACGCCTGGAACCCCTCGTCGATCAAATGGCGGATTTCCCGGCTACCCTTGGGCCGATAGTAGCGGATAGGTTTTCCGGAAAGGATGGGCTTCCGAGACCCAGGCGAGCCCGGCGCGCGGTAGGGCAAGAGGCGATCTCCTTGTCGGCCGCATTTTTCGCGAGCGGATCGTCGCTCGGCGAGGCCCGGGACCACCGAGCAGGGCGGAGGTCGACGCAAGCGTTCAGCCGAAAATAGCTTAACATCGACGGTCGTGAGTAGCGAATGGACGGGGATCTGGTGGACGGTTGCGGCGGCGGCGGTTCTTCTGTTGTTCGCGGTCTGGGTGTGGCGACAAGGTCGACCCTTCGCGTCCGGCGACCTGTTCCGGGCGAGCCGTCTGAGCGGCGGTAACCGACTCCTCCCGACGCAGGTGCTGATCACGCCGACGAGCGTCGTGCACCACACGCCGCAGTGGTTCGGCCGAGAAGAGAAGACGATCCACATGGCGCACATCTCGTCGGTCTCGATTGACACGGGCCTGCTTTTCTCGGACGTCCGAATCGAAACCAGCGGCGGCTCCGATCCGATCCGGTGCCACGGCCACCGGAAGGAGGACGCGGTCAAGATGCAGGCGCTCATCGAGCGCCACCAAACGGAGTACTACCGCCGTCCCGCGCCGGTCCCTTAAACATCCCTCTATCACCTCAGGGCAGCAGAAACTAACTTCATGAGGTTCTCGGACCGATAACATTTACGCTCAATATGGACGACCTGACGTTCAGCGCGCGGCGCGCCAGCTCGGCTGCGTTCGGTCAAGACGCCGAACCGGCGGACGCGGATACACGGTTTCGCACACTTGTGCAATCGCCTCTGCGCGCCGGCATCCTGCGGTACCTCAATTCGCGTCCGGACGAGGCCTTCGATGTCGAAGCGCTGATGCAGACGTTCGGACGGTTGAAGCTGGACGTCGAGAACTGCGTCCACGAGCTCGCCGACTTCGGCGTGGCACGACTCCTCCCCGGCCCTCCGCCCCAATACGCGGCCGAGCGCCCCGCCGACACCGCCCTCGCCGATCTGCTCGACCATTTCCTCGAACGGCGGGCAACGGTCAGCACGGAAGACCAGTCGCCCTCGGTGCAGCGGTTTCGAGAAATGATCGGCCGCGACGAGAAGATGCTGATTGTCTTCGAGTGGATCCGCACAGCCGCCAAGTCGGACATCTCGGTGCTCATTCTCGGACCGACCGGATCGGGCAAGGAAGTTGTCGCCCGCATGATCCACGAGCTGAGCCGCCGGTCCGAGGCGAAGTTCCAGGCGGTGAACTGCGCCGCGCTTCCCGACTCGCTGTTCGAGTCCGAGATCTTCGGCTACGAAAAGGGCGCGTTCACCGGCGCGCACGATCGAAAGCCAGGACGCCTCGAGCTCGCCAACGACGGCACCCTGTTTCTCGACGAGATCGGCGATATGTCGCTCATTGCGCAGGCCAAGCTCCTGCGGGTCCTCGAGGAGCGCCGCTTTGAACGTCTCGGCGGCCACAAATCGATCTCGGTCGATTTCCGGTTGATCTCCGCGACGAACCGCCCGCTCGAACAGTTCGTGCGCGATGGACGCTTTCGCGAAGACCTGTACTATCGCGTCAACGCATTTGCCATCCGGCTGCCCTCGCTGCGGGAGCGGCAGGTCGACATCCCGGTGCTGGCGCAACGATTCCTGTCGCGCTACTGCGCCGCGCAGGGGCTGCCGATCGACAGCAAGGGGTTCTCGCGCGAGGCGCTCGATTTGCTTCTCAGTTACCCGTGGCCTGGCAACATCCGCGAGCTGGAAAGCACGGTTTCGCGCTCCGCGCTGTCGGCACCCGGGCGAAATATCCGCGCCACCGATATTGAATTCCTGCACGCCTCGCTGCCGGCGCACGACGCCGAGCGGCGACCGGCTGCCCTCGCTCGCCGAGGCGGAACGTGCCCACATCGTGCGAGTGCTCGAAGCGGTGCAGTGGAACAAGAAGGAGGCCTCGCGGGTGCTGGAAATCAGTCGAGGCACGTTGTACCGCAAAATCCTCGAATTCAGCCTCGAGCCCGAACCACGGTCCGGCGCTTCCCGGCGTGCCCGAGACACCGAGGCCTAGTCGGTTCACGGATCCGCTCGATCCGTGAACCACGATGCCCGGAATGGCGGTGATCTGGTCTATCATTTTGCGTCAGCCGGCTTCCCCGGCCGGGCGCATCTGGGCTCTCAGTCTCGCTGGGGCAGCCGATGAGAGGTCTTCCACCCGCCGCACGCCTGTATGTCGCGGCGGTGCTGATTGCCGGTGCGGCGGTGCTCGTCGTCTTCGGCCGGTCCCCGATTCATAACCTGATCCTGTTCGCAGCGCTCCTGCTCCTTTCCTCGCTCGCATCCGCCTTCAAGGTCATTCTCCCGCTGACGACCAGCGGCTCGACCATGTCGGTGTCTTACGCGGTGGACTTCGCCTCGCTGCTGCTGCTCGGTGCCGATGCCACGATGTGGGTCGCCGCCACCAGTGCGTGGGCTCAGTGCACGTTCCGGACGCAGGCGCACGGACCGATCTATCGGACGTTGTTCAGCATGGCGTCGCTCGTCGTCACGGTCAAAGTGACCGGCCTCGTGTTTACTTCGCTCGGCGGCCCTCCACCGGGAATGCCGTTCGCGCTGACCGATATCCCGAAGCCGCTGGTCGGTGCGGCCACCGCCTACTTCATCTGCAACACCCTGCTCATCGCGGCGGCGATCGCCCTGTCCTCACGGCAGTCAACGCTGCAGGTCTGGAACGAGAATTTCCTCTGGAGCGCGCCGAGCTACTTCTTCGGCGCCGGCTCGGCGGCGCTGGCCGCATCGGTCATCGACAGGGGCGGCTACTGGATGGCGTTGCTGCTCGCGGCGCCGCCCTATCTGATCTACCGCACCTACAAGGTCTACCTCGGGCGCATCCAGGATCAGCAGCGGCACGTGCAGCAGGTTTCGGACCTGCATCTCGCCACGATCGAGGCGCTGGCGCTCGCCATCGACGCGAAGGATCACACGGCGCAGAGCCACATCCGGCGTGTGCAGGTGTACGCCGCGGGCCTCGCCAAAGCTCTCGGGATGAGCGACAACGACATCCAGGGTGTCAAGACGGCGGCGCTCCTGCACGACATCGGGAAGCTGGCGGTGCCGGAGCACATTCTCTCGAAGCCGGGTCCGCTCACACAGGAGGAGTTCCAGAAGATCCGTATCCACCCGCAGATCGGCGCCGAGATCATCAGCGGCGTGCCGTTCCCGTATCCCGTCGCGCCGCTGATTCTGAGCCATCACGAGCGATGGGATGGGAAGGGGTACCCGTCGGGGCTGAAGGGCGAGGAAATTCCGCTTGGCGCGCGCATCCTGTCGGTCGTCGACTATTTCGACGCGCTCATGTCGGAGCGCCAGTATCACAAGGCGATGAGCTTCGAGGCCGCGATCGGCCTGCTCCACCAGGAGAGCGGCAAGGCGCTCGATCCCCGGGTGGTGCAAACCTTCGTCGACCTGTATCCCATCCTCGCGGCCGAAGCGGACGCGAGCCAGCAGCCGCCACGCAAGCTGACGCGCGTCGCTGCGCACCTGCCGGCGGCCCAGCCGGCGGTCGGCCTGGTCAACGAAACGCCGGCGCGTACGAATGTGTTCGAGGACATCGCGCTGGCCCACCGCGAGATTTATGCCTTGTACGAGATCGCGCAGGCCATGGGTAGCAGCCTCGGTGTGGCTGACACGATGGCGCTGATCTCGTCGAAACTGAGCAACATCGTGCCGTTCTCCTGCTGTGCCCTCTTCCTCTACAGCGAGGAGTCAGAGGTGCTCCGCTGCCGATTCGCGACCGGGCTCGAAGCCGATGTCGTGCAGCAGCTGTCGATCAAGAACGGGCACGGGCTCACCGGCTGGGTGGCCCGGAACCGCCGGCCGCTCGTCAACGCGAGGCCGAGTGCGGATTTCGAGGCGGCCGGGGTGGTGGCGCGAACGGCACTGCAGTCGGCGCTGGTCTGTCCGCTGATTTTCAACGAGCGATTCATCGGCACGATCGCGGTCTATCACAGCGACAACGCGATTTACACCGACGATCACCGCCGGCTCCTGGATCGCATCTCGGAGCAGGCGGCCGCCGTCATCTACAACTCGGTCGTCTTCGAACAGACGCAGGAAGACTCGCTCACCGACGCGCTCACCGCGCTGCCGAACACGCGGTTCATGTTCATGCACCTGACGCGCGAGCTGGCACGCGCCACACGACTCAAGTCCGAGGTCTCGCTGCTGGTCATGGACCTCGACAACTTCAAGGACATCAACGATACGTACGGCCACCACATCGGCGACCGGGCGCTCCGTGAGGTCTCGGTTGCGCTCCGCGCGACAATCCGACCGTACGACATCTGCGTGCGCTATGCGGGCGACGAGTTCATCGTGGTGCTGTCGGGGTGCGGCGGTGAGGAGGCGGAAGGCAAACGGCTGGAACTGCAGCGTTCGGTCGACACCCTGCTGTTCGAGCCGCGGCCCGGCAAGATCCTGCCGTTGGCCATCAGCGTGGGCGCCGCGGTGTTTCCTCACGACGGCGAGTCCTACGAGACGCTGCTCGCGACGGCGGACAGCCGGATGTACCGCGACAAGACCCGACGCAAACGGCAGGGGCCCGGAGACAGTGCCACCCCCGACGATCAGCCGCGGTCGGCGGCATCCGGCGTCACCGATATCGAGCTGCGGCGATCGGCAATAGGGATCCTCTAAAAGTCTCAAGTCTGAAATCTTGAGTCTGACGCCCTTCAAATCTGGCTTTTGGAATTGAGGCCTTGAGGCTTGAGACTTGAGACTTTATTCGTCAATCCAGTCTGGTCCGAGGCCGGCAATACCGGTCCAGATGAGCGCAATGCCGGTGGCGCCCGCCACAAGGCTGAGGCCCTCCACCCACCAGTCTCCGCGTCCCGAGATCTGCACCCATGCGGCAGGGGCAGCGAGCGCGAAGCCGAGCCCGACTGACAGCGCCCGTCGGCGCACCAGCCGGAGCACAGCGCCGCGCAGGCGCCTGGGGGTAACTCTCATTCGGGCCCTGCACGTTGTGCGAGTGGCTACATGCCGACGGCGTGAAATCCCGCGTCAACCATGATCACTTCGCCGGTGATGGCACGCGAGCCGGGCCCGAGCAGGAAGATCGCCGTGTCGGCCACTTCGCTCTGATCGACGCTGCGCCGCAGCGGCGCGCGATCACGGTACACCTGCAGGATGCTCGAAAATCCGGAGATGCCCGACGCCGCCAGTGTCTTGACGGCGCCGGCGGAAATGGCGTTCACGCGAATGTTCTGCGGGCCCAGATCGGCGGCGAGGTATCGCACCGACGCTTCCAGCGCGGCTTTGGCTACCCCCATGACGTTGTAATTGGTGAAGACGCGCTGACTTCCCAGATACGTCAAGGTCAGGATGCTGCCACCGCCGCGGCGCTCCATCAGCGGTCGAACGGCCCGCGCAAGCGCGATGAGCGAATAGGTGCTGACGTCGAGCGCCACCCGGAAGCCTTCGCGCGTCGTTTCAACAAATCGATTGTCGAGCTCCTCGCGTCGGGCGAACGCCGCCCCGTGCACAAGGAAGTCGAGGCCGCCGAACTCGCGGTCCAGCGCCGCCGGCAGTTCCGCAATTTGTTCATCGCTGGTGACGTCACACGGCAGGACGAGCGGGTTGTCGAGTTTCGCAGCGAGCTCCCGAACGTTCTCTTCGAGGCGCTGGCTCGGGTAGGTGAGCGCGACGCGCGCACCCGCCGCCTGGGCCGCCTCGGCGATCGCCCAGGAAATCGATCGCTTGTTGGCGACACCCACGACGAGACCGTGCTTGCCGGCAAGACTGGACATGGCTCACGTCTGATGGCTGAGAGCTGGTGGCGGACAGCCGATGTTGGGGGCTGTCGCTGAAGACGGCAGCCCGCTTTACTTGGAACGCTTTCTGCCTTGCTGACCGTGCCGGGTGAGTGAGCGCGACGTCATCGGTGGACGGCCATTGTTCTGCCGCGGCATGCCCCCGCGCGTCGGGCCACCCATGCTTCCACCGCCGGATCGGTTGCCCTGGAATGGCTGCCCCCCCTGCTGCTGGCGCGAACGGAATCGATGCGGCCGTCCGCCTGGCTGGCGAATCGTGAAATCCGGACCCTGCCGCGGAGGCGGCGGCTGGCCTTCCTGCCGCGGGAGTGTGGCCCGAATGAGGGGTCTGTGCACGGGACCGTCCTCGCCATCGTCGCTCCGCTCGACCTCGTCCTGATCTTCGACCGTTTCCGCGACGACCTCGGGTCTCTCGGGCTCTGCTGCCGCCAACGGCGGCTCGACGATCGGGTCGCTTTCAGTCATGGCTTCGTCAGAAGGGTCAACAGCTGCCGGCGACTCGTGCACGACCCGCTTCGGGCCGCCGGCGAGGACCTGGGCGTACAAGGCCGGCGGCGTACTTGGCTTTCCGACGCTGGCGGGGCACCTTGGCGTGCTTGTAGTCGTGTTCGGTGTCGCATGTCGTGCATCGGGTCTGCTTCACGTCGGCGTCGACCATGGCAACGACCGCGTGATTCGTGACCCGGCGCTCGCGAGGACAATAATCGTCCAGAATGTCACCAAGCCGAAGCTGGCGCTGCTGCATCAGAAACTCCCGAAGGAACCTCGCTGGCGGGGATAAGGATTCGCGAAGGGCGGAGGCAATCTTAGCAGAGCTCGTTTCTGGGTGGCAAGCCGCAGATGAATTTACCTTGCAAACCGCCCAAGCCACGCCTGCGCCTCGGTCAACGCTTCACGCACCGCGGATGGAGCCGTCGACTGTGGAGTCCGCTTGGCCGCCACCGAGACACGCGAGGTGACCCGGTCGGCAATGTCGGCGCCAAACAGGTCGCTTGCCTCGCGCCATTCGTCGAGCATGAGCGATTCGAACCCCCTGCCCTCTGCAACAAGCTTTCTGACGAGGGCACCGACGACCTCATGGGCGCGCCGGAACGGCAACCCCCGGCCCACGAGGTAGTCGGCCACGTCGGTGGCAAGCAGCAAGCCTGACGCCGCGGCCTCGGCGCGTGACGCGATTGAGGGTCAAGCCGTCGACCACCGACTGCGACAACCGCCAGACTGCCATGCTGCCGTGTCCTCGCTATCGAACACCGCCTGCTTGTCCTCCTGCAGATCCTTGTTGTAGCCGCTCGGCAGGCCCTTCATCGTGGTCAGCAGCGCTCCCAGATGCCCGAGCGCCCGCCCCGTCTTCCCGCGCACGAGCTCCAGAGGATCCGGGATTCTTCTTCTGCGGCATCATGCTGCTGCCGGTGCTCAAGGCATCGGACAGTTCGAAGAATCCGTGCGCGTCTCCACAGAAGACGATCAGATCCTCGGCCAGCCGGCTCAGGTGCACCATCATCAGCGCGGAGGCGTAAAGGAACGTAGCCGCGAAATCACGATCCGATGAGGCATCGATGCTGTTGGCGACGACTCGGGAGAAGCCGAGATCGCGCGCCAAGGCCTGGACATCGATGTCGTAGCTGGTGCCCGCGATCGCGCCGGAACCGAGCGGCATCGCGTCGGCCTCGACCATGGCGGTCGCGAAGCGTTCGTGATCGCGCCTGAGTGAGGCGACATGCGCGAGAAAGAAATGCGCCACGAGCACCGGCTGCGCGGGACGGAAATGTGTGAACGCCGGCATCAGGGCATCGCCCGCGGCCGAAGCCTGGCCGATGAGCGCCGCGATCACCCGTTCGAGGCCCCTCCTGAGCACGGGGATGCGGCGGCGAAGGTACAGGCGCAGATCGACCGACACCTGCTCGTTGCGCGATCGGCCGGTGTGCAGCCGGCGGCCGGTATCTCCGAGCCCTTCCACCAGAAGCCGCTCGACGAAGCTGTGAACGTCTTCGTCCGGACCATCGATAAAGGTCGCGTCGGAGTGTCCGCGCTGGAGAATGTCTGCGAGCGCCGCCTCAATCTGCCGCGCCTCGTCGCTCGAGAGAACACCGGCACGACCCAGTGCCCGCGCCCACGCGATGCTTCCGGCCACGTCGTCCTCGAACAAGCGGCGATCGAAGCTGAACGAGGAGCCCCATTGAAAGGCCGCCGCGTCGGGGGCGTGCTCGAAACGCCCGGACCAGAGAGTCGTCATTTGGCGACCAGCGATCGTTTCTGGGCGGAGGGCGCCTTGCGCGCGGCCGGTTCCGCCGGCAGGCCATCGATCTTGATGAAGCCGAGCGCCGCCCGGCGATCGAACGTGTCACCGGCCTCGTAGGTCGCCAGCCCCTGGTCGTACAGCGCACAGGGGGACCTGCGACCGACGACATGACAGTCGCCCTTGAACAACTTGAGGCGCACAACACCGGTCACTCGCTCCTGAACCTTCTCCACGAACGCGTCGAGGGCCTCGCGCAGCGGCGTGAACCACAGACCGTGGTAAATCAGATCGGCATAGTGGTCGCTGACAAGGCGCGCAAAGCGCTCGAGGTCCCTGGAGACGACCAACTGCTGCAGTTCCCGGTGAGCAGTGTGGAGCACAGTCGCGGCTGGAGCCTCGTAGATCTCACGCGACTCGATCCCAATAAGGCGGTTCTCCACCATGTCGATGCGGCCGACGCCATGCGCACCTGCAATGGTACCGAGGCTCGCAATGAGATCCAGGAGCGGCATCGCGACGCCGTTCACCGCGACGGGGGCGCCGCGATCGAATGCGATTTCCACGTACGCGGGTTCCGCCGGGCACTCCTCGGGAGCCTTCGTCAGTCTGTAGATGTCCGCCGGGGGCGCGTGCCACGGATCCTCCAGAACGCCACATTCGATCGAGCGGCCCCAGATGTTGGCGTCGGTGCTGTACGGACTCTCGGCCGTGGCCGGCACCTCCACTCCGCGCTTCCGCGCATATTCGATCTCTTCGAGCCGCGTCATTCCCCAGTCGCGCGCGGGTGCAATCACCTTCAGGTCGGGCCGGAGGGCCCGCGTGGTGAGGTCGAGCCGCACTTGATCGCTCCCCTTGCCAGTGCAGCCATGCGCGACGGAGGCCGCGCGCTCGATGTCGGCGATCTCGACAAGCTTCTGCGCGATGAGCGGCCGGCCGAGCGCCGTCGCCAGCGGATACCGATCCTCGTACAGCGCATCGGCCTTCAGCGCCGGCAGGATGTAGAGACGCGCAAACTCCTCGCGCAGATCGAGCACGTGCGCCCGCACGGCGCCCGCCGCCAGCGCGCGGTCGCGCACGGACTCGAGCTCTTTCCCCTGTCCCAGATCCATCGTCACGGCGATGATGTCGGCGCGGTACTGTTCCCTGAGCCAGGGAATCGCCACCGACGTATCGAGCCCGCCGGAGTACGCCAGGACGATCCGTTCCATCAGATGCTCCTAACCCAGCCGCCCGGGACCACGTCGTGTGCTTCGCGACTTCGCGCGGAGCGTCGAATCACAGCTCCGCGTACCGCTCCAGACGCTTGACGAGCGAGGCGGCACGACGGCCATCGCGCGCGATGACCAGGATGGTGTCGTCGCCGGCAATCGTGCCCACCGCCTCAGGCAGCTGGGCGCGGTCGATCGCGAGCGCCAGCGGCTGCGCCTGGCCGATTCCCGTGCGGACGACGACCAGCTGCTGTACGCGGTCAACCCGCCGCAGGAATTCGACGGCCGCGCGCTCCAGCGCCAGCAACACCGTGGCGGGGCTCGCGGCCTCCGCCCCCAGCCGCTGGTAGGCCCCGTCGCCGGAGCGCTTGACGAGTCCGAGCTCCTTGATGTCGCGCGAAATCGTCGCCTGTGTCGCCTCGAATCGATTCTGATGGAGCCGGCGGCGCAGCTGCTCCTGGCTATGGAGCGCTTCGCGGTCGATCAGTTCCAGAATCAGCGCTTGGCGGCGGGCTTTCATCGGAGCGGCCGCTTCAGGATACACGAATTCTGCATGCCAGGTCACAGAATATACATCGATCTTCATTGATCGGATCGCGCTTTTGCTGTATAAGTATGCTTCCTGATGCATACAGTTACGAACCCGGGCAGCGCCGGAGGGGCCGCCGACGCGGCAGGCGCGGTCGCGCGCGTCGCCGTCGCGGGAGCCACCGGTTACACCGGCCAGGAACTGCTCCGGCTGCTGGCCCGTCATCCCTCGGTACGGCTCACCCTGGCGACTTCCTCGGGTGCCGCCTCGTCGGCCCGGCGGCTTCCCGGCCTCGCGCACCTGTGGGACGGCGTAATCACGCCGCTCGCGCCGGGTGTGCTGAAGCGCGAAGCAAACCTGGTGTTTCTGGCGCTGCCCGACATGGCGGCTGCCGAGATCGCTCCGACACTGATCGACGAGGGCGTGCGGGTCATCGACCTGTCGGGGGCCTTCCGCTTGCGCGATCAGACCATCCGCGCGCGGTGGTATCCGGAGAGCAGCCGGCTCCCCGCAGACGTGGCGTACGGACTCACCGAGCACGAGCGCGAGGCGGTACGGACCGCCCGGCTGGTGGCCAATCCGGGGTGTTACCCAACCGCGGCGCTGTTACCGCTGGCGCCGCTGGCCGCTGCGGGTGTCCTGGTGCCGGGCGCCGACGTGATCGTTGACGCGAAGTCAGGGGTCTCGGGCGCCGGCAAGACGCCGTCCGAGCGCACTCACTTTTCCGAGTGCCATGGCAGTCTGTCGGCATACGGGGTCTTCGCCCATCGCCACGGCGCCGAGATCGAGCAGGGCCTGGGCCGCTCAGTCACCTTCACTCCGCACCTGGTGCCGCTCGATCGTGGGATTCTCGCGACAATCTACGTTCGGGTGCCGCCGGGCACGACCGAGGAGGAGTTCGGCAGCATTTATGAACGCGCGTATGGGCGCGAACCATTCGTGCGTCTCGTGGGCGCCGCCCTGCCGGAGATCAAGCACGTCGCGCACACCAACTTCTGCGACATTGGCTGGCGCGTGGACCCGTCGGGTCGCGTGGTGATCGTATCGGTCATCGACAATCTGCTGAAGGGCGCGTCCGGCCAGGCCGTGCAGAACATGAACGTTATGCTCGGCATTCCCGAGACCACCGGACTGCTGTGAACGGGCCGCTGGTCGTGAAACTGGGCGGCGAGCTCCTCGAGGAGCCGGGAAGGCTCCAGACGGTCGTCTCGGCGCTCGCACGCATCGTCGGACAGGAATCCGCCGGCATCGTGATCGTGCACGGCGGCGGCAAGGAAATCGACGCGTCCTTGAAGCGCGCCGGGATCGACAAGCGGCAGGTCGACGGCCTTCGCATCACGGACGAGCAGACACTGGACGTCGTGGTTTCGGTTCTGGCGGGCGCTATCAACACGAGACTCGTGGCCGCGCTGTCGGCGGCAGAGGTCGCCGCGGTGGGGTTGACCGGCGTGGATGGTCGTTGCGGTCTTGCCGATCTGGCGCCGCCACATCGTACCCTGAGCGGTCAGACGATCGACCTCGGCCGCGTCGGGATCCCGAGCCGGGCGGGGGACACGCGACTTCTGACGACGCTGATGGGCGATCGGTTCGTCCCCGTGATCGCGTGTATCGGCGTGGAAGGGGACGGACGCCTGCTCAATGTGAACGCCGATACGTTTGCGGGGCACCTGGCCGGGCGGCTGCGGGCCCGGCGATTGGTGATCGCCGGCACGACACGCGGCGTGCTGGACGGAGCGGGCGCAACTGTTGAGGTACTGGAGCCCCCAGCGCTCGCGCGGTTCATCGACGAGCGTACCGCCACGGCGGGAATGATCGCCAAGCTGCGCGCGTGCGAACACGCGCTGGCCGACGGGGTGGCAGAGGTGGTGATCGTCGACGGGCAGGATCGCGCCGCTCTCGAATCGGCCGCACTTGACACCCCGCCGCCTACGGCGACGCGGGTGATCCCTGCAGGGGTGAAGAGCTGTACGACTACAGCCGGAGCGTAGCGGGAGGTCCGATCGGGGCGTAGCGAGATACGGAGGCAGCGCGGGACGTGAGTCCTGCCAGAAGACATGACGCAAACGACTATAGACGGCATCCAGGCGCTGGAATCGCGACACGTGCTGCAAACGTATCGCCGGCTGCCGGTCACGTTCGTCCGCGGCGAGGGCGTGAGGCTGTTCGATGTGGAGGGCCGTGAGTATCTCGACCTCCTCTCTGGCATCGGCGTGGCTTCTCTCGGTCATGCCCACCCTGGCCTGGCGAACGCCATTGCCGAGCAAGCGCAGCTGCTGCTGCACACCTCGAACCTGTTCTTTCACCCGTTGCAGGGCCAGGCCGCCGAGCGGCTCGCGCACCTGTCGGGGCTGCCGCGCGCGTTCTTCTGCAACAGCGGAACCGAAGCGGTCGAAGCGTGCCTCAAGCTGGCGCGCCGATATTGGTACACGCGCGGCGAGCCACGAGCTGATTTCGTCGCGCTCGAACAGTCGTTTCACGGCCGCACGCTCGGATCGCTGTCGGTTACCTGGGACGAGCACTATCGCGCGCCGTTCGCACCGCTGCTGCCTGGTGTGCGCTTCATTCCGGCCAACGATTCCGCCGCCCTGCGGTCCGCCGTATCGACAAACACGGCCGCCATCATCGTTGAACCGATCCAGGGTGAAGGGGGCGTGCGCCCGCTGACGCCGGCGTTCGCCGCGGCGGTCAACGAGATGTCCGCGAAGACTGGCGCGCTCGTCATCGCCGACGAAGTACAAAGCGGTCTCGGCCGCACGGGGTACCCGTTCTATTTCGGGGTCATCGGGCTGAAGCCTCATTTGGTGTCGCTCGGCAAGGCGCTGGGTGCCGGCGTGCCGGTTGGCGCCACGCTCGTCGCCGAAGAAGTCGCGGGAAAGATTTCGTTTGGCGACCACGGCAGCACATACGGCGGCAATCTGCTGGCATGCCGCGCGGTATTGTGCTTCCTCGACGAGCTCGTCGGCGGCGGATTGATCGCCCATGTAGGCGGCATGGGCCGATATTTCGAGCAGCGGCTCCGGGCGATGGCCGACCGGCACGTCATCATCAAGGACGTGCGGGGCTGCGGGTTGATGTGGGGCCTCGAGCTGACGAGTGACGCCGGGCCGGTCATCTCCGCCGCGTTGGAACGCCGCGTCATCGTCAACCGCACAGCCGAAACAGTGGTTCGTCTGCTGCCACCACTGGTGATCACCGAATCCGAGGCCGACGAGGCGCTCGGACGACTGGACGCGGCCTTCAGCGCTGTGGTCCGGGATGGAGGGCATTCCAGATGAGGAAGCCGACGCGAGTCACTCTTCGGACCGCCGACCCGTCGCAGGCGTCGAAGCTGCACGCGCTCATCTCGTCAAACCTCGCAGTGGGGCGGCTGCTCCCGCGGGAGCTGGGCGATCTCACCCTGCACGCGGGGCGGTTCGTCGTCGCGATGCGCGGAAGGACGATGGTGGGGTGCGCCGATCTGGTGCCCCTCAGTTCCCACGTGGCCGAGGTGCGGTCGCTTGCCGTCGACCCGAAGACCCGGGGCACCGGCGTCGGCGCGATGCTCGTCGAGGAACTGCGCCAGCGCGCGCGCCGGGAGGGATTCGAGAAGCTCTGCGCGTTCACGCACCGGCCTGGTTATTTCAGCCGGATGGGGTTCTCGATCGTTCCGCACCTCTGGCTGCCGGAGAAGATCTTCACCGACTGCGTGAAGTGTCCCTTGTTCCGGCAGTGCGGGCAGTACGCGATGTTGCTGCCGCTCGATGCCTTCTCGTCCGAGGGGGTCAACCATGACTCCGCCGGCGCCGTCCGCCACGTATGACCGCCTCGACCTTCGATACCCAGGAAACGATCTCGGGTGGCGTCACGACGCCGCAGGGATTCCGGGCGGCCGGTGTCAGTGCCGGCATCAAGGCGCAAGGGCTTGATCTCGCGCTGCTCGTCTCTGAGCGGCCGGCGACGGCCGCCGCCGTCTTCACCACGAACCGGGCACAGGCGGCGCCCGTCGTTGTCTCGCGCGAACACTTGCAGCGGTCCGGTGGGATCGCGCGCGCGATCGTCGTGAACAGCGGTTGTGCCAACGCGTGCACGGGTGATGCCGGCGTTCGGGTCGCGCGTGAAATGGCCGTCGAGACGGCGCAGCTGATCGCGTGTCCGGTCGAGCACGTCCTGGTTTCGTCAACAGGTGTCATAGGCGTCGCGCTCGACATCGACAGGATTCGGCGTGGCCTTCCCGCCGCCCTGACCGCCCTGGCCGGCGATCAGGGCGGGTTGGCGGCCCGGGCGATCATGACGACGGATCCCTTTCCGAAGGAGGCCGCCGCGCGCGTCTCCCTCGGCGGACGCGAGATCGCCATCGGCGGGATGGCCAAGGGGTCCGGCATGATCGAGCCGAAAATGGCGACGATGCTGGCTTTTGTGACAACCGATGCCGCGGTGCCTCCGGCGCTTCTCGATCGGGCGCTTCGCGAAACCGTCAACGAGACGTTCAACGCCATCACTGTCGACGGAGAGTGCTCGACGAACGACTGCGTGATGCTGCTCGCGAACGGCACGAGCGGGGTGACCGTCGACGCCGGAAGCTACGAGGCTTTCGCGCACGCGCTGGGCAGCGTATGCCTGCGACTGGCACTGGGCATCGTGCGCGGCGGTGAAGGCGCGACCAAGCTTGTCACCGTCACCGTGACCGGCGCGTCGTCGGCATCCGAAGCGCGCCAAGCCGCGAAGGCCATCGCCAACTCGCTGCTGGTGAAAACCGCCATCCACGGCGGCGACCCCAACTGGGGCCGCCTGATCGCGGTTGCGGGCCGGGCCGGCGTCGGGTTCGAGCTGTCGCGCGCCGCTGTCAAGATCGGGCCGATCGTGCTCTTCAAGGACGGGCGGCCGTACGACGAGGCGGCACCGGAAGCCGCCGCGTATCTCAAGAACGACGAGATCGCGCTGCTCGTGGATCTCGGCGTGGGCACGGCGTCCTCGACGGTATGGACGTGCGATCTCAGCGCCGAGTACGTCCGCATCAACGCAGAGTACAGGACGTAAGACCGCAATGACGATGATGACACCCTCGCCCTCGATCGGCGCACGGGCCCGCAAGGACTTCCTGTCCGTCCTTGATTTTGAGCCCCTTCACCTCGAGCGGTGCCTGGCTCTCGCCGCGCAGATGAAGGCCGACCGCTCGCTGGGACGCGACGCTCCGATGGCCCAGGCGCTCGCGGGCCGTCACGTCGCGATGCTCTTCGAGAAGGCGTCCCTGCGCACGCGCTCGACCTTCGAAATCGCCGTTCGCGAGCTCGGGGGCGACGTGGTCGCACTGCAGCCGGACATCGGACTCGGACGCCGGGAAGCGGTCGCGCATGTCGCGCGAACCCTCGAACGGTGGGTCGAGGCGGTGGTCATCCGGACTTTTTCGCACCGCGTGCTCGAAGAATTCGCTGCAGCCGCGCCGCAGCTGCACGTCGTGAATGCGCTGACCGACGAGCAGCACCCGTGCCAGGCGCTCGCCGACTGCCTGACGCTGCGCGAGCGGTGGGGATCGCTGCGCGGCCGCACGATCGCGTACGTCGGTGACGGCAACAACGTCGCCGTGTCGCTGACGCATGCGGCGGCGATGCTTGGCGTGCACGTGCACATCGCGAGTCCGGACGGCTACCAGCTGCCCCACGCGGCAGTCCAGCAGGCAACCGGCATCGCGCGCTTCGGAGCGCGCTTGCGGCTGTTTACCGAAGTCGCAGACGCCGTCGCCGGCGCCGACGCTGTCTATACCGATACCTGGACGTCGATGGGGAAAGAAGCGGAGGCCGGCCTCAGGCGACAGATCTTCGCTCCCTACCAGGTCAATGAAGCAGTCATGGCGGTGGCCAAGCCCAACGCGCTATTCATGCACTGCCTGCCCGCGCACTGCGGCGAAGAGGTGACGACCGACGTCTTCGAGTCGGGCGCCTCTGTCGTGTTCGATCAGGCGGAAAACCGCCTCCATTGCCAGAAAGCCCTGCTGCACATGTTGCTGAATCCCGCGCTCCTCTGACACGACCACGCCAAGTCGGGCACGTATAATCGGCGCGCGGATGACTCCATCAGCCCCGTGGCTCGCCCACTACGACGCCGGTGTGCCAGCGACGCTCAGCCCCTATCCGGACCGGACGCTGCTCGATTACGTCTCCCAGGCAGCCCGGGACCGGCCGGATGCACCCGCACTCCTGTTCAAGGGGGCAAG
This sequence comes from uncultured Acidobacteriota bacterium, assembly GCA_963814975.1. Taxonomy (GTDB): domain Bacteria; phylum Acidobacteriota; class Vicinamibacteria; order Vicinamibacterales; family CAVVIG01; genus CAVUXJ01. Next base: position 191,059 of record CAWFFB010000015.1, on the reverse strand, counting down.
GGTCACCTACAGCGAGCTCGAACGTTCGAGCGATGGTTGTGCGGCCGCGTTGATCGCCCTTGGCGTCAGCCGCGGCGACCGCCTGGCGCTGCTGCTCCCGAACTGTCCTCAGTTCTTCATCGCGGAGCTCGGCGCGTGGAAGATTGGCGCGATCGTGACCCCGCTGAACCCGATCTACACCGAGCACGAGCTCGAAGGCGCGCTGATCGATTGCGGGATCGAGACGATCGTCACGCTGACGCGCTTCTACCAGCGCGTCAAGCGCGTGCAGCCGCGCACGCCGCTTCGCCGCGTCATCGCGACCAACATCAAGGACTACTTTCCTCCGCTGCTCCGCCTGCTCTTCACCTTGGTACGCGAGCGCCGGGATGGCGATCGCGTCGCTCTGGCCCCTGAGGACTACGACTTCTCGAACCTGCTGTCCGCCCACCGTGGATCGATCCCGGCGCGCGCCACGCTCGCCGCCGGCGACCCCGCCGTCCTGCTGATGAGCGGTGGAACAACCGGCACGCCCAAAGGCGTGCTGGGCAGTCACGGCGCGTACGTCATGAGCGGTCTGCAAATACAGGCGTGGACCGAATCGATCCTGGGAGCAGGCACGAACGTCATCATGCTGCCTCTGCCGCTTTTCCACGTCTACGCCAACGTCGGCGTCCAGGCCCTGGCGCTCGTCACCGGCAACCCGATCGCGCTGGTGCCCAATCCACGCGACCTGCACGACTTGATCGCGACCATCCGGCGCGTGAAGCCGGCCTTCTTGAACGGCGTACCGACGCTCTATGTTGCGCTTCTCAACCATCATGACGTTCAGCGCGGAAAAGTCGACTTCAAGTCGATCAAAATCTGCTTCTCTGGCGCTGCGGCGCTGATGGCCGATACGAAGCATCGATTCGAATCGTTGACCGGCGGACGGCTCGTCGAGGGCTACTCGCTCACCGAAGCCATGATGGCGCTCTGCGTCAACCCGGTGAACGGGCCGAACAAGACCGGCTCGGTGGGCATGCCGCTGCCCGACGTGTATGTGCGGATCGTCGACGGCGACGAAGGCACCCGCGAGCTCCCGTCCGGCGAGGTCGGCGAGATCTGCTTTTCCGCTCCTCAGCTGATGATCGGCTTCTGGAATCGACTGGACGAAACCGCTGCCGTGCTGCAGAGACCACCTGGAACCCGGCGGCGCGCGCCGGTGGCTGCACACGGGCGATCTGGGATATCTCGACGAGGATGGGTATCTGTTCATCGTCGATCGCAAGAAGGATCTGATCAAGACGAGCGGCTTCCAGGTGTGGCCCCGTGAAATCGAAGAAACACTGACGTCGCATCCGGCGGTCGCCGAGGCAGGGGTCGCTGGCATTCCCGACAACACGAAGGGTGAGGCGGTCAAAGCCTGGGTGGTGCTGCGCACGGGCCAGACGGCAACCGAGGCGGAGCTGCGGACCTTTTGTCGCGAGACACTCGCGCCGTACAAGGTTCCCTCGCGGATTGAGTTCCGTTCCGAGCTCCCGAAGACGATGGTTGGCAAAGTCCTGCGCCGCGCGCTCAGAGAGGGCGGATAGACCGCCACGGCCTGTATAGTGTGCCGGTTCTGATCCCGCAGTGCTCAATCCTTAAACACGCGGGATTCACCCAAGTTGTCTCTCAGGTGAGATCGATAACATTCCGGCATGGCATGCCACTTGCGAAGCCTTGTTGCGTCCCTCGTTCGCGCCCTTACCTGGTCACGGAGCAATATGGCTGAGGAATCTTTCGCCGTGGTGTGTGCATGGTGCAATCGGATCGTCAACGCGCCTGCAAGGCGGACACCCGTGACACATACGATCTGTCCGTCCTGTCTGGAGAGGGCGGTCTCGCAACAAGGCACCCGCGCCACGCCGGATGCGACGAACCTCACTCTCCAACCAGACTAATCCCGGACCACCGCCGGTTGCGGCGCCGCTTGAGCACAATCGTGTCGTGAGCTTTCCAGCTGCCACTTTGCGCATTACCGGGTGGAGGCATTGAAATGACTCGGACACCAGCGCAGCCCCCCGGTCAACACAGCCGCGGGCACCACGGTGTGCTGGCAGATTTGGAGCGGCGTGCGCTCATGCGGATCGCCCGGCAGCTGCCCGCGCGAATCAACTCAGACCACCTCTCGACCCTGGCGCTTCTCTCGATGCTGGCGGCCGGCGTGTCTTTCGCCGCCTTTCGTGTGACCCCGTGGGCCGCGCTCGGCGTCATCGTGTCGCTGTTCGCCAACTGGTTTGGCGACAGCCTCGACGGTACGGTGGCGCGGGTGCGAGGACAGCAGCGGCCGCGCTACGGCTTTTATGTCGACCACGTGATCGACCTCGCAGGGATAGCGGGGCTGCTCTGCGGGCCTGGCCTGCTCGGGGCTCATGGACCCAACCCTCGCCGTGACGCTCCTCGCCGCCTACCTGCTCGTGGCCTCGGAGTCGTACCTCGCGACCCACGCCGCCGGAATCTTTCGCATGTCGTTTCTCGGGTTCGGGCCTACCGAGCTTCGCCTCGTCCTTGCCGTCGGGGCATTGAGGATCGTCTGGTCTCCGTGGGTTACCGTTGGACCCCTGGAAGTCAGGCTGTTCGATGTGGGCGGGATTGTCGCGATCGCGGGATTGGCGCTTGCGTTCTGCGTAAGCGCGATTTCGAACACGGTGGCGCTGCACACGGCGGACCCGCGCCCGGCCCCGATCGATGAATCGAGGGCCGCATGAGGTGCCGCATCTCTCAGTTCGTCACGGTCGGTGCGATCGGGTTCGTGCTCCAGCTCGGCGCGCTGGCGTTCTTGACGCAGGCCGTCGACTGGCCGTACGAGGCGGCGACGGCATCCGCGGTGGCACTCGCTGTCCTCCACAATTGCTGGTGGCACGAGCGGTGGACCTGGCGCGATCGCACGGCCACGCGCCAGGGTCTCACCGGACGGATTGCACGGTATTGCCTGACGACCGGCGCGACGTCAATCGCCGGGAATCTGGTAGTGACCGCCATCGGCGTCGAGCTGTTCGGCTGGAGTCCGATCGTGGCAAATATTGCAGCCGTCGCAGGAAGCAGCCTCGCGAACTTCATCGTTTCAGATCGCTGGGTCTTCGGCCGTGTGGCGGCGGCGGCAACCGTGGCAATTTGCACCTCACCCGTACAGGCCTCAGGCTCGGAACTACGACCGCAGACCATCGGCGCGTGGAACACCTACGTCGCGGCGGCCGAACAGCGTCTGGACATCGCCGGCGATCCGGACCGCCCCGTGCTGGAACCGAGGGGGACACAGATCGACGTGCCTGGAGGAGCGATTCACGATTGGCGAGGGTCGACATTGATTCGCGGCGTCACAGTCGACCACGTGCTCCGTCACGTTGATGCATCCCGGCACCCCGCCGCCGCAGCGGGACGTGCTCGAAGCACGCGTGCTCGAGCGGTCGGCCGACTCGCTTCACGTCTATTTGAAACTCGTTCGTCGCACGATCATGACGGTGACCTATGAGACGGAGCACACGATGACATTTCGTCGTCATTCGGCGGCTCTGGCCACCAGCCGAAGCGTCGCGACGCGGATCGCCGAGGTCGACGGGGGAGACCGGGGCTTCCTGTGGCGGCTGAACTCCTATTGGCGGTATGTCCAGGTCGGTGACGCCGTACGCGTTGACCTCGAGTCGCTGTCGCTCAGCCGGGCGGTCCCCGCCATCCTACGACCCGCAGCCGGAATGCTGATTAGCCGCATCGCCCGCGAGTCGATCACGCAGACGCTGGAGGCACTCCGTCGGCACATGGAGAAGACCGAAAAATATGAAACCTGAAACCTGAAGTCTGAAGTGTGAACGCGGGGCGGAATCTACGGTGTGAGTGCCTGCGAGATCATTTCAGACTTCAGATTTCAGATTTCAGACTTTTGTGAATCACCCCTGGCCGATGGCTCGCACGGTGATGCCTGCGGCTTCGAGCCCGGCGCGCAGGGTGGCTGCGAGCTGGTCCGATCCAGGCGTGTCTCCGTGGACGCACACCGTATCGACGACGAGGCGCAGGACGCTGCCGTCGAGCGCCTGCACCGTTTGGTCCTTCGCCATCCGCACAGCCCGCGCGACGACCACCTCCGGGTCGTCTATCAGCGACCCGGGTTTGTGGCGCGAGGCCAGCGAGGCGTCGGGCTCATAGCCGCGATCGGCGAACCCCTCCGCCGCGACGCGCAGGCCAGCGGCATGCCCGGCCTTCAGCAATTGAGAATCCGGTGGGCCAAACAGGATGAGGGAGCGGTCGAAGGCGACAATCGCCCGGGCGATCGCCGCCGCCAGCGCGGCATCGCGAGCGGCCATGTTGTAGAGCGCGCCGTGCGGTTTGACATGCTGCAGCCGCACGCTCTCAGCGGCCGCGACGCCCGCCACTGCGGCGACCTGATAGAGGACACAGTCTTCGGCGTCTCGAGGCGTGATCTGCAGCTCGCGGCGCCCGAAGCCCACCAGATCCGGAAAGCCAGGATGAGCGCCGACCGCAACGCCGCTCGCTCTCGCGAGCCGAATCGTAGCGCGAAGCACGGACGGATCGCCCGCGTGAAACCCGGCCGCGACGTTCGCCGAAGTGATCGCCTTCATCAGCGCGGCGTCGTGACCGATTGAGTAAACCCCGAAGGATTCGCCGACGTCCGCGTTGAGATCGATGCGCGTCATTGGCATTGTTCCAGCAAACAGTCGGCTGTCAGAGCACCTGAGGGTTCGGGCCTCAGCGAGTGCGCCACCGGTCAGCTTACTGAATTCGGTTGTGGTTGGAGAAATGACTGCCCGCCACCTTTTCCGTGTTACGGAAGTGCCGGTCCCGGCACGCGCTCGCGTGCGAAGGCCACAGCCGGACAATTCACGGGCCGCTGACGCCGGTCAGTACGCTCGAGGCCGTGGAACGCGCCACCCTCCTGACTGCTTCAGCGCTCGTGTTCGAGAACGCGGCACAGATACTGCCCATAGGCGCTGGCTTCCATCGCTCTGGCGAGCCGTGTGAGGTCCTCCGCACTGATATAACTCTTGCGGTAGGCGATTTCCTCCAGACAGGCCACCATCAGACCCTGCCGTTCTTCGATCGCTTGAACATAGTTCGACGCCTGCATGAGCGCCTCGTGCGTGCCGGTGTCGAGCCAGGCGACGCCGCGGGGAAGCTTCTCGACATGCAGCTGCGCGCGGTCGACGTATGCGCGATTGACGTCGGTGATCTCGAGCTCGCCGCGCGCGGAAGGCTTGAGGCTCGCTGAGATGTCGAGGACCTGATTGTCGTAGAAATAAAGACCGGTGACTGCGTACGACGACCTGGGACGCGCAGGCTTTTCCTCGAGGCTGAGCACCTTGCCGGAGATGTCGAACTCGATGACCCCGTACCGTTCGGGGTCGCGCACCTGATAGGCAAAGACCGTGGCGCCGACGGCACGCTCTGCCGCGCTCTGGAGGTAATCCGAGAAGTGAGCGCCATAGAAGATGTTGTCGCCGAGCGCGAGCGCGACGCGATCGGCGCCGACGAACTGACGCCCGATGATGAACGCCTGTGCCAGCCCGTCGGGATTGGGCTGCGAGGCGTACTCGATCTGCAGCCCCAGCTGCGACCCATCGTCGAGCAGCCTGCGAAAGCCGTCCTGTTCGTGCGGCGTCGTGATAATCAGGATCTCCCGGATGCCCGCGAGCATCAGCGTCGACAGCGGGTAGTAGATCATCGGCTTGTTGTAAATCGGAAGCAGCTGCTTGCTGACGGCGCGCGTCAGTGGGTACAGCCGCGATCCCGATCCGCCGGCGAGCACGATCCCTTTCATGAAATTGCCGATGGCAGATGGCAGGTTGCCGATTGGATTGCAGACTTCATAATTTCAGGCCCAGGCGCTCGCGGTCGTAACCGCCGGCCTGCACCTGCTCGCACCAGTCGCGGTGCTCGAGGTACCAGCTCACGGTGCGAAAGAGACCGCGTTCGACGGCGTGCTGTGGACTCCACCCGAGTTCCCGCCTGATTTTCGTCGCGTCGATTGCGTACCGGCGGTCATGACCCGGTCGATCGGCTACGTGGGTCTTGAGCGCTCGATAGCTCGATGCGCCCGGCAGCTCGGCCAGCGCCGGATTGGATCGGACCGGACGGAGTTCGTCGAGCGCATCGCACAAGCGATCGACGATCTCGAGGTTGGTGCGCTCATTATCGCCCCCGATATTGTACTTTTCGCCCGTGCGTCCTTTGAGGAGCACTGCCAACAGCCCCGCGCAGTGGTCTTCGACGTGCAGCCAGTCCCGCACGTTCCCGCCATCGCCGTAAATGGGCAGCGGCCTCCCCTCGACCGCGTTGAGAATCATCAGCGGAATCAGTTTTTCCGGAAACTGGTACGGACCGTAGTTGTTGGAGCAATTGGTGATGAGGACCGGCAGCCCGTAGGTGTGACAGTACGCGCGGACGAGGTGATCCGCCGACGCCTTGCTGGCAGCGTATGGCGAATTGGGCGCATAAGGCGTGTCTTCGCTGAACCGGCCATCGGGCCCGAGCGTCCCGTAGACCTCGTCGGTCGACACGTGCAGAAACCTGAAGGCGTCGCGGTCCGAGGGCGGGCGATCACGCAGGAAGTCGGTTGCCGTTTGCAGCAGGACGAAGGTTCCGACGATGTTGGTATCGATGAAGGAATCAGGACTGTCGATTGATCGGTCGACGTGCGTCTCGGCGGCCAGGTTGACGACGGCCGTCGGCTGGTGCGAAGTAAACACGCAGGCCACGGCTTCGCGATCGGCGATATCGGCGCGGACGAAGGTAACCCGAGGATCGCCCAGCGGGCCCTCGAGATTGAGCACACTTCCGGCGTAGCTCAGTTTGTCGAGAACCACCAACCGATCTGAGGTGTGCCGAAGGAGGTGGCGGACGAAATTCGACCCGATGAATCCCGCGCCTCCGGTGACGAGAAGAGTTCCTATACGGCCGCTCCTTCCGGATACTGAAGAGCGAGCCTCAGCTCCTTGGCGAGCGAATCGACGGTCGTCCCGCTGCGCTTCCAGGCACCTTCGGTCTCGAAGCGGATGTCGCCGATGCGGCGGCCCCAGGGCGCGATCACACGGCCGATCGCCCGGAAGTCGGTCCTGTCGGCGTGCTCCTGATCGATCCGGCGTACCACGTCGGGGGCGACGCGAACGAACGCGCGAAGCGCCGAAGCCGACTTGATGCTGTACTTCCGTCCATTCCAGGCGCCGCCGAACACCAGCGCAATCTGCTTGAAGTAGTTGACGAAGAACTTCCTCGCTTCCTCGTGCATGTCCCCCGATCGGCGGCTCGTGAACACGTCGGCGGCGAAGAGCTTTTTCAGCTCCTGCGCGAGCGGCGCCTGCGCGACACGGCCGCGGCCGACGCCGAGCAGCTTGATCTCGTCGTACAGCGGCGAGTCTTCGCGATCGTTCAGGGCGCGGACGACGTCGTGCGCGGTCGCGAGCGCTTCGTCCCGGTACAACTGCCGGCCCGACAAGCTGACAAGATGCGACGCGTTCAGCCGCGTGTGCTTGGCATTGATGGTGACGAACATCTGCACCACGTGATCCTCTGGCAGGCGGTCGAAGATAATTGCCGGGACACTGAAGTCCTCGCCCTCGAAGTGGTCGATGTCGGCGTGCAGCGCCAGCAGCCGGTGCTGCCCGTCAATTGCGCGCAGAATACCTTCGCGCTCGGGCACCTTCAGTATTCCGACGCGGTTGTCTTCACCCGACGCCTGGAACGTCAGGCGTTCATCACAGCTGATGATCACGGCGCCCGGAATCGACGGCAGATCGCGCGCCTGGCGGCATTGCTCGTAATATTGCACGAGCTCATCGATCTTGCGGCGGATGATCTGCCGCTGGTACGCCTTCTCGTTCGACGCGATCCGGCGCTCGAGAAGATCCCAGTTGACCTTCGAAGGCGCCGCCCCCGCCCGCACCTTGCCGCCCCGGACTGGCGGCTGGGCGGAGTCGCCGTAGTTGAGGACTTCGAACCGAACCAGCTTGTCAATGTCACTTGCCGTCAGCGATGCCTGATAGAACTGCACGCCAAACTGCTGCATTCGAATCGCGGCCACATTGATCATAGTTCCCGTAGTCCTCTGGTCGGCTGGCTGAAGAGGCCAAAAAATCGATTGCTCAAAGAGATGGATTCTACTGAGCGTGCAACGGGCATCTCAACGGTTATTTCGGCGTCAGGGAAGATATCGGCCCGAACGTGAGCCTCCAGTACACCTGTTAAGTACTTAACTTCAAAGGACTTCTACCACACGTCGCGTCAGGAATTGCTGTACAACGGGGAGGGTGCCGACCCCTTGGGATGCCACCATGCGACCAGGCGGTCCCGCAGGACAACAAACCCGTAAATCGTCAATGAGAATGCCAGCCACGCGATGGTGGTCTCCCAGATCTCCAACCTGTGTCTGATTGGCCACGTAGCATACCCATATACGAGCTCCACGTGGATCCAGTAGACAAACAACGAGCGACGACCGAGGCGTTCCAGCCATGGCAGGGTGGTGCCGCGTCGGGCCGCCACCCGCTCCAGCGCGTACGTGGCGGTCAGCGCGAGCATCATCACCCCCGTGCGGATCGCGAAATAAGTGGGCGAGCTGGTCCAGAACGATGACTGCCGATAGATGGTCGGGAGCGACGCGCCACCGAACCCCAACGCGGTCAGCACTGTACCGGCAGCAGCCAGCGACAGCAGGACGCGCATCTCGGTACGATGATCGCGGGCGGCCGCGATGAGCAGGCCGGCAGCGCCGCCGGCGAACAGGAAACCGGCCCACGGGAACAGCGTAAAATTCGTCAGGTCCCCGGCCGGCCTGACGTACCACTGCATCCCAACCGGCAGTGCATTCACCCATGCCGCTTGGCGGACGAGCGGCGTCGACATGGCGAAGGCCGTAGCGAGGGTCGCATAAGCGACCCCGACGGCCGCACGGTTTCTCGAGAGCCCCCAAACAAGGCCCGCAGCAGCGATCGATGGTCCCATGACGTTGAGGATGTCGACCCGAAAGAGCGTGACGGGCGCTGCGCCCGGGCTGACGATGAACGCCTGAAGGCGAAACAGAAACGCGAGGATGAAAATCTCCACGCCGCGCCGGAAGACCGACAGGGCGGCCGCTCTCCGGCTTCCGTTCCGGCGAAAGGCGTGCTCGGCGGAGAGGACCGATGCGACGCCCGCCAGCCACAGGAACAGCGGGGCGCCGAATCCGCCGAGGATCAGGACGCGGCGAAAGGCGACCGTCGAACGCGCTGCGTCTGCCGTCCAGGCGTCGAAGGTGTGCGCGAGGAGCATGATCAGGACGGCGACGCCCCGCAGGTAGTCGATGTACTGTCGACGGGTGATCGACGTCTGTTCAGGGGACGAGGTCAAACGTCACCCGGAAGTCGATGTCCTGACGCATCGAGTGCCAGACCGAACAGTATTTTTCGCGCGACAGGCGAATGGCGCGCTCAACGAGGTCGGCGGGCACGTCGCCTTCGATTGTGAAGTGCAGGGCGACCCGCAGAAAGCGGTGCGGATCCTCCTGGGCGCGATCGCCGACGAGCCGCGATCGCAGCGCGCGCGGCGATCGACGTCCCCTGGCAAGCACGTGGGCCACGTCCATGGACATACAGCCAGCCAACGCCAAACCGAGCGTTTCGACCGGCGAAGGCCCGGCGGCCCCCGTGCTGTCGATGATCAGGCCGGGTCTCGACCCTGTTGAAAACTTGAGTTCGTCGATCCAAACGAGATCGACGACAGTGGAAGACTTGGGCGTCACACGCCCCAGTATCCAATCCCGGTGGGTCGCGACATAGTTCCCCGGCGGGCCATCCGGCCCCGCGGCAATGCTCGTCGCTCACATACAGCCTGTATGCTCGCTCGTCCGTGTTCGTTCGCCAGCCAGAGATCGACGAACTTCGGCGAGACCTCGCCGAAGCTCGAGAGCGCAGGGGCGTCGCGCTCTGGAATCTATTCCTTGTTACCCGATACGGCCACTAGACCTTCGCAGACTCCTGTTGCACGGCGGCACGACGCGGCCTCAGCGTGCTAAACACCAGCCAGCTGAGCGGGAGCATCACAAGCAGGTAGGTCAGATAGCGCCCATAACGACCGTCGGGACCGTAGGGTTCCGTGGCCCAGTGCAAGGGTTCGCTGTACGGGAAGATATTCGCCTCGGTCAATTCGTGGAAACCGTAGATGAGCAGCTGGACCACGAAGACGAGCAGGAACACGGCGGTGACCTGAAAGAACAGCCCCAGGTTGACGCGATGGCCGTACCGGGACCATAGCCAGGCGACAAACGCGGCACACGACGTGCCGATCACCGCCCCGCTGATGATATCGACCGCTTGGACCTGGAACAGCAGCGTACCCATCAGCAGCGCTGTCTCCATACCTTCGCGCGAGATCATCAGGAGCGTGAACGCGAAGACGCCAAGGAACGCCGCGGTGCCGCGCTTGAGCGTGGACTCGCGAAGGTGCCCTTCGATGTCGCCCTTGATCCGCTTGGCCGTTCGCCACATATGGACGGTGAGGGTGGTGACGGAGATCGCCGCGGCAATTGCCAGCACTCCTTCCCACAGCGCCTGGTTGGCGGCGCGCTGGAACAGATACGCGGCACCAATGCTGAGCAGAATCGAAAGGCCGATGCCCCAGTGAACGGCCGGCACGAGGTCGTGGCGGCCGCTCTTTCTCAGGTAGGCAAGGCTGATGGCAACGATGAGGAAGGCCTCGAGACCTTCACGCAGGGTAATGATGAACGCCTGAAGCATGGCACTCAACGCAGCGGGCCGTTGGCGGGCCGAACCGCCGCAAAACGAGACTCAGTCTCAAAATGTACGGACAGTCTACCCCCGTGATCTCCGACCAGTCAAGTCGGGGATGTGGGGACAGCGCGACTGACTATCTGGTCATCTGGTGGCCTGGTCATCCGGTTATTGAGGGGGAAATCAGCCCGCAAATGCGGCGATCACGAGATGACCAGATTCACTGTCGCGGCCCTGGTCGACTTCACGATCGAGCACGCCTGATTTCAAACGTCACCGAAACCGCCCAATCTGCATCGAGGGCAGGATTGGCCGGTCCACCCTCGCGCCAGCGACCGATGCGCCCCGACGACTGGACATCCGCGACTCGATCTCCGCGCGCTCGAATCATCGCGGGTGTCAACGATCTCTGTCGTTTGCGGTAAGCTGAGGACATGCAATTCAGGGTCGGCATTCTCGCTGCACTTCTCGCCGCTGCAAGCGTGACGGCACAGCAGCAGCCGCCACCAACGTTCCGCACCGGGACGCAAATCGTGTCGCTGTTCGCCACCGTCACGGATGCGCAACGGCGCCTGGTGCCGAATCTGGAACAGGAAGACTTCGAGGTGCGCGACAACGACAAGCCGCAGCCGATCGTGCTATTCGAGAACAAGAACCTGCCGATCACGGTCGTCGTCATGCTCGATACGAGCGGCAGCATGACCGGCAGCCTGGCGCTGCTGCGCGATGCGGCCGAACAATTCCTGATCCGGCTGTTCCCCGACGACAAAGCGAAGGTCGGCGCGTTCAACGACAAGATCGAGGTCAGCGGACGTTTCAGCAGCGACCGCGACGATCTGATTGCGGAAATGCGCGGCCTCGACTACGGGAACGGCACACGTCTCTTCGACGCGCTTGCCGTCAGCCTCGACGAGCTCAAGGGAATCGAGGGGCGGCGCGTGATTCTCGTCTTCACCGACGGCGAGGACACGGCGAGCCGCGTCGGTGCCGGATCGGTCATCGATCGCGCGCGCGCCGAGGAAGTGATGGTCTATGCGATCGGTCTGCAAAGCGAATTCTTCAACGGCGCCCGCATGATCCGAAGCAAGCCCGACGGCGGCCTCCGGAAAGTCGCCGACGAGACGGGCGGCGGCTACTTCGAGCTGACGAAGAGCGCCGATCTGGCGCCCACCTTCACGCGCGTCGCTCAGGAACTGCACAGTCAATACGTCATCGGCTTTGCGCCCGCCCAGCTCGATGGCCGCGTCCACAAGCTGGCGGTTCGGATGAAACAGCCGGGCCTGACCGCTCGTGCGCGTCGCAGCTATCAAGCGTCCCCCGACATGTTTTCAATCTCCGAGAAATAGCGAGCGCCAGGGTCGAGGGGCGAGATGAGCGGTCTGTCAGAGCAGGAATTCCGTGTGAAAAGCGACGAGGCACTGGAAGGCGCCCGTCAGGCGCTGTTGCCGCTCGCCGACGCCCGGGAGTTCGAGGTCGAGCTGCAGAACGGTGTGCTCAACCTCGTCTTCGAAGAGCCGACCGAGACCAAGTTCGTCGTGTCGCCGAATGCCCCGGTGCGGCAGATCTGGGTCTCGGCAATGTCTCGAAGCTACAAGCTCTCCTGGGCGCCGGAGCTCGGCGCCTTCTCGTTGGGCGGCGAGACATTACCCCAGCTGCTCGACCGTCTCACGCGCACGTTTCTCGGCACGCCCGCCTGAAGCTCGCCGACGTGGCGATGGACCGATCACGGTCAATCCTGTGATCCGCTACAGGCGAAACCCGCGGCCGAGCGGATCGCGCTCGTCGACGAGGAACGTGTGCTCGCCAGTGATCCACGCCGACCCTTCAATTTCGGCCACGATCGCGCCGTACTCCCCCACGCTCGTCCGCGAGGCGATGCGGCCGCTGAATCGGGTGCCGACGACGCTCTCGTGAACAAACCGGCTGACCGTCCGCAATGAGCCCCATGGCATCGAGCACCGCCATCACCGCAGCCGTGCCCGTTCCACACGGCGAGCGATCGACCGCGGCGTCGGCGTAGACGGTGACGTTCCTCAGATCAGCCCGCGAATCAATGGGCGGTCCGGTGAAGATCGTGCCGTACACGCCACGCAGCCGTGGGTCGAGCGGATGGACGACTGTGCACGCTGCTTCAACGACGCGCTTGATCTCCATCCCGGTCCGGCGCAGTTCGGCGAGGTGGTCCCCATCGATCGGTAGACCGACGGCCTCGCAGTCCACGATGGCGTAAAACACGCCGCCGAAGGCCACGTCCGCACGGATATGACGGGAGCCCACTCTCACGGCGAGCCCTCCGTGCAGCACGAAAGAAGGGACATTGAGGAACGAAACCTTCTCGACCCGCACCTGCGAACGATCCGGTCCCAGTGTCGCGCGCGCCCGGATGGTTCCGGCGGACGAGTCGAACACGACCGCGGTGCCCTCGTCTCCCGGCATCAGAATGCCCCGTTCGAGCGCGATGGTGGTCACCGCGATGATGCCGTGCCCGCACATCGTGCTGAACCCTTCGTTGTGCATGAAGATCACGCCCGCGTGCGAGGCCGGCGAGACAGGCTCGGTCAGAACCGCACCGTACATGTCGGCGTGCCCGCGGGGCTCGAGCATCAGCGCCCGCCGCAAGTGGTCGCTGTGCCGGCCCGCCCACTCCCGTTTTTCGAGCATCGTGGCGCCGCGCGGCGAAGGAAAGCCGTGGACCACGAGCCGAAGCGGCCCGCCCTCGGCATGCGCATCGATTGTCTTCATCGCCAGCATGCGGTAGAACTCTATCAAAGGAGCTCACACCGATGCCGCTGCTGGACCCTGGAAAGAAGGCGCCCGCGTTCAGCCTGAAGGATCAGGACGGGAAAACGCGGCGGCTCGCAGACTATGCCGGCCGCCCCGTGGTGCTGTACTTCTATCCCAAGGACGATACGCCGGGGTGCACGAAAGAGGCCTGTGCATTCCGGGACAATCTGACACGCTTCAAGCCAACCAACGCAGTGGTCATGGGTGTGAGCGTTCTCGACGAGGCGAGCAAGGCACGATTCGCGAGCAAGTACGACCTGCCCTTTCCTCTTCTGGCCGACCCCGATCACAGCGTGGCGGACAAGTTCGGCGTCTGGCAGAAGAGGTCACTCTACGGCCGGACGTACATGGGCATCGCGCGGACGACGTATTTGATCGGTCCGGACGGCAAGGTGGCGAAGCGGTGGGACAACGTGAAGGTGGACGGCCACGCGGAGGCCGTCCTCGAAGCGCTGAACGCTACGGCTTGAGAGTCTTCGCCTCTTCGGCCAGCCAATTCTTGAATTCCGCGTCGGTCTTCACGGACACGAAGCCGCGCATCCGGTAGTGGCCGAGGCCGCACAGCTGCGAGCATGCAATCTCGTAGTCGCCAATGCGGTTCGGAATGAACCAGACGGGGATGTCCATGCCGGGAATGGCGTCCTGCTTCACCCGCATCTCGATCAGCCCGAAGCTGTGGATGACGTCCTTGCTGGACAAATGCACCAGGACCGGACGGTTGACCGGGAAATTCAGCTGGTTCGTCGTCGTGATGTCGTCTTTCGCGTCGGGGTCCGTGCGATCCAGCCCGAGCGGGTTGTCGGCCCCCACCAGCTTGATGTCCCTCCGCCCGAACCGGCCGTCGTTGCCGGGATAGTGGGCGTTCCAGGCAAACTGCTCTCCGGTGACGCGCACGACGACGGCCTCGCTGTCCGCAGGGAAATCGCGCACGCGCGTGGCCCAGGCCGGAATCGCGTAGAAAACGAGCAGGATGACCTCGATGACTGCGATGCCGACTTCAAGACCCTTCGAAATCTTGCCCTTCGCTCCGGCATAGCTGGCAATGGGGTTTGCCCCTTTTCGGAACCGGACCAGCACGAAGGCAAAGAAGGCGCCCCAGCCGACGAACAGCAGCAGCATGAGCCAGTGCACGAGCACGGTCATGTGATCGATTTCAGCGGCGTGGGCCGATGCCTGAATCGGCATTCCCAGATAGTTCAGCATTGAGCGGTCCCCTCCTGCGGGTCGGCGCTTTCGAGAATCGAGCGTCGGGAGCCTTCGGCTGGCAGCTGGTCAGCCAATCGCGCACGGCGGCTCAAATAGATGAAAAACGAAGCGAAGCTCGCCAGCACGCCAGCCACGACGACGAGCATGGCCAGGATGCCGAGGTTCATGGCCTTCGCCAGCGGCGAATCGTTCTGGCCGAAGCAGACCGGACATGCCAGTGCCAGGCGGGGCACCATCAGCATCGCGAACGTGAAGATCGAACGTCGCATGGTCATAAATTCCGCGTCTTCCGTTGAAACCTTGCGCCATACACCGCCAGGCCGCCGCCAGCGGCGAGCGCCAGGGCGGCGGTGGCGGCGTCGCCAATCTGGTGCTCGAGCCTGTACTGCGCGGCTGCCCATGCGGCAAAGAAGGCCGCGAGAACGACCGACAGCGCGATGAACAGCAGATGAAAGGCTCGGAGCGACATCTCAGTGCTTTTGCCCCTGGCCACCCTCGCCATGCGTGAAAGCGCCGGGTGCGTTGATGTGCGTGCCGAACGTATCCGAGATGGTCAGCAGCGGCAAGAACAGCAGCACCATGAAGAAGACGACCGTCACGATCAGCGAGCCGTAGATCCATTTCTTCTCGTGGTTCAGATGCATGAACACGGAGGCCACCATCGCGCCCTTGATCGTCGCGATGATCAGCGCCACCGTGATGGCGAGCGGCACCGACAGATGCACCAGATTGGCGGCCACCGTGATGCCGGTGAAGACCAGCAACGCGGCCCCGATCATCATGTACGTGCGGACGCTCTTCTTGACCTCGGCCGGATCGGAATGCATGCCACGCTCCCCAACAGCGGGTCCGCCTGAAGGCGACACCACGCAGACTTCACTAGCGGACCTGAGGGTCCGCGCCACAACCCACGACAACCTCGGTAATGCGGCCTTCAGGCCCGCTTATAACAAGTACAACACCGGGAACAAGAAAATCCACACCAGGTCGACGAAGTGCCAATAGAGCCCCGTGTACTCGATGCGGTTCGTGAACTGATCCGGTGAGGTCTTCGCCATCTTCGCGCCGGGCCCGATGAAATACGCCATCACGACCATCCCGCCGACGATGTGGAGGCCGTGCAGCCCCGTCAGCGTGAAATAGATTGCGAGAAACGTGCTCGCCCAGGGGCCCTCACCGAGCGCGAGGTGCTCGGCGTATTCGAAGTACTTGTTCACCAGAAACACGCCGGCTAGCACGAACGTCAGGATCAAGTACAGGCGGTGCTTGCCCCAGTCATTCAGTTTGAGCGACGCCCAGGCCATCACCATCGTCACCGACGAACTGATCAGGATCAACGTGTTGATGGCGCCCAGCAGGACGCTCAGCTCGCCGTGCGGCCATTCGACCGCGCCGGTACGGAGAATGATGTAGGTGGAAAACAGCGCGCCGAACAGCATGACTTCGGATGCGAGAAAGAGCCAGATGCCCAGCTTGCCGTTGGCGAGCCCCGTGTCGGGTCTGGTTTCGACGGTGTACGGAATATTCATGCTAGGCGCGCTCCGGCTCGAATTGCGGCGTGAAATCTTTTGCGGCGCCCGGCACGCTGTATTCGTACGGACCGCGGTACACGACCGGCTCCGTCAGGAAATTGCCGTGTCCCGGAGGGGAGGGCGCCGACCATTCCAGCGTGGTCGCCTCCCACGGGTTCTGATCCACCAGCTGCCCTTTCTTGATGCTCCAGAAGAAGTTGAAGATGAACGGCAGCTGGAACAGCGCGAGTGTCCATGCCGCCATGCCGATCCAGATGTGCAGCGTCATCGGCAGCCCCTGCACGTGCATGTACTGTTGGCCGCCGTCGTACAGCCGGCGGTTCATTCCGGCCAGGCCCTGGATGAACATCGGCGCGAAGATGATGTTGATGCAGACCAGGGAGCCCCAGAAGTGGATCCGGCCGAGCAGGTCGTTCATCTTCCGGCCCGTCGCTTTGGGGAACCAGTAATAGATCCCGGCGAACAGCGCGAAGATCGTCCCCGGCGCCACGACGTAGTGAAAGTGGCCGATGACGTAGTAGGTGTCGTGCAGGTGAATGTCGGAGGGCGCGAGGCCGAGCGGCAGTCCGGTCAGCCCGCCGATGCCGAACATCGGCAGAAATGCCAGCGCGAACAGCATGGGCGTCGTAAACCGAATCGACGCGCCCCATAGCGACAACAGCAGCGCGGTCAGAATGACGATCGACGGAATCGAGATGATCATCGTCGTCGTCTGGAAAAAGGCGCTGATGGTCGTGCCCATACCGGTCATGAACATGTGGTGAGCCCACACGATGAACGACATGAAGCCGAGGAAGATCAGGGAGTAGACCATCGCCCGGTAGCCCCACAGCGGCTTCCGTGTGTTGTTCGCGATGACTTCCGACACGATGCCCATCGCCGGCAGAATCAGGACGTACACCTCGGGGTGCGCCAGGAACCAGAACAAGTGCTGCCACAGCACCGGATTGCCGCCGCCCGACACCTCTAAGGGCCGGCCGCTGACCACCAGGCCGCTCGGCATGAAGAAGCTGGTCCCGGCCAGCCTGTCCATCAACTGCAGCACGCCAGCCGCTTCGAGCGGCGGGAACGCCAGCAGCAGCAGGAACGAGGTGACGAGCTGCGCCCACACGAAGAACGGCAACCGCATCCAGCTCAAGCCTTTCGCGCGAAGCTGGACGATCGTGACGATGAAGTTGAGCGCCCCGAGCAGCGACGACGTGATCAGGAAGATCATGCCGACCAGCCACCAGGTTTGGCCGTCCGAAATGACGGCAAGCGGCGGATACGACGTCCAGCCCGATTGCGCGGCGCCGCCGGGCATGACGAAGCTTGCGAGCATCACCACGCCGCCGAGGAAATACACCCAGTAGCTCATCATGTTGAGCTTTGGGAAGGCCATGTCGGGTGCGCCAATCTGCAGGGGCGTCACGAAGTTGCCGAAGCCGCCCACGGCGAGCGGCACGACGCCGAGGAACACCATGATGGTTCCGTGCATGGCGCCGAGCTGATTGTAGAACTCGGGCAGCATGATGCCCTGGGAGGCTCTGGCCGCGCCAAGGAGCCCGCCGATCAACGGAATGGGCCGACCCGGATAGGCCAGCTGCCACCGCATGATCATCATCAGGGTGAAGCCGAAGAGGAGAAAGAGCAGGCCGGTAATCGCGTATTGAATGCCGATTACCTTGTGGTCCTGTGAGAAGACGTACTTCCACCGGAACCCGAGCTCCTCATGGTCGTGGGCATGTTCGTGCGCGTGCTCGCGCGTCGGTTTGCCGGGGGCCGCCACGTGTTCCAACGCCGACTCCTTCTCTAGAAATATCCAGATCCGCGAGGATTGATGGGTGGATTGTATGCAGAAGTCACAAGCGGGTGCAAGCGCCTCGCCCGACGTAAGATGTGGGCGTGGGCCGTGGCTCCTTTCGCCTCGTCGTCCGCACCGCTCACCTGACGCTCGGCCTGGTGATCGCGACCCCTGCCTTCGCCAACCGTGAATCCGATCTGCTCAGGGCCCGGGCCACGGTGGAGTTGTACAGCCTGGACCACCAGCAGGCGATCGCCACGCTGCGGCAGGCCGTTGCCGCCGACCCGCAGGACGCCAGCGCCTATCGCGGTCTGGCGGGCGCCTTGTGGATGAGCGTCACCTTCGCCCGTGGAACCCTGACCGTCGACAGCTATCTGGGGAAGGTCTCGCGCGACACCATCAACCTTCCGCCGCCGCCCGAGGCCGCGGCGTTTCACGACGCGATCGAACGGGCGGTCGCGCTGGCGCGCGCCCGCCTGGCGGCTGACGCCAGCGATGCCGATGCTCAGTATCAGCTCGGCGCGGCGGTTGGGCTTCGGGCTTCCTACGCCGCGACCGTCGATGGCGGCCTCCGCCGAGCGTTCAGCGCTGCCCGGGAGGCGTACGACTCACACGAAAACGTGCTTCGGCTCGATCCTCGGCGTCATGACGCAGGGTTGATCGTCGGCACGTACCGATACGTGGTCGCTGCGCTGGCGCTGCCGATGCGGTGGGTCGCGTACATGGCCGGTTTCGGAGGCGGACGCGAAAAGGGGCTGCAGTTGATTGAGGCGGCCGCCGAATACAGCGGCGAGAATCGATGGGATGCACGTCTCGCGCTCGTCCTCCTTTACAACCGCGAGCGCCGCTACGACGAGGCGCTCGAACAGCTCGCCACGCTGCGCGCTCAGTACCCACGCAATCGCCTGCTGTGGCTCGAATCAGGCGCGACGTTGCTCCGCGGTGGAAGATTCGCTCAAGCCGAACAGGTCCTCGATGAGGGCATCGCGCGTCTCTCCACCGATGATCGGCCGCGCATGGGTGGCGAAGAGGCGCTCTGGTACTACAAGCGCGGCGCCGCCAGGACCGCCCTTGGCCGCGCTGCCGACGCAGAACTCGATCTGCGGAAAGCCGTCGGACTCCACGGAAGAAAATGGGTGCACGGGCGGGCGCATCTGGAGCTCGGCAGGCTCCTGCTGCAAGCCGGTAAGCCCGCTGCCGCCACTTCCGAGCTTCGCACCGCGATCTCACTCTGCGAAGAGGACGGCGACCCACTTGCCGCCGCAGAGGCGCGCACGCTACTCCCCTGAGCCTCGTCGCATACGGCGCGTCGCCGCGCGAGGACACACCTTGGTCCTGGCGACACTCGTGTCCAGCAGAATCACGCGCCACGCGTGGCATGTGTTTTGAACTTCCCCTACACGCCAGACCTGTAACAGGGGGAACCATGTTGCGATATCTGCCCGCCGGGCTTCTGGCGGCACTAGTGCTTTCAACGTCCGCCTGCGCGTCACAGAGCGGCTCGTATCGTTACCCACGCAGCGCCCGTGGCGTCGATCAGCGTGCGTACACCGTCGGCTACAACGAGGGGCGCCAGCATGGCGAACAGGACGCCCGCCAGCGCCGGAGCTCCGATTACCGGCGTCATGGTGACTATCGAGATGCCGACGACGGGTATAGGGGCAACAGCGACCGAAGCAGCTACCGCTCCGTGTTCAGACAGGGTTTTGCCGCAGGCTACAACGACGGGTACCGCCAGTACTCGCAGGGTGGCTACTCACAAGGCCGCTACCCACGAGGTGGCTATCCACAGGGTTCCTATCCGCAGGGCGGCTATGGCGGCTACGGCGGTTCCCGTAATTACGGATCGTCGCCGGCCGGCCAGAACGGCTATCGCGATGGGTACGAGCAGGGGCGTAACGACGCGCGGGGCGGAAACCGGTTCGATCCGATCGGCTCCCGGCGGTACCGATCAGGCGATCACGACTACGACGGGCGGTACGGCTCGCGAGACGACTATAAGCGCGAGTATCGGGCGGCGTTTCAGGCGGGGTACGACGAGGGATATCGCGGCTCGCGCCGGTAATTGACCGGCGAACAGACGGGATGCGGCCGGTCGCGCGCTGGAGCCTGGTGGCCCGTATCAGGTGAACAAGGACCAGGTGCCAGAGCGCGGCACCCGGATGGCAAGGCGCGACGACCGAGAAGGCGGGGAAGGACTTGAGGAAGGAGCAACGCAACCAGCCGGGATGCTCCGCCTGAAAGCGGGAAGGGTATTCTCGATCAGCCGATGGCGGCCACTAGGCGCGCCGGTAGGTGCCTGACCGGCCGCCACTCTTGGACTCGAGGCGAATCCTGCCGATCACCATACCCTTGTCCACGGCTTTCACCATGTCGTAGACGGTGAGCGCGGCAACGGAGACGGCGGTCAGCGCTTCCATCTCAACGCCAGTCTGAGCCGTCGTGCGGACGCGCGCGCTGATGTGGTAGCCGCGCGCCGTGGGGGTGAGTTCGATTTGCACACTCGAGATTGGCAGCGGATGGCACAGGGGAATGAGCGCCGCCGTCTGCTTGGCGGCCATGATGCCCGCCACGCGCGCCGCTTGCAGCGGGTCCCCTTTCTTCACCGTGCCCCGCCGGATCTGAGCGAGCGCTTCGCGTGACATCGTGATCGACCCGCTGGCGACTGCCTCGCGGCTGGTCACCAGCTTGGCCGAGACATCGACCATCCTCACGCGTCCGTGCCGATCGACGTGCGACAGCCGTCCGCGCAGTTTAGGTTTCTTCAACGTCCCCTCGCGCGAGATAGAACGACAGGCTCTCAAGCGAGACAGTGAGGTCCACGCTTTTCAGTTTCACGTCGGCCGGCACCTGAAGGGTGCCAGGCGAGAAGTTCAGCACGGCCTTGATGCCGGACGCGATCACCAGATCCACGACCCGCTGTGCCGAGGGGGCGGGCACGGCGATGACCGCGATGCTGACGCCGTCGCGGCGCGCAAACTTCTTCAGATCGTGGATGTCGTGAATCGGGACGCCGCCGCGCGACTGCTGGCCGACTTTCTCGCTCAGGTTGTCGAAGAGGGCCGTGATCTCGAAGCCTTCCTGGCGGAACCCGGGGTAATCGGCCAGCGCCAAACCGAGATTGCCGGCGCCGATGATGGCCACGCGGAGCTTGCGATCGAGGCCCAGAATCTGCCGCAGGTGGCGTCTGAGATCCCGGACGTAATACCCGACACCGCGAACGCCGAACTCCCCGAAGTACGCGAGGTCCTTGCGAATCTGGGCGGCGTTCAGATGGAACTGCTCGGCGAGCGCCTGGGACGAGATGGTTCGGACACCGGCGCCGTCGAGTTGCCGAAGACACCGGAGGTACACCGACAGCCGGTTTGTCGTGAGCTCTGAGACCTGATCGAGGCTCTGTTTGGGCTTTGAGGGGCCGGCAGGCGCCTTGTTCGTGGCTTTCACAAGCGACGGCCGATTGTAGCAAATGCGCGCAGGCCGCGTCAGAAAGCGTCATGCTAGTATCGCCGCCATGGCATCCGCGACGAGGCCGTCCCCGTTACCGGCGGTGTTCCAGCCCTACGTCCCGGCTACCGAATCACCCGCCGAGTTCACCGTGAAGGCGATCGTTCTCGGCGTGCTGTTCGGTCTCCTGTTCGGCGCCTCGACCGTGTACCTCGGGCTCCGCGCAGGGCTTACCGTGAGCGCCTCGATTCCCATCGCCGTGCTCGCCATCTCGGTGCTGAAGCGCTTTGGCGGCGCCACCATTCTCGAAAACAATATCGTGCAAACCATCGGATCCGCGGGCGAGTCGGTGGCGGGCGGAGTGGTGTTCACGATTCCGGCGCTCATCTTCCTGGCACCGAACGGACCCGCCTACTTCAACTATTTTCAAATCACGATGTTGACCTTCGCCGGCGGCCTCCTCGGCGTCCTGATGATGGTGCCCCTGCGCCGCGCGTTGATCGTGAAGGAACACGGCACGCTGCCGTATCCCGAAGGCACCGCGTGCGCCGAGGTGCTCGTCGCGGGCGAGCGCGGCGGCAAGCTCGCCGCGCTCGTGTTCAGCGGCCTCGGCGTGGGTGCCCTCTGGAAGGCACTGTCGTGGGTGTTCAACCTGTTCCGCACGGAGGTCGGCTATACCGCGCCGCCCCGAAGCCAGTTCCCGAACGCA
This sequence comes from uncultured Acidobacteriota bacterium, assembly GCA_963814975.1. Lineage (GTDB taxonomy): Bacteria > Acidobacteriota > Vicinamibacteria > Vicinamibacterales > CAVVIG01 > CAVUXJ01. The sequence continues at coordinate 168,886 of CAWFFB010000015.1, read as the reverse complement.
ACGCTGAATGTCGACATCTCACCGGAGTACCTCGGCGTCGGCTACGTCATCGGACCGGCGATCGCGGGCACGATGTTCGCGGGAGGCGTGCTGTCGTGGCTCGTGCTGCTGCCGCTCCTCTCGATCCTCGGACAGTACATCACGCAGCCACTGCCGCCCATCCATCCCGATTTCGCGGTGAATCCGGCGACCGGCCAGCCATTCCTCATTTCCGAAATGGGGCCGGGCCAGATCTGGAGCGCGTACATCCGCTACATCGGCGCCGGCGCCGTGCTTGCGGCCGGACTGATCACGCTCGCGCGCACGATTCCCACGATTCTCAGCTCCGCGCTCGGCGGCCTGAAGAGCCTGGGCGTCAGCGGAACGTTCGACCAGATCAGGACCGAGCGCGAAATCCCGATGGGCGCCGTGCTGATCGGTACCCTGCTGCTGGCGCTGTTCCTCGCGGTGGCGCCGGGGATGCCGCTGCAGGGGAACGTGCTGGCAGCGGCACTGATCGTGATCTTTGGCTTCTTTTTTTCAACGGTCTCATCGCGAATCACCGGGCTCATCGGCTCCTCGTCGAATCCGATTTCGGGGATGACGATCGCCACGCTCATCTTGACCTGCGTGCTGTTCGTCGCCCTGGGGTGGACGGGCGACGCGTATGCCCCGGTTGCTCTGTGCGTCGGCGCCGTCGTCTGCATCGCGGCGGCGAATGCCGGCAATACTTCCCAGGACCTCAAGACTGGTTACATCGTCGGCGCCACGCCGTTGTATCAGCAGCTCGGCCTCGTCATTGGCGTGTTGACCTCGGCGCTGGTCATCGGCATGACCACGCTCTACCTGCACCGGGTCTTCGGCATCGGATCCCAGGCCATCGCCGCGCCGCAGGCGACGCTGATGGCGACGATCATCAAGGGGCTTCTCAGCCAGAATCTCCCGTGGGGCCTCGTACTGGTCGGCGTGTTCATCGCGATCACGCTCGAGCTCTGCGGCATCCATTCGCTGTCATTCGCCGTCGGGGCTTATCTCCCGATCGCGACGACGGCGCCCATTTTCGTCGGAGGGCTCGTGCGCTGGTGGGTCGAATACCGCACGAGCGTGCGGGAGGAATCAGAGCTCGGCGCCGGCACTCTGTTCAGTTCCGGGCTGATTGCGGGCGGCTCGATCTGTGGGATTCTGTTCGCGGTGCTCGTGGGCACCGATACGATCGGCCCGTTTCAGGCGATCGGCGACGTCGTTCCCTGGTTCCGCGGTGAGAGCGGTCTTGCCCAAGTAGCAAGTGGTCTCCTGTTCCTGTCGCTGGCCGGCATCACCGCTCGCGCAGCGAGGAAAAGAATCTAGCGGTGCCGGCATGCCTAAGAAAACGATTCGTCTCTTGATCCTGGCGGGCAGCCGCAGCCGCTGGGTCGCTTTGGGCACAGGCGCCGCAGCGCAACGCCACCAATGTCACGGCACTCCTGGCGCATCCGGGCTTTTATCACCTGCGACCGATCGTCATCGTCGGCACCACTGCGCTTCTCGACAACGGGGAACTGAGAGTCAACAGTGAGAGCGGTGCGATGAGGGTGCTGTTCAAGGGAGGCGCGCCTGAGGGATTGAACGAGATCCGCGGCGAGCTTTGGGATCTGGGCCGCATGAATGCGGACGACCCCAGGCTGTCCAGCTACAACCTGAAGAGCGTGTTCAATCTTGATCCCGAAGGTCCGTGGCCGAGGCCCGGCCAGGTGATGGCCCTGATGGCGGCCGCGATCTCACCCGCTTCGCCGCCGCCCTCCCCGACCATCCGGGCGATGGTGTTGTACCCCTCACGCTACCTCGAACAGAAAGTCACTATCGTCGGGCAGTTCGCCGGACGCAACCTTCTAGGCGATCTCCCGGACGCGCCCGCAAGAAGCCGGTACGATTTCGTGTTGCGCGCCGTCGAGGCAGCGATCTGGGTGACAGGCATCCAACCTCGCGGACGCGACTTCGACCTCGCACTCGACGCGCGGATCGACACCGGGCGCTGGCTCGAAGTCACCGGCACGCTGCAGCAGGGCCGCGGACTGCAGTGGCTGGAGGCGCAGGCCGGCAGTCTCAAGCTTGCGAAGCCGCCGACCGAAACGACCTCCGCTCCCCCGCCAATCCGGGTTCCGGCCGCGCCGCCGCCGGAGGTGGTGTTCAGCGCGCCGACTCAGGATGAGACAGACGTTCCGGTGTCCGCGAGCGTGCGAATACAATTCTCGCGCGATATCGACCCGGCCACGCTGAAAGGACGGCTGCGCGTGCAGTACCTCGGCCCGGAAAAGGCCGCGGGCAGCGAACCCCCTCTGGCGCTGGAATTCACGACGGAATACCGTGCCGCCACCCGCGTGCTGGAAATTCGATTCAGCCAGCCGCTTCAGCGTTTTCGCACGCTACGGGTCGACTTGCCTGAAGGCGTCCTTGGCACCGACCAGCAATCACTCCGGCCGTGGATGCTCACGTTCATGACAGGCGGACCCTGACGTTCGTCAATTTTCAGCGCCCGCGGCAGGGCCCGCGCGTTTCACGTCCTTGATCAGGACTGGCACCGGGCCGTAGTTCTCGAGCGCAAGCGTCTTCGCGTCCTGTTCGAACGTGATCTTCGCCGCCAGCGACATCTTGCCCTCGCCCTGGCCCCGACGATTCACGCGAAGCTCGATCAAGGTGAACGGGTAGTCCGGCACCGGCGCCGCTTGCTTCGCGGCCGCTTTCCACGGATTCCCGCGCGACCAGGCGCCCAACCGTCGCTCCGTCGCGATGATGATGCGCTCGCCCCCGTCGGGTAGCGCGACACGATGTGCGTATCGCAGCGAGTACCCCAGGCTTTCTCCCGTCCAGACGATCCCGAGCGTCGGCGCCGCCTCGAGGCCCGCCTGCAACCCGGCCTCACCCTTTTCCTTGAACGCCGCCGCCAGACGGTCGCGATCGGCCTCTGGGGACCAGCGCAGGATGTGAAACGACATGTTCTCTCCAGCTCCAGGGCTGAGGTTCACGGTGATCCCTGTGAACGTCTCAAGTTGCTGGGATGGTTGCGCCTGCGACGACGTTTGCGCGAAAAGGGTCTCCACTGCCGCGACGATCACAAGACCCGCGAGCGCCGCGGAAATCGCGTCGATCGATCGATTTCGGAGATCAGAACTCATAGAGCCTCCCTCACCCGCCTCCTCTCAAAGGACACGATATCATTCCGGGAATCATCAGTGAAGAATCGGGCCCGCGGCCAGCAGCGCCTCGATCTCGCGGCGCACGGTCCGAATCAAATCGTCACGCTTGTCGAGCGCCTGGCCGGCGGTTTCGATGGGGCGTCCGACACGAATGGTGACGGTCACGGGCCGGATGACCCAGCTGCCCCTGGTCATCGCCGCCCGACCACCCTGCACGGCGATCGGCACAACCGGCGCCTGGGCCTTGATGGCCATGATGAAGCCGCCCTTCTTGAACGGCAGCAGATCACCGGTCCGGCTGCGCGTGCCTTCCGGAAAAATCAGGAACGAATGGCCCGCGCGGATCGACCGCGCACCCGCCTCAATCGACCGCATCGCCGCTTCCTTGTTGCGCCGGTCAATCGGAATGAAACCGCCAAGCCGGAACGCGCGCGCCAGAACAGGAATCCGGTCGATCTCGTGCTTGTAGAGGATATGCATCCGCGGATGCAGTGCATCGAAAAGGACCGGGGGATCCACGTTGCTCTCGTGATTGGCGCAGTAGATGGCCGCCCGGTCGAGCGGCAAGTGCTCGGCACCGACGATCCGGAAGCGGATGCCGGTGAGCGCCAGACCCAGCCGTACGCCGATGTGACCGAGGACGTACAGGAGGCTCTTCCATCGAAACACGATCGCCAGCAGCATTCCAGGCGGTCCGACGATGAGCACGTAAGCGGAGACCGCGAAGTAGGTGGCGGCGGACCGTACTGCGGAAATGAGCACCGCGCTGGATGATAAACGAAAGCCGGCCGTCCCCATACCAGGCGGCGGATGCCCCTGGCTGTGTTGGGCTGGACTGCAGGGCTCTCTAGCAGGGTGTATATGGACTCCTCCCGGACGTCAGCAAGAAAGTGATCGCGGCGGTGATCGAAATCGGATGCGGTCGTATATTCGGCCTGTTGGCGGAGCGCATGAGAGCTCCGGGCCATTATGGGCATCCGCGCACGGAGGGCCAATCGCTGAACCAGGGCCTCAAGGGCCAACCCTGCTATCGGCCTGACGCCGTGCCGGTCCGACCGGTCACGCCATAATCACGAATTCTCGCTGAGCATCTCGTGGATAGGAACCTCCTTCAGTGCGCGACGGGGCTACTTCCTAGCGATTGAAACTCAACGTCTTTATGCCAGACCGCCCACACAATCCGTGCGAGCTTATTGGCGACCGCGATCGCCGCTTTGTTATGACCCCGTCGTGCCGCAATGTCGGCCGCCCACTGCTGCAAGCGCGTCCCTTGCGACGCATGGCGAGCGGTGCGCTGCGCGGTCAGCAAGAGGGAACGCGCGCCATGGGTCAGCAGGCAGCGGAGGTAGACGTCGCCCCGCTTGCTGATGCCACCCAGATGTCGTCGATTACCGCTGGACGATTCCCGAGGCGTGAGTCCCAGCCAACTGGCGAAATGCCGACCGCGACGAAAGGCGTGAATATTGCCGACAGCCCCGACGAGCGCCGTTGCCGTGATGACGCCCACCCCGGGAATCTGGTGCAGCCGACGGGCCACCGGATGCTCGCGGACCACTCGCATGAGCTGCTGGTCGGTCGCCGCGATGCGATCCTCGAGGTCGCGCACCTCTTGCAGGAGGCCGGAAACGGTGTGGCGCACGAGATCCGGCAGGGCGATCGTGGCGTCTTCGAGGAGAGCGGGGATGCGTCTCAACGCCCTCCGGGCACCGACGCCGATCGGCAACCCGAACTCCCGCAGGATCCCCCGCATGGCGTTGATGCGAGCGGTGCGTGCCGCTTGCCACTGGGTCCGAACGCGATGCAACACTTGCAGGGTTTGTTGGTCCACCGTTTTCACCGGCACGGGATTCACGCCGCTACACCGATTCGCTTCGAGCACCGCCTCAGTATCGGTGCGGTCCGTTTTGTTGCGCCGCACATACGGCCGAACGTACTGCCCCGGCAGCAAGCGGACGCGCAGCTGGCGGGCCTGACATCGGCGTCCCCAATAGTGGGCGGTGCCACACGCCTCCATCACCACCTCGGTCTCCGGCGTCAATCCATCGATGAATCGTTCGAACTGCGGGCGCGTCAGCCGCTTGCGTTCGACAATCCGTCCGGCCCGATTCGCCAGGGCCACTTCAAACACGTCCTTTGCCAGATCCACGGCGACCGTCGTAGCATCCATCTCGGCCTCCTCCTGGTTGCGTGGTGCGCCCCACGATTCACGGCAATAATGCCGCGGAAGCGCCGGGAGGAGTCCATGCCATCACTGAAAAATGAAGGTTCAGTACCCGGTTCCCTTCTTCTGATGGTGATGCGCTCATCTCGATGATTGAAATCTCTCTGTCCCCATCGTCGTCACGCTCGTTGCACCACGAGATTGCGCCAGCGCACCAGGTTGTAAGCGGCCGCGCCGAAGCTAAACAGCCAATCGACGAGGCGGCCACCGCGGTGGCGGAGTTTGCGGAAGAGCGCGACGGTCTTCAGCCAGCCGAAGGCTTGCTCGATCAGCTTCCGCCTGCGCTGGCTCAGGGCATAGCCCGGATGACGCGTCGTGCGACCGTCAATCGCGCTCCCGCCGGGCCCGGCGTATTGGGCCACGTGCGGCGTGATACCCATCCGGCGCACGGCCCCGACCCAGGCGCGTCTGTCGTACAGCTTGTCCGCGGCCACGGTGAGGCGGCGGCGTGTCAGCGGCAACTCGCCCAGCATCATGATCGCCGCGTCGCGTTCGCCGGTGCCGCTGGCATCCGTGACCGCCGTGTCGATGATGAAGCCATGGCGATTCTCGGTCAGCAGATGCCCGAGATAGGTCAGCTTCGCCTCGTGACCGGTCCCTTTCTTATACAGCCGCGCGTCGGGATCCGTCGTCGACTGATGGGTGTCGTTGCGCCGCATCTGCCCGTGGAAATTCACCGTCGGATTCTTCGGATCGTCGGGCGGCGTCCGGTCCGTGGCGCCCTTGGGTTTGAAACTCTTGTGGCTGGCCCAGGCCTCGAGGAGCGTGCCGTCAACGGTGAAATGCTCGTCGGACAACAGGCCCTCCTGTTTGACGGCAGCAAGCACTTCCGCAAAGAACGCGTCTGCGATGTCGCCGTCGAGGAGCCGGTCGCGATTCTTCGTGAAGGTTGTGGCGTCCCAGATCGGATCGTCGAGGCTCAGACCGACGAACCACCGGTACAGGACACTGTAGTCGAGCTCCTCCATCAGGAGGCGCTCGCTGCGAATGCTATCCAGCATCTGGAGCAGCAACGCGCGCAGCAACTGCTCGGGCGGGATCGACGGCCGGCCTATCGTCGAGTACAGCCGGTCGAACCGGGGCGACAGCGTCTGCAACGCGGCGTCGGTCATCCGACGAATCGGGCGCAACGGATGGTCCGCCCGGACACGCGCTTCGGGCGTCACATAGCTGAACATCGCGTCGTGACGCGGATCGTCACCTCGCATAGGCACGCTCCCTTCCCGATGGTCGGAAGCATCGTAGTACGCCGGGATCAACATGTCGATCCCTTTGAAGTCACTTTTTCAGTGATGGCATGGACTCCTCCCGGCGCTTCCGCGGCATTATTGCCGTGAATCGTGGGGCGCACCACGCAACCAGGAGGAGGCCGAGATGGATGCTACGACGGTCGCCGTGGATCTGGCAAAGGACGTGTTTGAAGTGGCCCTGGCGAATCGGGCCGGACGGATTGTCGAACGCAAGCGGCTGACGCGCCCGCAGTTCGAACGATTCATCGATGGATTGACGCCGGAGACCGAGGTGGTGATGGAGGCGTGTGGCACCGCCCACTATTGGGGACGCCGATGTCAGGCCCGCCAGCTGCGCGTCCGCTTGCTGCCGGGGCAGTACGTTCGGCCGTATGTGCGGCGCAACAAAACGGACCGCACCGATACTGAGGCGGTGCTCGAAGCGAATCGGTGTAGCGGCGTGAATCCCGTGCCGGTGAAAACGGTGGACCAACAAACCCTGCAAGTGTTGCATCGCGTTCGGACCCAGTGGCAAGCGGCACGCACCGCTCGCATCAACGCCATGCGGGGGATCCTGCGGGAGTTCGGGTTGCCGATCGGCGTCGGTGCCCGGAGGGCGTTGAGACGCATCCCCGCTCTCCTCGAAGACGCCACGATCGCCCTGCCGGATCTCGTGCGCCACACCGTTTCCGGCCTCCTGCAAGAGGTGCGCGACCTCGAGGATCGCATCGCGGCGACCGACCAGCAGCTCATGCGAGTGGTCCGCGAGCATCCGGTGGCCCGTCGGCTGCACCAGATTCCCGGGGTGGGCGTCATCACGGCAACGGCGCTCGTCGGGGCTGTCGGCAATATTCACGCCTTTCGTCGCGGTCGGCATTTCGCCAGTTGGCTGGGACTCACGCCTCGGGAATCGTCCAGCGGTAATCGACGACATCTGGGTGGCATCAGCAAGCGGGGCGACGTCTACCTCCGCTGCCTGCTGACCCATGGCGCGCGTTCCCTCTTGCTGACCGCGCAGCGCACCGCTCGCCATGCGTCGCAAGGGACGCGCTTGCAGCAGTGGGCGGCCGACATTGCGGCACGACGGGGTCATAACAAAGCGGCGATCGCGGTCGCCAATAAGCTCGCACGGATTGTGTGGGCGGTCTGGCATAAAGACGTTGAGTTTCAATCGCTAGGAAGTAGCCCCGTCGCGCACTGAAGGAGGTTCCTATCCACGAGATGCTCAGCGAGAATTCGTGATTATGGCGTGACCGGTCGGACCGGCACGGCGTCAGGCCGATAGCAGGGTTGGCCCTTGAGGCCCTGGTTCAGCGATTGGCCCTCCGTGCGCGGATGCCCATAATGGCCCGGAGCTCTCATGCGCTCCGCCAACAGGCCGAATATACGACCGCATCCGATTTCGATCACCGCCGCGATCACTTTCTTGCTGACGTCCGGGAGGAGTCCATATACACCCTGCTAGAGGCGTCCCCTGATCCAGGCGATCCAAATGACGGCCGCAATGATCGCCAGGACGACGAGTTCAGGGAGTCCGATCACGCGCGAACACCACGGCCGACGAGCGCAACGCGATTGCCAGATGGGAAGCGCCGGCGTAATGCGGCCGGGACTACTTCAGAAGGACGCGAGTGCCGCGGATCTTCTGGCTGCTCAGCGCCTGCAGGAAATCAGGCACAGATCTTGTCCATCAGCTCGAAATAGGACGACAAGCGCCGGCGTGGTCTGCTGCGCGTTGTACAGGACTTCCTCGCGGTGAGACTGCGAATGGATCGTGGCGCCGGTACGGCCGTCGATGAAAATGAACTTGGGCCGGAGAATGAACCCCTTGCGCTCCATGTAAGTCCGCACCGGACGAACGCGCCGGCGACCGAATGAATCGTAGTCCTCGACGTCGCGGGAAACGAACCCCGAACGCGTATGCGGCATGAACAGAACGGTGCCGGTGACGATCAGCGGGTTCTGAAACTCCTCGCCGATTCGCTTCCAGTACGCCGTGTTCGCGAACAGACGTTCGTACGGTTCGAGATCCTTTTCATCTTTGATCTCCAGCGGCAGCGGCAGCAGGGCCGCCTTCTCGTCCGACGATGCTCGCCGCCGAGCCGTTGCGTACCGCGGGACTCCGAGTCCTCGCCGCCCGCTGCGACCTTGTTCTGCTCCTGTGCAATCGCCGCAAGCTCCATGACATCCGCATCGATGACCCGCAGCGAGGATTTCGACCGGAGCTGACTGCGCAGAAGCCGGACCGTTTCCTGGTTGGCGTCGACGTCGTCGGTCCCGCCGGCGACGAAGCCGGCGATCAAGACGCGTTGAAAGCGCCGAGACATCGAGCTTCGCCCGAATGGGCGTCTCGATCGGGATTTCGAAGTACGTCGCCCCGCACGCCAAGGGTTGCTCCAGCCGTGATCGCGACCAGCGCGGCCAGGGCGAGGCTACGGCGTTTCTTTGGCGCCGTCTGTTCGGTCATTGATTTCCTTGAAGAGCTCGTAGTTCTGGCGGATCTGAGCGTTGTCCGGTTCGAGCGCAAGCGCCTTCTCATACGCTTGCCGCGCCTTTTCGAGTTGCCCCTCGTGTTCGTAGCCGACGGCGAGATCGTTGAACGCAGCCGCGTAGGTCGGGTCGATCTCGACGGCCTTCTCCCAGCGGTAAATCGCCTCGCGCCATAGCCCTCGCTGCGCGACCGTGATACCGAAGTCGACCTGAGCCTTGGCATCGCTGCGGGCGTCGGCGTACAGCGGAGACGCGAGGGCGACCGAAGAAGCGTGATGCACGTCGCGACGGGAAAGGTCATTACGCGGATCGATCCACTATAGCCATGCCGCTTCTTCACGTGCAAGCTTTTACACCTGTTCCCGTGATGAGCGCAGCAATCCATGTGCCACAGCCGAGGTTTAAAAACGCTCCGATTTTCTGCCGAGCGGACCGTCGTCGCCCGCCAAACGTCGCGGCTCGTGTCCTCCATCGTAGTGCGCGCTATACTGAATTTCGGAGGTCGGCCCCCGCAGCACGCGGCCAACCTCTTTTCTTGCTTCGGAGTCCGGGCCGCGTCGAGGTGGAGCCGATGTCCGCATCGACCGATCTGGTGGCCCTCTCGCTGCTACCGCTCTGGTGGCGGCGCACGATTGGAGACCGGCTGCGTGCGGGACACGCGCCCGGTCAGCTTCTCGAAGCGCTCGTCGCCGAGCGTCGACACCCGTCCGATCTGACCCTCCCGCGGCTTCGCCAGCGCGCCCAGACGACGCTCGAGCGGGCGGCCGCGGCGGGCGTGGCGGCGGTCGGATGGAGCGATCCGACGTACCCGCCGCTTCTGGCGGCGATCACCGATCCACCGCCGGTCCTGTGGATCCGGGGACTGGTGGCGGCATTCGAGCCGCCTGCGGTCGCCATCGTCGGATCGCGCGCAGGATCGCCGTACGCGCTTGCGGTGGCCGAACGGCTCGGCGCGGATCTGACTGCGCGCGGAGTCGTCGTCGTCAGCGGTCTGGCGCGCGGCGTCGACTCGGCCGCGCATCGCGGCGCGCTGTCGCGCGCGGCGCGACGATCGCGGTGCTCGGCTCGGGCCCCGACGTGATTTACCCGAAAGAGCACGCCAGCCTTGCGCGCGAGATCGCGGCGACCGGCGCTGGTCATGAGCGAGCTGGCGCCCGGCACGCCGCCGCAGCCGCAGTTCTTTCCCCGGCGCAACCGGATCATCAGCGGGCTGTCGCGCGCGGTCGTGGTCATCGAAGCGGGCGAGAAGAGCGGATCGCTCATCACCGCGCGCTGCGCGCTCGAGCAGGGCCGCGACGTGCTGGCGGTTCCCGGGCAACATTCTGAGCGGGCGCAACCGCGGAGGGCACGCCCTGTTGCGCGACGGTGCAAAGATTGTAGAGTCTGCGGACGATATCCTGGAGGAGCTTGGCTTCCCTGCCGGGCGCGATCCGGCAGCCGCAATGCATCGGGCCGGCGATCGACCGCACAGGGCGATCGTCGCGGATCCGCATCCTGGCTTGTCTGACGCCTGGCGAGCCGTGCGATCTGGATGCGATCGCTGAGCGATCGGGCCTGACGGTCGGCCCGCTTGCTGCCCCGGTTGTTCGAGCTGGAGCTGCAGGGGCTGGTGCGACGCGAGGCAGGCGGCCGGTTCGTGCGGTTTGACAGACCGTGTTAGTGTGAAAGACGGGACATGGCAAAAACTCTGGTGATCGTCGAGTCGCCGGCGAAGGCGCGGACGCTCGCGCGCTTCCTCGGCGATCAGGTACCAGGTCGAGGCGAGCTACGGGCACGTTCGCGATCTGCCGGAATCGGCCAGCCAGGTCCCCGACGAAATCCGCAAGAAGAAATGGGGCCGGCTCGGCGTCGACACCGAGGGCGACTTCAAGCCGTACTACGTCGTCCCCGACGACAAGCGGAAGCACGTGCAGGCGCTGAAGGCGGCGCTGAAGGGCGCATCCGAGGTGATGCTGGCCACCGACCCCGACCGCGAGGGCGAGTCGATCAGCTGGCATCTGCTCGAGGTCCTGAAGCCGAAGGTGCCCGTCAAGCGGATCGTCTTCCACGAAATCACCAAGAAGGCGATCGACCAGGCGGTCAAGGACGCGCACGACGTCGACGACAATCTGGTCCGCGCGCAGGAAAGCCGGCGCATCCTGGACCGCTTGTACGGCTACACGCTGTCGCCGGTGCTGTGGAAGAAAGTGCAGACCGGACTGAGCGCGGGCCGCGTGCAGAGCGTCGCCGTCCGGCTCATCGTCGATCGCGAAGAAGAGCGGCTGGCGTTCCGCTCGGCGCGCTATTCGGATCTCGACGCGCAGTTCTCGGCGGAGGGCCGCGTAGTTCGCCGCCACGCTGACGCGCCTCGGCGACGTCCGCGTCGCGACCGGCAAGGACTTCGACGCCAACGGCGTCGCTGACAGGTCGCGAACGTGCGACTGCTGTCGGAGGCCGACGCCGCCGCGCTCGTCGACACGCTGACCCGGCATCTGCCCTGGACCGTCACCAGCGTCGAAGCGAAACCGGGCGTCGAGCGCCCGGCGGCGCCGTTCACGACGTCGACGCTGACGCAGGAAGCCAGCCGCAAGCTGGGGTTCTCGACCCAGCGCACGATGCAGGCGGCGCAGCGGCTGTTCCAGGACGGCCACATCTCCTACCACCGCACCGATTCGACGACGCTGAGCGATAAGGCGCTGGCCGAATCGGCGCGCGCGATCCGCGAGCTGTTCGGCGACGAGTACTACTGCGGCGCCGCGCCGGTACGCGACGAAGGTGAAGAACGCGCAGGAAGCGCACGAGGCGATTCGGCCGACCAATTTCAGCAGCGCGCCCGCGTCGCTCGAAGGCGTCTTGTCCGGCGACGACCTGCGTCTCTACGAGCTGATCTGGAAGCGCACGATGGCGTCGCAGATGGTCGACGCGCGGGTGCTGCGCACGACGATCGAGATCGCCGCGGCCGCGGACGGCGGCGAGACCGGCCGTGTTCACGGCATCGGGCAAGGCGATCGAGTTCGCCGGCTTCCGCCGCGCGTACGTCGAGGGCAGCGACGATCCTGCCGGCGGAGCTCGAGGAGCAGGAAACGCTGCTCCCGACGCTCACGGTCGGCGAGCGCATCGACGACAAGCAGACGCGCGTTCGCCTCGCCGGCGCTCGAGCCAAAGCATCACGAGACGAGCCCGCCGGCGCGATACACCGAGGCGTCGCTGATCAAGGAGCTCGAGCGGATTGGCATCGGCCGCCCCTCCACCTACGCGGCGACGATCGGCACCATCGAGCGGCGCGGCTACGTGTTCCGCCAGGGCAAAGCGCTCGTGCCGAGCTTCACGGCGTTCGCCGTCACGCGGCTGCTGCGCGAGCATTTCGGCGATCTCGATCGACGTCGCGTTCACCGCGGAAATGGAGGAAGACCTCGACCAGATCTCGCGCGGCGAACGCGAATGGCTCGATTTCATCCGGCAGTTCTATCGCGGCGACGCGCATCATCGCGGGCTCGAGGAAGCGGTGAAGCAGGCGGAAGAGCGCGCCGACTATCCGCTCATCGACGTCGGCGTCGATCCCGAGTCGGCCGAGCCGATCCGCGTGCGCATCGGACGCTACGGTCCGTTCCTGCAGCTGGGCGAAGGCGGACCCGGCAAGACGGCGAGCCTGCCGCCGACGCTGGCGCCCGCCGACCTGACCGTCGAGAAGGCGATGGCGCTCGTGCGCGCCAAGGCCGAGGGGCCGCGGCTGCTCGGCGTCGATCCCAAGACCGGCATGAACGTGTACGCCATCAACGGCCGGTTCGGCGCCTACGTCCAGCTGGGCGAGACGCCAGAGAAGGGCGTGAAGGAGAAGCCGAAGCGGTCGTCGCTCACCGGCGGTCTCACCGAATCGACGGTCACGCTCGACGACGGCGCTGAAGCTGCTCGAGCTGCCGCGCGAGCTTGGCACGCATCCGGAGTCGGGGCAGCCGATTGTCGCCGGCCTCGGCCGGTTCGGCCCGTACGTCAAGCATGGCGACGACTACCGGTCGCTCGAAGCGACCGACGACCTGTTCACGGTCGATCTCGAGCGCGCGCTGGCGCTGCTCGCGGCACCGAAGCGGTCCGCGCGGCAGGCGGCGAAGCGTGTCATTCGCAGGCTCGAGGCGCCCGACGGCGGCAGCGCCCTGCAGGTGCTCGAGGGCCGGTACGGCCCGTACGTCACCGACGGCGACCACGAACGCGTCGATCCCGAGGGGCACCGACCCGGCGACGCTGTCGCTCGAAGACGCGCGAGCGCTGATCGAGGCGCGCGCCGGGGCACCGCCCCGTCCCGGCCGCGGCGACGAGCGAAAGGCGCGCCGCCGTGCTCGTGGAGCGCGCGCCCGGAAGGTCGCGGCGGTCGCAGCCGACACGACGCCGGCGGCGGCGAAGCGGAAGGCGCCCCGGCGCAAGCGCGCGGCGCCTTGAACGTCATCCGATGATCCGCATCATCGGCGGCGGCCTCGCCGGCTCCGAGGCCGCGTGGCAGGCCGCGTCGCGCGGCGTGCCCGTCACGCTGTACGAAATGCGGCCGGTGCGACCGACCGCCGTGCACAAGACCGATCGGCTCGCCGAGCTCGTGTGCAGCAACTCCTTCCGCGGCGACAAGCTGGATAATGCCGTCGGCCTGCTGAAGGAGGAGATGCGGCGGCTGGGCTCGCTCGTCATGCGCGCGGCCGAGGCGAGCCGCGTGCCCGCCGGCGCGGCGCTGGCGGTCGACCGCGAGCCGATTCGCGGAGATCGTCACGCGACGCGGTCACCGACCATCCGCTCATCACCATCGTTCGCGACGAAGTGACCTCGATCCCGGATTCCAGCGAGGCGGCGCCGGTGATCGTCGCCACCGGTCCGCTGACCTCGGACGCCTCTCGGCCGACATCGCGGCTCTTGTCGGCGGCGACCACCTGTACTTCTACGACGCGATCAGCCCGATTGTCCTGGCCGAGACAATCGATCGTTCCCGGGTGTTCCGCCAGTCGCGCTGGGATCGCAGTCTGGGGCCGGACCGGCGCGCCAGCGGATGCCGTGAACCCGAGGGGATCGCCCGACCGTCGAGGGAGATCGCCCGCAGTGCGGAGTCGACGACGGCCGCGGCGACTACCTGAACTGCCCGCTGACGCGCGACGAATACGAGCGGTTCTACGACGCGCTCGTGCACGCGGAGTCGGCGACGGTCCACGATTTCGACAAGGAGCGGTTCTTCGAGGGCTGCCTGCCGATCGAGGTGATGGCGCACCGCGGCGTCGACACGCTGCGCTTCGGGCCGATGAAGCCGGTCGGTCTCGTCGATCCGCGGACCGGGCCGCGAGCCCTACGCCGCCGTGCAGCTGCGGCAGGACAATCTGGCCGGCGATCACTACAGCCTCGTCGGGTTCCAGACCCAGATCAAATGGGGCGATCAGGCGCGCGTGCTGCGTCTCATTCCCGGGCCTGGAGCACGCCGAGTTCGTCCGCTTCGGCATGGTGCATCGCAACACCTACGTGAACGGTCCGACGGTGCTGTCCGAGACGTGGCAGGTCCGGCGCCGGCCGACGCTGTTTTTCGCCGGTCAGATGTCGGGCGTCGAGGGCTACGTCGAGTCGGCCGCGTCGGGTCTCCTCGCGGGCCTCAATGCGGCCGCGCTCGTCCAGCGGCCAGCCGACGTCGGCGCCGCCGCGGACGACGGCCATCGGCGCGCTCGCCTACTACGTGTCGCACGCCGACCCGGCGCACTACGAGCCGTCGAACATCACGTTCGGCATCATGGAGCCGCTGGATCGCGCGCCCCGCGGGAAGATGGAGCGGAAGCTGGCGATGTCGGAGCCGCGCGCTCGATCGATCTGGACGCGTGGATGGAATCACGGCAGCGGCCGACAGTGCGCGAGGCTCGGTGATCGATCATCTCAAGAACTTCCTCCAGTTTCTCCGCCTGAATCGCAACGCTGTCGCCGCACACCGTGCGCGCCTACGAGAGCGACCTGTCGCAGTTTCTCGACACACGTCGCCGCCCGGGCGGGCGTCAAGCGCCGCGATCTCGAGCCGGCGGCGCTCGATCGGGCAGCGATCCGCGGCTTTCTCGCCGATGCCCACGCGCACGGCCAGTCGCGGGCGACGGCGGCGCGCAAGCTTGCCGCCGTCCGCACCTTCCTGCGCTACCTGCGGCGCGAAGGCGTCATCGACGACGATCCCGGCGCGCTGATCGCCACGCCGAAGCGCGACGTGCGCATGCCGGCGCACCTGTCGGAGCAGGAGATGATCGCGCTGCTCGCGGCGCCGGCCGGCGACGAGCCGCTCGGACGCCGGGACCAGCGCGATTCTCGAGCTGTTCTACGCGTCGGGACTGCGGCTGAGCGAGCTCGCCGGCCTGGATCTCGACGATGTGAACCTGAGCGCGAAGATGGTGCGCGTGCTCGGGAAGGGCGGCAAGCAGCGGCTGGTGCCGTTCAACGCGAGCACCGCCGCCGGCGATTCGAGCGTACTTACGGGACAGAGCGGTGCTGACCGCGCGGGAAGGCGCTGGTCGGATGCCGGCGCGCCGCGGTAGGCGGACCGGGACCGACGATCCGCTGTTCGTCAACTATCGCGGCGGCCGCCTCACGCGTCCGCAGCATCGACCGGCTCGTGCGGCGCTATGTCGCCGCGTGCAGCACGCGGCTCGGCATCAGCCCGCACGCCCTGCGGCATTCCTTCGCCACGCACCTGCTGCAGCGCGGCGCCGACCTGCGCGCGATCCAGGAACTGCTCGGCCATGCGCGCCTCAGCACGACGCAGCGCTACACCCACGTCAACGCCGCGCAGTTGCTCGAGGTGTACCGGAAGAGTCATCCGAGGGCGGGAACGGTGGAACGGCAGGACGCCGTGAACCCGTCCTGCCTCCAGGCCTAGTTGGCAGCCGAGACCGGAACCGTTGACTCGACGGCGGCGGCGCCGCCTGGGCGCGGCGGCCGCGCGGAAACTCGATGCCGAGCGTCTTGATCTTGTAGTTCATGACGCGCGGGCTGATCGCCAGCAGCTCCGCGGCGTCCTTCTGCACCCAGTTCGACATCTTCAGCGCTTCGATCAGCGCATGCCGCTCGATGTCCTCGAGCGGAATGCCCGTCGGCGGGATCTTCACCACGGCGGCGTGCTCGCGCCCGTGACCCGCCGTCGGTGTCTCCCCGAGGCGCAGATCGTCGCTCGCCGATCGCGCGGCCCTCCGACAGCAGCATCGCCCGCTCGATGGTGTTCTCCAGCTCGCGGATGTTGCCGGGCCAGTTGTAGCGCATCAACAGCTTCTGCGCGTCCGGCTCGAGTCCCTCGATCTTCTTCTTCAGCTCGCCGGCGAACCGGCGGATGAACGAATTCGCGAGCGGCACGATGTCGTCCTTGCGCTCGCGCAGCGGCGGCATCTCGATCGAGACGACGTTCAGCCGGTAGTACAGGTCCTCGCGGAACTGCCCGCTCTGCACCATGACCGACAGATCCCGGTTGGTCGCCGCGATCAGCCGCACGTCGACCTTCAGGGTGCGCGTGCCGCCGAGGCGCTCGAACTCGTGCTCCTGCAGGACGCGGAGAATCTTCGCCTGCGTGCTCGGGACTCATGTCGCCGATCTCGTCGAGGAACAGCGAGCCGCCGTCCGCCTGCTCGAACCGGCCGATGCGCTGCTTGTCGGCGCCGGTGAAGGCGCCTTTCTCGTGGCCGAACAGCTCCGACTCGAGCAGGTTCTCCTGCAGCGCGGCGCAGTTCACCTTCACGAAGTTGCGGGCGGCGCGCAGCGAGTTGTGGTGGATCGCGCCGGCGATCAGCTCCTTGCCCGGTCCCCGTCTCCCCGCGGATCAGCACCGTCGTGTTGCTCTTCGCGACCTTCTTCACGATGTCGAGCACCTTCTGAAGCGCGGCGCTCGAACCGACGATCTTGTCGAATTCGTAGATGTCCTGCTGGGTGCCGCGGAGATACTCGAGCTCGTGCTTCAGGCGCCGCACCTCGAGCGCTTTCTCGATCTTGACCTCCATCTCCTCGATCTCGAACGGCTTCTGAACGTAGTCGAACGCGCCGATCTTCATCGCCTCGACGGCGGTGGTCACCGACCCGAACGCCGTCATCAGAATCACGGCCGTCGTCGGGTGCAGCGCCCGGGTGGTGCGCAGCACGTCGAGGCCGTCGCTTCCGCCCATCTTGAGATCGCTCAGCACGACATCGAAGTAGCTGTCGTGTCAGCCGCTCGATGGCGGCGTTGCCGTTCGACGCCTCTTCGATCTCGTGACCGGCTTCCGTCAGCCCCCGGACGAGCCCCCGCCGCAGCGCGTCATGGTCGTCGGCGATCAGAATTCTGCCCATTGCGTAGCCTCGTTTCTACTTGAACCACCCGGAGCTGCTCGAAACCGGCAGCGTGATCCGGAACCGTGTCCCATGTCCCGGCGCGCTCGTCAGATCGATGCGGCCGTCGTGCGCGTCGACGATCTTCCGGACGATCGGCAAGCCGAGGCCGGTAGCCCGCCGGCTTGGTCGTGAAAAACGGATCGAAGATCCGGTCGCTCAGATCCGGCGCTACCCCCGGTCCGTCGTCGGTCACGTCGACGATCAGCGACGGCGTCGGTGCGTGCGGATCGCTCGCGAAGCCCGGATCCTGCTCGAGCGCCTGGGCGACCGCCTTGACGGCGATGTTTCCGCGGCCGTCGAGCGCTTCGAACGCGTTCGTCAGCAGGTTCGTGAACACCTGACAGAGCTGGTACTGATCGCCGTCGATCATCGGCAGCGTCGGCGCGACGTCCAGATGCACCGAGACCCCGCCGCGCGGCGCCTTGCTCTCGGCGAGCGTGACGGCCTGATGCAGCACGTCGCCGATGTCAGTGCGTTCGACCTGGAGACGAATCGGCCTCACGAACTCGAGCATTTCGACGACGATGGCGTTCGCCAGCTTGGCCTCGCTCATGATGTCGGCCAGCAGCGACTGGGCGTCGACCGAGTCCGGCACCTGTCGCCGCAGAAGCCCGGCCATCACTTCGATTCCGGCGAGCGGATTCTTCAGCTCGTGCGCGATCCCGGCCGCCATCTCCCCGAGCGACGCGAGCCGATCCCGCAGCCGCTCCCGTTCCTCCAGCTGCTCGACCTGCGTCAGATCCTTGAAGAACATCGCCGCGCCAATCGCGACGCCCCCGTCGTCCTTGATCTGGGACAGCGTGTACCCGATGACGCGATCGATATCCTTCAACCGCAGCTCGGCGCGGTTGGGCAGCGTGCTGAGCTCGAAAGCGCCCGAGAGCACACGCACGATGTCCGGTCGCGCGCCCAACACGTCGCTGAAGGGGCGACCCACGTCGAGGGGCTGCCGCGGCAGCGAAAAAATCCGGTACGCCTCGTCGTTCATCAGCGCCAGCGTGCCGTCACGGTGAATGGTGATCACCCCGTTCCGCATGCTGTTGACGATGTGCCGGAAAAACCGGTCCTCGGGCGCCGGCCCCGGCTTGACCTTCCCGTCGGCCAGGCGCCCGAGAGGCGCAGCGGCACGTCGACGCACGGGTACCGTCAGGGCGTCTCGGCATGAGGGGCATGTCCGTCAGCTGATACCGCGGCGCAAACCGTGTGCCCGCCACCGCGGGCGAGGGCATGGCTTGGAAGCCATCTGAAATCAACAACTTAGGTAAGTGTGCTCGGAGAGCAGTATGACAAAATCGTAATCAACTAACAGAATTGTCAGGCGCCAGCGGTGGTGGCGGAATCCGAGAGGGCCTGGAGTTCTTCCCACTGATGCATCAAATCGCCGACCTGCCACATCAGGCCCTGGCGGCGATCGACGAGCGCCTGGGCCGCGGTCCGGTCCTCGTAGAACCCGGGAGCGGCCATCGCATTTTCGATGTCGCGGATGGCGGCTTCCGTCTCGGCAATCCGCGTTTCGAGGTCGGTAATTCGCGCCCGCATCGCCTGTTCGGCGCGAGTCTTCCTGCGGCTCTCGATGTCATGTTTCCCGCGGACGCTTCTGACCACGGACCCTGGCTTATCGGCCGCGCGCGGGCCCTGAGGGCCTGCAGATCGCGCGGGTGCGGGCCTGATCCGCGGCGCCGCGAGATTCGCGCGCCTGCGGCTTCTCCGATTTGTCCCTCTCCGGTTTGTCCTGGAGCGGATGTTCCTTGTGCCACCGGAACTCCGCGTATGTGCCCGGGTACACCGCGGCCGTCCCGTTACCAACCTCGATGATCTTCGTGGCGAGACGCTCGACGAAATACCGATCGTGCGAGACGAAGATGAGCGTGCCGCCGTAATCCACGAGCGCGTCGAGCAGCACTTCCTTCGAGTCGAGGTCGAGGTGATTCGTCGGCTCGTCGAGCAACAGCGTGTTCGACGGCCGCAGGAGCATGCGTGCCACCGCGAGACGGGTCCGCTCACCGCCGGAAAGCACGCGCACCGGCTTGTGCACGTCGTCGCCCGAGAACAGAAAACCTCCGAGGATGTTCCGAATCGCGGGCACCATGTGGTGCGGCGAGCCGGAGGCCAGCGTCTCGTACACGGTCGGCTTGGGATCCAGCCGCGTGGCCTCATCCTGCGCGAAATACTGGATCACGACGTTGTGTCCTTCCAGACGCTCTCCGGAATCGGGCGATTCCTCGGACGACAGCAAGCGCATCATCGTGGACTTGCCGGCCCCGTTCGGCCCGACCAGGGCAATGCGGTCGCCGCGCTCGATGTGCAGGTCGATGGCGTTCAGGACGACGAGGTTGCCGTATGCCTTCCGGGCGCCTTTGAGTTGCAGCACGGTGCGGCCGCTCTTGCCGCACGAGGGAAAATTGAAGTGGATCTTCTTGCGCTCGGGCGGCACTTCGATCGGGACGACCTTCTCGAGCATCTTGATGCGGCTCTGGACCTGCGATGCCTTGGTGGCCTGGTAGCGGAACCGATCGATGAACAACTTGACGCGGGCGACTTCTTCATCCTGCTCGTGCTTGGCCTTGCGCCGCTGCTCGATCCGCGCCTCGTGCGCGACCAGGTATTCGCTGTAGTTGCCGACGTAATCGGTCAGCGTCCGCAGCGTGAGATCGGCGATCCGCGTCACGACGGCGTCGAGGAAGAAGCGATCGTGGGAGACGAGAATCACCGCATGGGCATAGCCGTTCAGGTATTCCTCGAGCCAGTTGCGCGCGTCGAGGTCCAGATGGTTGGTTGGCTCGTCCAGCAGCAGAAGGTTAGGCTGTCCCAGCAGCAGCTTCGCAAGGGCCAGCCGCATCTGCCACCCGCCGGAGAAGGTCTCGGTCGGCCGTTCGAAGTCGGACGGCTGGAACCCCAGACCCTGTAACACGGTCGCCGTCTTGAGCTCGATGCTGTATCCGTCGCCGTGTCGAAATTGGTCTTGGAGGTCGCTGTAGCGCTCGAGCATCGCGTCGTGTTCGCCTTCGGGAATCGAAGGGTCGCCAAGACGTCCCTCGAGGTCGTGCATCTCGGCCTTCATCGCCAGCAGCTGGCGGAATGCGCTGCTGGCCTCCTCGAAGACGGTCCGGCCCGCGTGCGTCAGCCCGTCCTGCGGCAGATATCCGACAGTCAGGGCGGCGGGCTTGAGAATCGCCCCGGCATCCGGTTCGTCGAGACCGGCCATCATTCGGAGCAGCGTGGTCTTGCCGGCACCGTTCGGGCCGCACAACCCGACACGCTCGCGCGCGGTGATCTGCCAGGTAACCTGGTCCAACAGCACGCGGTCGCCGAACGCCTTTGTGAGCTCTGACAGCTGGATCATGTTGACGATTAACCACTTAGTCTACCATACCAACCACGGGACTTGAAGCACACGAAACCCTTCGCCGGCTGATAAGCGCTCGGTTGGCCTGAACAGCCTGCGTGAATTCGTGCCTTCGTGGTGAGGTTCTTATTCGCCGAGCGCTTTGGCCGCGGCGGCGAGCACCTGAGGGACGCGAAATGGCTTGGTGAGATAGCCGGCAACCCCGAGGTTGACCGCCTCGATCGCGCTCGACTCCGTGGAGAACCCGGTAATGATGAGCACCGGCAAATCGGCCTTGAAGCGCTTGGCCTCGCGGATCAAGGACAGGCCGTCCATGCCCGGCATCTTCAGGTCCGCGATCAACAGATCGTAGGCGTACATCCGCATTCGCTCGAGCGCGGAGCGGCCGTCGGGGGCGACGTCGATATCGTACTCGGCCAGCGCCAGGGTCTTCGACAGCAGATCCCGGATGCTGGCTTCATCGTCCACGACGAGGACGCGCGGGCGCGCAGTCCCGGCTGGCGGCCGGACGGCGGTCGCGGGCTGCTGGGCGGGCGGGCGCGTGCCGGCGCGCATCCGCTGGCTGTCCAGCCACGCGTCGATGTCGCGCTTGCGAAAGCGCCACTGGCGGCCGACCCGGACCGCCGGAATCTTGCCCGCCTTGATCAGGCGGTACACCGTGCGAAGGTTGACCTGGAGGTACTCGAGGACTTCTTCGGTGGTGAGAAACGTTTCATCAATCATCACTGGCGTCTCGTGACCGCCGCGCCCGGCAGATCTACCGTGAACACAGCGCCGCCGTCGCGGTGATTGGCGGCCGACATGAGTCCACCATGCTCCTGCACGATGCCGTAGGCGATTGCCAAACCAAGCCCCGTCCCTTTTCCGACTTCCTTCGTCGTGTAAAACGGCTCGAAAATTCTCGTCAGGGCGTCCGGCGGGATCCCGCCACCGGTATCGTGCACGGTTGTCACAACGCGGTCCCCGGCCGCGGCCGTGGTGATTTCGATGCGACCGGGCCGGCCCGTGGCCGCGATCGCCTGCTCCGCGTTCATCACCATGTTGAGGAACGCCTGGTGCAGAAGCAGCGGATCGCTGTGGACGCGCGGCAGCTTCTCGTCATAGTGTCGCACGACTTCGATGTCGAGAGCGCGGCAAGCAGCTTGACGCAGGGCGACGACCTTCTGAAGCACCCGGTTCACGCTCACGGACCGGCGGGCTGCGCGCCGGGAGCCGGCGAACACGAGTAGATTGCGCACGATCTTGGCGGCGCGATCGGCTTCCCGATAGATGGTCCGGACCTCCCGGCGGAGCTCCTTGGGAAACGCTTTCGTGGCACGGAGCAGCTCGAGGTGTCCGAGGACCCCCTGCAACGGATTGTTCAGCTCGTGCGCGATGCCGGCCACGAACTGACCGAGAGCGGCGAGCTTTTCCGACTGGGTGAGCTGCTTCCGCAGCGCCTCGCGCTCGGCTTCCACCTTCGACTGCGGCGTCCGGTCGCGAGCCACGAGCACAGTACCCGCGCGCTCACGGTGTTGATCGAGCAGATCCGTCAGGGTCACCATGAAGGTGCCGTTGAGCACGGGATCCACGACTTCCCGCGATTCGGGCTGCTCGCCGTCGGCGCGCGCCGCGGATTGATCATGGGCCGCCAGCCAGAGCGCCAGCTCCTCGCCGACGCATTCGGCAAGTGGACGGTCGACCAGCTGCTCGCGGGGCTGTTTCATTCGCGTCGCAAAGGCCTCGTTGGCGTGAGTGATGCGCCCGCGCCGATCGGTCACGGCGACCAGATGCGCGATCGAATCGAAGGCATTTTCAAGGTCGCGATGCGACCGCATCACGTCGTCGAGCAACTGCAGGTTTTCGATGGCGTTCGAAAGCTGACGCCCGAGCTCGTCGGCGCGATTCAGCAAATCGAGTTCGTCGCCGGTTTCCACGCGCACCCCGTCGAACACGATCGTGCCGAGCGCACGACGGCATCCCCGCAACGGAACCGTCACGGTCCGCGTCGGCGAGGCGCCGAACATCGGGAGAACTTCCGCCCGGGCGCGCCGCATCGCGGCAGCGGCGGGCGCGAGTGCGTCGTCGGCGCTCACGTGAGCGCCTCGCGCGAGATGCTCCGGATCCGACGAGCCGCGCAGAATCAGGTCGCGCGAGCGTCGGTCGTGGACCCAGACGGAGGTTCGATCGGCGCCGAAGAGTCGGGTGGCGCCATGACAGAAAATATCGAGGCCCGCGGACAGGTTGAGCGTGGCCGAGAGGCTGGCTGAGAACTCGTCGACCAGCTCGCGCAGATCCCCTTGGAGCTCGGCTTTCTGGCGGAGACGGAAGAGCTCGAGCGCCGCGACGAAGGTGTCGGCGACGGCGGCGGTGTCGCCGGTGGCCGCCATCGACACCGGGGCCGTCCCGAATCCGATGGCAAGCAGTCCGGTACGCTGCGAGCCGGAGATGAGCGGCACCAACAATGCCGACGGGGCGCGCAAACGCTCGGTCAATTCGGGCATCTGTCGATCGGCGTCAACCACGAACGTCGGTCCTTGCCGCGCGAAGGCCTCCGACACGAGCTTGTGTTCCGGAGGACCAGGTATCCATGGGTCCGTGACAAGCTCCTCGAGCCCGAAACCAGACGTGGCTTGCATGATGCCGCTGCCCGGATCGAACTCGAACAGTAACGAGCAGGTACCGCGCGTCGCATCGATCGCGTGTTGATGCAGATGTGGCAGCACGTCGGTAAGACGGGGCGCTCTCGCGAGGAGCGAGACGATGGGCTCGCGGGCGGGGACGGCCGCGGCCGGCACCGTCGAAATGGCCCCTTTCAGCGGCCTGGGGATGCGATGAGTTCGCGTGTTTCGGGACATCAAGAACGACTATCGACCCCTCTCACCGGCGCGCCGGGGTCTTAATAGGACGGATTGTAACGCGAACGAACAGAGACCGCCACTGCCGTTCTCAGACACCAGCACGCGATATATTCCACTAACCAACAGATAACAAACAGCTTAACAACGATCGCGATATAATAAACGCAGGCTGCAAACGCGCCAGACCGTGCGCACCCGCCGGTCGTCTAAGTGATTGAGAAAAGAGGACCCTCCGCGCTCCACGATGACGTGGACGGATGAAGAGCTCGTCGCAAAATCAGTTGGCGGCGATGCCGAGAGCTTCAACGAACTCATCCTGCGATGGGAACGTCCGATCTACGTTCTCGCATACCGCACGATTGGCCGGGAAGAGGATGCACGCGACGTGTGCCAGGAGACATTCCTCCGCGCGTTTCGCGCGCTGCCCGGCTTCCGCGGTCAGGCAAAGTTCTCGTCCTGGCTCTATCGGATCGCACTCAACCTGTGCCGCGACTGGATGCGTCGCGAGCGGCGCGCGCCGACGGTCCAGGCGCCGGAAGGGGTCGACCTGTTGGATCTTGCCGCGGCAGCCGAGCCATCGGAATCGATCGAAGAGCTCGTCGCGCGCAAGGATCTGGCGCGCGCCGTCGAACGCGTCATGGCACGATTGCCGGAAGAGCAGCGCACGGCGATTGTCCTGAAGGAATTTCACGGACTCACCTTCCGCGAGATTGCCGAGGTGGTGGGCTGCCCGCTGAGCACGGTGAAGACCCGGCTGTACCAAGGCCTGACTGTGCTGCGGCGTGAACTGGCAAGAGTTGATGGGGGCTTGGGGTCATGAGCGAGATGTTCTGCACATATCAGGGAAACCGAGACGAGGCGCTCCTCGAACATCTGTACGACGAGGGGGACCAGGCCGAGCGGGCGGCATTCGACGCGCATGTCGCCGGGTGTTCCGCGTGCGGCGCGGAGCTGACCGAGCTTGCTGGAGTTCGGGCGCAGCTTGCCGCCTGGACACCCGCCGAGCCCGCTCGCGCGTTCACGCATGGGACGCCGCCAAAAGCCGAGCGGCGGACACCCGTGCGGGCGGCGCTTCGCGAGGTTCCAGTCTGGGCCCAGGCGGCGGCCGCGCTGCTGTGCGTCGGCATCGCTGCCGGCGTCGCGAATCTCGACGTGCGCTACGATCGCAGCGGGCTCTCGGTGCGCACGGGGTGGATAGCACCTTCGCCGATTGAGGCCACCGGCGAGACGGCGAAACCGGTCGCGCCCCCGCCGGTCGAATCAAGCGCGTGGCGAGCGGAGCTGGCGATGCTCGAACAACGGTTGCGCGCCGAATTCCATGCGGTGACGGTTGCAGCCTCGCGGCCCGCCACCGTCCAGAGGGCGGCGCCAGGCGCCGAGGAGATCGTCCGCCGCGTCCAGGCGCTCGTCGAGCAGAGCGAGGGCCGGCAGCAGCGCGAACTCGCGCTGCGGATCGGTGAGCTGGTGCGCGAGGTGCAGGCCCAGCGCACGGCCGATCTCGTTCGTATCGACCGAACCCTTGGCTACATTCAAAACGGTACCGGCGCCGAGGTCATGCGGCAACGTCGCCTGCTGAACGACCTGGCGGTCCGTGTGACGCAGAGACCATAAGGGACAGAACATGAGCACAGTTGTTTCAACCCTTGCCGCCGGCCTGCTGGTATTCGCGGCGGCGAGGCCCGCGCAATCGCAGCCAGCCGTCGAGCCGCGGCAACTGCGGTATCAGATCGGCGTGATGGAGCGGGTTCTCGAAGAAGCGGTGGAGCACGGCGCGAACCTGACCCGCGATCGTCTGCAGGCGCTGGTGCCCGCCGACATGCTGGTGAGTGAAGGCGCACGCGTCCGTGGTTTCCGCATTGAAAACTACGGGATGTTCTTCGACGTCGAAGTCCCGACGCTCCTGTACCAAGGCACGTTGCCGTGGATGTTCCGCACCCTCGACCAGAACGATCTTGGCCTCGCCAGCGCGCTGGAGACGTTGCGCGCAGTCGTCCAGAAGACCGGGGACACCAACCTCGAACAGGCGCTGAAGCGGGTCGAGCTCCAGGTCACGCCCGTCGCCGTCGGCTGCCGGCTCCAGCGGGGCGTCGGCGGGGAGTATGCCGCTGCCGGCCGGCGCGCGCGTTCTCACCGGATCGGCGGCAACAACCTCGCCGCGGGCCGCAGCGGCGGCCGATCCCTCCCTCGACGATCCGGAAGAGGCGTACCGCGCGGAAGTGAAAAACGTGCTGATGGACGCCATGCTCGATTACAGCCGCGGCCTGTCTCTCGAGACCGGCGACTGGTTGCACATTGCGGCGCGCCGCCACTCCGATGATCCGCGGCTGGCGCCGACGGACACCGACGCGCGGACAGTCATGATCAGGGTCCGGGGCGCCGACTTGACGCAGTTTCTCGCCGGGCAGATTTCGCGCGAAGACGCTCGCAAGCGGATGGACGTCAAAGTGTTCTAGAATGTCGCCGCATGCGCGTCCTCGCCGGGCAACTGATCCTCCTCACCATGCTGTCGGCGGCGTGCGGGGGTCCCCCGGTCGATCTCACGAAAGCGCTCGAGATCGCCGACGCCTCGACAGGGTGGTACGACGTCGGCCCCGTCGACGGCCAGAACAAACTGGTGCCCTCGATCGCCTTCAAGCTGAAAAACGTCTCCGACCAGCCGCTCGTCGCGCTGCAGATCAACGCGGTGTTCCGGCGGGGCGACGACAAGGATGAATGGGGCACCGTCTGGGTTCCCGTGACGCGGTCTGAGGGCCTCCAGCCAGGCGCGACCTCGCAACCGATCACCGTCAACATGAAGCTCGGCTACACCGGAACGGAACCACGCGCCCAGATGCTGCAGAACTCGCAGTTCGTCGACGCGAAGGTGGACCTCTTCGCGAAGTATGGGGCCCAGCAATGGGTGCGCATCGGCGAACGTCCGATCGAGCGGCGGCTCATCACGCGATGAAACGGCCGCCTCGATCATGACCGACACTCCAGCGACGTCACTCGATCGCCGGCTCGGCCCGTTCGACGCGGCCGCCATCATCGTCTCGAACGTGATTGGTGGCGGGATCCTCTTCACGCCTCCGATCATTGCCGCCAACGTT
Source organism: uncultured Acidobacteriota bacterium (assembly GCA_963814975.1). Lineage (GTDB taxonomy): Bacteria > Acidobacteriota > Vicinamibacteria > Vicinamibacterales > CAVVIG01 > CAVUXJ01. The sequence goes on along the minus strand of CAWFFB010000015.1, from coordinate 142,194 downwards.
CCGAATCCCTGGCTGTTTCTCGCCACCTGGGTCGCCGGCGGCGCCCTCGCCTTCGCCGGCGCCGTGGCGTACGCGGAGCTGGCGGCGTTACGGCCGCGCGCCGGCGGCGAATATGTCTATCTGCGAGAGGCCTATGGCAGGCTGGCCGGATTTCTGACAGGCTGGACTTCCTTTGTGGCCGGCTTTGCCGGCGCAATGGCGGCGAGCGCGGTCGTGCTCGTCCTGTACCTCGACCGGTTCATTCCCGGCGCCGCCGATCCCACGCCCTTCTTCGTCGTGCCGATTCCCTACGTGCCGCTGACGTTCTCCCGGAGGACGCTGGTCGCGATCAGCGCGGTGGCGCTGTTCGCCCTCGTGCACATACGCGGCGTCGGTCCCGGGCCGGATCGTCAGCAACGTGCTGGCGACGCTCAAGGTTACAGCGCTGCTCGTGTTCATTGCCGTCGGTTTTTCGCTTGGGGCCGGGTCGACGGAAATCTGCGGCAGACCGCCGGTGTAGTGGCGCCGACCGCGTGGGTGCTCGCGCTGGTTCCCGTGATGTTTACCTACTCGGGCTGGAATGCGGCCGCGTATATGGCGGAGGAGATCCGCGAACCGGGACGGAATCTACCGCTGGCGCTCATCCTGGGCACCGTCGCGGTCATCATCATTTATCTGTTGATGAACGTGCTCTATCTGTACGTAATGCCGGTCGAGGAGCTCGCGAAGGTGAAGGGCAGCGTGCTCGATGTGGTTGCCGAACGCCTGTTGGGCACCCGGGCAGGCGACATCATGGGAGCGGTATCGATCATCAGCCTCGCCGCCGGAATCAACGCATGGACGTTCGCGGGACCTCGTGTCTACTACGCCATGGCGCGCGACGGGGTGTTCTTTCCGGCGGCGGGACGCGTGCATCCGCGGTTCAAGACGCCGGCGGTGTCCATCGTCGCGCAAGCGTGCTGGGCGAGCATGCTCATCCTCACGGGCAGCCTGGACGCGCTGACGAATTACGTGGGCTTCGCGATTACCCTCTTTGGCGGCATTGCGGTGGCCGCGGTGTTCGTGCTGCGAACGCGCGAGCCGCACGCGCCGCGTCCATTCAGGGCGCTGGGTTATCCAATCACGCCGGCCGTCTTCGTGATCATGAGCTTCATCATGGTGGTCAACGCCATCTACCGCAACCCTGGACCCTCCGGCGCAGGGCTGCTCGTGATCGCGGCGGGAATTCCGATTTACTGGTGGATGACGAGAAGAAAGTCTCAAGTCTGAAGTCTCGAGTCCGAAATCGATCGGACTGAGACTTGACTTGAGACTTGCGAGGAGTCGCTACGGCAGTTTTCTGAGCTCGCCGCTGTAGTTCACGGTGCGGCCCGGAGGCACGCGAACCTCGAAGGACAGCGCCGCGTAACCGTCAGCCCGCACCTCGATGCGATGCGCTCCCGGCTCCACGTGCAAGCGCTGGAAGACCCCGTCGAAGTCGTCCACCTCGCCAGCGAAATAGCCGTCGACGTAAACCGACCCGTTCCGCGGCTTCACCTTGATGCGAACCGAACCTTCCTCCAAACCCAGAGTAGTGGGGGCCCGGGTAGTAGCCGCCGCCGTAGTATCCCAAGCCGTAGCCGCTGTACGCGCTGCCATAAAACCACGGGTCGTAATATCCGCCAGCATAGCCGCCGAAGCCATAGCCGCCATACCCCCACGGGTAATAGCCGTGGTAGTAGCCGCCGTTGATATAGATTGGATGATTTCCAGGCGGACGGGGACCTCGACGCGCCACGGCGACGTCGCCAGACGACTGCCCCCAGCGCTGCCGGCTGGCCGGCTCAGCGCGCTGCCCGCCGCTTCGTTCCCCTTCAGAGCCACGCTGAGGGGCCGCGGCGGTGCCTCCAGAGACTGGCGCGGGCGCCGAGGCCCGCCCGCCGCCGCCGGAGTCGCCTCGTGGAACCGCACGCTCGCCACCACCGCCGCCCGAGGTGCGCCCGCCGCCGCCCCCCTGACGATGCTGAGCCGCACTTGAGGTCGGCGCCCCAAGGACCAGGACCGTGGCCATGGTGACGCCGCCGATGATCGCAGGTAATCGTTTCATGACTGACTCTTTCCCCAGCCCCATGGGACAGCCCATCCGCCGGCGTCAGAACTAACTGTACTGCTTCACTAGAGCAACTCATTTGCCACGCGAGCCGTGCCAGGTATGGGCCAAAAAGGGTAGGAGGTGATTTGCGACGATGCCCGTGTCACCGGCAGAGGGCAGCCCAGTCCCGTTTTCTTGACACTCGGATCGTTGGGCCGATAGAGTCAGAAAATCGATGATCCACGGCACCACCATTCTCGCGGTCCGTCACCGCGACCGCGCGGTCCTGGCGGGTGATGGCCAGGTCACATTCGGCCAGACGGTCGTCAAGCAGCGCGCGCGCAAGATTCGGCGGCTCTACAATGATCGCATCCTCGCCGGATTCGCGGGCTCGGCAGCCGACTCGTTCGCGCTCTTTGCCCGGTTCGAGTCGAAGTTGGAGCAATATCGGGGCAATCTGGAGCGCTCGGCCGTCGAGCTCGCGAAGGACTGGCGGAGCGATCGGATTCTTCGCCGGCTGGAGGCGATGCTCGTGGTTCTCGACAAGACGTCTACGTTCCTGCTGTCGGGCACCGGCGATCTGATTGAGCCCGACGACGGGATCGTCGGAATCGGATCGGGTGGGCCATATGCGGTGGCCGCTGCCAAAGCACTCGCCGGCAGCACCGAGCTCGACGCACGGACGATCGCCGAAAAGGCGATGCTGATCGCCGGCGAAATCTGTATTTACACGAACGCACATCTGGTCCTCGAAGAACTATAACGTGCGCCCGCGACGAGGTGTCAGTGCCGATCTACCTGCCTGAAGCGACCAAGACCTCGACCGAGGCGCTGACGCCCCGACAAATCGTGGCCGCGCTGGACAAGTACGTCGTCGGCCAGGGGGCGGCCAAGCGGGCGGTGGCCATCGCGCTTCGCAACCGGACCCGCCGTCAGAAGCTGGCCCCCGAACTCGCCGAGGAAATCGCTCCCAAGAACATCCTGATGATCGGCCCGACCGGCGTCGGCAAAACCGAGATCGCCCGGCGGCTGGCGCGTCTCGCACAGTCGCCCTTTGTGAAAGTCGAAGCCTCGAAATTCACCGAGGTTGGATACGTTGGACGCGACGTCGAGTCGATGGTTCGTGACCTCGTCGAGCTTGGCGTTGAAATGGTGCGCGGGGAGCGACTCGAAGAAGTGCGGAGCAAGGCGGCCCAGAATGCCGAGGAGCGTCTGCTCGACATCCTGCTGCCTCCGACCCGGCCGGCTGCAACCGAACAGGATCTGCCTTCAGTCCCCGACCAGCAGAACCAGACGCGCGAGCGTTTTCGCGAGCAGCTTCGAGCCGGCCGGCTCGACTCGCGCATGGTCGAGCTTGAGGTGCGCGAAAAGGGGTTTCCCTCGTTCGAAATCATCGCCGGATCGTCGGTCGAAGAAGTCGATATCAACTTGAAAGACATGCTGCCCGGTCTCTTTCAAGGCAAGACGAAGAAGCGCAAGATGAAGGTGCCGGAGGCGCTTCAGTACCTCGGTCAGGAGGAGGAGCAGAAGCTGATCGACATGGACAGTGTGGCGCGCACGGCGGTCGAGCGGGTCGAGCAGGCCGGGATCATTTTCATCGACGAAATCGACAAGATCGCCGGCCGCGAAGGGGGTCATGGTCCGGACGTCAGCCGCGAAGGCGTCCAGCGCGACATCCTGCCAATCGTCGAAGGCACGACCGTCAACACCAAATACGGGATGGTACGGACCGACCACATCCTGTTCATCGCGGCGGGCGCCTTTCACGTTTCGAAGCCGTCCGATCTCATCCCGGAGCTGCAGGGGCGCTTTCCTATTCGCGTGGAGCTCGACGCCCTCGGCAAGGACGAGTTCGTCCGGATCCTCACGGAGCCGCGAAGCGCGCTCGTGAAGCAGTACATGGCGCTGATGGAAACGGAGGGCATCGAGCTCTCTTTCACCGACGATGCCATTCACCGCATCGCCGATTTCGCCACGATCGTGAACGAGCGCACGGAGAACATCGGCGCGCGACGTCTGCACACGGTGATGGAGAAACTGCTCGACGAGATATCCTTCGAAGGACCCGACCTGCGCGACAAGCGCGTGATCATCGACGACGCGTACGTGACGCGGATGCTCGCGGACATCGTGAAGAACGACGACCTGTCCCGGTACATTCTGTGAAAATGTCGAAAAGGGGACGGGGATCGTTCGCGAACCAGGGATCGGACGGCGCGCTGCAAGAAATATCCGCGTCCTCTTTCTTCTGGCGGCCTTGTGTGCTGCGTGCGGCGTCAAAGGTCCGCCGCAGCCCCCACTGGTCAGGGTACCGGTCGCGCCCGGGGATCTGACCGCGCAACGGCGCGGCGATCGTGTCGACCTCCGCTTCGTCGTGCCCGCCGAGAATACCGATGGCTCCCGCCCGGCCAACATCGAGCGGGTGGAGATCTACGCGCTGACGGGTCCGACCAACGTCTCCGACGAAGTTCTGCTCAAACGAGGCACCAGAATCGCGAGTGTCCCGGTCAAGTCGCCCCGCGATCCAGACGAAACCGTCGAACCGGGCGATCCGATTAGCGACGTCGAGCCCCCGCAAGGCGCAGGCCTCGATCAAGGCGCCGTGGGGACCGCTCACGAAGATCTCGGCCCGGCCGCGCTGCAGCCAATCGACGTGACCTTGCCGGCCTCGACCGCGGACTTCGAGCACCCGACGCCGCTCGTCGGCCCGGTGGGCGCTCCGTCGCGCACCTTCGTTGGCGTCGGCATCAGCACCCGCCGACGCCGCGGGGCCTTATCGCCGCGGGCGGTCGTCACCCTGGCCCAGGCGCCCCCTGCGCCGTCGCAACCGGACGTGACGTACGACGAGACCAGTATGAAGGTGACATGGGCGACCGCGGCCGCGGAACCTCCGGAGAAGGTGTCCTCCCCCGGAGGGGTGTTGGCATCGACGAGTCTCGGCGCTCCGACGCCGACGATCGGCATCCCACGTGTATGACGTGACCCCGCCGGCCGCAAGCTCCGGCTCCGATGGGGCGACCGAGAAACGATTGCCGGTGACGGCCCTTGAAACGCGCTTGACCAAGACTCCCATTGCCGAACGGGAGTTCGTGGATGCGCGCATCGCCTGGGGCGTCGAACGGTGCTACACGGTTCGCGCTGTATGGACGTACGGTGAATTGTCACTCGAGAGCGATGCGGCCCCTCCACGGTGCACGACCCCGAAAGATACGTTCCCCCCGACCGCACCCACCGGAGTGACCCCGATTCCTTCAGAGGGCGCCATCACCCTGATTTGGAATCCCAATACCGAAAGCGATGTGGCGGGGTACATCGTCCTTCGCGCGTCAATGCCAGGAGGCGCGCTGATGCCGGTAACCCCCGCTCCGATTCAGCTGACCACGTTCAGGGACATGGTGGCGCGGGGCGCGCGGTTCGCTTACGTGGTGAAGGCGATCGACAAAGCCGGGAACGTCAGCGCGGAATCAACCCGGATCGAGGAGGCGGCGCGCTAAGGTAGAATCACGGATGCGGGACATTGCGGGTTGTTGATTGCAGACCTGCAGATTGGTTGACGATTGGTCGGCAATTCAATCTGAAATCTGCGTTCGGCAATTTCAGGAGTACCTATGAAGCTCTTCATCGATTCCGGCAACATCAAGGACATCGAGACGCTGGCCGCCATCGGGATCATCGACGGGGTCACGACCAACCCGTCGCTGCTGGCGAAGGAGCCGGGGGACTTCCGCCAGAACCTGAAGAAGATCTGCGACATTGTCCAGGGCCCGGTCAGCGGCGAGGTCGTCGCGACCGATTTTGCGGGGATGATCCGCGAAGGCCACGACATCGCGAAGATCGACGACCACATGGTCGTCAAGGTACCGCTCACCCGCGACGGCGTGCGGGCCTGCAAGATGCTGTCGGGAGAAGGTATTCCCGTCAACGTGACCCTGGTTTTTTCCGCCGCTCAAGCTCTGCTCGCAGCAAAAGCCGGCGCCAGCTTCGTGAGCCCCTTCGTCGGCCGGCTGGACGACGTGGGGACCTCCGGGATGGATTTGATCCGCGAGATCGTGGAGATCTTCGACAACTACGAATTCAAGACCGAAGTGCTTGTCGCCAGCTGCCGGCATCCCATCCATATCATCGAAGCGGCGCGGATGGGCGCCGATATCTGCACCTGTCCGGCGGCGGTCATCGACCAGTTGTTCAACCATCCCCTGACGAGCATCGGGCTCGAGAAATTCCTGAAGGACTGGGAGAAAGCCCAGGCGGTCAAAGCGTAGCTCTCGGCCCTCAGCCATGACTGTCAACGGGTTCGCTGGTGGCTGACGGCTGACGGCTGAGAGCTCCGATGAATCCACGCGAGACCCTCGATGATCTGGAGCGGCGCGCATCTCTGGGCGGGGGCGCCGACCGTCTGGAGCGCCAGCACACCGCCGGCAAGCTCACCGCCCGCGAGCGAATCGATCTGCTCTTCGATCCAGGCACGTTCGAGGAGGTCGACAAACTCGTCACACACCGCTGTCACGACTTCGGCATGGCGGAGCAGATTACGCCGGGGGACGGCGTCGTCGCCGGCCACGGCCTCGTCGGAGACCGCCAGGTCTTCGCGTTCGCACAGGATTTCACCGTGTTCGGCGGGTCGCTTTCGGAAACCAATGCCGCGAAGATCGTGAAGATCATGGATCTCGCGATGAAGCTGGGCGCACCGGTCGTCGGATTGAACGATTCGGGCGGCGCACGGATCCAGGAAGGCGTGCTGTCCCTCGGCGGTTATGCCGACATTTTCCTGAAGAACACCCTCGCCTCTGGCGTCGTTCCGCAAATCTCCGCGATCATGGGTCCCTGCGCAGGCGGCGCGGTGTATTCGCCCGCCATCACCGACTTCACGATCATGGTCAAGGGTACGAGCTACATGTTCGTGACCGGTCCAGACGTCATCAAGACGGTGACGCACGAGGAAGTGACGAAGGAGCAGCTTGGCGGCGCGATGACGCACAACGCGACGAGCGGGGTGGCGCATTTCGCCGTCGAGGATGATCGCGAGTGCCTCGCGCTGATAAGGGACCTGCTGTCCTTCCTGCCTGCCAACAACCTGGACGATCCGCCGCGGACGACCACGACCGACTCCCCTGACAGGGCGGACGAGGCGCTGGACCGCCTGATCCCGCCGCTTCCCAGTCAGCCGTACGACATGCTGGAGCTGATTCACACGATCGCCGACGAGGGCCGCTTTCTCGAAGTCCATCAGTACTACGCACGCAACCTCATCGTCGGGTTCATCCGGCTCGATGGCCGGCCGGTCGGCATCGTCGCGAATCAGCCGTCGGTACTGGCGGGCACCCTGGACATCGACGCGTCGGTCAAGGGCGCCCGGTTCGTGCGTTTCTGCGATGCGTTCAATATTCCGCTTGTCACATTCGAGGACGTGCCGGGTTTCCTGCCCGGCACGGTGCAGGAGTACGGCGGCATCATCAAGCAGGGCGCCAAGCTGCTGTTCGCATTCGCCGAAGCCACGGTGCCAAAGATCACCGTCATCACGCGAAAAGCCTATGGCGGCGCCTACTGCGTCATGTCAAGCAAGCACCTCAGGACGGACTTCAACTACGCGTGGCCGACGGCCGAGATTGCCGTGATGGGACCGGAAGGGGCCGTGGAGATCCTCTACAAGCGCGAGCTCGAGACGGCGGCCGACAGAGCGGTGGCGCGGGCAGAGAAAGTGGCGGAATTCCGTGACAAGTTCGCGAACCCGTTTATCGCCGCCAGCCGCGGGTTCATCGACGAAGTGATTCGGCCGCGTGACACACGCCGGAAGCTCATCACCGCGTTGAGAAGTCTCGAGAACAAGCGCGACCGAAATCCTCCGAAAAAACACGGGAACATCCCGCTCTAGCGGCCCCGAGCCTCCGGGAACCGGGCAGGGACCAGGCAGAAAGCTCGGCCGCGGCTGGCAATGGCGACCTCGTAGCACGGCGCGGCTCCGGCTGAGCGGGATTACAATCAAGCGTTACCTGTGAACAAGATCCTGATCGCCAATCGCGGCGAGATCGCTGTGCGCATCATCCGCGCGTGCCGGGAAATGGACCTGTCGACGGTGGCCGTCTATTCCGAATGCGACCGTGCGGCGCTGCACGTGCGGTACGCCGACGAGGCGCATGCCATCGGAGCAAGCGCGCCACAGGACAGCTATCTGCGAATCGATCGCATTGTCGACGCGGCGCGCCGCGCCGGCGCCGACGCCGTTCATCCCGGCTATGGCTTCCTCGCCGAGAACGAGAGCTTCGCCGCCGCGGTGGCCGATGCCGGGCTCACCTTTATTGGCCCCACGCCCCGGGCCGTTGCACTGATGGGAAACAAGACGGCTGCGCGCGCAGCCGCCGCGCGGGCCGGCCTGCCGGTGGTGCCAGGCACCGGAACGGCGCTCGCCGCCGATGCGTCAGGCGCGGAAGTGGCACACGTCGCGGAATCAATCGGGTATCCGCTGCTCGTGAAGGCGGTTGCCGGCGGCGGCGGCAAGGGCATGCGGACGGTCAGCGACCCGGCGGATCTCGGCGGCGCGGTTCGCGCCGCCCGTTCGGAAGCTGGTACCGCGTTCGGGGATCCGGCCGTGTACCTCGAGCGCCGTCTCACGAGGCCGCGTCACATCGAGGTGCAGCTGCTCGCCGACGAGCACGGCACTGTCGTCCCGTTCGTCGAGCGCGAATGCTCGATCCAGCGGCGCCATCAGAAGGTCGTGGAAGAGACGCCTTCCGGCGCCGTCCCGCCCGCGCTGCGCCAGAAACTCGCCGCGCAGGCGGCGTCGGTCGCGCGCGAGGTCGGCTACACCAACGCCGGCACGGTCGAGTTCCTGCTCGACGAGGATGGCCGCTCGTATTTTCTCGAGATGAACACGCGGCTGCAGGTCGAGCATGCGATCACCGAAATGGTCACCGGGATCGATCTGGTCCGCTGGCAGATTCGCATCGCCCGAGGCGAACGGCTGGATCTCGATGCCGGCCGGATGCTGACGCCCGCGGGTCACGCGATCGAATGCCGCATCTACGCTGAGGATCCCGACAACGGGTTTCAACCCTCGCCGGGCAAGATCCACCAGCTCCGAGCCTCGTCGGGACCGGGGATTCGGGACGACAGCGGCGCCAGCGCAGGCCTCGACGTCCCGATCTTTTACGACCCCATGATCTCGAAGTTGATCGCCTGGGCCGAAGACCGCCCGAGCGCGATCGCGCGCATGCGTCGCGCCCTCGCGGAGTATCGGATCGGCGGAATCAAGACAACGCTGCCGCTCTTTATGTGGCTGCTGGCGCAGCCCGACTTTCTGGCGGGCCGGTTCCACACGGCCTATCTCGATGAGGTCGTGGCGGGGCGCGAAGGACGACCCTTCGTCGAGCCGCCAGTTGCTCTCCAGGAGATCGCCGCGATCAGCGTTGGGCTTCAGGCCTCTCTCACGGCGGCCGCGCGCGAGAATGTCAGCGTGGGAACGCACCGCTGGAAAGCCCAGGCGAGAACCGAAGGCCTGCGAGGCGACATCGTGGGACCTCGCGGCGCATGACCGCACGGTCGCGGCGCGTGGAGTACTGACACGTTGCGTTTCGAGGTCGAAATCGACGGCCGGATGCGCCAGGTGAACCTCCAGCGCGCGAACGGGCGCTTCGTGGCGACGATCGATGGACGAGAGCGGGTAGTCGACGCTGTTCGCGTGGACGCGCACATCTGGTCCCTGCTGGTTGAGCACGACGGCGGGCGGAGCGTCTCCAGCCACGAGGTGAGCATCACCCCGGAGCCCGTTGCGGACCGGTTCACGGTCCAGATCGGGCCAGTGCCGATGACGGTCTCCCTCGATGGCCGACGCCGTTGGGGCCGGAAAGTCCAAAGTGGGCAGGCAACCCTCGGACCTCAGCGGGTTGTGGCCTCGATGTCCGGTAAGGTGGTCCGCGTCCTCGTCCGGGCCGGGGAAGCGGTGCATGCCCGCCAGCCGGTCGTCGTGATCGAAGCCATGAAGATGGAAAATGAGCTGCGGGCCACTCATGATGGAACCGTCGCCGACATCAGGGTTCGTGACGGCCAGTCGGTCGACGCCGGCGCGCTGCTGGTTGTGATTGTATGAGGACGATATTCACCGCAGACGCCACAAGACCCGCGGGATTCCGGACCTCGTCCTCTGCGCTCCTCGGCGTGCTCCGCCGTGAATGTGGGGAACTGTGAAGATCTGGTCGACCATCCGCGGGCACAAGGCTCTCCGATACCTCAGCCTCGGGCTGATGTTCATCATCGCCATCCTGGCGGCGGCGATCGTCAGCACGCTGACGATCGATCTCGGGCCGGCGGCCCGCTCATTCGCCGAGCGCGAGGGCTCCAAACGCCTGAACCGGCCCGTTCATGTTGGGCGGCTGTCGATTCACCTGCTCCGTGGACGCGTCGTGCTCGAGGATTTCAGCATCGAGGGCCGCGCGACCGGTGACCGGCCCTTCTTCACTGCCGAGCGGCTGTCAATCTCGCTCGACTGGTCGAAAGCCGTCGCGCGCCGCCCCGAGTTCGTCGTCACATCCGTCGAGCTGGTGGACTGGCAGATGCTGGTCGAAGAGTGGAGGGACGGCCACAGCTTCCCGAAGTTGCCGCGCAGCACCGACGCGGATCGCCCCGACAAGGAGAAACGCTTCACCACGACGCTCAGCTATCTTCGCGCCTGGCGCGGGCAGTTCTCGTACGAGAACCACGAGACGCCATGGAGCGTTGTCGCGCCGAACATCGACCTGGACATCGGCTACCGTCCGTTCGAGCCGCACTATCGGGGACAGGTGAGCTTCGACAACGGAACCGTGCGCATCCAGGATCACCTGCCGATGTGGACGAACATGAAGGCGCGGTTTGCCATCGAGGGCAGCAACCTGCAGATGGAACAGATCGACATCGAAACGGATGGGGCGAAGACCGTTGCGGTTGGTACCTTGGCTTTCGATCGCTGGCCCGAGATGCTGTACGACGTCAAGTCGCGAGTGCACTTTCCGCGAATGCGCGAGATTTTTTTCAAGGACCAGCCCTGGCAGCTTACCGGCGATGGCGATTTCGCCGGAGCCTTTCACCTGTTCAAGGGCGGGCACGATCTGGCGGGCACGTTCACGAGCGAAGCCCTCGGCGTGTATGCCTACCGTTTCCCCTTACTGCAGGGATCGCTTCACTGGACGCGGAACCTGTTCGAAGTGAGGAATGCCAGGGCGGATCTCTATGGGGGCGCCGCGACGTTCGACTTCTCGATCAAACCCCTCGGAGCGCCCGGGCGGTGGACGGCTCGGTTCGACACGGAGTATGACAACGTCGACCTCGTGCAGGTGACCGACTTCTACGCGCTGCGGGGACTCCGCTTCGCCGGACGCGCTGCCGGCCGTCACCATCTCGAATGGTCCCGAGGCCTTTTCCCGGAGAACCGTCAGGGCGGTCAGATCACCGTGACGATGCCGGAAGGCGCGCAACCGATGACCGCTTCGCTGGCGGCGGCACGGGCCGCCGACGAGAACCACGCGCTTCACGAATGGGGACCGTTTGCGCCCCAGCCGCTCGCCGCGCACCTGCCGATCGCCGGCGAAGTGACGTATCAGCTCAGCGCCGACGAGGTGCAGCTTGAGGGGGGGCAGTTTGCGAGCGAGCGCACGCACGTCGCATTCGAGGGGACGACGGCGTGGAGCGATCGCTCCCGCATTCAGTTTCACGTGACGAGCAGCGACTGGCAGGAAAGCGATCAGATTCTCGCCGGCCTCATCACGGATTTCGGATCGCAGACCAACCCTGTGCCGTTCGGCGGGCGTGGTGAGTTCGACGGCGTGATGAGTGGTCCGTTTCGGCGGCCCCGCGTGGAAGGGCTGTTCAGCGGCGAGGATCTTCGCGCGTGGGACACCGTCTGGGGCGAGGGCGACGCCCGGATTGTGTACGAGAGCGGTTACCTGACCGTCCGCGACGGGCTGGTGCGCCAGGACGATTCGGAAATTCGCGCCGAAGGCCTCTTCGCGGTCGGTTCGGTTCCGAGCGGGGCCGACGAGATCAACGCGCGCTTCCGCTTGACGCGGCGCGACCTGGACGGTCTCCGCCACGCGTTCGAAATCGACGACTATCCGGTGTCCGGGCGACTGACCGGCGACTTTCATCTTACCGGCGAGTACGCGCGGCCGGTCGGCTTCGGCGCGATGACGATCGACGAGGGCAAGGCGTACGGCGAGCCCTTTCAGAAGGCCACGGCGTCGCTGCGCTTCGACGGGATGGGCGTCAGGCTCGACGCGGTCTCGCTCGCCAAGGGCGGCGGAGCGATGACGGGCGCGGCCTATATCGGGTGGGACTCCACCTACTCGTTCAATGCCGACGCGCGCCGGATTCCGGCGGAACAGATCGCGGCGTTCGACTATCCGCAGATCAGGCCCTCCGGTCTCATCGAATTCACTGCCGGCGGCAGCGGCACGTTCGACGTGCCGCGGTACGACGTTCGGTTCCGCGTCAACGATCTGTTCGTCTCGGAGGAGGGCGTTGGGCAGGTGACCGGGACGCTCTCCCTTCGCGGGAACCAACTGAGCGCCGAGGTCGACGCGGCGTCGCCCCGTCTCGCGATTACCGGCACCGGCCGCATGGCGCTGACGCCGCAAGCCGATGCGGAGCTGACGTTCCGGTTCCACGACAGTTCGCTCGATCCTTACGTCCGCCTCTTCGTGCCGAAGCTCTCCCCCTTCACCACAGTCATCGCCAGCGGCTCCATCCGAGTCGTCGGCGAGCTGGCCGACGTCGATCGTCTGCTGGTCGACGCGACGGTCGACAGCCTCGACATGCGGCTGTTCGACTACGCGGTGCGAAACGCGGCACCCATCCGGCTCGCGCTCGATCAGCACGTCGTGCGCGTGGAGAACTTCCAGCTCGTCGGCGTGGATACCCGGCTGGCGGTGGGCGGGACGATCGCGCTGCACGATCAGACCATCGCGCTGCAGGCGGTCGGCGACGCGAACCTCGGCATCCTTCAGGGCTTCTTCCGGGACGTGCGCGGATCGGGTCGCGCTGAGCTGGTCGCCGCGGTGAACGGCCCGCTGTACGAACCGGTATTTTCCGGGAACGCCACAATCGCCGAAGGCCGCATTCGCCACTTCTCGCTGCCCAACGCGCTCGATGCGATCAACGGGGTCATTCACTTCGACTCGAGCGGCCTGCGTTTGGACGATGTGACGGCGGTCATGGGCGGCGGCCAGGTACAGTTCGGCGGCCGCATCGGCTTCGAAGGGTACCTCCCGGGCGAGCTGAGTGTCAGCGCCCGCGGCACCGGGATGCAGCTCCGGTACCCAGAGGGCGTTCGATCCCTCGTCGATGCCGACCTGACCGTGCGCGGCAACTTCAAGGCACCGACCCTGGTCGGCACGGTCACCGTCAGGAACGCGCTGTGGAGCCGGCGGATCGACGCCACGGGGGGGCTGTTCGATTTCGGGCGGCGCGGCGGATCGACGGCCGGGGCGGCTGAGTCGGCGGCCGCGACCGCCGCGACGGTGCCGCTGCGCTTCGACATTCAGGTGCGGGTCCCGTCGACGCTCCGGATCCAAAACAACCTGGCGCGGCTGGTCGCGAGCGCCGACCTCCAGTTGCGCGGCACCTACGATCGGCCGCAGCTCTTCGGGCGGGCCGAAGTCGATCGCGGCGAGGTGAGCTTCGAAGGCCGGCGCTATCTGGTGACCAAGGGCGCCATCGACTTCACCAACCCGACACGCATCGAGCCGTTCTTCGACGTCGAGGCCGAAACGCGCGTGCGCGTGCCGGGCCAGACGTACCGTGTCATCGTGAGGGCCGCAGGAACGATGGAACGGCTGCAGCCGACCCTCGAGTCGGATCCGCCTCTTCCGGCCGCAGACGTGCTGGCGCTGCTCTTCAGCGATGTCCGTCGCGAGCAGGGTCCAGGCAACGCGGAGCTGCGCGCACGGCAGAACCCCAGCGAGCTCGAACGGGACATCCTCACAACCCGCGCGACGCAGCTCCTGGCCAGCCCGATCTCGTCGGAGGTCGGACGCGTCGTGGAGCAGACGTTCGGCGTCGACACCTTCCAGCTGACGCCGTCGCTGTTCGATCCCTACAGTCAATCGCAAACGACGCGCGTCAGCCCATCAGCCCGGGTCACGGTCGGCAAACGCGTCTCGGAACGCGTGTATTTGACGTTCTCGCGCAGCCTCAACTCGTCGTTCGCCGACCAGATCCTGCTGCTCGAATACGACGCAAGCGATCGTCTGTCGTGGATCCTCTCCCGGAACGAGGACGAGACCTACGCGATCGAGGTCCGCGTGAGGCATACCTTCTGATGCGGTTGGAGACGGCAGGCCTCGCGGGCATGCTCATCGTGTTCGCGCCGGCGGCCACCAGCGCCGACGTCGGAGACTATCTGGGCAGACCGGTGGCGGCCGTCCGACTTGCCGCCGAAGGCCGCGAGACCACCGACCCCAAGCTCGTGGAGATGGTTGTCACGCGGATCGGACACCCGCTGACGATGCTCGACGTCCGCGAGTCGATCACCCACCTGTTCAGCACGGGTCGCTTCGAGGACGTCATCGTGCACGCCGACATGGCGGGCAGTGGCGTCGACCTCCGCTACGAGCTCGTCCCGGCGCGCCCGATCGAGAGGGTTGCGTTCGCTGGCCCGCTGGATGCGCCCGGCATCGACGAAAAGGGCCTGCGGGAAGCAGTCGTGAATCGGTTCGGCGGAACGGTATCGGCTAACCGTATCCCGGACATGGCGTCCTTCATCGGCGAGCAGCTTGCCGAGCGTGGGTACCTGCGGGCACGGGTGACCGCGCGACCCGACGCCGGAGGGCCACCCCAGCGCCGCGTGCTCGTCTTCGCGCTCGACATCGGTGCGCGCACCAGCATCAGGGCGATCGACATCGTTGGCTCGCCGGAGATCTCGCGAGCGGACCTGCTGAAACGACTCGACCTTTCGATCGGTGCTCCTTACGAGCGCGAGGCGCTGAACCGACGGATCGAGCAGTACATCCAAGACCGCCGGGACCAGGGCCACTACGCGGCGCGCCTGACGATCAGGACCGAGCTGGTGGACGAGGACCGCGCCGCCCGAGTGACGCTGACGCCGGTGCTCGGCCCGCATGTCCGCGTCGCGTTCAACGGGGATCCGCTTCCGGCGGGCCGGCGCGACGAGCTCGTGCCGGTTGCACGCGAAGGGTCGGCCGATGAAGATCTCCTCGAAGACTCCAGCAACAACATCGAGGAGTATCTCCGCTCGCAGGGTTACCGCGATGCGGCCGCGCCGCACAGCCGCGAAACATCCGGTGGCGACCTGCTGATCACCTTCACCCTCAAGAGAGGCTCGCTGTACCGCGTGGCGCGCGTGGAGATTTCCGGCAATCAGTCGGTGCCGCTCGAAGAACTCGCGCCCGGACTCCGGGTGCGCAGCGGCCAGCCATTTGCCGCCGCGACCCTCGACGCAGACCTGTCCGCGATCGAGAACCTGTACCGCCGACGCGGGTTCGCCTCGGCGCGAGCGGAAGCCGCCGTCGAACCGACGTCCACCGGTGCGGGGGATGCCGAGACCCCGGTCGCGATCCGCATCGTCATCACTGAGAACGCACGCACGATGGTCGGCTCGGTGAGGGTCACCGGCAACCAGGCCGTCGCTGAATCCACGTTGACCGAGACGCTCGGACTCCAGCCCGGCCGTCCATTCTTCCTGACTCAGCTGGCGGTCGATCGCGACGCCATCCAGGTCCGTTACGCCGACCTCGGATTTCAGAGCGCCACCGTCGACAGCAACCCTGGTCTGAGCGCCGACGGCACCCGCTCCGACGTCGTGTTCACGGTGCATGAAGGGCCGCGACTGTTCGTCGACCACGTGCTGATCGCGGGCAACGAGCGGACCCGCACCGAAACGATCGATCGCGAGCTGCAGCTCAAGCCCGGCGATCCGCTCGGCATGGCCGCGCTCACCGAAAGTCAGCGCCGCCTCGCCGCACTCGGGCTCTTCGCGCGTACGCGGATCACGCTGATCGGCCACGGCGACGAAACGACGCGCGACGTCCTGATCACGGTCGAGGAGGCACCGGTGACGTCCGCGTCCTTCGGGGGCGGTTTCGAGGCGGGGCGCCGCATCCGCAGGACCGAGGGCGACGGCGGGGTCGCCTCCGAGCACCTGGAACTGGCGCCCCGCGCGTTCTTCGAGATCGGCCGTCGGAACCTGTTCGGAAAGAATCGTTCGGTCAACCTGTTCACGCGCATCAGTCTCCGGCCAAAGGACTCGCCGTTTTTCGCGAGTCAAACGCCGGTCACCGGCGAAGTGTCCGGCTTCGGATTTACCGAGTACCGGGTCCTCGGCACCTTCCGCGAACCGCGGGTGTTCGGCACGGCCGCCGACGCGTCCCTCTCGGCCATTGCTGAACAGCAGATCCGGACGAGCTTCAACTTCGCGCGGCGGGGATTCGGCGCGGAAGTCGGCCGCCGTCTCACGCGCGTCGTGAGCGTGAGCGGCAACTATCAGATCCAGACCACCGAGCTGTTCGACGAACAGTACAGCCCGACGGACAAGCTGCTGATCGATCGACTGTTTCCCCAAGTACGACTATCGTCCTTCTCCTCGTCCGTCGTCCGCGACGCGCGTAACGATCCGGTCGATCCGGTGACGGGGCACTATCTCAGCGGCAACGCACAGATCGCGGCCCGTCGGATCGGTTCAGAGGTCGGCCTGGTCAAGTCGTACTTCACCGCACAACTGCTCCGCCCCGTCCCGCACACGCACGGAAGCGTGTTCGTCGCACACGCCCGTCTCGGGTTGGCGACCGGATTTGCCCGCGACGTCATCCGCACGGACGAAAACAACAATCCCATCGTCGGTCCGGACGGGAAGCCGCTGACGGACGCCTTCAAGGACCTTCCGGCCAGCGAACGCTTCTTCGCCGGCGGCGACACCACGGTCCGCGGCTTCGCGCTCGACCAGCTCGGCACGCCCGCGACGATCGACAAGAACGGGTTCCCGATCGGCGGCAACGCGCTGGTCATCTTCAACGCCGAAATGCGGATTCCAGTGGCGGGCGGGCTCGGCATCGTCGGTTTCATTGACACGGGAAACGTGTTCGCACGCACCGCCGATATCGACCTGCTGGAGCTTCGGAGCGCCGTCGGATTTGGCGTACGGTACAAATCCCCGGTCGGGCCGATTCGCGTCGACCTGGGGTTCAAGGTCGGGCGTCAGGACATCGCTCCTGGCGTTCGTGAGAGTCCCAACGCGTTGCACATCAGTCTGGGACAGGCATTCTAGCTAAGCTAGGCATATGAAATCCCAGATCGCAGATTGCAGATTGCAGATTTGTTGCAGATTGCCAACGCGCTGCCGAATGCAGATTTTCCGCAGATTGCGGATCTGCGCCCAGGCGCTCGCGTGCGTGGGGGTTCTGGCCGGCGCATCGGCGGCGGTCGCCGCCAGTGAAATCATCGACCGGGTCCTGGCTGTCGTGGCCGGCAACCTCATCATGCTCAGCGATGTCACCGCCGCGCTGGAGTTCGGGCTCGTCGTGCCCGGTCCGTCCCCGGACCCGGTCCGCGCCACCCTGACGCAGTTAATCGACCGCGCAATCATCCTGGCCGAAGTGGAACGGTACGCACCACCAGAGCCGGACGTCGACGCCGTCGATCGCGAGCTGCAGGCTGTGGGTTCAGGATTCGCCGCGCCGCAAGCCTTCGACGAGGCGCTCGCGCGCGTCGGTGTGAACGCCAAGCATCTACGCGAAACGCTTCGGCAGAACCTGCGCATCCGCGCGTATCTGGATCAACGGTTCACCGTGGCGGCGCCCACCGAGGAGGAACTGGGGCGCTACTACCGCGAACACCAGCAGGAGTTCTCGCGAGGCGGCGCCATCGTCCCCTTCGATCAGGCCCGGCCGAATGTCGTACAGGCGGTCCGTACAGAGCGGCGGCGCACGCTGGTCGACGACTGGGTGGCGGGCCTGCGGCGCCGCACCGAGATTGTGGACCTGTACCCGCCGAAAACATAGGTGACGTCCTCAAGAGGCTCAGGGCTCACGGAGCGAACCTCGAGTCCCAACTTGGCCATTTTGGTTTTCATGAGACGTGAGACGAGTTACCTGCCGGACACGAAAAACTGGGCGAGCTGCAGAAGGTTGAAGCCGGCGTGGCTGACAACCGGTGCGACGGCGGATCGACGGCGCAAGTAGATCACCGACCAGAATGCGCCGAGCAGTCCAGTGGCAATCGCCGCATCCGCCCCCTGCACGAGGTGTCCCGCGCCAAACGCCACGCTGGTGACCACGACGCCGACGCCCGCACCGCCCATCCACTGCTCGAACCGGCGAAGAAGGAATGCCCGCTGAATCTCCTCACGGATGCCGCCGGCGACGACGACCACCACCGCGAATACGGCGGCGTCTCGCGGCGTCCGAATCAAGTCCTGCAACGGGTTGTGCTCGACGGTGTGAAGCCACGGCGCGACCTGCTGAATGGCCGCAAGAACCGCGACGCCGAGTATCAGCGCCACGAAGGTCAACGGCAGGCCGAGCAGCGCCTCGCGCCACGGAGACCTCGTTCCGAGAAACACATCGCGGGCGCGTTCGCCGCGGGCGGACAGAAACATCGCGATCAGCGCGAGCAGAAGGATCGTATCCGTCAAAGACAGCAAGGCGACGTACGGGACGGTCAGCGGCTGCCCGGCGAGGGGGCCATGTCCGAGCGCCCCAAACAGCCAGGCCAGCGCGATCTGGGTCGGGTAGTCCGAGCAGAGGAGGATTTGGAGCAACGCGAACCCCCGGCTATCGGTGGTCAGCCGTGGCGGTGCGGCGCCGTTTCGCAGCTCGGGGCCCGAGCCCAGCGATTCGAATTGCCCTTCGGGGGCCATCGGTTCAGACTACTGCATGACAACTGTAGAGCTTGCGTCTAGCCAGCTTTGGCGCTAACAATGTAAAAATGACATGGTCCTTCAAGGAGGTAACTTACAAATGAGTCTCGCCGGCGACGGCGCAGTCCAGACGGAAGTCACCGCTTCCCACATCACGTCCGAGCGGGTCCTGATCGTCGAAGACGATGCAGCGGCGCGCGTCGGGCTCGAGCAGTTGGTGAAAAGCTGGGGGTTCATTGCAGAGTCAGCAGCCGACGGGGAAGATGCGCTGCAGAAAGTGACGAGCTTCCGGCCGGCGATTGTCATCTCGGACCTGGTGATGCCGCGGCTCGACGGGCTCGGCCTGTTGCGTGCGCTGCAGGCGCAAGGCGCAGACGTCACGACCTTGTTGTTGACCGCGCAGGGCACTGTGGAGACGGCCGTCGAGGCGATGAAGGAAGGCGCCTACGACTACCTGACCAAGCCTGTTGATATTCAACGACTCAAAGTGCTGCTCGACAAGATTGTCGAGCGGCTTGAGACGTATCGCGAAGTGAAGGCGCTGCGCCGTCAACTGCGCGAGCACGGCATGTTCGGGTCGATGATCGGCAACAGCCCCGAGATGCGCAAGATCTACAACGTCGTCGAACAGGCGGCGCCGACCGGCGCGTCGGTCCTCATCGCGGGCGAGTCGGGCACCGGCAAGGAACTGGTGGCGCAGACCATCCACCAGCTCAGTCCGCGCGCGTCGTTTCCATTCGTCGCGATCAACTGCGCGGCCATTCCCGAAACGCTGCTCGAAAGCGAGATCTTCGGGCACGAGAAGGGGGCGTTCACGGGTGCCTCCGATCGGCGCCAGGGCTGCTTCGAGCTGGCCGATCGAGGGACCCTCTTTCTGGATGAAATCGGGGAGATGACACCGGCGACGCAGGTGAAGCTCCTGCGCGTGCTGCAGGAACGGACCTTCCGGCGGCTCGGCGGCCGCACCGAGCAGTCGGTCGACGTGCGCGTCATCGCGGCCACCAATATCGACCCCCACGAAGCCGTGCAGAAAGGCAAGTTACGCGAAGATCTGTACTACCGGCTCAACGTGTTCTCGCTGCGGCTGCCGCCGCTCCGCGACCGCAAAGAGGATTTGCCGCTGCTCATCCAGGCGTTCATCCACGAGTTCAACACCCGTAATCAGCGAGCCATTGTCGGCGTCAACAACCAGGCCATGCGCATGCTCGAGCAATACGGGTGGCCCGGAAACGTGCGCGAGGTGAAGAACGTCATCGAACGGGCCACCATTCTGGCGGCGGGGCCATTCATCGAGCCACAGCACCTCCCGCCGTCGCTGTCCGAGGCGCCGCCGACGCCGCCCCACGCCCAGATGCAGCTCACGCCCGGCACGACGGTCGAGGAGGCCGAGCGGCAGCTGATCGTAATGACGCTCGAACACACCCGCGATAACAAGACCCGCGCGGCGGAGATTCTCGGCATCAGCCTGAAGACGCTTCATAACAAGTTGAACAAGCTGCGCCTTAGACCCAAGAAGTACGTCGACTAGCAATATGCGACTGGGCATCAAGGGCAAGCAGGTTCTCGGCGTGACGACGATCGTCGCTTTGATCGTCGCGGGGCTGAGCCTGATGCATCTGGCCGAACTGGCGCGCGTCAAGCTGGACGAGAGCCGTTCGCGCGCGGAGCTGCTCGCCAATGCCGTCTATCATCGCGCGCGGGAAGTGGTCGCCTCCGGCAGCGAGCCAGCGCTGGTCCTCGCCGCCGACCCCGGCCTTCGCTCGATCCTCGAATCCAGCCTCTACTCGCCCAACGTCACCTTTGCGGCCCTCGTCGACGTGAACGACAAGGCCGTGGCCCATGCCGACCCCACGCTCGAGAACCAGCCGCTGCGGGCGGCGCCGACCCTCGACTCGCTGTTGGCGAGCTCTTCGATGACGCAGCTGCGCGAGATCTACGCCGAGCAGGGACGCAACTTCGAGTACCGGCAACCCTTATATCTGGTCGGCGGGACCGAGTTCGGATCGATTCGGATCGGCGTCTCGACGCTGCTGATCAGACGGGAGCTGAGCGCCTGGCTGCGACCGGCCGCGGCGACGGCGCTCATCGCGCTGGCCGCCTCCGTGTTCGGCGCCATGCTCTTGGCGCAGCTCCTGCTGCGGCCGATTCACGTCATCCGCAGCGGTCTGACGCGCCTCGGCAAAGGTGAGTTCGGCGTGCGGCTCGATTTGAACCAGCAGGACGAGTTCGGGGAGCTTGGCACCTTCTTCAACACCGTCAGCGCTCAGCTATCGGCCGATCGGTCGCAGATGGCCGGCCAGGTCGCCAACCTCGAGTCGGCGGTCGAACGTCTCGAAGACGCCGTGGCGATCATCAATCAGAACGGGGAGTTCCTCTTCGCCAATCCCGCGATGCGAGCGATCCTCCCGGGTGCGGTGGCCGGCACGGCGCTGAGCACGCTGGTGCCGGAGGGGCATCCGCTCGGCCGGCTCGCCGCTGAAACACTCTTGAACCGCGAGTCGCGCGGGCCGGTGTCGGCCACGCTGCCAGGCGGCGAGGCGGAGCGGCTGCTCGTGACGCACCCGGTGAACGACTCGAACGGCAATCTGGTCGGGATCATGCTGATCGTCCGCAACATCGAGTACCTCAGTCAGATGGAGTCGACGATCCGGTACTCGCGCAAGCTGGCGGCGCTGGGACGCCTGTCCGCCGGCGTGGCGCACGAAGTCAAGAATCCGCTCAATGCGATGATGATTCACCTCGAGCTGTTGCGGCAGCAGTTCGTCTCACCCTCGCTGGCGATGGGACGCCATCTGGCCCAGGCCGCCGGCGGTGCGGCGGCCGCGGTCGCCCCCGGCGTCGATGCCGCCGACGCGATCCAGCACGTCGACGTGATCGCCGCCGAAATCCGCCGTCTCGATCAGGTCGTCCAGGGGTTCCTGAAGTTTACGAGACCCGAGGATCTCAGGCTGCAGCCGGTGCGTGTGTCCACGCTGTTCGACGAGGTCGTTCCGATCCTGCGACCAGAGGCCGAACGCAGCGGGGTTCAGGTCGTGGTCGAGAGCGACGGCGCGCCCGACGTGAACGGCGATCCGTGCATGTTGAGGCAGGCGTTCCTCAACCTCGCGCTGAACGCCTGTCAGGCGATGCCGAACGGCGGCATGCTTCGCATACGGTCGGAGGCGGCGCGAGATCGGCAGGTCGCGATTACCTTCGCCGACACCGGCGTCGGTATCAAACCTGAGGATTTGCAGCGAATCTTCGACCTGTATTACACGACGAAGGAGAAAGGCAGCGGCATCGGCCTGTCCATGGTGTACCGCACGATTCAGATGCACGACGGCGAGGTTGAGGTACAGTCGACTCCTGGGAAAGGCACGACGTTCCGGCTGCTCGTGCCGCAGGCCTAACAACATGCACGACCGCCAGAACACCGGAAGGCTGACGTGTCGCAGGAGCATTGTTGCCTTGCTGTACGTGTGCCTGGTGGCTGGGCTCGCATCCGGCTGCGTCCGCGCGCGTGCGCGAACCACGCCCACCGTCACGCCGCCGCTCGACGTACCGCTCCCGCCGCCGCGTCTGGTGGAGGCAGCCGAGGAGCCCCCGCCGCCCGAACCGCTCACACTGCCCGCAGAACCGGCGCATAGCACGCTGCCGCGGCCGCCGCGGACGCCGCCCGTTCCCGCCCAACAGACCGAATCGGCAAAGCCGCCCGAGCCGCCGAAACCGCCCGAAGAACCGAAGGAATCCAAGCCGCCGGCGGAGACGACATTGCGCACGACGCCGACCCAGCAGGAAGGGGAACTCGAACGGAGAACGCGAGGGCTGCTCCTCGAGGCGACCTCTAATCTCAACCGAACCGATTACGGCCGTTTGAGTCCGGACGCAAAAGGCCAGTACGATTCGGCGAAGGGGTTCGTCCGGCAGGCCGAGGATGCGCTCCGCACCAAGAACCTCGTTTTCGCGAGCTACCTCGCCGAGAAAGCGGCGACGCTCGCCGCCCAATTGCGCGGAAAATAAGCCACTAGCGGTCGGCTGGTTCAGCTGGCATGGCTCGGTGGGCAAACTGAGCCAAACGTCCACATCTTGCGACTGACCTAAAACTGGTGCACTATATATAGTGTTTATCCGCTTGACAAACAAGCGGGCTGGACTCATATTGGTGCGCCGCTAGTAAGAGCAAAGCGCGCGCTCGGGTCCCCAGCTCGCCGTCGCGCGCCAAGGGCTCGCCGGCCCCGAGTCGTATTCCAGCAAAGCGTATCCGGGGGTCAGCCACCCGGCCACACGATCGCCTCCAGGGAGCGGAAGTGCGACGCGCGATGCACGAGGGCAGACCCCGGAATGAGGGAGACGGGACATGAAGGAAGGCACTGCCTACCAGGCCGCAAGCGCTGGCCAGCACTCAACCGAAACCAGTGGAACACAGAGTGTGGACCTCCCGCGGCCGTCGACCGGCGTGGGTCGTTCTGAGCCTGCCGACGGACGCACGCGTAAGAGCGCAGCGCCGGCACCCGGACTGGCATTCCCCCGGTTCTTTACCGACGCCGGCGTCGATCCGTTCGACGAGGTGGAGTGGGAGCAGCGCACGGCGATCATCGGCAACGAACGCGGCGAAGTGGTGTTCGAGCAGCGTGATGTCGAGATGCCGAAGTCTTGGTCGCAGCAGGCCACCAACATCGTGGTCTCGAAGTATTTTCGCGGCCAGATTGGAGCGCCCGAGCGCGAGCGCAGCGTCAAGCAGCTCATCGGACGCGTCGTCACCACCATCACCAACTGGGCGCGCTCGAACCGATATTTTTCGAGCGACGAGGATCTCCAGGCGTTCAGCGACGACCTGAAGCACATCCTGGTCTATCAGAAGGCGGCGTTCAACAGTCCCGTCTGGTTCAATTGCGGCTTCGAGGCGGCACCGCAGTGCTCCGCCTGTTTCATCAACTCGGTGCAGGACACCATGGACTCGATTCTGAGTCTGGCGCGCACCGAAGGAATGCTCTTCAAGTTCGGATCAGGCACGGGCACCAATCTGTCGCCGATCCGATCCTCGCGCGAGCTCCTGGCCGGCGGCGGCACGGCGTCGGGCCCCGTCTCGTTCATGAAGGGGTACGACGCGTTCGCGGGCGTCATCAAGTCCGGCGGCAAGACCCGGCGCGCGGCCAAAATGGTGATCCTCGACGCCGATCACCCCGACATCGTCGAGTTCATCAGCTGCAAGGTCGAGGAGGAGAAGAAAGCGTGGGCCCTCATCGACGCCGGGTACGACGGTTCGTTCACCGGCCCGGCCTACTCGTCGGTCTTCTTCCAGAACTCGAACAACAGCGTGCGCGTCCCCGACGAGTTCATGCGCGCGGTGCTCGACGACAGCACGTGGGAGACGCACGCGGTGCGGACCGGCGAGGTGATGGACCGCTACCAGGCCCGCGACCTGATGCGGCTCATCGCCGAAGGCACGTACGTCTGCGGCGACCCGGGCATGCAGTTCGACACCACGATCAACGAGTGGCACACCTGCCCGAACACCGACCGGATCTTCGCCAGCAATCCCTGTTCCGAATACATGTTCCTGAACGACTCGGCGTGCAATCTGGCGTCGATCAACCTGATGAAGTTCGTGAAGCTCGATGGCGATCTCAACCACGCCGAGTTCGATGTCGTCTCCTATAGGGCAGCCATCCGCACCCTCATCACGGCCCAGGAGATCATTGTCGACAATGCCAGCTATCCGACGCCCGCGATCGAGAGCAACAGCCATGCGTACCGGCCGCTCGGGCTGGGCTACGCGAACCTGGGCGCCCTGCTGATGTCGCGCGGACTGCCGTACGACAGCGACGCCGGCCGCGATTACGCCGCCGCGCTGACCGCGCTGATGACCGGCGAGGCGTATGCCCAATCGGCGCGGATCGCGCGCGACTGCGGCGGCCCGTTCTCGGGCTACGAGAAGAACCGGGAACCGTTCGTGCGCGTCATGCGCAAGCACCGCGATGCGATGCGCGACGTCAACGCCCGCAACGTGGCATCCGATCTCTACGCCGCGGCCAAGAGCGCGTGGGACGATGCCGTCGAACTCGGCGAGGCCTTCGGGTACCGCAATGCGCAGACGACCGTGCTCGCACCCACCGGGACCATCGGCTTCATGATGGACTGCGACACCACCGGCGTGGAGCCCGACATCGCACTCGTCAAGTACAAGAAGCTGGTCGGCGGCGGGCTGATGAAGATCGTCAACCAGACCGTGCCCATGGCGCTCAAGCGCCTCGGCTATGCGCCGGCGCAGGTCGCGGCGATCATCGACTACATCGACCAGAACGAGACCATCGAAGGTGCGCCCGACCTCAAGGACTCGCACCTGCCGGTGTTCGACTGCGCCTTCAAGGCGGCGAAGGGGCACCGATCGATCCACTACATGGGACATATCAAGATGATGGGCGCGACCCAGCCCTTTATCTCGGGCGCCATCAGCAAGACCGTCAACGTGCCGAAGGACGGGACGGTCGAGGAGATCACGCAGGCCTATATCCAGTCGTGGAAGCTCGGGGCCAAGGCGATCTCGATCTACCGAGACGGCAGCAAGCGCACCCAGCCGCTCAACACGTCGAAAGACAAGACCGCCGCCGAGATCGCTCAGCTGGCCGCGAAACAGCTCGTGACGCAGCCCGTGCGGCGCAGGCTGCCTGACGAGCGGCACGCAATCACGCACAAGTTCGACATCCAGGGGCACGAAGGCTACATTACCGTCGGCCTCTTCGAGGACGGCCAGCCGGGCGAGATCTTCCTCGTGATGGCGAAGGAAGGTTCGACGATCTCGGGCTTTGCCGACGCGTTCGCGCAGGCTATCTCCTACGCGCTTCAGTACGGCGTGCCGCTCCAGGCGCTGGTCGACAAGTTCAGCCACGTCCGGTTCGAGCCGTCCGGCATGACGCGCAACCCGGAGATCCGGTTCGCGAAGTCGATCGTCGATTACATCTTCCGGTGGATGGCGTCGAAGTTCCTGTCTCCGCAGGCACAGTTCAATGCGGGTGTCAACGGCCGCGTCGACGAAGCCGAGGGTGGCGCCCGCGTTCAGCCCAACGCAGCGGTGGATCCGCCGGCGGCGAAGCCAGACGCGGCGATCGCGGCGCCGTTCTCGACGATTCAGAACCAGGAAGATGCGCCTCCGTGCTCCACGTGCGGGGCGATCATGATCCGCAGCGGTGCCTGCTACAAGTGTGTGAACTGCGGCAACACCAGCGGGTGCGCGTAGGCGGTCCGACTGCTCCGGGTTCATCGGCAGAGCCACGGGCACCCTCGGACGGCAGGACTGCCGTTCTCGCCGGGCGGCGCGCGATCGCGGCCCTCGCGCTCCTGGCTTCGACGATCGCGCCGGCAGGCGCGGCCCCCTCGGCTCGGCGAGACCTGAAGTCCAAGTCCGACGCCTGGTCAGATTTCAGGTTTTCAGGTTCTTGGCTTGCTTTCTGTGAGGCCGCTGAGGTTCAGCGCAGCGGCATGGCCGCCGCGCTGTTTCCCGCGATAGTCCGGAATCACGGTGTTGTTGGGGGAGCGGGCTCTCGTCGCAGCAGGCCACGGCCAGCCTGTCCTACTTGCGAGGCAGTACCGCGTCTTTGAGTTGCTTGGCGATGCGAGCCTTTACAACCGTCTTCGCGGGAATCTTGATCGCCTCGCCGGTCGCCGGGTTGCGGCCCATGCGCGCCTTGCGCTTCTGGACGACCAGTTTCACCATTCCGGGCAGCACGAACTCGCCCGACCGCTTCAGCTCTTTTTCCGCCAGTTGTGTCAGCTCATCGAAGTAGTCGCGGGCCTGTGTCCGCTTCAGTTCGAACCGCTCGGCAAAATGCGAAAAGAGCTCTGATTTGCCCATCCTGCGGGCGTCAGCCATCGTCAATCCCCCTTCACGCGAACGCGTGTGTAATCACCGACGATTCCGCGCGGCGCGAAGATCGTGGTTTTCTTCGGAAAACCGCCGTATCCTAACGCGCCCTTCGCGCCACTGTCAAACGGCCCCTCGTGGAAAACGGTGGTTTCCGCCGCGGAATGCTAGAATTTTCGCGCATGTCAAGCACGATCCTCGAGACCTTTCCCAACCCGCGGCCGGAGCGCGAGTACGAGATCACCATCAACTGCCCCGAGTTCACGTCGGTCTGTCCGAAGACCGGGCTGCCGGATTTCGGCGAGATCCGAATCGCCTACGTGCCCGGCGCGCGATGCGTTGAGCTCAAATCCTTGAAGTACTACCTGATCGAGTTCCGGAACCGGGGCATCTTCTACGAGGATGTCACCAACCAGATTCTGGACGATCTGGTGGCGGCGCTTCAGCCGCGCCGGATGACGGTCGTCGGGGACTTCTCGGTCCGAGGCGGGCTCAAAACGGTCGTCACCGCCACCTACCAACCGACGTAGGTCATTGGCACCGTTCTATGCGCCCGACTCGGGTTCCAATTGAGGGGGAGATCGATCTTCACGCCTTTCGTCCACCCGACATCCCTTCGGTCGTTGCGGACTACGTGGACGCCGCGGCAGCGGCCGGAATACTGGTGATCAGGCTCGTTCACGGCCGCGGGAAGGGCATCCAGCGCGGGATCGTCCAGGCGGCGCTCGACCGGCACCCGAAGGTCGTCGAGTTCTGGGACGATCCGCAGTCACATCTGGGCGCGACGATCGCCAGGCTCGCTGCCGATCTCTAGCTCACGCGTTTAGCGTGGCGCCGGTCGGCTCCCCGCTGGCTACGCCGCGGTGAAATCGGCAGCCGTTCGCTGCGCCGACGCACGGCGCTCGGACATTTCGTCGGCACGTGGTTGAGGCGCGCTTCGCGCCTGCGGCGCCAGGTAGACCCGGTCCCCGACACACAGGCGATCGGGCCCGAGCTCGCCGGCGGCCAGTTCGATGACCGCCCAGGCGCGGGGAGCGATAGCGATCCGCCGCGGCCGCAACCGGTACACAATCTTGCGCACGCTCCCGTCCCTGTCCACGAACGCCACGTCGATCGGGAACTGCATGCCGATCGTGTGGATGGCGTTGCAGCGCGTGATGACAAGCGCCGACCCTGCCGGCAGCCCCTCGCGGCCGAGCAGCCCTCGACGGCGCGTCGCACTCGTGCGCGCGACCTCCACGACCGTGGCCACGACGGCGCCGGTCTGCGCGTTCACCAGCGTGGGGTCGCTCAGCGTATCCAGGGGATCAAGAAATGTCATGGTGAAGATCCGGACAAATTGAAATCTGAGATCTGAAATCTGACATTTCGGGTTTCAGAACAATCCCGGGACGAGGTGCCAGCCGACGCGCCCGCAGTATGCCTGGTAACGCTCGTCCTTGCTGAGCAGCCGCTCCTCGAACAGCGCGCGCCAGACCAGCGCGGCATCAGCGATGATCACCACCGCGATGTTCCACGGCAGGGGGTACGCAGCGATGAATGCCAGATGGGTGACGAGATAGCCCGCATAAATCGGGTGCCGCACGAGGAGGTACGGTCCGTTGTCGACCACGCCGCGGTTCGCGGGCACGATGCCGAAGCTGCGGCCCAAGGTGATCTTTCCCGCGATCACGAAGCACAGGGCAGCGCCCGAGACCAGGGCGGTGAGCGCGTCCGGAAGCAGCCCCGGGCCGCTGCCGGTTCGGAGAAGGGGCGGCCCCACCAGCGCGATGGCCGTAATTGCCAACGCCCCAGGAGAAGTGTCGACCAGGTACGCGCGACGCCGCATGACGGTAAAGACCACGACCAACGACTCGCTCACCAGCAGGAGAAGCCCTGTGATGCGCTGAGTCCGGAGGAAGTCCTCGAACAGGTTGATTGAAAGGAAGACGAACAGCGCGCCGACCAACGTGCGCGCCAATAGATCGACGAGCCTTTCACGGATCAGCGGCTGCACGATCAGTGAATCTCCAGCCGGCCGACCGGATCGTGCCCGGGCTGGGTGGCCTGCAAAGCCCCCTCCCCGTCGACGAAATACGAGCGGCAGGCAGCATCCAGCATCTCCCGCGTGAGCACCGGCTCGTGTCCGCGATACCGGCTCAACGCCGTCACCTGATCCAGGAGATCGCGCGCATGGCATGCGCGGATCGGCCGGCGCTCGGGCGTGTAGTGACGGCGCAGCAGATAGGCGACCATCACCTGGTGGAAGCGGAGGTTTCGCCGCCGGCAGTTCAGCTCGAAAATACGCGTGAACTGCTCGGCAGTCGGATCTTCGATTGGGATCTTGTAGGGAATCCGGCGCATGAACGCCTCATCAGCAAGCGAGGCCGGATCCAGGTTCGTCGCGAAGACGGGCAGAACCTCGAAGGGGATCTGAAATTTCCGGCCCGTGTGAAGGGTCAGGTAGTCGACGCGGCTCTCGAGCGGCACAATCCAGCGGTTCAGCAGATCCTGCGGACGCATGCGTTGCCGTCCGAAGTCGTCCACGAGGAACACGCCGCCGTTGGCTTTCATCTGGAGTGGGGCTTCGTGGAATTTCGAGATCGGGTTGAAGGCCAGGTCCAGCATCTCGAGGGTCAGTTCGCCGCCGACGATGACGACGGGGCGGCGGATGTGGACCCACCGGCGGTCCCGTGGCGTCGTTTTGACGACGCTGCCCTGTTCGGCTTCGATGTCGGTACTCTCGAGTGAATCGTGGTTGACCGGATCGAATACCGTCACGGTCTGGCCGTCCACATCGATCGCATGGGGCACATACATGTCGCCGCCGAGCGCGCGGCCCATGCCTTCCGCGATGACCGTCTTCCCGTTGCCCGGGGGCCCATACAGAAATATGCCCTTGCCCGCGTTCACGGCCGGCCCGACCTGCTCCAGAACCTCGTCGGACACGATGAGATGCTTAAAGCCGGCGCGAAGCCGATCGCGGTCGACATAGCCACGCGCACTGGCGATCGCCTTCATCTCGCTGACGTAACTCTCGAGCGCCACCGGGGCCGGTCCGACATAGTGGTTTGCTTCGAAGTACTGCCGCGCCCGATCGCGTCCCAGGTCGGTCAGGGCGTAGCGATATCCCGCGGTCCCGGAACCCGCAGTGCCCTTGACCTCGATCAGATGCTCGGCACGGATCGGCTCGACGAGCGGTGCGAGAATCGCGTACGGGAGACGGAGCCGGTCGGCCACGGTGATTCCCGTCGCCTCGCCGGTATACAGCGTCTTGACGAACAGCCGCGTGAGCTGATCGACGCTCAGCCCGGTCTCTTCGAGTGTGGCGGGCGCGCGCGGGCTCGGCGTCTTCAACGCTTCGGTCGCGGTCCCGGACATGGTTGCGGTCTGCATCGGCTATTTCCCCATCGGCCCGAGCACCTGGATGAACTTGATCGCCGCGGGCCCAATCGTCACGACCCAGATCGCCGGAAAAATGCAGAAGACGAGCGGAAACACCAGCTTGGCACCGGTCTTCGCGGCGGCCTCTTCGGCGCGCTGACGCCTCTTCGTGCGAACCGTGTCCGAGTGCACGCGCAGCGACTGCGAGACGCTGGTGCCAAACCTGTCGGTCTGCACCAGCATCGCGACGAGCGACTGAATGTCGTCCACGCCCGTGCGTTCGGCGAGGTTGTGCAGCGCCTCGGAGCGGCCCTTGCCGGCGCGGAGTTCGAGGTTGATCAGCCGCAGCTCGCCGCAGAGATCGGGGTGCGCAAAGGCCAGTTCCTGGCCGACGCGAAGAATTGCCTGGTCTAGACCGAGCCCGGCCTCTACGCTGACCACGAGCAGGTCGAGCGCATCCGGCAAGCCGAGGCGGATGCGATGCTGGCGGCGCTTCGCCAGCCGCGCGAGCACCATCGCAGGCAACACGTAGCCCACGAGACATACCGGCAGCGCCACGAGGATGTTCGGCCGAACGATAATCGGTGTCGCAAACAGTGCGAACGCCGCCAGCGCGACGCTGACGCGAATGCCGAAGAACACGACGATCGCCTCGGAGCTGCGGAAGCCGGCAACCACCAATCGTTGCTGCAGCTTCCCCATTTCCGCGGCCGATTTCGGCGACATGTTGCCCAGCCGCTTGAGTGTATCGACGACGGCCTGCCGCCCGTAGGTGGACTCCTCCGCCCCCCCATTGCCACGCCGGTCACGTCGGCGAGGCGCATCTCGATCGTCGTGGCGGAGCGCGGCGCCAGGTACATGGCCGCGGCGGCCACGAGCAGCGAAGCGAACAGGAATGCCAGAATCGGCAGCAGCAGCGTCACATCAGACCTCGATTTTGATGACTTTCCGAATCCAGAGGAATCCGAACGACTGCATGATCACCACGCCGATCAACATGGTCTGACCCATGCGGTCCGTGAACAGCAGGTCCATGTGCTCGGGGTTGATGAACGACAGCGCGATCGCCAGGGACGGTGACAGCGACAGCAGGACGAAGGCGGTGAACCGGCCGTGGGCTGTGTGAACCCTCACCTGCCGCTTGATCTTGAATCGCTCGCGAACGACGTGGGCCAGGTTGTCGAGGATCTCCGACAGGTTGCCGCCGGTGTCTCGCTGAATGAGCACGGCGGTCACGAAGAAACGGACGTCGAGAATCGGCACGCGCTCGGCCATCTGCGCAAGCGCGTCGCGCAGCGGCAGGCCGAAGTTCTGCTGATCGAACGTCTTCTTGAATTCCGGCCCGACCGGCGCCTTCAGCTCGTCGGCCACCATCCCCATCGCCGACTGAAAGGCATGCCCGGCGCGCAGCGCGCGGGACAGCAGGTCGAGCGCTTCGGGAAACTGCTCCTCGAACGCCCGCATCCGGCTGGTCTTGCGGTGCTTCAGAAAGCCCAGCGGACCCAGGCTCCCGAGGACGGCGGCTACCGGAGGGGCAAACCATTGGTGCACGACGAGCGCCGCGACGAATCCGGCGACGGCGGCCGCGGCGATCGCCATGATGACGAGGGCGCTCGGCGTCGTCCGAACTCCGGACTGTTCGATGAGAGCCGTGAGCCAGGTGCCAGCCCGCATCCCGGACACGAGGCGGTCGATCGCCGGGAGAGGACCCTGCTTCAGCCGCCTCACGACACCGAGTTCCTCATCGACATTGGGTGAGGTCGAGACGTCCTTCAGGCGGCGCTCGAGACGGCGGGCATCGAGAATTCCGGGCAGATACATGACGGCAGCATAGCCGCCGAGCACCGCGCCGACGCCGAGGATGAAGACGAACACCACGAGAAACATCAGCGAACCTCCGTCACGCCTTCGAACATGTCGCCCGGCAGATGGATGCCGGAGGTCTTGAGCCGTTCGCAACACTTCGGCCGCACGCCGGTCGCTCTGAAACGCCCGATGACCTTGCCGTCCTGGGTGATCCCCATCTTCTCGAAGAGGAAGATCTCCTGCATGGTGATGATGTCGCCCTCCATGCCGGTCACCTCGGAAATGCTCGTGATCTTGCGCGACCCGTCGCTGAGCCGCGTCTGCTGCACGACGAGCTGAATGGCCGCGGCAATCTGCTGCCGCATGGCGCGCTCCGGCAGGTTGGTCGCGCCCATCGCGATCATCGTCTCGATACGGGACAGCGCGTCGCGAGGCGTGTTGGCATGCACCGTCGTCAGGGATCCGTCGTGGCCGGTGTTCATCGCCTGCAACATGTCGAGCGCTTCCTCGCCGCGGACCTCACCCACGATGATGCGGTCGGGGCGCATACGCAGCGCGTTGATGAGGAGCTGCCGCTGCCGTACGGCGCCTTTGCCTTCGACGTTGGGCGGACGGGTCTCCAGGCGGACGACGTGCTCCTGGTGCAGCTGGAGCTCGGCGGCGTCCTCGATCGTCACGATGCGCTCGCGATCGCCGATGAACCCGGACAACACATTCAGGAATGTCGTCTTGCCGGCGCCTGTCCCACCGCTGATGAGCGTATTCAACCGGGCGCGCACGCAATGGGTCAGGAAATCGAGCATGGGACGCGTCAAGGCCCTCAGCGTGACGAGATCGTCGGACTTCAACCGTTCGGCCGGAAACCGGCGGATTGACAGCACCGGTCCGTCGACGGCCAGCGGCGGGACGATGGCGTTCACACGGGAGCCGTCCGGGAGGCGCGCGTCGACCATGGGCGAGCTGTCGTCGATGCGACGACCGACGCCGCTGACGATCCGATCGATGACGCGCAGAAGGTGGCGATCGTCCTGAAACGACGTGTCCACACGCTCCAGGATCCCAGCGCGCTCGACAAATACGTGCTTATGCGTGTTCACCAGGATATCCGAGATGGACGGATCGCGAAGGAGCGGCTCGAGCGGCCCGAGGCCGAACACCTCGTCGACCAGCTCGCCGAACAACGTGTCGCGCTCTCCGAGGCTGAGGGGGGTTCCTTGCTCGGCAAGCAGCTCGCCCACCAGCGTACGGATCTCGCTCTCCGCTCGCGCGCGGTCGGCCTGCGCGAGCGCCTCGAGATTCAAACGGTTCAGGAGCTTCCTGTGAACGTTGGCTTTCAGCTCGACGTACTGCGCGCGCTGCGGCTGGGTGCGGCCACCCGACGGCGACGCGGTGCGTGGAGCTGGACTGGCTTGTGCGGTAATACTCATGGTTCTCCCACGTCCCTCCGTTTACCAGAGCGACGCGATGCGATTGAGGCCCATTGCGCTCTTCTTCGGCGCAGCGACCGGTCCCGTGCCGGTGTTCGGATCCAGCAAGCGCCGCGTGAACTGATCGAAGTTCGTCGCGATGTCGGAATTGCCGCTCAGCGCCAGCGGCACTCCCGAGTTCAAGGCAGTCGACACTGTCTTGTAGTCGCTCGGGAACATGTGGTGAATCGGGTGCCCGAGCGCCGTTTCGATCTGTTTCGGCGGGATCGGGTAGGGTTCGGCGGCGCGATTGAGCAGCAGCCGCACGCGATCGCCCGACGCGCCCAGCTCGCGGATCCGCTCGAGGAGCCGTTGCGCGTTGCGGATGGAGGGTACATCCGGGTTCGCGACGAGAAAGATCCGGTCCGCAGCGTACAGCGTGGCGACCGTCGTTGAGTTGATCTGGCTGCCGCCATCGATGACGAGGTACTCGATACTGCCGGGTGAGCAGCCTGAAGAGCTCTTCGATGGCGACTACGTCAGCGGAACCAGGGCGGTCGAAATGATCGGAGCCGGCCAGGATGTCGAGCCCGGATTTGTGCTTGACAACCAGCTCCTTGAGGAATTCCCGATCGAGCCGGTGAAGGTTGTCGATCGCGTCGAGGATGCTGTAGCGCGGCCGGATGCCCAGGAACAGCGCCACTTCGCCGAGGCCCGGTTTCAGATCGATGATCACCGTCGCCTTCTTGCTCAAGCGCGCCAGCTCGACGCCGCAGTTCACCGCGATGGTCGTCGTGCCCGCGCCGCCCTTGGCGCCAAAGAAGACGAGCGTCGTGGCGGTCGGCCGCGACCCCTGAATGGTTTCTCGACGCGCCGCCGTCCGGCGGACCGCGCCATGGAACGTCTCCTCCGCGGGCGGCCAGATGAAAAACTCGTTGGCACCGGCGCGCATCGCCTGCAGGATCAGATCGGGATCCGCGCTCAGGGCGACGGCGAAGATGCCGGCAGCCGGCGACTCGGCCCGCAACCGCTCGACGGCCGCCATCGCCAACGATGGATCCTCGCGGATATCGACGATGATCACGTCCGGCGGTACGCCTTCGCGGCCTGCACGGTCCTCGACGACGCTGACGGGCACCGCGCCCGAACGCATCAGCCGTCCCATCTGCTTGCGGAATACGTCGTCCTCGCTGACGATGAGCCCTACGAGTTGCGCCATGTCTTAGGCCTTTTTAACGCGCAGCGTCTCTCGACCTGCGCTACCGCACTAAACGGATCGCGACTGGGAACGCGTTGTCGAGCGTGGGAGAGCTAGAATCCGCGATGCCGGCAATCGGGATGATTCGCCCGTTAATCTGATTGCCGGTAATCGACTCCAGGAAGAAGCCGATCCAGTTCGCCACCTTGAAATCCGCAAACCGGCCGTTTTTCTTCCCATCTGAGTAGAAGATCGGATCGTAGAGAGGAATCGGAAACACTCTCGGACTCTGGCCGTCGAACGTTGATACGACCTTGTTCGTCGCAGTGTCCCAGTACGCGCCAGGGTCGCGTGCCAACAACCCAGCTACGCCTTGTACGGTGGGCCCCACCATGTTTCCGGGCTCCTGGATCGCGATCTCCCCCCTGTGCATGATGGTTCTGTTGCAATTAGCGATGTTCCAGTCGTATTCGGAACCGCCCGTCACGCCCCCGAGCGCCAGCGAGAAATAGAACGACGGATTGATGTTGTTGCCGGTGCCGGCTCGAAGCGTCAGCCGCAATCCGCGATCCGCTTCGTTGTTGTACCCGGTATAACTAGGTCCGGACGGTATGTAGAGATCGGGATCGGGTAGAAGATTTCCGCGATTGTCGAACATGTCAAACGTATCGGCCTGGGTCGCGAGCACCCCGGTCTGCGCGTCGCGCCACCTGTCGGGAATGATGAAGGGCTTGACACAAGTCATCGCGTTGGCGGGCGCCGCTTCGGCGGTCGCCGCCGCGATAATGTCCACCTGGCTGACGCCGAGGATCGAGCCCATGAACGTGGGCACGGCGTTTTGGCGGGCATCGGTGCGATAGACCGTCACCTGCACGCGGTTGTTTTGCCCGCTCGGCGCAACCGGGAAGGTCACGTCGCCGGCGGTCACCGACACGCTTCCGTTCATCACCTGGTTTGGTGTCGCGGTGTTGATGGCGGATTGGACCGCCGGTCCGGTCGGCGACCGATCGTCGAAGTCGTCGAATCCGAGCGCGATCGCCCCAGCGAGCGCCCCTGCGTCAGCGGCGTTCTGCGCCTGCGACCGCGCCGTCATGAACATGCCGATGTCGATCGAGAGCGTCGTCGCCGCCAGGAACGCCATGAAACCGACACCGACGAAGACGAACGTCATTCCGCGTTCGTCGCGCCGAAGATGCTGGATGCGTTTGACCATGAGCCAGCCCCCCTTTACCGATTGTTCGTCTTTGCGACTTCGGCGTTGTAGAGCGCTTCGGCCGCCTTGAGCTTCGCCGCGGCCTCCGCGATCGTCTTCTGTTGCTCGCGGTCGCGCTTCGCCCGTTCGGCGTCACGGCTGGCCTGCTCACGGGCAAGCACCGCTTGACGCGCCCGGTCGCTTTCAGCTTTTTGCTGATCCTGGATCCGCTGCTCGGCGAGCCGCCGGCCCTCGGCCACGCTGGCGCGCGCGGACGCCTGGGCGTCCGCCTTGGTCCGTTCCTCCGCCTTTGCCTGGGCCTGGCGCCGAGCGCGCTCGATGGCCTTCGGGTCCTCCGTTTTCGGCAAGGTAACCGTTGAGGTCGTCGACCCGTTGGGCGCGCTTCGCAATGGCGCAACCGGTTCGGCCATGCGGGGCGCCGACGGCGTCAGCGCCGCGACCGCCGCTGCGGCTGATGGCGCGGACGGGCCAGCCGTATTCGCTCTGCCGGCGGCGATCGGCGCCTTCGCCGGGCCGCGCGTCAGCCGAAGGACGGGGGCCGCTGAACGCCGGCGGTGGCTCTGGCATCATTTGCTGCGGCGGCGGCGCCGGCATGAAGGGCTCCTGGAACCTCGGCAGGTCGCGCGTCACTCCACTCGAATTGTTGGGCAGAATCTGGGGCGTGATCATCACGATCAGCTCGGTCTGCTGCTTCTGCGCGGCCTTGCTCTTGAACAGGAGCCCCAGAATCGGAATGTCCCCGATGCCCGGCACCTTGGAAAGGGTTGACGTGACGGAGTTGTTCATCAGGCCGGCGATGGCGAATGTCTGGCCGTTCTGCAGCTCGAGCTCTGTTTCGGTGCGTCGCGTTGTCAGCGCCGGAATGCGGAAACCCGCTAGCGTCACAGCATTGGCGAAATCGAGCGTGCTGACTTCCGGCCGCACCTTGAGATGGACGCGGTCGCCGATCACCGTCGGGGTGAACGTCAGCCGGATGCCGAATTCCTTGAACATGACGCTGACGCCGATATTGGCGCCCGAACCCTGCGCGATGGGAATCGGAAATTCGCCGCCTGCCAGAAAGCTCGCTTCCTTGCCGCTCTCCGAGACGAGATTCGGTTCCGCGAGACTCTGGAACATCCCGCGGCTCTGCAGCAGGCGTACCATGGCGCCGATGTCGTACTTCTGATTGAAGAGAAAGACGTTCAGGAAATCGCTGAACGTGAACGACCCTTTGGCGCTCGTGACGGGTGCACCGAACTCGCCGCTTTCTTTCGTCCATTCCAACTTCTCGAAGCCAGGCGCCGAAAATTGTCCGGTCGTGACCCGGCCGATCGTGTTATTGATGCCCGTCGGGCTGGTGAAGATCGACGCACCGAGCTCGGTCAGCGCACTCCGGCTGACCTCTGCAAACCGGACGCGCAGGAGCACCTGGTTGCTCGGGGCGCCGACCTGCAACTGCAGGAGAGCGACGACTTCCTCTTTCTTGTCCACATGGCCTGCCGCAACGTTCACGGCCTTCTCGATGATGTCCTTGTTGGTGACAAGGCCCGACAGCACGACGTTCTTGCCGCTGCTCGAGACTTCAATCTTTTCGCCGGGGAACAACGTCCGGATTTGCTCGATGAGGCGCGCGAGGTCGCGCTGCACGATCACTTCGTAACGCTTGAGCGCGCCACCCCGGTCCCAGACGAACATCGAGATCGCCCCCGGCAGTTTGCCGTTGATGAGGAGCTGGCTCGATGACGTCACCAGGGCATCGGCGATGTCGGCGCTCGTCAACGAGACGCGCGATATCGGCGTGCCGACGTCGAGGACGGTCGACCGTCCCACGAGCAGGCGCACGGCGCCGGCGTCGACCCCCGAGGCCGGCGAGGTGGCGACGACCGCTGAGGCCGGCAAAGACGGCGCTTGCGCCCTCAAAATCGTGCCCCCACCGGCGACGGCTAGCAGCAGAATCAGGAGGCCTTTCCGAAAACCTGTAATCGCCATGAAGTTACTCCACACCGCGCACGATTTCGTGCGCACGCTTGTCACCGCGGATGATCTCGACAGTCTCGGGTTGTACCACCGCGACGGCGAGCGCGACGCTTGGGACGCTACCAGGGCCGGCGCCAGGAACCCGACGCGACGAGACACGGGGCACTGGCACGGGGGTGCCGAGCAGGAGCGCCGGACGCACACCGACCGTCACCGGCCGTTCTTTGTCGAGCGGGTTCCTGAGGGCGAGCTGGATCTTGCCTTCGCTGCTCGCGAGCGTGAGCCGCTCGGCTTCGTTGGGATCGACGAGCAACGTTACGACGGTGACGGGCACCGGTTTATCTCGGTCCCCCGTCCTTTCGATCTTCGTCCCGGCGGCCAGCACCTGCACGTCGGTCAGAATGACCTTCGATGTAATGTCCTGGTGCTGCGTCGTGGGATTGACGGTCGCAACCACATCGACGCGCGTGCCCGGCGTCACGTACCCGGCGACGCCGATGACCTCGTTCACACGGACCGACACCGCGCGCAGTCCCGGCGGAATGGCCGGCGGCAGGCCGGAGCCTGCCTCTTTCGACGCCAACTTCATCGGGAGAATCGGCTCGTTCTTGACGACCGCCATGATCAGCCCGCGGCCGATGATGTCTTTGGGGTCGGCAATCGCGCCCTCCGGAAGGGCACTGACCGGCCAATCGATCCTGCGGAGGTCGTCGTTGGTCAGCTCGGCACCGACCTCCAAGTCGGTGGCGGCGACGACAACCGGACGGGTTGGCGTCGTAACCGTGCGCGTTTCAGCGTTCTGCACGTAGTTATACGTGCCAAACGCCAGTACGCCGCCAGCTGTGAGCGCAAGCACCAGCACCACGAACACACGAATGCGAGCCATATGTCCCTCAGAACGGAGATTCGTTGCGCATTTCGGCCGCTGCCGAAATCGTGATCGGCGAGCCCAGCGTGGAGTTCGAAACCACGAGCCGAGCGACCGGGTTGAGCACCATGAAGTTGAACGGGTAGTTCACTGTGACAACGGAGGTTGACGCCGTGCCGGCGCCGATGGAAATCGAAGCGGAGCGATCGACGTCGATCGTGGCACCCGCGTAGCCGCCAAGCTGCCCGTCCTGGAGGTACTGCCGTACCCGCGTCTGTATGTCGGGCGAGGCCATCCCTGGTAATACGGCCATCCGCGCGCCTTCGCGCGCGGCGTTCGTCAGCACCTGCCAGGTTTGAAAGACGCGGCCGAACTCGAAGATGCCGACCGACACCAGCAGCAGCAGCGGCAGGGTCAGCGCGGCCTCGATAAGCGCGGATCCCCGCTCGCCCTTGCGCAGCCTCGTAATGATCTTCATGTTTTAGATTCCCAGCGCGGCCACGAGCGCCCCGAGGGCGATAGCGGGCGCGTATGCAAACCGGTTATCCGACGAGGCGCTCTCGATTCCGGCGACGTTGGCACCGCGCGTGTAGACGAGGAGGGCTGTTTGTTCGATCGTGTCTCGCAGCCGCCGCCGGCTCAGGGCCACCGCAACAGCCAGAACGCCGCCGGCGATCGCCGTGTAGACGAACGCGGTCACGATGCCCCAGGGCCCAAGCAGCGTCCCGAGCGCCGCAAAGAGCTTGACGTCTCCAGCGCCGGTCGCCCCGATGATGTGGCTCGGCAGCATGATGGCCAGGCCGAGCCCCAATCCCGCGAACGCCGCGCCCACGCTGAGGGGGCCTGCATGGGTTGCGGCGATCAGCACACCGAGCGCGGCGATACCGAGCGTCAGCTGGTTCGGCACACGGCGGAGGCGCAGATCGACGACAGCGCTTGCGCAGCCGCTTCCGGCCACCGCGGCCACGACGATTGGATCAAAAGTTCTGAGCAATGGCTTCCCACAGTACGGAGTTGATGACATTTCCCACCGAGTTGAGGCCCGCGAGTGCGCCGACGGCGATCAGCACCATCAGCAGGCCATATTCGAGAAGGTCCTGGCCCTCTTCCCTTCGGGCCAGCCTGACCACGAGCTGGAGCACGCGTGTCATGGCGTCCTCTCCCCAAGTTGGCGAGTGGACAGGAACAACCCGTCCACTCGCGCTTGGGTGAAACGGTGTTACGCCGGGATCTTGGCTGCGACGTCAGTGAAGACCGCGTCAACCTTTACCCCGGCCGCCGTGACTGCCCCAATCGCCACGAGGGCGATCAACGCGATTAGCAATGCGTACTCGAGAAGGTCCTGCCCCTCGTCATTGCGCGCGAACGTTCGCAGGTGATTGATGAAGCTCATGATGTTTTCTCCGGCGCGTCTTCAAACGCGCGATGTCGGGTGTCCGATTTGCGGTCACGCCCCTTCGCATGGCCGCGCAGCAATTGTCGGAGGGGCAACGGCTGTGCCAGGCGCCTCGATCGACGCCGCGAATTCGAGCCAAGCGTCATTCGCCTGCGTGTTTAGCGAGCGAGACGGCATGCTCGTCGCGAGCCGATCCGAGCCACGCCGCGCGAGCCCGTCACCGCACATCCGTAACCCAGCCGGCAAATTCGTGTTCGCGGCACCATGGCCGAAACGGAACATGGCGGGCCGCTACGGATCGCACGCGCTCCTAACCCTTAAGCGCGAGGACGGTTGCGCCCTTAGATGCCCTCGCCGCCGGACTCGGAATGCCTCTTGCGATGAGAAGTGGAGACGTGGAAAGAGGTCTCTAGTGGCAACTGTGCTTCGGCGTCCGCTCTCGAGTGGCTTGACGGCGGCCGGAGGACTGTGCGCACTCCTCATCGGCCTGGCGGTCATTGACGATCGCGTGCGTGATCAGGTAGCGAAGGTGTTCGCTCGCCAGGGACCAACCGCAGAAATCGCGTCCATCGGTTCGCGGCTAGAGGAAATGGCGGCGGTCGTCGCGCAGGCGGCACGTGATCAAAGCATCGAGCACGCACCAATGGTGATCTTTGCGGTGGCCGCAATGGTACTTGTCCTGTTCATGTCTCGGACGTAGCAATCATCACATGCCGCTGATTCTGGCCATCGAACCCGACCGCCGTCAGGCGTCGAAGATCGTGGCGCTCGCGAAGGACCCGCTGCGCGCCGAGCTCGTTGTCGCCGATTCGACGGCGACGGCGTTCGCGGCGCTCGCCAACCGCGTGCCCGATCTGATCCTGACGTCGCTGCTGCTTTCGCCGAAGGACGAAAGCATGCTGGGGAAGCGGCTGCGGGAGCTCGACGCGGTCGGCATCAAGGTGCAGACGCTCGTCATCCCGGCGCTTGCCACGGCCGTGCGCCGAGCGCGCGTGTCGGAAGGCGGACTCTTGACTCGGCTGCGACGATCGAAGGGTAAGGACGCCGTTCCAGACGGGTGTGACCCGGAGGTGTTCGCCAAGCAGATTGGCGAGTACCTCGAGCGGGCGGCAGCGGAGCGCCGGGCGGCCGCGGTGGCGCTCGAAGACGAGCTCGCGATGCAACAGGATCCGGTCTACGCGACGCGCCAAGAGGCGCAGATGGCGGGAGCGTCGAGTGTCGGGGATGCGGCCGCCCGTGGAGCCGAGGAGAATGCGGCACGTGAAGCCGCCACTAGCGAAGCCGCCGCACGGGAGAAGGCGGCGCGCGAACACGCGGCTCTGGAAGCGGCGGCTCGTGAGCAAACCGCTCGGGACGCCGTCGCTCGCGGGAAGGCGGCGGACGAGCATGCCGCTCGGGAAGCCGCCGCACGGGAAAAGGTCGCACGCGAACAGGCCGCCCGGGAAGCCGCCGCACGGGACAAAGCGGCATGTGAGCAGGCCGTCCAGGAAGCCGCCGCCCGCGATGCGGCCGCTCGCGAAAAGGCGGCCCGTGAGCACGCCGCTCGGGAAGCCGCCGCACGCGAAAAAGCGGCATGTGAGCAGGCCGCCCAGGAAGCCGCCGCCCGCGAAGCGGCCGCTCGCGAAAAGGCGGCCCGTGAGC
Source organism: uncultured Acidobacteriota bacterium (assembly GCA_963814975.1). GTDB lineage: Bacteria > Acidobacteriota > Vicinamibacteria > Vicinamibacterales > CAVVIG01 > CAVUXJ01. The sequence goes on along the minus strand of CAWFFB010000015.1, from coordinate 100,617 downwards.
ACGCCGCTCGGGAAGCCGCCGCACGCGAAAAAGCGGCACGCGAGCAGGCCGCCCGGGAAGCCGCCGCACGGAACAAAGCGGCACTTGAGCAGGCCGTCCAGGAAGCCGCCGCCCGCGATGCGGCTGCTCGCGAAAAGGCAGCCCGTGAGCACGCCGCTCGGGAAGCCGCCGCACGGGAAAAGGCGGCCCGTGAGCACGCCGCTCGGGAAGCCGCCGCGAGCGCGCCGGGAAAAGCCGTGAGCACGCCGCTCGGGAAGCCGCCGCACGGGAAAAGGCCGCACGCGAACAGGCCGCCCGGGAAGCCGCCGCCGCACGGGAAAAGGCGCCGCGAGCAGACCACCCGGGAAGCCGCCGCGCGGGAAAAAGCGGCACTTGAGCAGGCCGTCCGGGAAGCGGCCGCCCGCGACGCGGCCGCTCGCGAAAAGGCGACCCGTGAGCAGACCGCGCGTGAAGCCGCTGCACGGGAAAAAGCGGCACGCGAGCAGGCCGCCTGGGAAGCCGCCGCACGGGAAAAAGCGGCAGTTGAGCAGGCCGTCCGGGAAACCGCCGCTCGCGACGCGGCCGCTCGCGAAAAGGCGGCGCGGGAACAAATGGCTCGCGAACACGCTGCTCGGGAAGCGGCCGCTCGTGAGAAAACGGCACGTGAACAGGAAGCACTTGAAGCCGTCGCTCGGGAAGATTTGGCCCGGGCCGCTGCAGCGCAACAGGCGGCGGCTCATGAAAAGGCCGCACGCGAGGCGGCCACGCGCTCGCGCACCGTCCCTCTCGACGCCGACCTGGCGGAATTCGTCGCCGGCATCGAAGCCGCCGCAGCCTCGGAAAAGGTTGCCGAACGCCGGCAGCCGCTCGCCACGCCGGACGTGCCCGCAATCGTGGCTTCGGTACCACGACCGGGCAAGGCACCACCAGCCGCGCCACGCGCCCCGAGAGATCCCGCGGCACGGCCCGAATGGATGCAGCTGCTGACGGCGATCAAACGGGACATCGAGCAATTACGGACTGACAATCCAGAGGCCGGCGGTGAGCCCGCGACGCACGCGTCGTCGGAAACCCCGAAGAAGAGGCGCTCCCGATCGGCCGGAGCAAAGACGCGGAAAAAGCCGACGCCTCCCATGCAGGACGAGTGGGGCTTCTTCGACCCGGAGCAGTGCGGCTTCGGCGCGCTCCTGACGAAACTCGACGAGATCGTTGATCAGGACGAGGCGCCCGCCAAGAAACCGGCCCCGCGGAGACGCTAGTGGACACGACGCACCTTGCGTCGAGCGGGCACAACGCCCTCCAGGAGACGCTCGCGCTCCGCGCCCCGCGCATCGGTAAGGACGGCGCCGGCACCGCGGCTGCGACAGGGCTCATCGCGCTGTTCGCTTCGACGCTGTTCCTCAGCGCGTTCCTCCTGTTTCTCGTCCAACCGATGGTGGCCAAGATGGTACTGCCGATGCTCGGCGGCTCGCCGGCAGTCTGGAACGGCTGCATGGTGTTCTTCCAGATGCTGCTGGTGGCGGGCTACGGCTACGCGTTCAGCGCGTCCAAGCTCCAGAACACCCGGGTGCGCTTTCTCGTGCATGCCGGGCTGCTGCTGATCCCCTTCGCGGTACTGCCCGTGATCATCGACCGCCAGTCGGCAGTTCCCCCGGGCAATCCCATCGGCTGGCTGTTCGCGCTGCTCGCCGGCACAATTGGCTTGCCTTTCTTTGCGCTATCCACAAGCGCCTCGACGCTCCAGCACTGGTTTTCGCGAACAAGCCACCCGGCCGCCCGGGACCCGTATTTCCTGTATGTGGCGAGCAACCTCGGAAGCCTGCTCGCACTCGTCCTGTACCCAACTCTGGTGGAACCGTGGCTGGCGCTCGGCGAGCAAGGCCAGTTGTGGAGTCTCGGCTACGCGGCCTTCGTCGCGCTGACCGGCGCGTGCGCGCTGACCGCGTTCCGACACACGCAGGTCGGCCATCGATCGACAGCTCCCAATAGTCGTCCGCGCGAGCGGGAAACGGCCACGCCGTTAGCCGCCGTCCAGCGAGCCCGTTGGGTCACGCTGTCATTCGTGCCATCGAGTCTGATGCTGGCGGTCACGACCTATCTATCCACCGATATCGCGGCCGTGCCGCTGCTGTGGATCCTCCCTCTGGCCCTTTACCTGCTCACCTTCATCGTCGCGTTCGGCTCGAAAACAGGCCCGGCGCGGGCGGTTGCCAGACGGGCGGTTCCCCTGGTCGTCGTGCCGCTCGTGCTCTTCATGACCACGCGGGTCTACGTGCCTCTGTTCGTGATCGTTCCGCTCCATCTCATCGCCTTTGTCTTCGTCGCGCTCCTGTGCCACAGCGAGCTGGCGCATGATCGCCCGGCCCCCACGCACTTGACCGAGTTCTACTTCTGGATTTCGTTCGGAGGGATGCTGGGCGGAGTGTTCAACACGCTGATCGCCCCGGTGATTTTCAGCGGCATCTTCGAGTACCCACTGGTTCTGGCGCTCGCCTGTCTCGTCCTGCCGGCTACCGGCACCCACGTAGCCTCGAAACTGCGCGTCGCGCTTGACTGGCTTGTCCCGTTAGGAATCGGAGGGCTAAGCGTCGGCCTGCTCGCGTGGGCCGCATCACACCGGACGAACCCGAGCGTGATGCTGGCCATGATCACATTGCCGGCTCTCGTCTCCTATGGCCAGAGCCGGCGACCACTGCGGTTCACCTTAAGCCTCGCCGCCATGCTGCTCGCCGGATCGTGGTTCGCCGGAGCAGGCGAGCCCGTGCTCCATCGCTCGAGGACCTTCTTCGGCGTCTATCGCATCAGCCTGGACCGTTCCCAACGTTATCACGCGTTGGCCCACGGCACGACGCTGCATGGCATGCAGGCGCTCGATTCTGCCCGCCGCAGCGAGCCGCTGACATACTTCCATCGGACGGGACCCTTCGGACAGGCGTTCGAGCAGCTGCCGCGCATTGGCACGGCGAAGGAAATCGCTGTCATCGGACTGGGAATCGGCACACTCGCCAGCTATGCACGCCACGGCCAGCGATGGACGTTCTACGAGATCGATCCCGAGGTGGAACGCATCGCGAGAACGAGCGCGTATTTCACCTTTCTTGATGCCTGCGCCGATGGGTGCCGCGTCGTGCTCGGCGACGCGCGGCTGTCGCTGGCGCGCGCCAGACCCGGTCAATTCGACCTGATCGTGCTCGACGCGTTCAGCTCGGATGCCATCCCGGTTCATCTTCTGACCCACGAGGCGTTGGCGCTGTATCTGTCGCGGCTGGCGCCCGGTGGAGCGCTCGCCTTCCATATTTCGAACGGCCACCTCGCGCTCGGGCCGGTGGTTGCGGGCCTGGCCGCCAGCCACCATCTCGTCGCAGTCGAGCGGATCGACCGGAGAACGCCGGACTGGCCCCAGGGCAAGAGCGAGTCCCAATGGGTGATCATCGGCCGCAGTGTGGACGAGCTCGGCTCGCTGAACAGAGACCCTGAGTGGACCCCTCTGGTCGCGACACCATCCACTCCGCGTTGGACCGACGACTTCTCGAACATCCTGAGCGTCCTGAAACTTCATTGAGCCCGCGCCGATTTTCCCGCGCCACGCGCTCGTCTCCCGACTCCTCTCGACAATTGGCATTGGCATTGCTCGCTTCCTCTCCCTCGTCTATGCCATTACCGGAATTCCGGGAATTCAGGCCGCATCGAAGGAGCGGCGGCAGCAGCTGCACGCGGGCCGCCGAATCAAGGATGCAGATTCCGCCACTGGTCGATTCGACTAAAGCGATCACTCGTTCCGACGGACTCGCTAGACGCAGACTTGGTGACTGCCAGATTCATGTCGGCGACGCGGTTCGAATCCGCCGTCAACGCTGGCGTGTGGCAGCGCTGCGTGAGTACGGCCGATGCACCGTCGTCACCCTGACGGGAACCGGGACGCATAACGCCGGCGTCCAACGACGCGTCCTTACCCCGTTCGACAGCGTCGAACCGCTGGAACGGCCGGCTCGGCTTCGCGTGGTGCGGATGCGCCGCTGGCGTCGGCTGTGCCGCGCGCTCATTGCCGAGCACGGACCCGCAAGCATGCTGCGCACGGCTTTACGGGCGCGAATCGATCTGCTGCCGTACCAGCTCGAGCCGGCTCTGGCCGTGATTCGCGGCCTCGGCTCGCGAGTGCTCATCGCGGATGAAGTGGGGCTGGGTAAAACGATTCAAGCCGGCTTGATCGTATCCGAGCTGGTGGCTCGTGGCGCCGCGGATCGCGTGCTCGTCCTTGCCCCGGCGGGTCTTCGCGAGCAATGGGCCGGGGAGCTTCACGACCGATTCGGCATCGACGCCGCGCTCCTCGACATGCGCGAGGCGAGACGCCGCGCGTCCGAACTTCCCGTCGGCGTCAACCCGTGGGCGACCGTGCCGATCGCGATCGCATCAGTCGACTACGTGAAGCGTCCGGAGGTGCTGCCCGCGGCGCTCTCGTGCCGCTGGGACATCGTGATCGTGGACGAAGCGCACGGTATTGCACCGCGTACCGAGCGCCACGACGCGGTTGCCGCCCTTTGCGCCCTCGCGCCGCAGGTGGTGATGCTCACCGCGACTCCGCACAGCGGGGACCAGGATGCGTTCGTGTCCCTCTGCGGCCTCGGACGCCTCGCGGGTGACCGACTGCTCGCCTTTCGCCGTGGTCGCCAACATGCGGCGTTCGGGTCGAGGCGCCGTATCCATCGCCTGCAAGTACGGCCAAGCAGCGACGAGCTGCGCATGCACGCGATCCTCGGGCGCTTCACGCACGCAGTACGAGCAGAAGGCGGCGATCGGAATCGCGACATCTGGCTCACGCTCACGACCCTGCACAAGCGCGCGCTGTCTAGCGCTTATGCGCTCGAGCAGTCCATCCTGCGCCGACTCTCGACACTGGATCCGCGCCCCGAACAGGAACAACAGCTCGGGCTTCCACTCGGCCAGGGCGATGAGCTCGACCCATCCGATGAGGCACCGGCGTGGATGGTCCCCGTCCTCCAGGATTCCTCTCGCGAGCGCCGCCTCCTGCTCGCCATCGCCAGTGCCGCGAAGGTCGCAGCGCGACGCGAAACGAAGCTGTGTGCGATGGCGCGTCTCCTCGCGCGCCTGCTCAGGAGGGATGAACGGGGCATCGTCTTCACCGAGTATCGCGACACGCTCTTGCACATGCGGAGCAATCTGCCATTTGCCTGTGCTGTCCTTCACGGGGGTCTCACCCGCGTTGAACGGCGAGTGGCGCTCGAACAATTTGCCAGCGGACAGTACCCAATCCTTCTGGCGACGGATGCGGCGGGAGAAGGCCTCAATCTTCAGCATGACTGCCGGGTGGTCATCAACCTGGAGCTGCCGTGGAACCCGGTGCGGCTCGAACAACGTGCAGGGCGCGTGGATCGCATCGGCCAGCGGCGAGCCGTCCATGCGTTTCACCTCATCGCGAGCGAAACCGCGGAGATGCGCATTCTCGAGCGCCTCAAGAAGCGGATCGCCAGAGCGCGGTCTGCAATCGACGCGGCAGACCCCCTGGGCTCGAGCACGGGGGACGAGGAGACCGCCGTCTCCCGCCTGGTGATCGCGGGCGATACCGCGACGTCGTTCCCCTCTGTCCCGGACTCGGAGCTCCCTATCATCCAGGAGGATCGCGTGCGAGTCGTGAGGCTCGAGGATGAAGCGGTCGTCGAGCATACCCGGCTGGTGCGGGGTCGCGCATTTCTCGCCTCGGCCCGAGGCGGCCCCGTTCTCCTGCCGCCAGCGGGACAGGCCGTCGCCTTTGCACGACGGCGGCGGCTTCGCTCGGCCCTCGGATCGCACCTGATCGTCATCGTCGAATCACGTCTGGAGGACGCCGCCGGACAGTCTGTCGCCTCGCATCTCACGACGCTGGCCATTGGCGTATCCGGTCGAACGCTCCGGCACGCCGTGCCCGGCGCCGTCACCGCGGTTCTCAGGGATCTGTCGCCCGCCGCGATAGTCTCGCTGGACCCCTCCTACACGGCATGGCGCCTCGACAGCACGCAGGACCATGACAGCTTCTGGGCGGCACGGCTTGCCCGCGAGCATGCCATTGCGGCGGCGGGCTGCACGCCCCGCTGGCCAGGGTTTCAACCGGGTTTGTTCGACGCACGAGCCGAGCGAGCGAATCAGGCCGGAACCGACCGGGCCAAGGCGCTGGCCGACGAGATCGTGCGGCAGCTCGCGGCGGCGAAACACGCCGCCTTCATTACTGTGCGGGAGCCTCGCGTGGTTCTCGTCCTCGTTCCCTGAACCGATGCTCCCCGGATTCAGCGGACATCTAATCTCAGAGTCATTTCTCGAGCGCTACCTGGAGAGCTCGCTCATAAGCGGATCATCAGAGCCCGGCCGTCATCGGCTCTCGCGTTGTCGTGAACGTGCTTCCTCGCTCGGGCCCGCGTCGAACCTGCGCGCATTGCTGGAAGCCGGAGCCACGCCGTTCTTTCGAGAGCTGGGGTTTGTGGGGCCCATCAGTGTCGAGCCGCTGAAAGGCGCCCTTGCGGCAACGCTGTCGAACGGATCGGAGCCCATCGCTCTGATCGTCACCCCATGGGGACAACACCTCGACCCGCTATGGCGGGATGCGGTCGTGTACGGGCGAAGGCAGGCAGCCTCCTGGTGCTTCCTCTTCAACGGCGTCCATGCACGGATTATCGAAACGAGCCGCCTGTATTCACGCCGCCACGTGCAGTTCGATCTCGACGTGACGCTCGACGACGACCGGGCGTCGGCGGTGCTTCAAGCGGTCCTTCGGGCATCGTCCTTTTCAACGGCAGGGGGCCAGCAGGAGTCCGTGCTGCACCAGCTTGTTCAGGGGTCGGAAGACGATTCGGCGCAGGTTCGCCGATCGCTCAGGCACGGTGTTCTGCAAGCCTCCGGCTATGTGCTCGGTGCCCTGATTGCGCGCCGCCCCACCGCCGCGAACGATGGCGCCCCCGAGCAGGCGCTGACGATCGTTTACCGCATCCTCTTTCTGCTGTTCGCGGAAGCGCGGGGTCTCGTGCCCCTGTGGCACCCGATCTACCGCGAGAGCTACAGCCTGGAGGGTCTGCGCGCCGCTGCGGAGCGCCCGGGATCGGCCGCGGGTCTTTGGGACGGGCTTCGGGCGATCTGCCGTCTCGCACACGCCGGTTGTCGGGTGGGAGATCTGCGCGTCACACCGTTCAACGGCCGCCTCTTCTCACCTTCACGTACCCCGCTTGCCGAGCGGCGCGACCTCGACGACGACGCGGGAAGACGGGCGCTGCTGGCGCTTGCCACTCGCGATACGGTCGACCACGCGGGTCGCGAGCGCATCGCGTATCGCGATCTGGGGGTGGAGCAGTTGGGAGCGGTCTACGAAACGGTCCTCGACTACGAGCCCAGCATTGCGGAGATCCCAGGCTCTTCGAGCAACGCGCGGCCGCCCCGCGTTGCGGCGTCGATGCACCCGGGCTCGGCCCGCCGCAAAGCCACCGGCACCTTCTATACACCGCAGCCAATCGCTCAGTTCCTGATCCGGCGCACGCTTCGACCGCTCGTGCAGGACGCGGCTCCGGACAACATTCTCGGGTTGAAGGTGCTCGATCCCGCGATGGGCAGCGGCGCCTTTCTGGTCGCGGCATGCGTTTATCTGGCGCACGCCTACGAGGCTGCGCTGGTCCGTTCCGGCTCCTGCCATGCGACCGACTTCGGCCCGCGCGAACACGCTGCGATCAGACGAACCGTCGCCGAGCGGTGTCTCTTCGGAGTCGACTCCAATCCGATGGCGGTCCAGCTCGCATGCCTCTCGCTGTGGCTGACTACGCTGGCGGCCGACCGTCCACTGACGTTTCTCGATCACCATCTGCAAGCGGGCGACAGTCTGTTAGGGACCTGGCTCGCATGTCTCAGCCAGCCACCGGCGGACCGCCGGCGCGATCGGCACACGACGTTGCCCCTCTTCGACGGGGGCGTGGCCGGCGACGCCATCCGTCAGACTCTGCCAGTCCGTTTCAAACTTGCGTCGGGACCGAACGATACGCTCGAACAGGTCCGTGAGAAGGAACGGGCGCTCGCTTCGCTCAGCCGGCCGGACACGGCTGTCTCCAAATGGAAGCGTGTCGCGAATCTGTGGTGCGCGCGATGGTTCTCGTCGCCGCCCACCCGGGTGCCCGCGTCGGCGTTCGGCGCGCTGTCGGACCAGATTCTGACCGGGTCCATGGCGCTCCCATCCGCGATCGCTGCTCCGGTGTCTCGACGAGGCCGAGACGATCGCCGCCTCACGACGGTTCTTCCACTGGGAGCTTGAGTTTCCAGAAGTGTTCTTCGAGGCGACCGGCGCCAGGCTCGCGGCTCCGGGCTTCGACGCGGTCATCACCAACCCGCCATGGGAGATGATTCGAGCCGACGCCGGTTCCCGCAACGACCGCGAGCGCCACCGCCTCAACACGGGCTCAATCCTCCGATTCACCCGCGACTCCGGCGTTTACACCTCGCAGTCCGATGGCCATGCGAACCAGTATCAACTGTTCATCGAGCGAGCCGCAGCCCTCACGCGCTCGGGCGGACGCATGGGGCTGGTGCTCCCGTCCGGCCTCGCCGCCGATCACGGCAGCGCCCACCTTCGGCGAATGCTCCTGTCGAAGTGCGCGGTCGACGGCCTGGTCGGGTTCGACAACCGGCAGGCCATCTTTCCCATTCACCGGAGCACAAGGTTTCTGCTCCTCACGGCGACGAGCGGGGGACCCACCACCGAGATCGGGTGCCGGCTCGGAGAACACCATCCCTCGGTGCTCGAAACCGCCGACGACGAAGGACCAAGGGCCGATCCGTGGTTCACGCTGCATATCACCCCGGCGCTGCTCTACCACCTGTCGGGCCCGGATCTCGCCATACCGGATCTGCGGGCGCCGATCGATCTCGCGATTGCGGAGCGCGCGGCCGCGCTCTTTCCACCGCTCGGCGACGAGCGCGCATGGGCGGCCCGCTTCGGACGCGAGCTGAACACGACCGACGACCGGACATATCTTCGCGCCGCCGGCAGCGGACAGCCGATCGTCGAGGGGAAGCAAATCGAGCCGTTCCGCGTGAACCTCGCGGCGGCACGGCACAGCATTCGCCCGCGAGATGCGCAACGGCTTCTGGCCTCGCGACATCAGCGCGTGCGGCTCGCGTATCGCGACGTGGCCAGCGCCACGAACCGCGTGACCCTCATCGCCGCCCTGCTCCCGCCGGGGTGCGTATCGACGCACACTGTCTTCTGCCTCAGGACCGCCCTGTCGCTCCAGGCTCAACACTTCTTGTGCGGTCTCTTCAACAGCCTGGTCGTGAATTACCTCGTGCGTCTTCGGGTCGGCACGCACGTGACAACCGCCATTGTCGAGCGGCTGCCGGTGCCGCAACAGAAGGACGCACCAACCGCTTACGTCGCCATCGCCGCGACAGCCCGCCTGCTGGCCCGCCAGGACGATCGCGTCGCGCTCGCACGGCTGAACGCGCACGTCGCCCGGCTCTATCAGCTCTCGCGGGAAGAGTTCGAGCACATCGTTGGGACGTTTCCGCTCATTTCGCGCGACGAGCGCGATCGAGCGCTCAGGGAGTTCACGAATACCTAGCGAGGTGGAGAGTTGGAGACTTGGTGAGGTGGAAAGGAAGGCGTCTCTCTAGTTCTCCAGTCCGCCAATTCTCTAATTCGGTAATTCAGCTGGTGGGGAACCGGCGGGTCTGCGCGAGGTAGCACGTCGGGAATGGACTAGGTCATAGCAGAATCTCCTGTCGGCTCCGAAAGGCTGAGAGCCGAGCGCCGAAAGCTGGTGGCTGGTTCCTCTGCGAGTCAATCCATCATCTTGTCACGGAACCCTCAATCGTGCGTCAACCGCACAGGCGGCACACTTTGCAACCCTTTCAGCCGCTGCATATAGTTGAGGACTGCGCGACAGCTCGATGGGAGACTCGAACATGACTGACTACGGCGGCAAAGAGCTCGCGGCCAGCTTTCGCACGGTCCGCACCAACACCATTCAGATTGCGGAAGAGATCCCGGAAGGCAAGTACAGACTTCAGGGCGGCGGTTGAATGCAGGAGCATCGGCAGGACGCTGGCGCACATTGCGATCGCATCGGGCATTCAAATCCACCTGCACTCGAACAAGGTCGACGATCTCAGGAATGTCAATTTCCCAGAGCTGATGGAGAAGTTGGCTGCGGAGGAAGCCCAGCCCCGCACCAAGGCCGAGATCATCACGCTGCTCAAGACGGAGGGTGAACGGTTCGCCTCTTTCGTCGGAGGCCTGGCCGACTCGTTCCTCGCCGAGCGCGTGACGATGCGGTCTAGCACACAACCGGCGACGAAGAGCCGCTTCGAAATGCTGCTCTCGCCCAAGGAGCACGAGATGCACCACCGGGGGCAGCTCATGATGATGGAACGCATGCTGGGACTCGTGCCGCATCTGACGCGGCAGTTTCAGGCGCGGATGGCGCAGGCACAACAGGCACAGCAGTGAACCCTCGATTCAGCCCGAAGGCTGTCGCGTTCCTTCGGCTCCTGAAGCGCAACAACAACCGGGACTGGTTCGAGGCACGAAGGGATCAGTACCGAGTTGTTGCTGCGCGGGCCGATGATCGAGATCATCGAACGGCTGGCGGTCGACTTTCGGACCTTCGCGCCGGATCTGCTGGCCAGCCCGAAAACCTCGCTGTTTCGCATCTATCGAGACACGCGGTTTTCCGAAGACAAGACCCCGCTGAAGACGCAGATCGCCGCGGTTTTTCCCAGCCGGCGCCTCCCCAGGCTCGGAGGCGCCGGACTGTACTTCCATGTGGCGCCGGAGGGGGTGTGGGCCGGCGGTGGGCTGCACGCGCCGCGGACGCCACAACTTCAGCCGGTTCGCGAGCACATCGCGTCCCACCACCGGCAATTTCGGGCGATTGTCGAATCGCCGCCGTTTCGGCGCAGCCTCGGCCAGCTCGACACCACCGACCGGTTACGACGCGTCCCCCGAGGCTTCTCCCCGGACCACGAGGCTGCGCACTACTTGAGATACCGTCAGTTCGTCGCCGGCCGTGATTTCCCGGCGGCTTTCGCAGCGAGTCCTCGTTTTTACGCCGGCATCATCGGCGTCTTCCGCCAGGTCGCACCGCTCGTTCGATTCCTGAACGAGCCTTTGGTGAAGGCTGACGCGACGTCCCCCTGAAGCCGGGCGATCTCCGTCAGTAGATTACGCCAAGGTTCTCAGCTGTCAGCCGTCACCTGCTCTCAGCGCCGAAACGTCGCTGACAGCTCAAGCTGAGGGCCGATAGCTGAGAGCTATCACGTTCAGTGCCCGCTCTTAGGCGGACCGTTTTCTGGTGCGGTAGACTCGATTCGAGGGTTCAATCGATGTCGCACGCCGCGTTCAACGGCAACCGCCGGGTTCCTCCGCCCACCAACGAGCCGGTCCGGTCCTACGCCCCCGGATCGCCCGAACGCGCCTCGGTCAAGGCGCGGCTGTCGGCCATGGCCGGCGAAACGATCGACATCCCTTTGGTGATCGGCGGTAAGGACATTCGCACGGGCGACACCGGCCCCGCCGTCATGCCGCACGACTACCGGCATCGGCTGGCGGACTTTCACAAGGCCACACCCGCTCTCGTGCTGCAGGCCGTCGAGGCGGCACGCGACGCTCATCGCGAGTGGTCGGGCTGGTCGTTCGGCGATCGTGCGGCGGTGCTGTTGAAGGCCGCTGAGCTGTTGACCACGACGTGGCGCGACACCCTCAACGCGGCGACGATGCTCGGCCAGTCGAAGACCGTCTTTCAGGCCGAGATCGACTCCGCCTGCGAGATCATCGATTTCTGGCGCTTCAACGCGCATTTCGGCCAGCAGCTGCTCGACGAGCAGCCGATCAGCGACCACACCATGTGGAACCAGCTCGAGTACCGGGCGCTCGAGGGGTTCATCTACGCGGTCACACCGTTCAATTTCACGTCGATCGCCGCCAACCTGCCGACCGCCCCGGCGCTCATGGGCAACACTGTCGTGTGGAAACCGGCGTCGAGCGCGATGTTCTCTGCGCATTACCTGATGCAGCTTCTGGAAGAAGCGGGGCTGCCGCCCGGCGTCATCAACTTCGTCGCCGGCGACGCGGAAATGATCTCGAAGGTCGTCCTGTCGCACCGCGACCTTGCCGGAGTCCACTTCACGGGCAGTACGGAGGTGTTCAACAACATGTGGACGACCATCGGCGGGTCGATGGCCACATACCATTCGTATCCGCGGATTGTCGGGGAAACCGGCGGCAAGGATTTCGTACTCGCGCATCCGTCCGCGGATCCCGCGGCGCTTGCCGTCGCGATCGTTCGGGGCGGCTACGAGTTTCAGGGGCAGAAGTGCTCGGCGGTCAGCCGCGTGTACATTCCGCGCTCGTTGTGGCAGGAGGTACGCGACCGGACCGTCGCGATGATCGACGAGATCAAGATGGGCGACGTGGTGGACTTTCGCAATTTGATGGGCGCCGTCATCGACAAACGCGCGTTCGATCGCATCTGCGGATACATTGACGCCGCGCGCACAAGCGCGACGATCGTCGCCGGCGGCCAGTGTGATTCGAGCAACGGATACTTCATTCGCCCGACGCTCGTCGAGACGACGGATCCGTCCCACCGGCTGCTGCGCGAGGAGGTGTTCGGGCCGGTCGTCACAGCCTACGTGTACGAGGACGCCAGGTGGCAGGAGACGATGGCGCTGGTGGACTCCGCCTCGCCTTACGCCCTGACCGGGGCCGTCTTCGCGCAGGAACGCGGCGCCATCATCGAGGCGATATCCGCGCTCCGCTACGCCGCCGGCAACTTCTACGTCAACGACAAGCCCACCGGCGCCGTCGTCGGGCAGCAGCCGTTTGGCGGCGCGCGAGCATCAGGCACCAATGACAAGGCCGGGTCGAAGCTCAATCTGGTGCGTTGGGTGAGCGCCCGGGCGATCAAGGAAACCTTCAACCCGCCGCGAGACTTCAAGTACCCCTACATGGCCGAGGAGTAGTGACGGCTCGTCCTTGAAGAACGCCACCTGACCTGTTAAACCTTCCGCCTTCCGCACTGTCTAATCTGAGAGGTTGGAAACGTCGTGCGCCACGGCGGTCCGCCGAAGCTTCTGCGAAGGCGGAAGACGGACAGCACCGCAAGGCTGCTTTGCATCAACTCCCAGGGTGTCTTCATGAGGCTCAGACCAGGAGCGAACTCGGCCCTCAGCGCCCTGTTGCTCGCAGCGGTCATCGCTCCTCTCGCCAGCCGGCCAGGCGCCGCGACGCTCGCGAATGACGAGAAAGCGATCGTGCACGTGCTGAACCGCATCGGGTTCGGCCCTCGCCGCAGCGATGTCGCGCGCATACAAAGAATCGGCCTTCGACAATACATCGATCGACAGCTGCACCCCGAACGCGTTCCGAATCGTGGGATGACGGTGCGGCTCGCCGGGCTGCAGACGGTCGGTCTGAGCCAGCGGGACATCGCGGAAGATTACGAAAGGCCGATACTCGAGGCCCGGCGCGCGCGCCGGCAACAGCAGCGCAGCGCGGCGGACGAACCAGAGATGATACGCCGGCCACAGAACGTTCCCCTGGGCCAGCAGAGAGCCAGCATCCTCGTCGTCGAGCTGGCCGAACAGAAGCTGCGGCGCGCGGTCTACTCAGAGCGCCAGCTCGAAGAGGTCCTGGCGGATTTCGATCTCTGAGTTCGGCATTCACAGCGAGACACTCGGGGCATCGTTCGAAGCGCAGTACCAGGACGCAGCCGATCGCGTGCTGAACGGCACTGGCCGCGAAGCGTTCGAAGCCATCAAGATGTTGAAGGTGGCCGATCCGTCGAAGTACCGGCCGGCCCACGGGGCCGACTACCCACGCAGTCCGTTCGGGCAGGCATTGCAACAGATCGCGCAGTTGACGAAATCCGATATCGGTCTCGAGGTGGCGTTCGCGGACATCGGTGGATGGGATACGCACGTCAACCAGGGCACCGTCCGGGGGCCGCTTGCCGCGAGACTCGACGACTTCGCTCGCAGCGTGCGGGCGCTTGTGACCGACCTGGACGAACGGATGGCGGATACCGTCGTGTTGACGATGTCCGAGTTCGGACGAGCGGTGGCGGAAAACGGCAATCGCGGCACCGATCATGGTCACGGGAACGCGATGATGGTCATCGGCGGCGGCGTGCGGGGCGGACGCGTCTACGGTTACTGGCCGGGCCTGGCGGTCGATCGCCGCTACGAAGGGCGCGACCTGGCGGTCACGACCGATTTTCGCGACGTCTTCGGCGAGATCGTGGTGCGCCACCTTGGCGTGGCCGACCCGAGGACAATCCTTCCGGGATATCAGGTGCACGCGTCGAAGTTCCCCGGCCTGTTTGCGTGACAGGATGACCACGAAGGTGTGCGAAGGCACGAAGAACCGTTGAACCCGACGTGCGCTTCGTGACTTCGTGGCGTGATGCGCTCGATTGTGGAGAACGAGGGACGCCAAGAGCATTCAAGGTATACTCTGCGTGCTCTGCGGTTCCTGGGCGAATGTGATTGATGGCTGACAAAGACAGGCGCGAGATCGGCGACGCGCTAGGAATGGTCGAAACACGCGGTTTCGTCGGCATGATCGAGGCAGCCGACGCGATGGTGAAAACCGCGAATGTCGTCTTCGTCGGCTGGCAGAAGGTCGATGCCGGGCTCGTGACCGCGATCGTGCGCGGCGACGTCGGCTCCGTCAAGGCCGCCACTGATGCCGGAGCTGCCGCGGCGCGCCGCGTCGGCGAACTGGTGGGCGTTCACGTCATTGCGCGGCCGGCCGACGACCTCGAGAAGATTTTTCCGATCCGCTGATCCGCCGCGTCCGGCCCTTCGCGCTGACCTTACCCCTGAGCTCCCTCAACAACCCTTCGTCGCCGACGACAAGCAACGGCTGCGTCGGCGCCTTGAGGAGGTTGTAGATCTCGCCGGTCGCGGTGCGCGCGTAGATCTCTTTCCCATCGGTCAACAACTGAACCGATCCGCCGCCGCCGGTCGCATCGAACAGACGCGCGCCGAACCGGTCGTTCAGCGTATCGAGAATCGCATGAAGCTGCGGAACCGAGAACCCGCGGCGCCGCAGATCCGCGAGCACGAGCAGCTCGAACAGCTCGATTGGCGTGTAGCGCCGTTCGGTGTGTCCACCGGCCGCCGTGGGGCGCGACGGAATGGCCGCCGTGATCAGCCTCCCATCGTCCCAGATCTGCAGCTGCCGGGCGCTGAGACCGGTAAGCGCCGCTACCTCGCGCGAACTATACGTACTCTTCAACCGCATGTGGTCGTCTGATCATCGAGGCATCCGGCCGTTCATCGAAGCATTCCAACCATTCGACGAAATGACTCGATGCCCAGATCACTGGATTCGAGGATTACGCGAGCCGGTCGGCTGTGGCGGCTCCTGCGAAATCCTTCTCGGTCAGCCCGCCTTCGCTGTGCGTCGAATAGGTGAGCGTGACGCGCCTGTATTGAATCAGAATGTCCGGATGATGATCGGCCGCTTCGGCTTCCGGAGCCAGTCGATCCACAAATGCGATCGCGTCGGGAAAGCCGGCGAACGTGTACTGCTTCCGAATGGCGTCCCCTTCCAACTCCCATCCGTCCAAATCCTTGACACGTTGTTCCGCGTCGGTTCGCGAGAGTTTCACGGCCGCTCTCCACCGGGCCCGGCAGGACCCGAATTCTAGTCAGGTTTGCGTGACCGAAGTTCGTCGAGACGGATGCGCGCGGCCTCGACCAACTCGAGCGAATCCTTCTGCAGTTCGATTGGGGTCGGGCCTTCGGTCGGATTGGCGAAGACACTGCCGGCGATGGTCCGGTGATACGCGCGCTCTGCCTGCTGGAGCGCCTCGAGTGCCGCGGCGTGCTCGTGCTGCCAGTCAAGCCACCGCGCCAGGCGCTCGATCGCAGACGCCCGTGTCTCGCCGCTGCACTCGGTCCCGAAATGATCGCCGGTATCGACCTGTACCGCGTGCGCAACCCACCGGCCGTCGCGCTCGACGGCGTCGATCCGATACCGCTTGCCGCCGATTGACAGCTCCCTCACGTCAGACCACCCCGAACCGCTGTGGGCTCGTCGCGGCAAGCAACGGATCGAAGCGGTTCTCCAACATCGCATCGGCCACCAGCTCGGCGGTGAGGGGCGCCAGCAGGACGCCGTTTCGATAATGTCCCGTGGCGTACATGATGTTCGGCACGACGCGGGACGGACCGATCACGGGGAGATCGTCGGCGCTCGCCGGACGCAAGCCGGCCCTGGCGGCGACGAACGTGGCGCTCCAGGTGTGCGGCACGAGCTCGCAGGCAGCCTCGATCAAGTCGCGCACGCCGACTGTTGTCGTGCGCTCGTCGAACCCCGCCTCCTCCACGGTTGCGCCGACAAGGAGCGTCCCATCCTCCCAGGGGACCAGATAGCAACGCTCGCTCCAGATGACGCGCCGGAGCAGCGGCCCATTCCACGCGAGCTGCAGAAGCTGGCCGCGAACGGGCCGCACCGGCAAGCGGGCGGTTACGCCTTCAATCTCGATCTGACCGGACCAGCTGCCCGCGGCGACAACCACGCCATTGGCCACCAACGACCCGCCGTTGGTACCGACAACGAGATCGCCGTCGGATCGGAAAATCCGGGCGACGCGGCCCTGCTCGATGAGTTGCGCGCCGTGGCGGGCGGCAGCGGCCGCGAGTGCGCGCGTCAAATCCGCGGCGCCCACGAACCCTTGTGCTGGAATCAGCAACCCGCCTAGGATGTCGCAATTCAGCTGCGGCTCCTCGGTCCGCGCGGCCGTGGCATCGAGAAGCTCCGCCGCAACACCACGCGCCGCCAGCGCTTCGGAGGCCAACCGGAAGCGGCTCATGGTGTCCTCGTCCATCGCGACGTCGAGCGTCCCGGTACGCCGATACACGACCGGCATGCCGCTCGCCGACGTCACACGTGCGACGAACGGGTCGAACAGATCGAGGCTGCGAGCGGTCAACTCGAGGAGCGGACCTTCCTCGCGCGCCTCGATGTATGGGGCGAGGACGCCGGCCGACGCCTGCGTGGCACCCATCCCCACAGGGCGGTCGTCAACGATCTGGACCGAGGCGCCACGGCGGGCCAGCTCGTACGCGATGGCACAGCCGACAATGCCCGCGCCGATCACTATGATGTCCCTCGGGGCAGCCACGAAAATGAATCTTACCGCGACGCAGCACGGTGCCCGGCCGGGACGATCATGCTGGACGGGTAACGCCGGCTGAAACGCGTGTCCTGCCTGCGGCGAAGCCGTGGTGATGATCAGCTGCTCCCTGGGATCAGGGTCGGATTTTAGGACACATTCACTTCGAGGGGACAACGCTCCGACGCGGGTACAATTCATAAGCGGCTCATTTTCAGCATGTTACAGCTTCACACTAAGGGGAAGCGCGGGCATGAGGCTTGCGTCAGGAGCTTCCGGTCAAGGAGATTCAACCCGTGATGCTTTCGAACCGAGCTGTATTCGCCGCCCTCGCCCTTGCCTGCCTCGGCGCCGCTGCCGGAGGCGGATATCTGGCGACGCGCCAATACACGGGGCCCGTCGCCACGCAGGCGGCCGTGGCGCCCGAACAGCTGTCGCCGGCGGCACAACCCGTTCAGGAAACCGAAGCAACGGTCGGCGACCCGGCGCCGAGCGCTCAACCCACGCCCGCAGAGGCGGCTCCAGTGGCGCAGGTACCCATCACGCGAACGGCCGCGACGCGAACCGTCGCGCCTGTGCGTCCGGCCATGCGCCAGCCCTCTACGCCGACACCGCCCGCGCGCGATCAACAGCCGCCCGTCTTGGAACGAACCTGGCCCAGCAGTGCCGGACCAGCAACGGCGCCCGCTCAGGCGTCATCATGGCCAGCTGAGACGCCGGCGCCGGCGCCCGTTGAAGAGCGGGCAGCGGCCGAACCGGTGCGAACCCCGGAGCCGCCCCAGAAGACGGTCGAGGAGTTGGTCGTCTCGGCCGATTCCGTAATGGGGCTACAGATTGAATCGGCGCTCAGCAGCGAGCGGGCGCGCGTCGAAGATCGGGTCGAGGCTCACGTCGTGCGCGACGTGCGCGTCGGCGGCCAGGCGGCGATTCCTGCCGGATCGAAAGCGATGGGTTCGGTGATGCTCGTCGAGCGCGGCGGGAAGTTCAAGGAGCGCGCGCGGCTGGGCATCCGGTTCCACACGCTGGTACTGGCCGACGGCACGCGCCTGCCGATCACAACTGAGACCATCTTTCGCGATGGAGACGCACCCGGCAAAGGCAGCACGGCGAAAGTTGGGGGCGGTGCGGTCGCCGGCGCGATCCTCGGGGCAATTCTCGGCGGTGCCAAGGGCGCGGCCATCGGCGCCAGCACCGGTGCCGGCGCGGGCACGGCCGCGGTCGTGGCGGGCGATCGCAACGCGGCGGAATTTCCAGCCGGCACTGAAGTGACCGCGCGCATGCTCTCGCCCGTCACGGTGACGATCGAAAAATAAGCCCGACGGGCAGGACCCTCTGTCCTGCCCGCCCGCCCTGAGCGCTCTCCACACCGACTTTCCGCGCTTCCTGCGTTTCGCGCCCGTCCCGCCCTCCCGCCCGTCCCGTTGCTACCTCTTCACGCGTTTCCGCACTATGATGTAGCGGTTCGTTATAGGAGGTTCCGTCATGAAATCGACGTCCTTGTTCGCTTCCATCGCCCTTCTCGGTGCGTTCGTGTCCACGCTGGAGGCACAGCAGATCACGAAGCCCACCGTGGCTGGTGTCACCAACTTATCCCGGCTGGAAACGACGGTCGCATGCGCTGGCGCGACCGGTCCTGAAGCAATGCCCGACATCAAGAAGATGGGTTTTGCGTCGGTGATCAACCTGCGGCAAGCCACCGAGCCCGATACGAACATTCCGGCGGCCGAAGCGGCGGCGAAAGCCGTCGGCCTCAAGTACATCCACGTTCCGTTCAACGCCGCGGCGCCGGATCCCGCTGTCGTCGATCGCTTTCTCGCCGCGATCCGGCAGCCCGGCAATGAGCCGGCGTTCATCCACTGCGGTTCGGCCAATCGGGCCTCGGCGATGTGGCTGCTCAAGCGGGTCCAGATCGATCGCTGGGACGTCGACAAGGCCATGACCGAGGCGGAAGCCCTCGGCCTGACGAGTGCGCCTCTCAAGAAGTTCGCGCTCGAGTACATTCAGACTCACAAGTAATTCATCAATCACCCTTCGCGGCCGGCGATGAATACCCTGCGGCCATCCGCCGGGCGGTTACACACGCGCCCCGACTGGCTCGACCGCCGGCACACGTTTTCGTTCGGCGAGCATCACGACGCGCGCCTTCTGGGTTGTCGCGCGCTCCGGGCAATCAACGAGGACCGGCAGTGGCGAAGGAGTCCGAGCCGCCGCTCAATCCCCTGAGAGAGCGGAAGTGTGTCCGTTCGATCTCGGCTGATTCGAGGCACATCCTTGCGCCTTCATGAACGTATGCAACGGGCAATCGTTATTCGCGTTCTGCTGGCCCTGATGCTCGGGATCTGGGCGCCGGTCGCGTCTTCAGCGGATGCGCTTTTCTCGCCCTGGGCCGCCGTCATCCGGGGGAACGAGCCGGCCGAGGGCCGTCACGCCTTTGGCTGGACCGCCAGCGGCATGGGTGGAGGCATCATCGGCGGGGAGGTCGACTTTGGTTTTTCGCCGGATTTCTTCGACAAGCCAGTCGACAATTCTGCGCTGACGGTGATGGGCAACGTGATGATCGGCATCCCGATTGGCGGCACGACCGGAGTAGGGCTGCGGCCGTACGTGACCGGCGGCGCCGGTATGATTCGCACTCAGATCGACACGCCGACCGGGAGGGACAACGCGAGCAACATGGTGGGATTCAATCTCGGCGGGGGATTGATCGGCTTTTTCAGCGACCATTTCGGCGTGCGCGGCGATCTGCGGTACTTCAAGAACCTCACCAAGGGCACCAATCCCGACCATCTGGGCCCCATCGACTTCGATCTCGGATCGCTCGACTTCTGGCGCGCATCAATCGGGATCGTGATTCGGTAGCCCTCGTCCCCACCCCGGTCTCATGGTACAGCGACCGCCGACGCTTTCGGGCGATGATCGAGGCCGGCCCGCTTGAGAAGTGATTCGAAGCCGGCCTTGTCGACGGCCTTGGAGTAGGCCTCGTCGGGTGCGACCAGCTTCTTCGTGACCATGTCCATCAACGCGTCGTTCAGGGGGACCATCCCGACGTTCTTGCCGACCTGCATCATCGACGGAATCTGGAAGGTTTTTCCCTCGCGAATGAGATTGCTCACCGCCTGCGTGACAATCAGCACCTCGAGCGCCGCCACCCGGCCTCCGCCAATCTTCCGGCACAGGTTCTGCGCGACGACGCAGCGCAACGATTCGGACAGCATGATCCTGATCTGCGCCTGACGATCCGCCGGGAACTGATCGATGACGCGATCGACGGTGGACGCGGCCGTCGTGGTATGCAGCGTGCCAAAGACCAGGTGGCCCGTCTCCGCGGTTTCGATCGCGATCGCGACCGTCTCGAGATCGCGCAGCTCACCGACCAGCACGATGTCGGGATCCTCTCGCAGCGCGGCGCGCAGCGCGTCCTTGAACGAGTCGGTATGGGTTCGCACCTCGCGCTGATTGATGAGGCACTTCTGGTTCTGGTGCACGAACTCGATCGGATCTTCGATGGTGATGATGTGATCCTGGCGCGTCTTGTTGATGTAGTCGATCATCGCGCAGAGCGTCGTGGATTTGCCCGAGCCGGTGGGACCGGTGACGAGGATCAGTCCCTTGTGCAGGTGACACAGCTGCAGCAGGGGCTGCGAGAGTCCCAGCTGTTCGGCCGTGAGAATCTTGGACGGGATGACGCGGAACACCGCACCGGGGCCTTTCCGATCGAAGAAGGCATTGGCACGAAAACGCGCCAGATCGGGAATCTCGTAGGCGAAGTCGGTATCGTGCCGCTGCGAGAACTCCTGACGGTTCCGATCGGGCATGATCGGCGCAAGAAACGCCTCCACGTCGTCGACTCCCAGCGCGGCGGCGCCTGGCTCGATCGGCTGCATATGACCATCCTTGCGGATGATCGGAGGAGAGCCGACGCAGAGGTGCAGGTCTGAGGCGCCGGCCACACTCATGGCGTGAAGTAACCGATCGATCGAAGCAGCTGGAGTCATCGTTCGAACACCTCGCGCGCCTCCACCACGTGGGCCACGTTGACGATAAAGGTCGCATCGGACGACTCGATGTACCGGAAGCGCTCGCCGTGGCGGGTCCAGTCGCTCAACCGATCTCGACCTTCGGGCCGGTAGACGCGGACCGAGCCAAGAATCTGGCGGCCATCCGACATCAGCACGGACACCGTGCGCGCGGTGGCGAGATCGTAGCCGGGGACGCGGCGTGCCTCAGGGTCCCGAACCGCGACCGTCACGATGTGCTCGCGATTCAGAAGCGCCGTGCGGGGGCCGCCCGATTCCCGCACTTCAAAGGGAACAAATCCCGATTCGGAGTTGAGCAGTTCGGCCACGCGCTCCTGCCCGAACAAGGTGGGGCTGGCCTGGGCGACGAAAAAATCTCCGATGACCCTGGTCCCGTTGGTGAGATGGATCACCGCCTCGATGCGGAGTTTTTCGACGCGGAACTCGGAAGGCTCTGCTAAGGGCACGCGGCTACGCCTTGAATCTCGGCAGCAACCGCACCGCGTTCTCGCGGTCGATGGCTCGCAGGTCGCTCTCGCTGAACACCCCGAGCTTGACGAGAGTGTTCGCGACGTCGAGGCCGGTGCCGCCAGGCGGGAAATCGGTCCCGAAGAGAATCTGCTGGGTGGTCACGAGTTTCAACAGGGACGCCACCGCGCCCGGATTGGCGGCGCCCGCCAGGTCGTAGTAGAACTTCTTCAGCTCGGACAGGAAGCCGTTGGGCAGTCGATCCTTGGCTCCCGCCGACGCCCCGTCGATGCGGCCGGCGAGGAACGGCGCGGTGCCGCCGGCGTGCGACCAGATGAAGCGAATATCGGGGAACCGCGCGGCGTCGCCGCTGAAGGCCACGCCCATGATGGCGCGCGTCGTGTCGGTGCCGTACTCCATGCTCCCCGGGTTCACGCCAGGCGCGTAATCGAGGTTCTTGCAGCAGTTGGCCGCGGTTGGATGGACGTGGACGATCGCTTTTCGCCGATTGAGCTCCTCCATCACCGGCTTGTAGGCAGGATTGCCGAGCCATGTGTCGCCGTAGCTCGTCATCAGGCCGACGCCGTCGACCTTGAGCGTGTCGTAGGCGTACGCGATTTCCTTCAACGTACCCTCGACGTCGGGCAACGGCATCGCGGCGAACAACCCGAATCGGTTCGGGTAGTCCTGCACGAGCTTGGCGCCGTAATCGTTGCAGGCGCGGGCCACGCGCCGCGTGACCGCGAGGTCGCCGAACCACATCCCCGGATTGGTGATGGACACGACCGCCGCCGCGACCCCGCCCCGATCCATGTCCTCGATCGATTTTGCGGGCGTCCACGTGGTATTCGCGGCCTGCAGCAACGGCCGACCTTTCACTTCGGCGACCCACGCCGGCGGCGCGAAATGATGATGCATGTCGATGATGCGCCGCGGCCTGGCAGCCGCCGCCTGAGTAAAGGCGGCCAGCCGGCCAGCGCTGCCCGCAGCGGCCAGTCCCAGAGAGGCCATCGCGCCTGTCAAGAAGCGCCGCCGATCACGATCGATCATGAGTCACCTCCGAGAACGTGGCGGCCCGAGACGCTGGCCATCCGCCGCAAATATACATCGGCCCGGTCCCGGCCTTGACCTGACCTTCACGGTCCAGCCAGATATCCGGGACGGGCTTTGACCGTGGCATTTCGCTTCACACGGACGGCGAGTCGGTGCCACCCATCGGGTGCCACACCTCGTGGCGTGTAGCTGAGCAGATATCGCCGCCGGAACTCTTCCAGCACTGTCAGAAAGATCGTTTCAAGGTTCGCGGTTTTCTCCACTTCAAAGAGCTGCCCCCCCGTAACCGTAGTGAGATCGCGGAGGAACCCCGGCTTCAGCGGCGACCGCGTGGACACCCCATACACGACGACGTCGGAACGCCTCGCGATGTCGAGCACACGGTGCGGCGTCAGCCAGCTGGACGTGTCGACGCCGTCGCTGAAGACGATCAGCAGCGACCGGCCGACGTCCGATTCGCCGACCATGATCCCGGCGTAAGTCCCGTCCACGAGGGCCGTCTCCCCGACTGCTTGCGCCTTGTCCAGGGCGACGCGTACTGACTCAAGATCCCTCGTAAGGCCGGCGCCAAGCTTGACGATGTGACTGAGCGTGATCAGAGCCGCCTGATCGTTGGGCCTCAACCCCGCGAGCAGCCCGCCGGCGGCGGCGCGAAGGCGGCCCAGCCGTTCACCGGCGACACTGTCGCTCATGTCGAGCGCGAGCGTCACATTCAGCGGGATCTCGTCGAAATTCACGAGATCGACTTGTTGCGGCACACCGTTGTCGCGCACCTCGAAGTCGCTCGGCACGAGGCCGAGCAGCGGCTGCCCCTTGTCGCTAACGAGCACGTCGACTCGTCACTGCTCTGGTCTGGCTCGAGAAGCTGACGTCCTGGGTGCGGACGACGACTGTTGGAATCAGCAGCCACAGAACCAAAAGCGCCTGCCGCACGCTCATCGGCCCGCTTCGAGGAACGGCCGGCGAAGCTCTTCGAGGAGCGCGTCGGCATTCCGTGCTTGCGCCGTGTGGTACGTCCACCACGGATCGTCGCGCGCAGGCGGAGACGCCGGCAGGTCGAAGACGCGACCGATCTCCGCTTGCGCACCAAGACGATCGCCGCGTCGGCGGGCCAGCGCACTCAGCGCGAGGCGGGGCGTTTGCGCAGCAGGGTACAGCTGCGCTCCCCTCGAAAATGCCGCGCTCGCACCGTCGTAGTCCTGCAGCGCCTCTTCCGCGGCGCCGAGAAACAGCGCACCGTAGTAACGGAGGAGATCCTCCTCGGCGGACCTGGTCGCGAGCCGCAGCTCATCGGCCGCCTCTTTGTACCGCCCTCGGAGCAGCAGCACCCGGCCAAGTCGCAGGCGCGTTTCCGCGGTGTCGGGTTTCAGCGCGAGCGCGCGCCGGAAAAAGGCCTCCGCCAGTCCCAGCTCCGCTCGCTCTGATTTGATGTCGAGGGTGAGCCCGCCCGGCAGGACGGCCGCCCGCGCGGCAGCCTGCGTGTCGGGACGCGCGTACTCTTCGCGTTCGCAGCCGCTCAGAAACAGAATGTCCGCATCGTTCGGAAAGATTCCACGGGCACGGGTGAGATGCACCGGATCGTAGTAGTTGCGGTTCTGCATCCAGGCGGCGGTCGCCCGGTACCATGAGCGCACCATCATGTCGGATCCGACGGCGTCGAGCAGCACGCGGGCGATCTCCCAATGCATGGCGCCGCGCCCCAGCTCGATCTCTCGGCCGTCCGAGATGTTCATGAGGATTCGCTGGGGCCCGTCGCTCGTGTCGGGGGCAAGCGGCTCGATCGGGTCGGCGCTGAACATCGCGGCGTCGGTGTGCAGAAGCGCGCCGCGGCGCAGGACGTAGTCCTTGTCTCCTCGGGTTCTCGACGCGGCAGCGGCGTCCGCCAGCCGGCGCAATTCCGCGTCGAGCTCGGCGGATGCCTTGAGGTCCAGGCAGGGTGGCTCGGTCACGATGCCGGCGGCGGCGCACGCGAGCACCTTGAGCCTGCGAAGGTGGTGCGGAGCGTAGGTGACTCGCCGCGACGACCGCTGATCCAGAAGTTGGACCCTGAAGGACGAGAGCTTCGGGTCGCGCGTCAGCTGCGCGAGAACGGCGCCGTCCACCCGGAACGCCCGCAGGTCGCCGCCCGGCCACGAACCCACCGACACCACGGAATCATCGCCAACACCCGGCTCGTGCTTCAAGACGGCTTTCAGCCACTGCTCGACTCTCAGAACACGGTTGTCTTCGGGATCGGCGGCGGCCGCAGAATGCGGGCAAAGTGCACAGCAGGACAGAACGGTCAGGACGAACAGACGCGGCACCACGGGCTGCTAGGCGAACGAGCGGCGGAACAGCTCGTCGATCGCCTGCCTGCCGTTCTCTTTGATGGACCTCGTGCCGGTGCCGGTGAAATGCGGGTGAGCGATCACGGGGCTGGCCGCTTTGGAGTCCCACTCCTCGCCGCTCCAGCGAAACCAGCTGTCGTTGTCCTGGTCGAACACGTACAGCGGCTTGTTGCACAACTTGGCGAATTCGGCGCCCCAGCCAGTTCCACCACGGACCGTCTTGTCGTCGAGGATTGCGCCGACGACATAAATCTCCTGGCCGTTGTTGATCTGGTACCAGAGCGTCTGCAGAACCTTGCGGATCGTGGGACTCTCGGTGTAGCGCCGGTTCATGAGCCGGGCGACATATTCCAGGCTGACATCGCCGGCCTGCAGCTCCTCGTGATTCAGCATCCGGACGCCACGGCTCCGGGCGATGCTGTGCCCCTCGAACGTGAAATTGACCTCCTCGATGCCCCGGCGCTCAGCGCAGGCGCCAAACGCGGCTTCAGCGCCGGGCGCGCCGCCGCTGAACAGGATGCCGTCGGATGCCTTCATGCTGCAAGCATAGCATCGCAAAAGTGATCGGGAGACAGCTCATCCTCCGCTCTTGAACCGGTTGTGGATACGGACTATCCTCGGGCCGGGACGCTTTCCAGCCACCACCGGTTGCCATTCTTGCCGCCGCCCACTAATCATGGACCTCGGAAGCGCGGCAGTGACGCGAGATCGGGTTCAGAGGAGGGAGTCGTGACACAGCTACCACGCGGGAGACGGCTGAGCCGGAAGGAATTCTTGGAAGTCATGGGCGGCGGGGCAGCTGGGTCGGTCGCGCTTTTCGCGGCAGGATGCACGAACGGTCCCGCCGAAGTCATCGGCTCCGCCCAGTCAGGCGTCCAGGCGCCCTCGAAGAAGAAATCGGGCGCCGACATCAAGGGCGCCACCGACGCGCTCGTCACCTTCATCACTACTGCGAGCCTTCGCGCCATGCCCGACGACGTGATCGCGGTGGGGAAGCGGTGCCTGATCGACGGATTCGGCGTCATCCTCGCGGGATCGACCGTGCACGGAAGCGCGATCGTTCGCCAGTACGTCAAGGCCGTCACCGAAAGGAAGGAAGCGTCCGTCCTCGGCGCCGAACGTTTGATGGTGCCGGCCCCGCAGGCAGCGCTGGCGAACGGCGCCGCCGGACACGCGATGGACTACGACGACACGCAGCTGTCGACCACCCCCGATCGCACGTTCGGCCTGTTGACGCATCCCACCGTTCCCGCGCTGTCCGCCGCTCTGGCGATCGCGGAGCAGAAGGGCGCGTCGGGGGCGGACTTTCTCGAAGCGTTCCTCACGGGATTCGAAGTGGAGTGCAAGATCGCCGAAGCGATCGACCCCAACCACTATCAACGTGGCTTCCATTCTTCCGGTACCATCGGCGTCTTTGGGGCGGCGGCCTGTGCCGCGAAACTGCTCAAGCTCGAACCTGCGGCGGTCGCGCACACCCTGACCATCGCGTCGGGCGTCGCCTCAGGCATCCGGGTGAATTTCGGATCGATGAGCAAGCCCCTTCATGTCGGCCGTGCGGCCGAGAACGGCGTGTTCGCCGCGGAACTGGCCTCGCGGGGGTTTACCGGCGGGGCGGAGGGACTGGACGGCCAATGGGGCTTCTTCCAGGTCTTCGGCGGCGGCGCGGAGCTGGATCGGCTGGTGCCGGTGCTCGGCAAGCCGTACGCCATTGTCAACCCGGGCGTGTCGATCAAGCCGTACCCGTGCGGTTCGCTCAGCCACCCGACCATGGATGCGATGCTGAAGCTCGTGACGGATCACGACGTCAAGCCCGAGCAGATCAAGGCGATGCGCGTACGGGCGGGCTCGAACATCCTCGAGCCCCTCCGCTACAAGACCGCCAAGACGGAGCTCGAAGCGAAGTTCTGCCTTCCGTTCCTGCTGACGAGCATCGCCCTCCGTCGCAAGGCGGGCATCCGGGAGTTCACCGACGAGTTCGTGTCGAGCGAACCGGTCCAGCGAATGATGCCGCTCGTCACCGCGATCTTTGATCCCAAGATTGAAGCCATGGGCTTCGACAAGATGCGAAGCGTGGTGGAGGTCGACCTCAAGGACGGCCAGACCTTCGTCCAGGCCGCGAGCGACAAGTATCACGGGGGGCCGGATTGGCCGTTCACCCGGGCGGAGCTACACGAGCGCTTCACCGACTGCGCGACGCTCGCGCTTCCGCAAATCCGTGCGCAGCAGGTGCTCGAGCAAATCGAAGGCGTCGACACGCTGAAGAACATCCGAGATCTGACGCGGACGATGACCGCCACCACCTGAAGTCACCATCGCCGAAGGGATGTGGACTGTTTCATGACGAAGGGTTGATTGGGACCACCACCGGCGGACGTCACGAACCTTGCAGACCCGTCCGCGTCCAGCGAGTTGGAACGCGAGGTGTCGAGGCGGCGTACCTTCGCGATTATCTCGCACCCCGACGCGGGCAAGACAACGCTGACGGAAAAGCTGTTGCTGTATGCGGGGGCAATTGAGCTGGCGGGCGCCGTTCGCGGCCGCAAAGCCCGCCGTCATGCCACGTCCGACTGGATGGAGCTCGAACAGGAGCGGGGCATCTCGATTACCTCCGCCGCGCTCGAGTTCGAGCTGCAAGGGCGACGGATGTCGTTGCTCGATACGCCGGGCCACAAGGATTTCAGCGAAGACACCTATCGGGCCCTGATCGCAGCCGACAGCGTCGTGATGGTGATCGACGCCGCGAACGGCGTCGAAGCTCAGACGCGCAAGCTGTTCGAGGTGTGCCAGCGTCACCGGCTGCCGATCCTGACGTTCGTCAACAAGTTCGACCGCCCGGCGCGCGATCCGCTGGCGTTGATGGACGACCTCGAGCGCGCGCTCGGGATCGCTGCCGCGCCGGTCAACTGGCCGATTGGCAGCGCCGAACGGCTTCGGGGCGTCTACGACATCCGCGGCCAGACGCTGCTGCGATACGAACGCGAGGCGCAGGGACAGTATCGGGCGCCGGTGGACATGTCGTCGCTCGACGACCCGCACGCGCGGGAGATGATTGGAGCAGACGAGTACGCCCATTTCCGCGAATCGCTGGACGTGATCCGGGCGGCCGGCACGCAGTTCGACGTCGCCGAGTATCTCGCGGGTCGGCAGACGCCGGTCTTCTTCGGCAGCGCCTTGACCAACTTCGGGCTCGAGCCGTTCCTCCAGGCGCTGGTCGAGCTCGCGCCGCCGCCGCAGCCGCGTCAGAGCGATTCGGGAATGGTGGCGCCGACCGACGAACCCTTCACCGGATTCGTGTTCAAGATCCAGGCGAACATGGATCCGCGGCATCGGGACCGCGTCGCGTTCGTCCGCGTTTGTTCCGGCCGGTTCACGAAGGACATGGTCCTTTCCAACAGCCGCCTCGGGAAACCCTTGCGGGCGTCGCGTGCGTACCGGTTCTTCGGCCGCGATCGAGAGACGATCAACGTCGCCTACGCGGGCGACATCATCGGCCTCGTCAACCCAGGGCATTTCGCGATCGGCGACACGCTCCATTCCGGGAATCCGCTGCGATTTCTCGATCTGCCGCGTTTTCCGGCAGAGCACTTCGGGCGCGTCCGCCTGCAGGACACCCGCTACAAGCAGTTCGATGAGGGGTTGAGGCAACTTGAAGAAGAAGGGTTGATGCAGGTGTTCTATGTGACCGCCGGCCGTCGA
The DNA here is from genome assembly GCA_963814975.1 of uncultured Acidobacteriota bacterium. GTDB lineage: Bacteria > Acidobacteriota > Vicinamibacteria > Vicinamibacterales > CAVVIG01 > CAVUXJ01. Next base: position 71,931 of record CAWFFB010000015.1, on the reverse strand, counting down.
GAACCGATCGTCGGGGTGGTGGGCGCCCTGCAGTTCGACGTGATTACCAGCCGCCTTCGCAGCGAATACGGCGTGGCGGTTGAAATCGAGCCCGCAGAGTACACAGTCGCCCGGTGGCTCGCAAACGCCTCAGTACCCGAAGCCGTCGCTCGGCGGCCACGGCGTCGTCGCCATCGACCGGCAGAACCGGCGCGTGCTGCTGTTTGGCTCGGACTGGGAGCGGCAATATTTCGAGCGACAGAATCCCACGGTCGAGTTATTGGCCGAGTCGCCGGCCGCAACTCCGACAGCGAGCAGGGGTTAGCGAGAGGAAGGAACCTAGTCGACGATTTGACGGAAAGCCATCTATCGAACGCGTCTGCAAACCCAGGCCCGGCCCGACTGGAAGCTCTGCGCTGGTGCGCGCGGTTGGTTTACACCTGCCTCGATCGGCGACGTTGAGACAGCAGATGGGTCAGGTGCCGTGGAAGAAGTCCCAGGTCTGCGGGACCGAGGAACAGGTCCGCGCCCGTCGTTGGAACGGTCCGCGTCTCATCCACTCGCGTCTCCTTGGAGCAGACAATGATCCGGCTCGAGGCGCAGGATTTGTGCCGGCGAACCGCGCTGATAAATGTGGAGCCGTTGAAGGCGCTCATTCGAAAGTGCGAATCGGTGACAATCACGGCCGGGGGATGTCCGTCGATATACGCAAAGGCTTCTTCGGGGTTGGAGACCCGATGAACGGCAAATCCCTTGGCACGCAGAGACGACGCCCACATTTCCGTCGTGTTGTCACTATGCACAATCAGTACGGAAGCCATATACCTCAGCGGAAAAGCCGTTCGAGCATCTGAATCTCGATCGAGCGGTCACACATCGCACCGCCGCGTCCAGGATGCGGGGCACGCAGACATCCGATCTCTCTGCTTGGTGGAGACGCACACTTTATCACGGCTGCCTGACTGAGGGTCGGACAAGATCAACCCTTCGAGCGTGCAACGTGCGGACGCCTCGTGTGAAGGACCGGGCGCCAGCGCTCAAATCGAGCGACACATTCCCGTGAGCGCATGGCGCCGGATTCGTGCGGGTACACTACGGACGCGGGCTCTTGGCTGCGTTGACCCACCGCACCAGATCGGCGAATGCCGAACGCAGACCTTCCCTATGCGCCCGAGTCGACCGATCCTGCGAAGCTGGGCGGACTCACCGCCGTAGCCGCGCGGCGAGCATTCCGCAGACGCACCCGCCACGCAAGAAGCCGCCGAAAGGCAAGCATCAGCCCGGTGTACACCAGAACCGAACCGCCTAACGACACGAGGCCGGCGATCGTCTGTCCGACGAGCCCATAAACCTCTCCCGTGTGCGCAAAGCGCAACCACGATCGGATTTGCCGACCCAGCGACAAGCTCGCGAACGGTTCCCATCGCACGACTTCCGCCGTCGTTCGATTCAACGTGAGGGTCGCGCGTTTCTGCGGCTGGCCGCCGGCGCTTTCGTCGATCGTGAAGACCAATGGGGCGTCCGGCGCTGTCGGCAGAGGGAAGGTGATGCTCCGCCAGCCCTGGACCTGCCCTTCTGCGCGGGCCCACAGCGCATCAATCCCTTCCGGTGGCCTCCGCGGGCCGCCCCGGCCTGGACCGTTGCCGCCAGGCTGACGCGCGGCTGCCGCCGCGTTCTGTCCCGGGACGGCACCACCTGCGCCTCTGGCCGGCGTCGCCGGGCGCTGGCGGACGGGCGGCGCTTCCCCGACGATCCGATAGACCATGTCGGTGGCCCATGGGTAGGAGATCACCAGCGAGCCCAGGACGATCACGAAAAGCGGAATCGCCGACCAGAATCCGATCACGTTGTGCCAGTTGAAATCACGGGCCTTGCCACGCGCCGAACCGTTGAACATCGTGAGGCTGCTCAGGTGCCGACGCGTCCAGGTCCGCGGCCACCAGAGATAGAAGCCGCTGGCGACGATGAACAGGAACGCCAGGTTGCACGCGCCGGTGATCGCGCGACCGACCACGCGCTGTTCCCCTGCGAGCGCGAGCTGCCGATGCCAATCGTTCGTCAGGCGGAAGAAACGGCGCACCGCCGGCGAGCCATCGCCCATCACCTGCGCGGTGTATGGATTGACGTAGAGCATGCGTTGCCCCGACCGAAGGCCCACCGGCGCGGACGGATCGGCGCGGACGAACACCGTGGTGAACGCCGTGGCCGGCTCCGCGTCGTAGGCCCCCGCGATGATCGCTTCCATCGACAGCCGCGGCGCCCCTGGCGAAGGGGGCGGCGCACTGTATTGGCGCGTATCGGCCCATGCGATGATCTGCCGTTCATATGTCAGCAGCGCCCCGGTCACCGACATGATGAAGATGACGATGCCAGCTGAGACGGCGGCCACGAGATGACACCAGAACAGGAATTTGCGAAGAGTCATGCGGTTATACCTCCGCCCAGCGGCGCACCAGGTTGTGATAGACGCCCGTGAGCTGCACGGTCGCCGGGTGATCGGGTGTGTCTGCGTTCAAGCGTTGAATCGCCGTATCGAGATCGAAAAGCAGCGTGCGCTCCGTATCATCACGAACGAGGCTCTGAATCCAGAAGAACGACGCCACGCGTGCACCACGCGTCACGGGACGGACGTGATGCAGGCTGGTCGACGGGTACAGCACCATGTGGCCCGCCGCCAGTTTCACGGTGTGCACGCCGTAGGTGTCCTCCACGGCCAGCTCACCGCCGTCGTACTCGTCGGGCTGATTGAGAAAGAGTGTGGCCGAGAGATCGGTGCGAATCCGAAACGGCGTGCCGGTGACCTGCCGGATGGCGTTGTCGACGTGGCTGCCGAACGACTGTCCCCCCTCGTACTGGTTGAAGAGCGGCGGGAAGATTCGCAGCGGCAAGGCCGCCGAGATGAACAGCGAATTACGCTGCAGCGCCCCGAGGATCATCTCGCCCAAGGCCCGCGCGGCGGGATGATCCTCCGGCAGTTGCCGATTGTCCTTGACGCGCGAGGACTGATAGCCCGCCGTGACGCGGCCATCCACCCAGTCGGCCCTGGCGAGCTGCTCGCGCGCCTCGGCCACCTGGTCGCGGGTCAGCACATCCGGAATGGTCAGCAACATACCTACGCCTTCTTGACAGCCGGTTCCTGCACTCCGCGATCGACCGATCCGCGCCGATCGCCAGCGCCGGGGACGCGTTAGAACGAGACGCTCGAGGTCAGGAGCGCCGCGCGCGGCTGGCCCGGGTTGTACCGGCCGCCGTTGTTGTTGACGTTGCGGATGTAAGTCTCGTCGGTCAGATTGGTCAGATTCAACCGCAGCGTGAGGTTCCTGTTCACCTCGTATTCAACGAGACCGTCGATGAGTCGATAGCCTGGCGCCTCGATCGTGTTGGCCGCGTTGACGAAGACCGAATCGATCGCGCGAATGCCGCCCCCGACAGTGAGCCTGAAGGGCAGCCGATACGTCGTCCAGACGCTGGCCGAGTACTTCGGGGTCAGCGTCAGCCGATTCCCTTGATTGGCATCGTTCTGCGTCTCGAGCGAGCTGTCGAGATAGGCGAAATTCGCCAGCAACTCCCACGCGCTGGTGAGTCGTCCGATCGACCCCACCGAGACGCCGTTCACGAGCTGGCTGTCGTCCTGGTTGTAGAGCGGCGGGATCGTCGTGGCATCCACGGTGAAGATGACGTTCCGGTTTTCCGTGCGGAAAATCGCCGTGTTCAGCGACAATCGTCCGCTGGCGAAGTCCCACTTGCTGCCGACCTCGTAGTTCGTCGATTCCTGGGGCTTGACGTTGGGGTTGTTCTGATTGTTGACCTGCGCGTTCAGTGCGAAGTTCGCGGCGCCTGGCGGCGTCACCGTCGACCCGTACGAAAGGTACACGTTGCCGGATTGCGTAGCCCTGAAGAGGACACCGGCCTTGCCACTCACGATGACATCCGAGTCATCAAGCTCCGTCGTGCAGACCGGTCGCATCGAGGGACCGGAAATTCGTCTCGAAGCGCTCCACCCGAACGCCGCCGTTCACCTGCCATTTCGCCCCCAGGTCGAGGGTGTCGAATACGAACAGCCCGACGGTGTTCGTCTTGCCCGAGCTGGTGGCGCCGCTGAGCGCCGGTGCGTAACCCGAGACCGGATCGAACGGATTGGGATTGTAGATGTTGGCCGGTGTTCTGACCCCGAGCCCGGTCATCAGCGGCGCATTCTGCTCCTCCGAGAGGAACTCGAGGCCAAAGCTCGAAGAGTGCTGCAGGCGCCCGGTCGCGAACCTGGCGACGCCATTCGTCTGGTTGGCGACAATCGTGTTCTCGCGATCGTTCCCCTGCCGGGCGAGCGTCACGTCGTCCGTCAGCGGATCGTACGCCGCAACATTCTGAATCGTCGTGATGACGGCTTCGCGCTTGGCGCGGTTGTACCGGGTTTGGTTCCGGAGTGTCAGGGACGTGCTGACGTCGCGCTCCACACGTGCGGTGTAGCTGTCCTGACTGCCCTTGTCGTAGTCGTAACCGACACTGCCGTAGTAGTTGCTCGACGCCACGGGCGCCGGCGCGAGCACCGTGGTCGGCGTCAACGGCTCCTCCCAGGCCGCACCGGGAATGCCGTAGTCGGGCAGGTTGTCCTGGCGCATCACCTGAGCCGAGAACATCACGCGGGTTGGCGTGTCCAGGCCAAGCGCGAGCGACGGGGCAAACGCGCGACGCTCCTGCGCGACGAAGTCCCGCCCCGGCATACCCCCGTCCTGCCACAGCCCGTTCAGCCGCAACGCCGACCGGTTGAGCCACCGTCCCGGCGCCCCGAGTGGAAGCGCGCGATTGACGTCGAAGGTGAGCCGCTTCTGGTCGGCGCTCCCGTAGGAGAAGAGGGCGGACGCGCCGGACGTCCTCAGGGGACTCTTGGTCTGCATGTTGACGTAGCCGGCGGCCGTTCCTCGACCGACGTCCGAGCCGGTCGGTCCCATGAACACTTCGATCTGCTCGAGGTTGAACACGTCACGCGAGACCAGCCCGTCGTCGCGCACACCATCCACGAAGAGGCTGTTGGCAGCATTGAACCCTCGCATGTTGAACATGTCGCCCGCAGTGTTGGAGGCCCCGCCACCTTCGCCGGCTTGCAGTGTGATGCCCGGCACGTTCCGGAGGGCATCGCTCAGTGTTGTGACGCCCTGCTCCTCGATGACCGCCCGCGGAATGACCTCGATGGTCTGCGTGATCTCACGCAAGGGCGCCGTGTATTTCGGCGAGGACACGACGACTGTTGGGGCGCGGCCCGTCACCTCGACCGATTCGGCCTGACCACGCAGCTCGAGCAAGGCCGCATTCGACGAGGTCAGGCGGAAGGTGACGTTGGTGCCTGCCAGCACTTCCTCCAGCGCCCGCTCGAAGGAGAAGAGACCGGTCACCCCCGGCGACTGAATCGTTCCGATTTCCTCCATCGCGAGGGTGACTTTGATGCCGGTCACGTCTTCGAATCGATTCAACACGTCCGCAAGAGGCCCTGGCGGGATGTCGAAGCGGCGAGCGGGCGGATCTTGTGATGAGCCGGAGTCCGGAAACGCACCAGGTCTCAACCATCCGTCGCTCGGCACGACAAGTGGCGTGAGCCACTCGTAAACGTGCCTGTGGGGATCCGGAAACTCGGGTAACCTTCCGAGCGTTTGAACGAGTTGCTGCCGCCGACCTGCGGATACGCCACCGCCGCGAACTTGGAGCTCGGCTGCAGCGGCCGTCGTGGGTCGCGCGCTCGTAAAAGCGGCGGAAGCCATCAGGACGCCGACGGTCATCCAGGGCGCCGTAACCCGTGAACTCTGAGCGCGGCTCGTCTGCTTTGCTTGCGTGCGGAGCCGCTTACGAAGGGCCTTGCGAGTCATGAACGCGCCTCCCGCGAGAGTGCGTGTCAGGACGCGGCGGGCTCCACTAGAATGTGGAGGCCGGACGCATCATGGCCACGCATGTGAAAAGGTCTGTCGGACCTGCGTTCGGTGGCCCGCCGGGTGTCACCGCATCTGGCGGGCTCTGTCCAATAGTTAATTTAATTAAGACTGAGACTCAGTCTCAACTTGAGAAGCAACAACATATATCCGACCTTATTGGTCGGTCAAGCAAATTTTCTGCATCTGCTCAGAACTTGTCGGAAGTGCGCCATCCACTGCTCCCGAGCCAGTTCCGACCGCACGTCAAGCGCATTGCTGGTACGGGGGCAGCAGCCGGGACTACGCTCCACGCAATCGTGTAAGCCGACCTGCTGTTACAAGAATGTTGAACGCGAGCGGAGGTTCGAGATACCCATCGGGAGAGTGGAGTCTGCCGCTGCTGCGATCGGACAGCAACCGGCTCGGCGATGTGTTTACGCCAGGGAGAAGAGGGGAAGTAGCCTGCGGGGTCGACGACAGGCTACCGTGAGCGCCTGCGCTTGAAGTGATGAGGACGCACCGAGAGCCGTCGACCCGGTGTGCTTGATTGAAGCCGCCCCTGAACGCGAGGCCTGTCTGGAAAAACCGATCCGGTCGCACCGCTCCCCAGCTCGCAACCGGATCGGATGACGCAACACGTCACAGAGCTTCCGCCCCGAAGAACGGCCGTCCATGACGATCGAGTCATGGACGGCGCCAGCAAAATCCGTGTCGACGTCGAACGCGCTAAGTTGTTGAATCAGAGTCGATCGAGGCGTGAGCGCTCCAAAAGTGTCGCCAATTGCGTCAGTAAGAATTACATCCTACTCGCTGCCTCGCGAGGTTGACCGGCCAATCCGCCGACAGCTTCACCCGCCCGAGTGGAGAACCCTCGCGAGACTCGCTCATCCCCCTGCCCGACCAGGCGCAGCCGCTCGACTGTCGGTGAGGCTCAACGGAAGAGATTCAGCGAAACACGTAACCACCTCGACCTTGAAGTTCGGGCGGTCCAGCGCGCCGAGCTTGACCTCAACGAAGAGACCATCACGGTGGGAGACACTCATGGGACTGGACTTTGAATTCGTCAACAGGTTTCGGACGCAGACCGATCGTCTGCGTGCGTGACGCCGACCGCGATCCTGCATTGCGATCAACGGCGGTGACGACTGCAATCTGGGCTTGAACCGCCTCGCATCTGTGGTACTCTCGCCTCGAGAGTTTTCATATCCTCGCCGCATGGGGCCGCCTCGCCCGCTCGAGGTTGCGCGGTGACCGTCCTTCATGGCTATGAAAACCGCCCGGGTCTTTCCTCAATAACCCAAGGTGATTGCCGCTGGCCGCCTGTTCGTGGCCCGCGAGGTGTGGCATGGCTGAGAGTTTGGGCACTCGACTTCGCCAGCAGCGTGAACGACAAAAGATTGCGCTAGCCTCCATCGCGGAACAGACGAAGATCAGCCTTTCGCTGCTGGAGGGGCTGGAGCGAGACGACCTCTTGCGCTGGCCGACGGGGATTTTCCGCCGCGCCTTCGTCCGCGCGTATGCGCATGCGATCGGCCTCGATCCCGACTCCGTCGTTCGCGAGTTCCTGGAGCTGCATCCCGATCCGGTTGAAGATGCCGCGACGGCCGCGTCGCCCCCGCCACCTACGGGTGAGGAGCCCGTCCCACAAGGACCGCCGACCAGGCTTCGGTGGCTGATTGACAGGGCGATTGGTTCACTTCCCCGCCGTCGTCTTCAGCTGAATTTGACGAGTCAGGAATCCATTCTCGAGATCGCGACCGCCATCGACCGCGATTCGGCGAAGGCAACCTCGCCACCCGAGCCCGATCCTGCAGCTGCCGGGCCTCTATCGACTCTCACGGCCATCGAGCGCGCGACGGCCCTCACCAGCGAGGCCGTGAAGCCGGCCTCGAAACCACGGGCTGAACTGGCGGCGTCCGCTCATCTATTGAGGGGAACTGCCACCGAGCGCGCGACGGCTCTCACCAGCGAGGCCGTGAAGCCGGCCTCGAAACCCCGGGCTGAACTGGCGGCGGCCGCTCATCTATCGACTGGCATTGCCACCGAGCGCACGACGACGCTCACCAGCGAGGCCGTGAAGCCGGTCTCGAAACCCCGGGCTGAACTGGCGGCGGCCGCTCATCTATCGACTGGAACTGTCACCGAGCGCGCGACGGCTCTCACCAGCGAGGCCATGAAGCCGGTCTCAAGACGTCGGGCCAACCTGGCGGCGGCCGCTCATCTACCGACTGGAACTGCCACGGAGCGCGCCACGGCCCTCACCCGCGAGGCCGCGAAGCCGGCGTCGAAGCCCCTGATGGATCTGGCGGCGCCCTCTCATCTATCGACCGAAGCTGCCACCGAACGCGTAACGGCGGGCACGAACGATTCCGTCAAGGCGGCCTTCAGGCCTGAGTTTGCACCCGCGGCGCGTCTCTCAAGCGAAAATGGCCCGGAGCGCGCCTCCGACTCGCCGAACGCGGCTTCGCCACGAGAGCCAGACCTTGCCGCTGCCGCACATCTGTGCACCGAACTCGGCCGGGTCATGGAGACACGCGACGTACCGCCACTGCTGGAGGGTGCCGCCAAGATACTCAACGCGATCGGGTTGATCGTCTGGGTATGGGATCCCCAACGAACCGCACTGCGGCCGGCGCTTGCGCACGGATACCCCGAGGACGTATTGGCGCAATTGCCCGGAGTCCGGCTGGACGCTGATAATGCGACGGCGACGGCGTTTCGATCGGCCGAAACGCGGATCGTCAATGGCAGCGATCTCGCGAGCGGCGCCGTCGTGGTTCCCCTGATGACCCCGGGAGGCTGTGGGGGCGTACTCGCGGTCGAGTTGAAGCATGGGCGCGAGCAGAATGAATCGGTGCGCGCGCTGGCGATGATTTTTGCCGCGCAGCTGGCGACCCTGGTCGGGTTCGTGCCCCTTGCGGAAGCCGTGAACGCCTAGCCCGGAAACGACCGAAGCAGATCGGCGCATGACCGCGTGGCCCGATGAGGGTTCAACCGGCGAACGCCATATCATTCCGCTCCTGCCGGCGGCGCTCCCGAAAACGCTCGAAGACACGCTGCTGGCTTTCGAGGCCCAGCAGCGATCGACCCGTTGAGCCGGCGAAAGTATGGGCGAGCATTTCGAAACCGTGGCGGAGCACGAAACCCGGGCTATGGAGGAAGGCGGCAGGGAAATGACGCAGCTTCATCCATCGTTCCTTGCGCCAGCGCAAGAATTCGATATCTGAAGCCGAGACGTGCTCGGAGCGCACCACGGCGGTGGTGCCGTCGTAATGCGCGACGTCCTCGTCGACGATCAGGCTGCGGCGCCGGAACTCCTCGGTCATCGGCGTTCGAGGGTACGGCGTCGGATGCTGGATGTAGGGCCAGTCGATGTACCGTTTGGCGAACTCGAGATTCGCATCAATCGACTCGCGCGTATCATCCGGGTTCCCCACGATCATGCCGCCGACGACGAACAGACCGTGGCGGTGCAGATGCTCGATCGCTTCGACGGTTGCGTTGCCGACCTGGCGGCCCTTCGCGCGGCGCACGTTCTTGGCGCGCGCCTTGAGAAAGGCGAGATCCTCGTCGAGCACGTTCTCGATTCCGAGGAACACGTAACGAAACCCCGCGCGCCGCATCAGTGGTGCCAACCTCGCGCCGTGCTCGGCCAGAGGCGAGGTCATCGCCTGTACCACGTAGTCGACGTCGTTGAACCCTCCCTCGATGATCGCGCGGCACAGCGATTCGAACCGGCGGATATCCAGGGTGATGTTGTCGTCCACGAGAAAGATGGTCTTCGTGCCACGGCTGCGGGCGTCGCTCACATCGGCCATCACGCGCTCGATCGGGTAGGCATGGAAATTACGCCCCCGCATCTCGATAATCGAACAGAAGCTGCAATCGAACGTACATCCCCGCGACGTTTCGACGACGTCGACGGTGCGGCCGAGCAGCGTGTACCCGCTGAGCACGCGGGCGGCACGGTTGGGAAGCCGGAGAGGGTTGGAGGCGAGCCGGGCGATCGGCCGGTCGGGATTGCGTCTGAACCCATCCGGTGTTCGATAGGTGAGGCCTGGCACGTCGTGATATCCGGTACCGCTTTCCGCCGCGCGGAGCAGTTCGCAAAACGTCTGCTCGCCCTCGCCATGGACGATGAAATCCACATCGGGGCACGCCTGGTACGCCTCCGGAGCGAGGCTGGGATCGTAGCCGCCAACGACGACTGGGATACCGGGACGTAGCCGCCGCACGAACCTGGCGATGTTCAACGCGGTCCCGCGCTGGAACGTCATCACCGACAAGCCGAGGACGTCTGGGAGCTGCTCGCGCACGAGCCGTTCCAGCGTGCCCCGAATGTCCCGGCGGGCGAGGATGAGATCGGCGATGGCGATGCGGTGATGAGGGTCCACGTTGCCGGCCAGAGATGCGAGAGCCCCGTTTGGCATCCGGATGGCGACCGATGGCATGTGCTCGAAGGAATCCGGCATTGAGAGCAGCAGTGCATTCATCCTCATCTCCCTGCGGTTCGACTCAGCAATGCCTGGGCTTTGACTTTGAACTCCCGATCTTCTGGCGTCCACTCAGGATCGAGCGGCGCATCGATCACCTGTTGCAGCTCGGCGATGGCGTCGGCGACGCGTCCTTGATCGAGGAATAATTCTGCGAGAAAGAAATGGGAAGCCGTGCTCCGCGGATTGTGCTCGAGCGAAGCGCGCAAATGCTTTTCCGCGAGCACCTTGCTCCCGCCAAAGAGCGCCGGGACTTTGAAATACCACCGGCCCAATGCACGATCGGCCGAACCCTGCAGGAACCCGGGAGCGGCGCGCAGGACCCATTCGAGCTCGTCCTTGATCGGACGCCGGTATTTCAACCCGCCGCGAATACCGGATGCCTCCGCCAGCGCACCCATATTGGCGGCGGTCCAGAAGTGTCCTTCCGGCCGATTGGGCGCGGCCGCAATCGCCCGGCGGCCGGCCTCGATACCACGGGTGAGGAAGGTGCGGCGTTGCGCCGTGGGCGCGTGGCCGCCCAACCAGTAGTCCGCGCGCGCCAGCTTCCACGCGGCGTCGAAATCGGAGGGACGCTCCGCCAGTTCGGCTGCCCACGCGTCGGCCGCCGCGAGCGCGCTCGCAAGGTTCGTCCGATCGGCGTACAACACGTCCGGTGAAGGACCCGGCATCACTGTGCCGAGCACGACGAGCGCGCGCACCGCATGAACCAGTGTCGTCACCGATCCGCCAGATCGGCACGATAGCGGTCGGCGGGTGAGCTGTCAACATCGGCACACGCGCTGTCAAAGCGGCACACGCGCCACGGTGGCCTCTGTCCTCACTCGGTCAGCGTCATTCGCCGTTCCCGCGCCACGGCGTTTCGTGCGCGGCGGGGCAACCCGCGATTGGAAGCCGCGGGCTGAGGAGCAGGAGCCGTGCACGAAATGATCGGCGACAGCGGGCACATCCAAACGCTCGAGGGCCGCGCGATACGACGCGGACGCGAGCACATCGTCGGCGCATCACCGCCCGCGATCGATTCCTCGCCGGGGCCTTGCTACGCAAATTGTTGATCGTCCGCAGACGGCCCGTAGATCGCGGGCACCGTTTGATCGTTGAGACGCAGATAGACCGTCAACTGACCCCGATGATGGGCCAGATGATTGAGAGTGTCGCGAAGAACGACATGCCTCGGCGCTTCCATCACGACCTTCCCACCGGAAAGGAGGCGCCATTTCGTCGTCAGGAGGAACTCATCGGTGGTGTTCGCCAGCGACTCGCGCGCCTTGCTCACGTGTCGATCGAGCGTCTCCTCGAGTTTGTCGGTGGAAGGCTGCTGGTATTGACCGCGTCCCGCCGGCGGGCTGAGGTCGAGTTCGTCCTGTTCGATGATGAGCGTCACCCAGGACGGCATCGAGGCGACCAGCCCCGCGAGCCGCCCAAGCGGCATCGACTTCGGGTGAGGCGTCCAGTCATCACGACCGAGCGGCACATGCTCGAGCGCGTGGCGGGTACGAGGGGCCTCACGATCGAGCTCGTCGAGGAATAGCTGTGTAAGTTTCATCGTACCTCCAGTTCCAAGCTTGGTGAATGCCATGCGCCGATGCGGCGGACGTGTGCGACTCGATATTTTACGGGAAATCGGGCGTCTCACTGCGGGACGTCCCCGCAGCCCGGGGTTCGAGCACATCCAGCGGAAGTGGACGCAAGCTCGGTGTCCGCTTTCATGCGCCCGAGCGCATCACCAGTCACGGCCGCCAGTTCCCTCGGATTTCCGTCGAGAAGTAGATATTGCTCGGTTCACTGTCGACACACCCTCCTGCGCGGATTCGATCTCCCTTAAGGTGAACGATTTGCTCAACCCGCACTGGCTTGCCCTTTGCTCCAACGCGGCCGACAACCACAGGCGCTCGTCAATTCAGAATGCGAAATCGGCTCGGCGACGCTCTTCAGCCGATCCGCGCACGCAGAGGGTCGCAGACTGTCCGAACGCGGACATGGAAAAGAGACGGCGTTCGAGACCTGAACGCTGCAACATCCCGTCGGATGTCATCGATCGACTGAGCCGAATCAACGAGGGCAGGTAATGAGGAAGGCACGCGTAAGTCGCAGGCACGACACGTCGCACGATCTGCGCACGGTCACCGCTAGTCATCGCTCCCCCCGCTTTCGCTCCCCATTCTAGGTACGCGTCCGGTCTGAGGACGATGGGAGTGGATCCAGCGCTCCCTTCAGACCGCTGCAATCGCTCGGAACCCGGCCACCGTGTGGCCGCTTCAGTGGAGGTGTGTATGAGACGTTTCATCTGGAAGGGGTTTCTTGCGTTTCCCGTCCTGATCGGGAGTGGCTTCTTTGTGCTCCATACTCAGGACGTTTCGTCCCAGTCGATTACATCTGCCGGTGCGCGTGACCCAGGGGTGCGCGGCGGCCCGGCCGCGGCCGGCGGCCCCATCGCGGGCCTGGTTGGAAATCAGCAGGCGTTCTTTGAAGCGGGTCGGGCCGACTTCGCAGAGGTCGAAGAGGTCGACGAAGGCCTCGGACCGCGGATGAACCTGGACAGCTGTGGCGGGTGTCATATGCAGCCCGCGATCGGTGGCTCGAGCCCGCCCGTGAACCCTCAGGTCGCATTTGCGGCGAAAAACGGTGGAACCGACAAGGTTCCGTCCTTCATCAGGGCGGACGGACCCGTTCGCGAAGCAAGGTTCGTGAGGAACCCCGACGGCTCGGCCGACGGCGGTGTCGCCGCGCTGTTCACCATCACTGGCCGGGACGGCGACACCCGATGCCGGATCGCACAGCCGGACTTCGCGACGCAACTCGCCAAACGCAACGTGATCTTCCGGATACCGACGCCGCTGTTCGGCGCAGGCCTGATCGAGCAGATCGAGGACTCGACGATCATCGCCAACCTGGCTGCAAATGCGGCGGCGAAAACCCAGTTGGGGATACGAGGCCGGCCCAATGTCGCCACGTCCGGCCGCACGATCTCCGGGATCGCGAACAGAAACGGCAACGACGGCACGATCACGCGTTTCGGGTGGAAGGCTCAGAACGTCTCGCTGCTGCTGTTTTCGGGCGAGGCGTATAACGTCGAAATGGGCATCAGCAGCGAGCTCTTCCAGAACGAACGGGAACAGGATCCGAACTGCTATTTCGCGAGCGTACCAAACGACACACAAGACATGGCGGCGGGAACCATCATCACGGGCACGACAGGGATTCAGCATTTCGCCAACTTTCCAGCGCCTCCTCGCGCCGCCGACACCTTCGTCGACGACGCCAGGAGGAGCGGCATCCATCACAAGGGGACGCGATCGGTTCGTAAGCATCGGCTGCGCGCTGTGTCACACGCCGACCATTCGCAGCAGCGACACCTCGACGGTCCTGGCTCTGAAGAGTAAAGCCGCGAATCTATTTTCCGACCTGGCGATCCACGACATGGGCGTGGGACTGGCCGATGGCGTGTCCCAGGGACAGGCAGGACCGCGTGATTTCCGGACTGCACCGCTCTGGGGGCTCGGCCAGCGGATCTTCTTCCTGCATGACGGACGGACGAAAGACTTGGTGGAGGCGATCCAGGCACATCAGAGCTCTGGCTCGGAGGCGAGCGGGGTCATCACTAGATTCAATAGCCTGCGAGATGACACCAAGCAGGATATTCTCAACTTCCTGCGTTCGCTCTAGCCGGCTCACCACAACACCCGACCCGAACCCAACGTTGACCGCCAGAACGGTCAACGTTCGGTTGAACGAATACCTTGAAGCTCGCCTTGGATCTGGCACGACTCGGCTGAGGAGACGCGACGTCCCGCCCCTGTCCCGGATGTCGTTCAGGCGGCGCTGAATGGACTGGCCTTGGATTTCCGGCTCGCCAGCGACACGATTCGCCTGGGGCGTGCGCGAAGTCGCGCCCCTACCCGGAACGGTGTTCAAGCGGCTGAACGTGGAGCTTGCCTTAGATTTCCCCGGTTGCCGGCAGACACGACTCGGCTGGGGCAGTCTGCGAGGTCTCGCCGCCGCCCGGGATGGTGTTCAGGCGACTGAAGAGAAAGGCGCCGGGAGTATTGCCGAGCACCAGACCCCCGCCGGCATGATAGCACAGCAACCCCACGGCGAACGGGATCCAGAAGACCCCAAACACCAGGAACGCCAGGAGGCCGATCGCGAGGGTGATACTGAAATCCCAGATGGTTGCCACGCACCGCTGGCGCCAGTAGGACTTGACGACTGACTGAAGAAACGACAGACCATCATCACCCAGGGTGAGCCGGAGCGAGGTCGTCAGCCGGGACGGGGCGCCCGCTGAGGCCTGTTCTTGCGGCGCATCGTCGGCGGCATCGGGGTACCGTTCGAGAAATTCCTGTGTGATGACGACGGGATCGAGCCCAGCCCCTTCCGCATAGGCGCGGATGAAGGCGCGGCGGAAAATCCCTGACGGCCAGCGCGAAAGATCGTCGCGCTCGAGCCCCTCGAGAAGCCCAAGACCGATCTTCGTATCGGCCGCAATCGAGGACAGCGCGATCTGCCGCCGTTCGCGTTCGCGGCGCAGCCCTGCTCCGAAGCGCTCGTCAGTCACGTGGCTCCTTGACCTGTTCGCTGCGCCGCTGCTGTCTGGGTGCACAGATGTTGATCCCACGCTGCCGCCTCGCACGCGTATTCGATGTCAGGTGAGCGCCAGAAGGCCGAGGCACGCAAATGAGGTTGGCGGCAACGACCGCGATTCCCATGAGATTGCCGAGGTCTGGTGTTCGTGGCGGCCTGCAAATTCGGCTCCTGACGCGACAGCGCGTGAAGCTCCGCAACCGCCATTCGACGTGACCTGTCTGAAGACACAGATCGTGTAACAGTGTCGCCCGGGTTTCTCCGAGGCGCGCGACAGCATGGCGATGCTCTCTCTGTGGCAGGGCAAAATCGCTCGTCCGTGTGGGCCGAGTGAACCAGGCTCGAACCGCGACGCTCGCTGGTTTGGGCGAGCCCTCGGAATCCTCGGCGCTTCGGCAGGGCGGCTCCGGGCTGGCGGTCAGTTGCGGGGATTTGGCGCCGTTGACGCGTTACCGTTCAGCAGCCGAGGCGGTCATTCGGGCCCGGCGGGCGGCGAGCCGGATTCACGCGGATTCATTGGGATTATCGGAGGACACCGCCATGAGCACGAACATTTCCACTCGAACGCTTGCCGCTGGTGCCCTGCTGGCGGCGCTCGGGACAGCCTCCTGCACGGGGCCGGACACCGCGGGTCAGCCCAGCCGCGTCGAACGAGGCAAGTACCTCGTCACCATCGGCGGCTGCAACGATTGCCACACGCCGCTGAAGATGGGGCCCAAAGGGCCCGAGCCCGATATGGCACGGATGCTATCGGGCCACCCCGAGTCGTTCGAAATCAGCACGGGAGCGAGGCCTGCGTCGCCGCAGTGGACGATGGCCGCCGCCGTGACCGGCACCGCGTTTTCTGGCCCGTGGGGTGTCAGTTTCGCCGCCAACCTGACGCCCGATCAGAACACCGGGCTTGGCATCTGGACCGAGGATATGTTCATCAGAACAATCCGAACCGGAAAGCATATGGGCGTGTCGCGCGACATTCTGCCCCCGATGCCGTGGTCGATGTACCGCAACGCGACCGACGAAGACCTGAGGGCCATCTACGCGTTCCTGCGAAGCATTCGGCCGATTCACAATCGGGTGCCCACTCCGTTGCCACCGGTGGAACAGACGGCTGAGAATCACGCCCCCGAGGCAATAACAGCCTCCGCCCAATAGAACGTCCCACCTCAGAACGGCCCGAATTCGAGATTCGGGCCGCCTTCCCTCTTTGTCGCGACCAGCCGCGTCCTCGAACGATTCTTCTCGGCGCGCACACTCCAGTCCTGGGTATGGCGGCCGTCTTGATGAACCTGTGTAAGACGCCTCATGCCTCGTCGGGCGCCGGCTCGCGTGCCCCTTTTGTAAAAGCGAGCAGCAGCAGGGTGCCAGCAAGGACAGCGTAGGCGAGACCGAACTGATAAGGGATTTTTTGAGCTGTCGGCGTCAGGTTCCACGGCAGGTACATCCCACCATCCGGCAACGAGGAATGGATTACACCAAAAAACGTGAGGGCGGCCATGATCAGCAGATAGATCGCCGAAATCCTCAGCCGCCGATCGATCAGTTCCGCGAGGAAACCGCCCCAGAGCATCGCGGTCAGGATGAATCCGTTCCCCAGCGCCACGATGACGAGCGTTTCGGGTAGCGATTTGCCCGGTGCCTCGAGCAGCCGTTGGAGGGTCGCAGGGGCCACGATGTCGGGGGTTTCCAGTTTGATGGCCAGCAGCCTCGCCATGGTGGGAAAGAAGGAGAAGGCAACCGCGGGAGCGTGTCGCGCCGGGCACGCCCGGAACGCCTCGGCGACGATGTCGAGCGCGACGAAGATGAGAATCGGCGCAAGGACAGCGCGGGGAATCAGCTCGACAAAGAAGGAGACGAAGCCGAGTATGCCTCCGAGTCCGATAAAAAGACCAGTCGCAAGAGTGTAGCCGGCCCGGGCGCCCATCCGTTTGTACGCGGGCTGGCCGATGTAGGGAGTGGACTGCGCCACGCCGCCACAGATTCCTGCGATGACCGTGGCGATCGCCTCCGTCAGCAGGATACTTCTCGTGTCGTAATCATCCCCGGCCACCCGCGAACTCTCTGTCACGTTGATGCCGCCGATCACCGTCAACAAGCCGAACGGAATGGTGATCGGGAGGTATTTGAGGGCGTGGGCGAGCCCCTTCGCAAAATCCATGGTTGGGGTCGGCAGCCCAAAATGAAGGTCGACCGAGGGTGGTCCGGCGTACGTACCGCCCATCCACCCGGTGGGCCCGAACACGAAATAGCCGACCGTTCCGAGAACGACCGCGGCGAGCACACTGGGAAAATTGCCCGGCAGCCGGATACGCGCCACGAGAGAATAGAGGATCAGCCCCATCGACAGCAGCCCAATCACGGGCATGCCAAAGACATCGGCCAGGGGGGGAAGACCGATCAGCGCCAGGCCAATACCGGCCAGCGAGCCCAGGAGGCCGGCCTGCGGGACGATCCGCTGGGCCCATTGCCCAATGAAGGAAAAAATTACCTTGAGGGTGCCGATCATGACCATTGTCGCCATGCCGATGTACCAGGTCATGGTCGCGGCATCACGTTCGGTCATGCCTTCGGCCTTCAGCGCGACAAACGCAGGTCCCAGGACCACGAGCGCCATCCCGATGGTGGAAGGCGTGTCGAGCCCCAGGGGCATCGCTGTCACCACCCGGCTGCCGGTCCGCTTCGCCAGTCGAAACGCCAGCCAGGTGTAGACCAGATCGCCAACGAGCACACCAAATGCGGTGCCCGGAAACATCTTCGCGTAGACGATGTCGGCCGGAAAGTTGAAGACGAAGACCAACGTCCCCGCCAGAAACGAGAGGACGGTCAAGTTGTCGAACATCAAGCCGAAGAACCCGTTCACGTCTCCCAGCGCAAACCATTCGTACTTGTTCGAAGAGTGGTCCATGTCGATTTCCTGCCTCGCGGTCACACCAGTGCGCCCGCGACGTGCATCTGAACTCCGCCCTCAGGCGGCGCATGAGGACAGCCGTCCGGCGCCCGTGAGGGAGCGCCACGGCTCGCGGGATACTCTGACGATCAGAACCTGTGGGTATACAGAGCTTTCAAAGAGAGCCGGCGGTCGAGCGTGTAGAACCGGTTCTCCAGGGGATCATCAAGCCAGTTGCGGATGTAGACGAGGTAGAGATCGTTGCCCGGGGTCAGGATCCAGCGAAACCGCGATTGCCAGCCCAGGACGGCGCTCTGCGAGTCGAACTGCACGTTGTTGACGAGCGACACCCGTGGGTTGAACTGCGTTTCGGCAATGAGGCGCGACAACCGAGTGTCGAATTGCCCCTCGGTCAGCGACACACGGTTCCACTCATGGGCGAACGTGAACATCTGGCCAGGGGCAGCCCGGAAGTTGACCGTCATGCCCAGTCGGAGACGGTCGCCCGAATAAAAGCTCCCCCATTCCACCAGGGGCGATAGCGCGATCGGACGCCGACTCGCTGTCTCTCCCTGGACGCGGTATCGTGTGAAGCTGTACTCGCTCCCGACGGGCAGCGTGATGCCTGGCGCGATCGGGAAGTCCTCCTCGAGCAGCTCGTAGGTCGGAATCACCCGCACCTGGACCAAGTCTTTGGCGTGTGTGTCAATCTGCAGCGCTGTGATGTCGATCACACGCGTCAGGGTTTGATTGTTGTCGGGGTCGAACCGCCAGTCCACATCGCCAACGAAATTGAATCGACGGATCCAGGGATGCGTGCTCGGGCGCGGCGCAAAGCCGACGCGGGGCTGGATCTTGCGAAAGCCGGTCCGGCGCGTGTAGCCAACCGCCGCATTGTAGTTGTCCTGGACCTCTACGTAGTCGATGCTGAGGTGCAGCGGATCGTTCGGGTAGGCGACATCTGCTCCGAATGCAGAGCTCCTGCCGGTCTCGAAGGGGGTGGTCGTGTGCAGAAAATACCCGTTTGCGGTCAAGTTCTGCGACCCGCGAAACGTAGACGTGGCCAGCCCGAGATCGACGCCTGCCGTTTGGCGATTGTCGCGGGCGCCGCCCCGGGTGTGCCGCATGCGTGTACAGGGCCCCTACATAGGATTGACGAAGCATCCGGCGCTTGATGCGCATGACCGCGAAGTCTTCACCGAGGGCACCCTCGTCCTCCTCCTCGCCCGTCTGGACCTGTAAGACGCCGACATCGTAGTTGCCAGCCTGCCCGGTCAGCTTGCTGCCGAAGTTGATCCGTTGAGGAGTGTCCCGCGCATCGAGCCCGATGCGACGGCTGAAGAACGGGATGAGCTCGGGGCCGCCCTCGCGCTCCTTCCTGTCATCTTCGGGCTCGGCCGCGCTGGCGAAATCCAAGAACAGGGCCCCGTCGAGGAAGAAGTCGCGCTTTTCGGGGAACAGCAATGAAAAGCGTGTGAGGTTGACTTGACGCTGATCGACCTCGGCCTGCGCGAAGTCGGTGTTCACGGTGAGATTGGCCCTGAGCCCCGGCGTGACGCTGTAGAAGAGATCGCCGCCGACCTGCGCGTCGTTCGTGACCCTCGAATCACTTCGTCCCGGGAACGACTCCGAGGTCCCTACCAGGTATGGCTTCACGTCGAGGCCATGCCCCTGGGTCACGTTTCGAATGCCGGTCACCAGACCGGCATTGCTCATCCTGTTCAGCCCCTGGTTTCGTGGCCAGCCCATCCAGATGTTCTCTTCGTTCTTGCGGGCAATCGTGCGGCGGAAGTTGAAGCCCCACGTGTCGCCATTCGGGTCGAAATTCAGCGTCCGGAACGGAATTTCGATCTCGAGTGTCCACCCAATCTCGCTGCGGGTCGATCGGGCGTTCCAGATCCCGTCCCACTGCCGGTTGTTTGCATTGCTAGACCGCAGTGCGTCCGCCATCGAGCCCAGCGGGTTCATCTCGAACCAATAGGAGGTCCGGCCATCAAGGAAGGTATCGATGGCCCACTGGAGCTTGTCATCGGCGGGAAGGTTCCCGTCCCGGCCCATCTGATAGAAAATCAGCTTGTCCGGCTCGGAATCGAACATCGTGGCGCCGATGTAGAGATTGTCGGCGCTGAAGACGATGCGAACTTCGGTTTGCTCGGTCGCAGGCTCGCCGTTGTTCGGCTCCATCTGCATGAGGTTCGTCGCCGGTACCGCGCGCATCCAGACATCCTCATCGAGTCGTCCGTCGAGCGTGATCGACTCGCCGGCGCCCATCCGCACTGCCTCCATCGTGCGGCGCTCGTCAGCCGACGTCGAAGCGCTGCCGGGCGGGACCTGTTGCACGGCCGGAGGGGCAATCGGCCGCAGCGCCTGAGGAACTGAGAGCGGAGCGGCGGCCGGCTGCTGTCCTCGAGCGTATGTCGGAAGAATAATAGCGATAAGAAATAAGACCAAACGAACTGGCATGAACTCCCCACGATACCATGCGGACCACACGCCGGGCCCTGGAGCGATAGTCCGGCCCCGATCACGGCCGGGAACGCGGCCTCGTCCGGGCAGACGACCGTTGTCGGCCCGGATGTATACTCGCGCGAACCCGCTCAGGTCTCGCTGGCCCGATCGCTGTCCGCATGGGTCAGCGCAGACTCCGCAACGGTACGCTGGTCCTGCGTCAGAGCGGGGACCGCGCTGTCGACGGTCGATCCAATAGTAAGGAGGCGGGGTATGACAAGCCGATTGTGGATGCTTTTAGTTGCGGCGGCACTCCTGGCGCTCGGCGGACCTGGCTTGGCTCAGGAGCCGGATGCCCGGACCATCTTGCAGACGGCCCTGAAGGCGATGGGCGACCTCAAGTCCATCCAGTATTCCGGGAGCACCGGCTATGTCTCTGTGGTAGGCCAGAATTATTCCCCGGCGAACGATTGGCCGGCGAATCAGTTGACCAGCTACACGCGAACGATTGATTACGAGGGCAAATCCTCGAAGGAGGAGGTCACCCTCAAGCAGGGAACCGGTCAGGGCGGACCCACAGGAGGCGGCAATGCTCCCGTGATTACAACACCCCTCGTGGGGGAGCAGCAGCGGACATCGATCGTCAGCGGCAACTACGCGTGGAACATGCAGGGCACCACGGTGGTTCCGGCGCCGGCCGACGCGGAGCAACGGCAGCTCGAGATCTGGCTCACCCCGCACGGCTGTCTCAAAGCGGCTCTGGCTCCAGGGGCCAACCCGATCGCCGTCGAACGGAATGAACAGGGAAAGGGCCGGATCAGAGCCGTCTCGTTCATGGCGCTCGGAAAGTACAGGGTGCAGTGCGCGATCAACGACAAGAACCTGGTCGACCGGACCCAGACGTGGTTCGCCAATCCCGTCGTTGGAGACCTGTATTACGAATTGGTGCTGACCAACTACAAGGATTTCGGTGGTGTGATGTTCCCCACCAACTTCCATGCGCACCACGATCTCGATGACGATCTGGAAGGTGAGGGAGTCAACGTGAGCGGCGGGCACAATTCGTTTGGTCTCACGGTCAGCAACGTCCAGGCGAACGTGAGCGGCGCCGCCCTGACCGTTCCCGACGCGGTGCGTCAGGCAACCATTCCACCGATCCGGGTGGAGTCGCAGAAAGCCGCGGATGGCGTTTGGTACGTGGGCGGCGGAACGCACGCCAGCGTCGCCGTCGAGTTCCGCGATTTCATCACGGTCATCGAGGCGCCGCTCAACGAGGACCGGTCGCTGGCCGTGATCGCGGAAGTGAAGAAATTGATTCCCAACAAACCGATTCGATACCTCGTAAGTACGCACCACCACTGGGACCACCTCGGCGGAGTCCGCGGCTACGTCCACCAGGAGGGCGTGACCATCGTCTTGCAGCAATCGAATCACGCCTACTACGCAGAAGTCTTGTCGGTACGGCCGTGGACCTTGAAACCCGACAGGCTGTCTCTCTTTCCGCCAGAGGAGATCGCGGAAGGCTACACCTTTGAGTCGGTGGGCCAGAAATATGTGTTGACGGATGGGACGAAGGTCATGGAGGTCTACAACGTCCAGGGCCTCGCTCACGCCCAGGGGATGTTGATCGCGTATCTCCCCAAGGAGAGGATGGTGATTGAAGCCGATCTGTTCACGCCGCCTGCTCCGAACGCGCCACTCCCGACCACTGTCTCTCCGTCCAGCAGAACGTTCTACAACAACGTGCAGCGACTGAAGCTCGACGTTGCCACGATTGCGCCCATCCACGGCGGCCGAGTGTATCCGTGGGCAGATTTCGCGAAGTTCGTCGCCAGTGGCAAGACACCGTAATCCCTGAAGTCACGTGCGTGGCCCGGGTCGCCGGGCCACGCGCGGCCGCGGAGGGGCACAGCTTCGTGAAACCACACACCCTCGCGCAACCCGGATCGCCGAGGCTGTCAGCTCCTGCGTCCAAGTTCGACAACGGAGGTGCGCGATGAGCTCAGGAAGGTTCCCGTTTCGGGCGGTCGTTTCCATCGGCGCTCTCGTGGTTGCCGCAACGCTGGCCCCCGCCCAGACACCTTCGTCTGCCCGGCTGCTGGTGCTCCTCAAGGGAGGGCCGCCGGATGCCACCTGGGCTGGTGGGGGCGCACTGGCCATCGTCGATCCAATGACCGGCAAGGAAGTGGGGCGTGTGCCCACCGGTGAGAATGCCCACGAAGTGACCGTGTCGGATGACGGGAAGCTCGCGTTTCTCACGGCTGGCGTCATCAACGGCACCGATGCGGGCAGGCGGCGCTTCATTTACGTCATCGATGTGGCAGCCCGCAAGGAGGTGCGGCGCGTCGACGTGGGCCCGCTCAGCAACCCGCACGGCATCCAGTACGCCGGCGGCAAAGTGTATTTCACCGCCGAAGGCTACAAGGCGATTGGACGCTACGATCCGGCAACCAACCAGATCGACTGGTGGCACGGGATCGGCCAGAACCGCACACATATGCTGGTCCTCAGCAAGGACCTGCGGAAGATCTTCACGGCGAACGGCGATGCTGGCGATCGCTCCTCTTCCGACACTGTCTCGATCATCGAGGGTACTGGCCCGGCCGACTGGAAGGTCACCGTCCTTCCGGTGAGGAACGGGCCCGAGGCGATCGAGATATCTCCGGATGGCAGAGAGGTCTGGACCGCAACCAGGACCGACGGCGGCGTGTCGGTCATCGATGTCGCCACCAACAAGATCACACGGACCATCAGCGTGCAGACCAAGGGTTCCAACCGGCTGAAGTTCACACCGGACGGCAGGTTGGTGCTTATCTCCGACAATCCCGGAGGCGAGCTGGTGGTGCTGGACGCAGTCGCTGGGAAGGTGATCAAGCGGCTCAAGATAGGCAAGACGACAACGGGCGTTCTGATAGCGCCCGGCGGCGCGCGCGCGTACGTCGCGGCCGAAGGGGAGGACAACGTTGCCGTCATTGACTTGAAAACGCTCGAGATAACGACCCGCCTCACGTTCCCGGCGCGTTCCCGTCCCGACGGAATGGCGTGGGCAGCGATGAAGTGAATCGGGAGGCGCCGAGCAAGCGCACCCGGTCTGGAATGGACCGGCGGAAGTGGGCCGCCGGCGGATCGAGAGGCCCCGAACCGCCGGCGTACACGCACGAGAAACGCGCCAACCCGGCTATTGCGGCAGCGCGAAGACGTACATGGCGTTGCTGCCGGAGGTCGTGTCCGCCTCTGGAGTCATGCCCACGCCGATGGCAGCGATCGGGCCGCCGCCGGCGGCGATGGCGACGTATTGACGGCCGTTGACCGAATACGTCACGGTGCCACCGACCGCTTGCGAGGGAAGCCGCGTCTGCCACACGACTTGTCCGTTATCGGCATCGAGCGCCCGCAGGTAACGGTCCATACCGCCGTTGAACAGCAGGCCGCCCCCGGTCGCCAGGACCGGCGAGTAGTTCGTGACCCGCGTCTCCCAGCTCCACACCGTCTTGCCGGTCTCGACCGAGATCGCGTCGATGCGGCCCACCTTGTCCTTGCCGGGTGCGAACCTGCCGACGTTGGTCGTGTTGTAGACGAACTGCGGCGCAGGGCCGCGATCGGTGCGCGCGGTCGTGCTGATGCAGAGATTCGACAGCGGCATGAACATGACGTTGGATCGCGGATTGTAGGCGCCTTGCGGCCAGTCGCGGCCCCCGTTGTAGGTCGGGCAGATTTCATAGGCCTTCCCGACCTCCTTGAGCACGACGTCCTCGTTGACGGTGACCAGGCCCTTCGGATCGATCCGGGCGACGAGGTTCTGCGCAACGGTCGGCTTCGCCCACAGGAACTCCCCGTTGGCGGCGTCGAAGCTCCAGGCGATGCCGGTCTTGCACGGGACGCCGGTCAGCGTCTTGCGCGGCCCGCGGCGCGCATCCGGATTGACCGCCAGCATGCCGGCGGGATCGGGATTGACCGGTGTGTTGATGATCATCATTTCGAAGGTGCATTCCTGATCCCAGTTGTCGCGCGGCAGGACCTGGTGCTTCCAGACGATTTCGCCGGTCTTGGGCCGAACCGCGAAGCGCGTGTTGGTGCC
The DNA here is from genome assembly GCA_963814975.1 of uncultured Acidobacteriota bacterium. Classification (GTDB taxonomy): domain Bacteria; phylum Acidobacteriota; class Vicinamibacteria; order Vicinamibacterales; family CAVVIG01; genus CAVUXJ01. The sequence goes on along the minus strand of CAWFFB010000015.1, from coordinate 47,565 downwards.
GGCCATGGTCGCGCCCGGCATGTTGCGCTGCGCCTCCGAGGCGGGGCCGACGGCGCTCGATCCGAAGAAGACCAGATCGAGCTCGGGATCGTAGGTGAGCTGCCCCCAGACGCCGGTCATCCAACGGGTCTCGAACAGCGAGCCGGCCCAGGTCTCGTCTCCGGGCTCGCCCGGGCGGGGAATCAACGTCTTGCGCCAGAGCTCCTTGCCGCTCTTGGCGTCGTGGCCGCTGACGTAGCAGCCATGCGGAGCCACCTGGCACGTGCTGCCCGCGACGACCACGCCGTTGGCCACGATCGGGCCGGTCGAGTTGCTGATGTAGAAGTCGCCGCCGCGATCGGTCTGCCAGGCCACGTTGCCGGTGCGCGCCTCGAGGGCGACGACGACATTGTCCCAGGTCACGGTGTAGACGTGGTCGCCATACAGCGCGATGCTGCGCTTGCGTTGTCCGTGGTTGCTGCGGAACGACGTGGCCGGCGGCATCGGGTGCCGGTATTCCCACATCAGGTCGCCAGTGGTGGCATCGATCGCCTGGATCACGTCGCCGGGATTTCCCACATACATCACGCCGTTGTAGACGAGCGGCGTCGCCTGGTTGATGCCGGGCTCCATGGCGCGCGACCAGACCAGTTGCAGCGTCTTGACGTTGGTCTTGTTGATCCGGTCGAGCGGGCTATAGCCCCAGGCTTGATAGTTGCCCCGATGGATCAGCCAATCCTCGGGCTTGGGCGCCCGCATGATCTGGTCGGTCACCGTGACGAAATTCGACACCGGTCGCACGGTTCTCGTGGTCGGCGTGGGTGGCGCCGGCGTGGGCGCCTGGGCCTGCCCCGTCAATCCCAGGGCGCACAGCAGGGCCGTAGTCAGGAGACATTCCTTAATCGGGCATCTCATCGCACCCTCCTTGGTTCAAATCCAGGTCCTGTTGACAAAAAGCTTCTCGTTGAAGTGACCTGCTTCAGACCCGTACCGTGTCGACGTCGGGCATTCCAAATGCCTGAGGAGCAGAAGTCCGCTGGCGGATGGAGGATGCCCTGAACCCGCCAGCGCAAATGCAAACAAGCGCAAATCAACCCGGCTATTGCGGCAGCGCGAAGACGTACATGGCGTTGCTGCCGCTGGCTCGTGTCCGCCTCTGGAGTCATGCCCACGCCGATGGCCGCGATCGCGCCCCCACCGGCGGCAATGGCGACGTATTGACGGCCGTTGACCGAATACGTCACGGTGCCACCGACCGCTTGCGAGGGAAGCCGCGTCTGCCACACGACGTTTCCGTTATCGGCATCGAGCGCCCGCAGGTACCGGTCCATAGAGCCGTTGAACAGCAGGCCGCCGCCGGTCGCCAGGACCGGCGAGTAGTTCGTGACCCGCGTCTCCCAGCTCCACAGGGTCTTGCCGGTCTCGACCGAGATCGCGTCGATGCGGCCGACCTTGTCTTTGCCGGTTGCGAACTTGCCGACGTTGGTCGTGTTGTAGACGAACTGCGGCGCAGGGCCGCGATCGGTGCGCGCGGTCGTGCTGATGCAGAGATTCGACAGCGGCATGAACATGACGTTGGATCGCGGATTGTAGGCGCCTTGCGGCCAGTCGCGGCCCCCGTTGTAGGTCGGGCAGATGTTATAGGTCTTCCCGACCTCCTTGAGCACGACGTCCTCGTTGACCGTGACGAGGCCCTTCGGGTCGATCCGGGCGACGAGGTTCTGCTCAACGGTCGGCTTCGCCCACAGGAACTCGCCGTTGGCGGCGTCGAAGCTCCAGGCGATGCCGGTCTTGCACGGGACGCCGGTCAGCGTCTTGCGCGGCCCGCGGCGCGCATCCGGATTGACCGCCAGCATGCCGGCGGGATCGGGATTGACCGGTGTGTTGATGATCATCATTTCGAAGGTGCATTCCTGATCCCAGTTGTCGCGCGGCAGGACCTGGTGCTTCCAGACGATTTCGCCGGTCTTGGGCCGAACCGCGAAGCGCGTGTTGGTGCCGGCCATGGTCGCGCCCGGCATGTTGCGCTGCGCCTCCGAGGCGGGGCCGACGGCGCTCGATCCGAAGAAGACCAGATCGAGCTCGGGATCGTAGGTGAGCTGCCCCCAGACGCCGGTCATCCAACGGGTCTCGAACAGCGAGCCGGCCCAGGTCTCGTCTCCGGGCTCGCCCGGGCGGGGAATCAACGTCTTGCGCCAGAGCTCCTTGCCGCTCTTGGCGTCGTGGCCGCTGACGTAGCAGCCGTGCGGAGCCACCTGGCACGTGCTGCCCGCGACGACCACGCCGTTGGCCACGATCGGGCCGGTCGAGTTGCTGATGTAGAAGTCGCCGCCGCGATCGGTCTGCCAGGCCACGTTGCCGGTGCGCGCCTCGAGCGCGACGACGATATTGTCCCAGGTCACGGTGTAGACGTGGTCCCCATACAGCGCGATGCTGCGCTTGCGTTGTCCGAGGTTGTTGCGGAACGACGTGGCCGGCGGCATCGGGTGCCGGTATTCCCACATCAGGTCGCCAGTGGCGGCATCGATCGCCTGGATCACGTCGCCGGGATTTCCCACATACATCACGCCGTTGTAGACGAGCGGCGTCGCCTGGTTGATGCCGGGCTCCATGGCGCGCGACCAGACCAGTTGCAGCGTCTTGACGTTGGTCTTGTTGATCCGGTCGAGCGGGCTATAGCCCCAGGCTTGATAGTTGCCCCGATGGATCAGCCAATCCTCGGGCTTGGGCGCCTGCATGATCTGGTCGGTCACCGTGACGAAATTCGACACGGGTCGCACGGTTCTCGTGGTCGGCGTGGGTGGCGCCGGCGTGGGCGCCTGGGCATGCCCCGTCAATCCCAGGGCGCACAGCAGGGCCGTGGTCAGGAGACATTCCTTAATCGAGCATCTCATCGCACTCTCTCCCTTGGTAAACGAACTGGGTTCTGTGAAAGAGATACTCATCGACGTTGGCCTCGTTCAGAGGCACAACGCGGTCGATGTCGAGCATTGTGAATGCGAACACGAAACGACGGTGCGCCGCATGGGCCCCCGCCTCGTTTGCCCCGTCCACTCTAGCACTTCCATGCCCGTCGATCGATGAGCCGCTGCAAGATTGGACGAGGGGTTCCGGCCGCGCACGATGGAACCGGCGCTTCGTCCCATCCGTCAAAGGTATACGGAGGCCATTCATGGTCATTCGTCGTCTCACCCGTTCGCGATCCGAAGGCACAATTGCCGGAGTGTGCGCGGGAATCGCCAACTACTTCGAAGTCGACGTGGTCCTCGTCCGCGCCACCTGGGTCGTCTTTTCCATCGTTCCCGGTATGCTCATTGGTGGCGTGCTCGCCTACCTTGCGGCGTGGCTGGTGATCCCGGAGGCGACGGCACCGGCGCCGGCACCCGCCGTGCGGCGGCTCACCCGGTCCGCCACTGACAAGAAAATCGCCGGCGTCTGCGGCGGTCTCGCAGAACACTTCGGCGTCGATGCGACGCCAGTCCGGCTGCTCTGGGTGATCCTGTCGATTCTGTGTGGCGCGGGAATCGGCGGGGTCATCGCGTACGTGGTCGCGTGGCTCATCATCCCGCGGCCGCAGGACGCGATCCTGGCCACGTCGGCGCCAGCCTCGCCTCCCGCCTAGCGCGGCCGGGCGCGACCGAAGAAGCCGTCCCGCGCCGCTGCCCGCGCTTTTCACCCACGCGCGGGCACCTCTGAAAACTGGTGGCGAACCTGTTTCGGTTTGCGCCGCGCGGGCTGGTCCTTCAGGTCGTGCAATCGGTACAGGAGCGGCGAACGGGCTGAACGCCCGGTTCGCGGGAGCTGGAGTCGAAGGTCAGCGCGCGTTCCGCCGGGCCGCGATCGGCCCCGCCGATCAACTGATGAAGCCGAAGCTACTTCCAACCACTCGACTTGCGTGTGAACCGTGCGGGCAACGCCGGCTTGCGTTCAGGCTCGGGTTCCGGTTCTCCCGCCGCGACGTTGATCTCCCGCTCCAGTTCGGCCTCGTTCGGTAGACCGGCGAGTTGATCCACGAACATCAGGGAATGCTGCGAGGGGATCTCGAACTTCCTGCCGCAAGCCTTGCACGTGACCTCGTCGTCGAGACGGAGCAGGTGGTCGCGTAGCTTCGCGAACTTGATCCGGTCGTTTTCGTCGGCACCGGCCGGGAGCCGATCTTTCTTCGAACGCCGCACCCAACGAATGCTGTATTCGCCGGTCCGCCGGCACTTAGGGCACTGGTACCGCCCAGGCCGGGTTTCCGGTCTATCCGTGAACAGCGTGCGTTCGTCGAGAGCCATTCCCCTATGGTAGCTGAACGGCGGTTCTTGATCGTGACTGCCGGGCGCCGCGCCTTGGAATCCTGTGAGAGTCTCCTTTCAGCGCTCCCGGGACTGAAGCTTGGCCAGCAGGTGCAGGATTTCCAGGTACAACCACACCAGAGTCACAAGCAGTCCGAACGCGCCGTACCACTCCATGTGCTTTGGCGCGCCTCGCGCCACTCCCTGTTCGATGAAGTCGAAGTCCAGGACAAGATTGAGCGCGGCGATCACAACCACGAACAAGCTGAACAGGATGCCGAACGTTCCGCTGGAGTGAATCAACGGCACATTGATCCCGAAGAACCCGAGGATGAAGCTCAGAAGGTACAGCAGTGCAATCCCGCCCGTGGCGGCCACCACCCCGAGCTTGAAGTTCTCTGTGGCACGGATCACACCAGACCGGTACGCCACGAGCAGCGCGCCGAGCGTCCCAAAGGTGAGAAACACCGCCTGACTGACGATCCCGGGATACCTGGCCTCGAACACGACCGAGATCCCGCCGAGTGCGATACCTTCGAGGGCCGCGTAGGCCGGTGTTGTGTAGGGCGCCCACGTCTGCTTGAAGACCGTGACCAGGGCGACGACGAACCCCGCCACGACCGAGACCATGATCCACGCCCCCAGACCGGGATTGTCCGCACCGCGGTTCCAGACGTAGCTGGCGGCCACCAGCAAAATGCCGAGCGAAAGAGCCGTCTTGTTGACCGTTCCCCCGAGCGTCATCTGCTCGGTATCGGGAACCGCCCCGTACTTCGCGAATGTATCGGCTGTCAGCGCCGGGTTGCCGGATCGCATCGTCATCACGCCTGCCATTGATTGCTCCTTGGCCCGTATTCTACTTCCCTTGCCTCTCCGGCCGATCGCGGAGTTCCCGGGGTTGTTCCCGCTGGTGCAGCGCTATAGCGCTTTCCACTTCGGTGTAGCGTCGTTCACGGTCAACAGTTCACAGTCGACAGGTCGTCTTGACCTCGACGCCTGCGGTCTGTCGTGAACTGTCAACTGTCGACGACACCAAAATGAAGATCGGAATAACCGCCGAAATCACGATCATCGAGGCACGCTCTGCGACCCCCGATCCTGACTCATGAAGTTGTTCGTGGCGTGATCGGGACTGCAGATTCAGAGGAGGCTGGCAAAACGCTCGCTGATGAGCGGACCGCGGCGGAGGGCTCAGCGCCCACCGCCGCGTTCCCCGTATCACTTCGCTTTGGTCATGAACTGCGTGAACTGCGCCATCGGCGTTGGATTTCCGTGAATACCCACGATCGATGTGACATCCAGCTTCAGGCGCTGAAGGTTCTGGTTGAACGTCCGGTTGTTGGCGTTGGGGGCGGCCGCGGCCGGATTGTAGAGGTCCGCCTGCACGACGATTTTCTCCTTCGGGAAATACACGATCAGCATGCCCAATGCATGGGGGAGACCCACGATGTTGTGGAGCTCGACGGTTCTCGTGGCGTCACCGAGGATGTATTTTTCCCGCACGGTCTCGAAGATGTAGCCTTCCGACCACTCCTCCGGTGGGTGCAGCGAAAACCGGTCGGGCTGCAAACTCCACGGCCTCGCCCGCAAGACTTCCTGGTAGTAGGGGCGGTTTGCTTCATGCGTGATGATGGTCGCACCCTCGTGGACGTAGGTGCGGATTCCACCCAGATGGTCCCAGTGATGATGCGTATTCACGACAAACTTGATCGGCTTGTTTGGAATGAGCTTGTTCACTTCGGCGATCACCGCAAGCGACCGCTCCTCATTCAAGGGCGCCTCGATAACGGTCGCATGGTCGCCGAACTCGACGGCCAGGCTGTTGTGGGAGCCTCCTGCGATCAACCACAGGCCATCGCCCAGCTTCTGTGACTGCACGCGGACAGGCTCAATCGCAGCTTTCTGTACTTCGTTTGGAACCGCGAGCGCGGCGTTCGCCACATTCGTTTTAACGTCCGAGACGGTTTCCAGACCAAAGGCATGATCGCCGCCGCTGACATTCGGGAAGCTCGCGCCGTCGTCATAATCCTGATGCTGATGGAACCGGGGAATCTTCACGCCGCCCATATCCCGGTAGTTGGTGTAGACGTTTTCGTAGTACAGGTCGCCGACGACAGGGTTGGGAACCCAGGTCTGCACCCGCCCGACCATGTTCTGAGCGTCGATCGTGCCATTGACCCGATACTTCCCGAGCGCGACATACGAGACCACGTTCACCCTGCCTCCACCCTCATTGCGCGTGACTAAAATCGGGTTCGCGCCCGGCGCCATCGCGCCCTTGAGGAATCCCCACGGCGTAAGGAGGATCTCGAGGCGCCGCAGCTCGGCGGCGGCCGGCTGAGGAACGGGTTCTCCTTTCGCGTTCAAGGTCCACGCGTAGTTGCCGCTGACAAGATTGGTGACCCGCTGTTCGGTCAGGAACGGAAACCCGGCGCCACCGCCTCTCGGCGGATGGTTGCCCTGCACCCGGACGTATTCCTCTTTCGACGACATCGAGTCGAAATCAATCGTCCGCGTATAGCTCGTCAGATCCACCCGCGGCCAATCCTGATCCGGGGCGAAATTCTGCCCGACCATCCCCTGCCAGCCGGTGCCGGTGTACTGAATGGATTTCACGTCGCTCACGCCCATCGCTTTCGCGGCAGCCTGCAAGACGCTACGTGCATCCTGCGCCGCGGGTGATCCTGCCATGAGCACCGCGAGGCTCAACGACAGCCAAAATCCTCTCGCCATAATTCGTCCTCCCTGTGATTCCGCTGACTGATTTTACAAGTTGAGCAGAGCCCACGACGCGCTTCCGCCACCGGCCTGGTCTGCGAACGCCGACAGCAATCCGACAGAGATCGAGACAGCTTTTCCGGAAAGAGTATAGCTGCCGGACGTCGTTGTCACACTGGAAAACACCGGAATCGCGCTCTGGCTGATACTCTCCGGAGGCGCTGCGCCCTGGGCTGACTGCGAAGAGAAGCCTCCTTGGCGCAGCTTCCAGCCTGAGACCTCAATCTGCCACCGATAGGATGACGGCAAACAACTGATTCAACATGGGTTATAGCCTAGACTTCTGATGCGGGCGCCTGCGGCGATTGATCGCGGGAGAGCCCCCGGAGATGGGTTAGGGTTCGCTAGGAGAGCCGCGGGCTTCTGGACAAAACCACGGTTCGAACGCCGGTCGATTACGACCTCGAGCACACGTGATGACAGCCTCAGAAGGCGGAGACGTCTCATGAAATACGAGTTTCTCGTCGACACCTACGCCTCGGAGTGTCTCAAAGTGATCAGCGTATGGAGCGAGTTCAAGGACGTCGAGTTGCCGGTGCGCCCACGCCGGGACGACCCTCGAGGACGCAGCGTGCACGAGCAGATGGTCCACCAGTGCGTGAGCGAGGATCTGTGGTTTCGCAACATGCTGGGCATCGACGTCGCCGCCCCACCCCTCCCACAAGAGGAAACCCGATTGGAGTTCATCAAGCGCTACGCTGAGGACAGCGGGAAACGCCTTCAGATCTTGCGTGAGCAGCGCGAGCCGTGGTGGGAAGAGGTACGACCGTTCTTTGATGTGCGACGTTCACGAGCCTGGATCATGACACGGCGCATGACCCATACGTCCCACCATCGAGGGCAGCTCATGGCCATGCTCCGCATGCTGGGGCACGACGTGCACAGCAACTATGGGCCCACGGCCGACACAGGGGGGTTGGCGCAGGATCAGGCCCCCACAATTTATGCCTACCCGAACATCGACGCCCTTCTGAACGGGGAAGCTCAGGACGGCGCCAAAGCGCCGCTGCCGGGAGCATCGGGCAAACGTGTCACCGAGCGGCCCGCACCAGGCTGATCCAATACTTCCGGCCCAGGGGTCTCCACGACGGAACTCTCGTGACGGACGACAAACCACCCGCCAGTCAGTTCGCGGGGAGTCCCTCGATCAATTCAATTCGCGCACCTACGGGATCCGTGACGAAGGCGCTCTTGAGTTTGGTTCCCGGCCGGGCACCCGTCTCGACCTTCACGCCCTCCGCCTCCAGCTTCTTGCGGAGTGCGTCCAGTCCCTTCACCTCGAGGCCGAAATGGTCGATCGCGCGGCCTTTCGTTGGCTCTTGCGCGGCGGCAGCCTTGTTGAAATCCACTTCGCCGCGTTCGAACATCGCCGCCATGATCGTGCCGCGGCGCAGGCCCTCGGTGGCGCCGAGGGTCTTGGCGTACCACGCACGCAGGCCCTGCGGATCGGTCGTTTGCATGTGGATGTGGTGACTCGCTGAGGTACTGCTCAACTGTTTGTCTTCAGTGAACTCGACCCCTACGCCGTCAGGAAAAGCGATCGTCATCTGACAGGCAGGGGTGCCTGGCGCCGATGCGCATTCGGCTGCCTTGTAATTGTCGGAAATGATGGTGAGGTGATTGGCGGTGACCTTCGCTTTGATGGCATCGTAATCCTTGATCCACAAGCCCACATGATTCACGCTGGATCCGTTCGAAGGGCCGATGGGTTCGCCCTTCTCGAGGCTGACAAACAGGCCCGGCAGTTTGAGGAGCTCCAAGGACCCGCTGGATGTCACCTGAGCGCCGAGCATGTCGACCCAGAGTTTCTTGTGCTCCTGTGGATTCCGCACGATCAGATGGACAAGGGCCACCGAGACGCCACTTTTGTTCGGCACCGGGGCCTGAGCGATCAGCAATGCCGACAACGGCAGCAGGCCGACAATCGATGTGATCAGGAGCTTCATTCCTACCTCCCACGCTTGAAAACAGAAGCAGCCCTCGAGCGGCCCGCGACATTGGATCGGGGTTGGCGCTCGACAATTATAGTGAGTTTGAGCCTCGCCAACCGCGCCGGCGGGAATTCCCCGGCGTCCCGGCACGAACGCCGTGGGGCAGTGCCGCGGTGGGTATTTCACCCACCCGCGGAAGGCTGAGACGTGCGCGCTTCGACCAGCATCTTGATGCCATGCCGCGGTCGCAGTGTGATCAGTGGCCACGGCTCCACAGGAGGTTGGGGCACCAGCGCGAGCCGATAGCCCTGCGCGAGCGTGGCCAGCACGAGAAGGGCCTCCATCATCGCGAACTGATTCCCGATGCACTGGCGCGGTCCGGCGCCGAAGGGCAGGTACACGAACTTCGGGCGAGCCGCGCTTCGCTCGGCCGTGAACCGCTCGGGATCGAACGAGTCGGGTTCCTCCCAGTAGGCTGGATGCCGGTGCATCACGAACGGGATGATGAAGACGAGCCACCCGCGCGGCAGGTGGTAGCCGCCAATCTCGTCTGGTTCCATCGCCTGGCGCGAGAAGCCCCACGCCGGCGGGTACAGCCGCATGGCTTCCTCTATCACCATGCGCGTGTACGGAAGCCTGCCGAGATCGGTGTAGGCGGGAAGGCGTCCTCCCAGAACGCCATCGAGCTCGTTCTCGAGGCGCCGGCGGGCCTCGGGATGCTGCGAGAGGAGGTACCAGGCCCAGGCGAGCGCCAACGACGTCGTCTCATGGCCGGCGAGCAGGATGGTCATCACTTCGTCGCGCAGCTGCCGGTCCGTCATGGCCTGGCCGGTCTCCTCGTCCCGAGCGAAGAGCAGCATCGACAGCAAGTCGTTGGTCTCGCGTCCGGCCCGGCGCCGCTCGTTGATGATGTGAAACACCGCCCGATCGAGCACATCGAGTGCGTGGCGGAAGCGCCTGTTCCTCGGGGTCGGCCATCGCTCCATGAGCCCCAACGACCAGAAGCTCTCACCGATGTGCTCGTTGACGAGCGCCCACGCTCGATCCAACGCACCCGCAAACGGCCCCAGATCGGCACCGAGCATCGTGCGCAATACGATGGCTTGCGTGAGCCGCATCATCTCGTCCGCGATGTCGACCGACTCACCGCGTGCGGCGATCGCTTCCCAACGGACCGCCGTCTCCTGCGCGGCTTCCGCCATGACGGACGCCAGCCTCTCGATGCGCTGCCGATGAAAGGCCGGCTGCGCCATGCGCCGCTGTCGCAACCAGTAGCGCATCCTCGCTCGTGAGCAAACCGTTCCCGAGCGACACCCTGAGCTTGTCGTACAACGGACTCTTGTGATAGTTGCGCGCGTTGTCCTGCAAGACGTGCCGGATGTCGTCGGGGTGCGTGACGAGATAGCCGCGCCGCGGCCCTATTTTCAGAAAGGCGACGTCGCCGAACGAGCGCGCGGCAGCGGCGAAGACCGCGGTGGGATTGCGCCTGAGCGCCGGCATCATCCCGAGCAGCGGGACACCACGCGGACCGGGCGGACGCCGATGGGCGTGGCTCGCGATGAAGGTAAACACGTGCAAGACGACTGTATGGCCGGGGGTTGGGCGAACGCTGGTGGTCTGTCCAGAGAAGAAAAACGGGCGAAGCGTTGGGCTTCGCCCGCTTTGTCTTGGTCGTCCTCAGTTCGGCTTCTGAACGAATTTCAGGAACTCGGCCCACGGCACCTGAGCGGCCGTGCAGCGGCGCGATCGTCGTCACGTCGAGCTTATAGGCCTTGATGTTCTCGTAGAGATTGAGGGCGGAGGCTGGCGGCTGTCGCCGGCATGGGAGCGCCCGCGGCCGGCGGCGTGTACATGTCCGCCTCGATGAGGATCTTCTCCTGCGGGAGGTAGGCCATCACCATGCCCTCGGCATGCGGGCTGCCCTGAACGTGAAAGACCTGCAGCTGCCGCGTGCCGTCGCTGAGCGTGTAAGCTCGAGTCCACGGTCTCGAACTGATAGCCCTCGTCGTACTCCGTGGGGGGATAGAGCGACAGCCGGTCCGGCTCCAAGCGTCCACGGTTCGTGCGACAGCACTTCGTTCTTGTAGAAGTCCTTGTTGCTGGAATGCGTGATGATGGCCGCGCCCTCGTGGAAGGCGGTGCGGATGCCGCCGAGGTGATCGAAGTGGTTATGCGAATTCACCACATATTTGATCGGCTTGTTCGGATACATGCCTGCGCACGGCGTCGAACACCGCGAATGTCGCGCGTCGATTCTGCGGCGCTTCCACCAGCGCGATGTAGTCGCGGAACTCGACCGACACGCTGTGATGCGAGCCGCCGGTCAGATAGTAACGCCCGGTGCGAGCTGCGTCGACGTGACGGTCGGCGCGGCCGGCCGGCGTTCTGCACATTCGCCGGGACGGTCAAGCGCCTGGCCGCACTCGTTCGGCTTGATGTCCGTCACGTTGAAGCCGAACGAATTGTGCCCGCCGTTGTAGTTGGGGGCCTGGGTCTCGTTGTCCCAGTCGGTGTGATGGTGGAAATTGCCCGGGAACTTGACCCCGCCGACCGTCCGTCCACTGGGTGTATTCGGCTTCGTAGTTCAGGTCGCCGCGGACCGGATTGGGAATACGCGTCTGGATCCGCTCGAGAAGGTTCTCGTCGTTGAAGGTGGCGTTGATCCGGTATTTCCCGAACGTGAAGGAAATGATGTTCAGTTTGCGGTAGCGGTGGCCCGCCATCGTGCCGATCGCGCCGTTCTCATAGCGCGTGATGCAGCACCGGATTGGCGCCCGGCGCCATGGCCCCTTTGACGAAGCCATGCGGGCTCATCCAGATGTCGACCTGCCGCACGTCGGCCTGGCTCCGGCTGCGGGTTCGGCTTGTCGCCCACCAGGTTCCAGGCGGATTTGTCGAGGACGGAATTCTGCTCTGCCGCTGATCGGCCTGGAGCGGGATGCCGCCGCCGCCAACGCGCGGGAAATTGCCCTGTCGGGTGGTGCGATCCTCGAATGAGGATTTGGCGTCGAAATTGATCGTCCGGCTGTAGTTGGAGATCTCGACCTTCGGCCAATCGTCGCGGATGTCGTGCGCCTGGCCGACGATGCCGACATAACCGCTGGTGCCCGAATAGGTGATGCACTTCAGATTATCGGCGCCCATGTTCTTGCTTGCGGCCTGCAGGACCGATTGCACGGTCTGGGCCGACGCTGTCCCGCTCATCAGCGCCAGCGCGGCGACCCAACTCCATAGTGTCTTCGACATGTCCCCTCCTTGTGAGCGCTCAGAGATTTCGCGCGGGCACCGGCCACCTTGAAACCACGGCTCGCCGTACCCCAGAAGCACCAAGGGCCTCTTGCGCGAGCCGAACCGGGCAGAGTCCACGAAAACCGACTAAAAACGATAGCCGGATTATGGCTCAACGAATAACTAAGTCAACCGTCAACACGGCCGGTCAACCCGCTCCCTTATGGAGAGGGTCTCGGGCCGAACAACCCGCTGCGGTTGAAAGGCGGAAGAAAAATGTCCACTGCGAAGGCCCTCACACGTCTTAAGGGTTGAAGGCAGCACAACACAGGAGGAATCATGAGTGAATTCGTGTACTTGTATCGTAATGGGGAACGTATGCCGGGATCTCCCGAGCAGGCGCAGCGGCAGATGCAGAAATGGATGGCGTGGTTGAAAGAGCTCACCGACAAGGGCCACATCACCGACCCCGGCCATCCCCTGGAGCACACCGGGAAGCTCGTGAAGGGCAGCCCGAAGACCGTGACGGACGGGCCGTTCGCTGAAGCCAAAGACGTCGTGGGCGGCTACACGCTCGTTCGAGCCAACGATCTGGCGCACGCCGTCGAGCTCACCTCGGGCTGTCCAATTCTCGATGTTGCCGGAGGCGCCGTCGAAGTGCGTCCGGTCATGAAGATGGGCTAGCGGCAAGTCATGGAACTCAGCGACCATCTGTTCCGGCGGGAGGCGGGCCGCATGGTCGCCGCATTGACGCGTATCTTCGGCGTCCACAACCTCGCGCTGGCAGAAGACGTCGTCCAGGACGCCTTCTGCCGCGCGATGGAAGTGTGGCCGTTCCGCGGGGTGCCGGACAATCCGTCTGCGTGGCTCATGGGGACCGCCAAGCACCGCGCGATCGACGTGCTGCGACGCGAGCGGACGGCGCGCACGTTCGCGCCCGAGCTCGGGCGGCTGCTCGAGAGCGAATGGACCATGGTCCCGATGGTCGAGGAGCTCTTTGGCGCGTCGACCGTCAAAGACGACCTGCTTCGGATGATGTTCTCCTGCTGCCATCCTCGCCTGCCCGAAGAGGCGCAGGTTGCGCTCGTGCTCCACATTCTGTGCGGCTTCGGCGTCTGCGGAGATCGCCGCGGCGTTTCTCAGCACCGACGCCGCGACACAGAAGCGCATCTCGCGCGCGAAGAAGGTGCTCGCCGGATCCCGGCGCTTGTTCGACCTTGCCGACTCGGACTTCGTCGCGCGCCTTTCGGCCGTCCACCGGGCGCTGTATCTGCTCTTCAACGAGGGCTACCACGGGGCATCGGCTGAATCCGCCGTACGGGTCGAGCTGTGCCGCGAGGCGATGCGCCTCGCCATGCTCCTCGTCGAGCATCCGTTCACATCGACGCCGGCGACGCGCGCACTCGCGGCACTCATGCACCTCGCACGCCGCGCGCCTGCCCGCGCGCGTGGATGCGTCAGGGAACTTGAGCTCGCTGTTCGATCAGGATCGATCGCGGTGGGATCCGGACCTCATCGCGGAAGGTCAACGTCTGCTCGATCTGTCGGCGACCGGCTCGGCGCTGACCGAGTATCACGTCGAGGCCGCCATCGCATCGGTCCACGCCAGCGCGCCGCGAGCGGAGGATACCGATTGGGGCCAGATCGTCGCCCTCTACGACACGTTGATGGCCTTTCGTCCTTCGCCGGTTGTCGCGCTCAACCGCGCCATCGCCGTGGCGCAGCATCAAGGTCCCGAGCGCGGGCTTCAGGAAATCCAGGCCATCGCCGGCCGCGAACGCCTGATCGGGTATCCGTTCTACTTCGCCGCGCTCGGCGAGCTCGAGCTTCGCTGCCACAGGCATGACGTCGCCAGCGAGCATTTCCATGCCGCGCTGGCTCTCGCGCGCAATCAGATGGAACGGCAATTCCTGCAGCAGCGGGTGATCGCCTGCGAACGCCACCCTCGGTTCGCCCAGCCTGTTCGCTAATTCTTGACGTACTTCGTCACGCCCCTGAGGTTGTGCTTCCGCCGTGTAGAGGTTGCCGGCGGCATCGATGGCAATCCCTTCCCCCATCGCTCCATCGGCAGAGTTCGGCGTCATGTGAGGCGGAATGAAGATCGTCACCTTTCCATCCTTGAGGCTCCCGATTCGGACCCCCCGCTGCCAGCCCGGGTGAACCTTCTCGCTGGACTCCGAGTCCGCGGTATAGATGACGTCGTTCCCGTCGATGGCCATCCCGCTGGTGCGGCCGAAGTCGTCGTATTCGGAGATGAACTTCCCCTCCTTTGTCAGGATCTGAATGCGATGGTTGTGGCGATCGGCGACGATCAACCGCCCTCGGGAATCGAACTCGAGCGCGTGCGGCGTCCTGAACTCGCCCGGCCCTGTTCCGGTCTTGCCGATGACTCTAAGGAACTTCCCGTTCTTGTCGAACACCGAGATGCGCGCCACCAGATTGGGGTCTGTCACGTCGGTATGGCTCTCAGCGACGTAAATGTCGCCGTTCGCCGGATCCGTCACGACATCAGTCGGGTCAGTCAGGGCGTCGGGAGGATTTCCCCTCACGCCTGGTTTTCCGACCGTCATCAGGACCTTGCCCTCGGGACTGAACTTGACGGCAACGCTTCCCTTGTTGGCCTCTCCGGGAAATTTCTTGAGCTCCTCCGGGCTCGCGGCCCGTGCATCGGTCACCCACACATTGCCATCTCGATCGACATGGATGCCGTGCGGCCACACGAACATCCCCCCACCGAAGCTCCGGATCTCCTTTCCCGATTCATCGAAATGGTGGACTGGATTCGCCTTGGTGCCGAGACAGCCCGGGGCCGTCCCCGGTGAGCATCGGTCGGTCGCCCACACGGACCTGCCATCCCGAGCGATGGCCACGCCATTGGATCCGCCCCACGGTCTTCCCTCCCAACTGCAGCTGCGCCCAGTCCCGGATGACGCGATAGGGGTTGGCGCCGCTGTTGACGGGCTGAGCTTTGTCGGCCTGAGGGCTGCCTGCCCGCTGTTGCGCCTGTACGCTGGCTCCGTGCAGCACAATCCACACGAGGATGATCAGCGCTGTCAACGACGATCTCATGAAACCTGACACGGACATCTTGATGCTCCTTCCATGCAAGGACAACGGATGGCCGCGGTCGCACGCGGCGTGGATCGTGGCTCCTCACACCACCCTCAGCGCCTCAGCACTGCGAAGGGTGCAGCGCCCCGGCACTCATTTCCAACTCTGGATCGCCTTCTGATGTTTCTCCTCACTGATCTGTTGGTGGGCGTGGGCGCCGGGCTGATTCGCTGTGGCGTTCATGGCTGTTCAGTGGCGCCGCCGAGCACCGTGGCGAATCCCCGTATTGTATTGTGCCGTGTTGCTCGGTGAGCACTTCATCTCATGGCGGTACAACGATGGGCTGCCGTCGCTCCCACGTCATATAATGCTGGGGAAGGTGGCTTCGCATGAAACGGCAACTGGGTTTATTGGCCTGCGTGGCGCTCGTTCCCGCAACGCTTGCGGGCCAGACGCCGTCCCCTTCCGCGCCACCGAATGGAGGCGCAGCGCGCCTGCCGTGGCTGGCCACGGTAGAGGGCCAGCCGACCGACACGCGCCCGACGGAAAAAAAGGACAACGCTCCCGCTTTTCCCGAGCAGACTCGCGCCCCCTACCACGCGACGCCGGCCTTCAAGGTGACGACGCTCATCGACAATCTGCACGCGCCGTGGAGCGTGGCGTTCCTGCCGGGCGGAAAAATCATCGTGACCGAAAGGCTGCCGGGCAGGATGCGCATTCTCGACACCAAGCGGCGCGCTGTCCGAGCCGCTGGCCGGCGTGTCTGTCGTGGCCTCTCCCGGCGCGAAAGACATCGGCCTGCTCGATGTGGTGCTCGACCCCGACTTCGCCAGCAACCACCGCATCTTCTTCAGCTTTTTTGACTACATCGACGGCACCGACAGCAATACGTATGTCGCGCGGGCGCGCCTTGACGAGGCGAAGCTCGCTCTGACCGACGTCACGGTCATCTTCCGCGCCCAGCCGGCCATGCCGTCGAAACGGCTTGGCGGCAAGACGGGCGGCCGGATCGCGATCGGGCGTGACGGCAATCTGTTCATGACCACCGGCGACCGCTCCGATTCGCCGCCTTGGGACGTCGCGCAGAGGCTGGATAATCACCTCGGCAAGGTCATTCACATCACGCCCGATGGCGCGCCGGCGCCAGACAATCCGTTCATCGGCAAGCCGGGCGTGCTGCCCGAGATCTGGGCTTACGGCGTGCGCAGCCCGGAGGGCCTGACGTTCGATCCAAAAACCGGCCGTCTGTGGCAGGTCGACCACGGTCCGCGCGGCGGCGACGAGCTCAACATCATCGAGAAAGGCAAGAACTACGGCTGGCCGGTGATCGTGCACGGCATCGATTATCCAGGCACCGCCATCGGCGAAGGCATTACGCACAAGGAAGGCATGGAAGAGCCGGTGTATTACTGGGATCCGGTGATCGCTCCTTCCGGTCTTGCCTTCTACACCGGCAACTTGTTTCCGCAATGGAAGAACAGCCTCTTCGTCGGAGGTCTGCGCGGCACGATGCTCGACCGGTTAACGATCGCGAACGACAAGGTTGTTGCGGAAGAACCGTTGCTGACGGATCTGCGTGCCCGGATTCGAGATGTGCGGGTTGGACCGGACGGCGCGGTGTACGTCCTGACCGACAGCGGCACCTCGTCGATGAGCCCGAACACTCCGCCCACCAGCAGACTGTTAAAGCTCACGCCGAAGTAGGCGCCAAGCCTCCGGTACGGGCGTATCGTAAGACAGGCTACCGCGGAACGGGTTCGGGGTCGGGAGCGGGCGCAGGCGGCGGACAAGACCCGGCGTAGGGGCGGTCATACGGTAGGTACACCTCGTAGGCGGTGTCGGCAGGTCGTGGCTTCGCATCCGGCGGTACAAACGGCACGCTGCCGCCGTCCGTCGGTGGCCTGGCAGATCTTGACCCGTGACTTGGTGACGACCGGCTGCAACATGTACCACCGGAGGCTGTAGCCCCCGAGGTCGTCAAACACGCTGCACATTGGAAGCGTCGTCGTTTCGCGGTCGACAAACCAATTCCCGCGCGCCGCCCTGCTCGTAGGGGGCGCTGTCCACCTGTTTGACGATGCGACGATCCTCGTGGATGGTCCAACCGCCCGCTATCTCCTGGGGACTGGCGACGTTCTCCAGATAGCACTCCGCCCGCGCCGCACCGGGGAAGGCGGCCGCGGCAACCAAGGCGGCCAGGACAATCGTCGCTCCCTTGGTCCTCGTCATGTGGTTTCTCCGTCCCGAAACTCGCCTTGCGGACGCGATTTCGAATGCTGCCCTATAATTGCTCGCCAGATCGAAGAAGCAGCGCTTGAGCCTAGCACCGTGCCGGGGTCTCGTCAAAGTGGGGGTAACGACAATGAAAACGAACAAGACTGTGGCCACACTGGCTGTCGTGGGTCTGTTCTTGATCGCCGCGGTCGCCTGGGCCGCCGGCGACGAAAAAACGATCACCGGGGTGATCAGTAAAGTCAATCCCACGACGCGAATCGCGACCGTGACGCCGGCCAGCGGCCCGCCGATTGTTGTGCAGTTCGCCTTCAACGCAGGTGGCCCGTGCAACGCTTGTCTTGGATCGGGCCGGTCCGGACCCACGTTCGCCGAAACGGTCACCGAGGGCTCGACCTGGACGCTCACCTACACATCGTCACTCCCGGAGGGTGCGGCCACATGGTTCCCAGGTGGCACCGTCAACACGGTTTACAGGGCAGTGCCGGTGAAGGCAAAGTAGACCGGCCCTCAGCGTTTTCAGACCCGTTTCGTCGGATCGAACAGCCAATACGCGTCGGGATTCTCCGGCGGGATGACCGCGACTTCAACTTCCACGGTTACGTCGCCGTTCACATCCAGGACTCGTGAGAAGGCCTCGTAGCCTGTCTTGAGCACGTCCAGGCCGTAAGTTCCTTGGGGTATCGCCACCCTTGCGAGGCCGGTCTGGTCAGAACAGGCGAAGTAAACGCCCAGGCGCACCTGGGCATCTTCGACAGGCGTGCCGGCGTCCTTCTGCACGACCTTGACCGTTCACCGAATACTGCGGCGGCTTGACTGTCTCGAATCCGAATCGGGCCGACGCCCCGCCGTGAGGCAGCCGCAATTCCGTCGGTGAGAACCTGATCGATCGCGAGGTCGCACCCTCCCTGGCCGGGAGCAACCAGGTCGACCTCCGTCCAATAAAGCGCCCGGGTTCCGTCCCACGGGGTTTCACCGAGCTTCCCGCGCGCGATGCTGGCGCCGGTTTCGTCGCAGATCTCGATCTCCTTGCCCTTGAGGTCGCACCCGGCAGAGCACGTTGCCCCAACATGAATGCGGAACGGATGGTCAATCACGATCGGCGAAGGGACAGCCCACACCGCCAGGCTGGTGTCGTGGGCTAGGGTCCTGACCGTAATCGGAAGCGAGCCTTCCTCGTGGACGACGCCTTCGGCCTCGTGCTTCGGGAATACGAGAGTCCACGAATACTCGCCCACCTCGTCCGGAGCCATGAAGGTGAATTCCGTCGTTTCGTTGGCGTTGTCGGCAAATTCGGCAAGCCCACTGCCGGCCACGACGGCGCCATCGGGCGCCATGACGTTGATGACCTGTCCGCGAAGGTCGCATCCGTAAGGGCAGGAGACCTTGACCTTCAAGACGATGTCGGTGCCGGCGTCGACCTCCGCAGCAGGCGGACGAGCTCAGCGCCACGCTGGTTGGATGCGCCTGCGGCTCCTCGTCCGCGCGCTCTGCATTCTGTCGCTCATGCGCTCGTCCGTCCGCGACGACGGACAGCTCGCAAACCGAGCCCAGCTCTAGGCGTGTCGAGCTCGGCGACGACCTTCCAGCGTGAAGTCCAGCGAGGCGGCCAGAGACGAGGTCCCTGCCCAGGCCATGCTGGGCCAAACCACCCATGCTTTCGCCTCCGGTATAGAGGCCGGGGATGACCTTACCGAAAATATCGATCACCTGCTGGTCCGTGTTGACCCTGAGGCCGGTGAGCGAATCGTGGAGGATGGGAGTCGCCCACGCCGCATAGAACGGCGGCTTCTCGATCTTGTACATCGGCTTGGGCTTCTTGAAGTCGGTGTCGACGCCCGACGTGACGAAGGAGTTGTACCGCTCGACAGTCTCCTGCAGGACCGTTCCCGGCATCGGCCTCTTCTGGTACGGGTTCTTGATGTTGGCCGCCAGTTCCTTCAGCGTCGCACCGCTCGCGAAATACAGCGGGATCCACATTGGGCGGCTTCGGATTCCACTTCTCGCGGACAACTGCATCGGAATCGAAGATGGCCCAGATCGGCCCGCCTCCGTTCAACTTGTCGGGATCTCCGCTGTATGCCATCGCGGCGGCGATGAAGTTGTAGCTCCCGTCGAGCTCGTTCCAGAACCGCTTGCCGGTCTGGTTGACCATGATCACGTCTTGCCAGTTCGCCACGGTGAGACCGGTCGCGCGGGCAAGATGGAAGATCGGGCTGTCGGTCTCGATGACCAGCTGACCGTAACCCCACTGACACCCGATGTGCGATCGTCTTGGTGATCGCCGCACCGCCCTCGGAGGTCTGCAGTGCCGTGGCCCAAAGCGAGGCTCCGATGGCCATGGACATCACCTCGGCGTCGCCGCTCTGACGGGCGTACGGGGCGCACGCCTGCTGGTACTCCTCGGTGAGCCGCGGATCGAACGTCCGGCGGAAGTTCACGTTGCCTGGGTTCCCGCCGGTGCCAACGTACACGCCTTTCTTCCCCTGAACGTTGATGTCTTTTCCATTGAACCGGGCGGTGATTCCGAGCACCCGCCCCGACCGGGGGTTCTCGCGGATGATGCTCGTCATCGAGTGTTTCAGCAGGAATTGCACGCCCGCTTTGCGCGCACTTTCCTCGAGCCTTCGGACGAGTCCGGATCCGTTCCGTCCGCGATGGGGTGCCACCAACTGGCTAGGAATGTGCCATTCCACGGTCTGGTAGGTTCGGCCGGCGTTCGTCGAAGCTCCGCCCCCATTTTCCTCGCGACCGGTGAACTGGACGCCGTGGGCCAGCAGGAACTCGAAAGTCGCAGCGTTCTCGTCTGCGAACTTGCGGACGATGTCGCGGTCGCTGTAACGGGACGACGGGTGATCGTGCCTGGTCCAGTCCGCGAAAATCATGTCGGCCGAGTCCACCGTGCCGTATTTCTTCTGCAGACTGTGCCCGCCGCCGAGTTGGATACTTCCTCCGCTCATGATGCCCCGGCCACCGATGTCGAAGTTCTCCTCGATCATGATCACGGAAGCACCGGTATCGCTGGCCGCGCACGCGCACGCGAGCCCGGAAACGCCTGCACCGACCACCACGACATCCGCCGACCGGTCCCATTTGATGTCGGCCGCCTCGGCCTCCTTCGCTTGCAGTCCAGCCGCCGCGACGGCGAGACCGGCCCCGCCCTTCGCCACGGTCGTCTTGAGGAAGCTTCTCCGGCTGACGGGATTCGGCCCTTTGGGATTGCTGCTCATGGCCCTCTCCTCACTCGTGATGATGGGTTGGCGGCCTCAAGGCTTTCTTACGAACACGATCTGCTTTTGCGGTCTCGGGCACGAGCTCCTGATTTCCTGGCGGAAAGTCGTTGAACTGAAGAATGAACGCCAGGATGTCCATATATGTCGTATCGCCTAGGCTATTCCCGTTCCCCAGTGGCATCGTGTCACGTATCGTTTCGAAACGCTCTCCCAGGGTTTTTCCATTCCATTTGGCCTGAAAGCCCGGACCCGTGAGATCCGCCGCTTCGGGATCCGTTGCGCGAAGCTTGCTTCCATGGCAGCCCGAGCAACTGGCCTGATACGCGTCGTCCCCCCGTTTGGCCTGCGCTGCGGTAAACACGCCGCTCCCGATAGAAGGACCGGAGGCACTTTGTGCGGCTGCCACCAAGGCCCCCGACAACAACAGCATCGAGAGAGCGGCCACAGCCGCTTCCACAGCAGTGCCCTTCGGGCGACATTCCCCAGGCGCAGACACCGATTCTGCCATCCGCGCGCACTCTACCACCTGCCGGGCATGCTGTCCAAGCCCCGTCTGGTGAAAAAATGGCGGAAAACGGTTCATCTACGGGTCAAGGCCCGGGAAACGCACGCGGTTCTTGGCGAAGCTCTTCGAGTGCCCCAGGCGCATCGGCGTATATCCGGAAATGAGCGGCGCGCAGCTCCTCGGTGAAGGCGGTCTCGCGCCGGCCGTCGATCGACACCCGAATCGCGGCCAGAAATGCCAGATCGGGTATTCGCCGTAGTCGAACCAGGTGAACATGTTTCCCCGGAGGCGATGGCTCGAGACATAGGCGGCCGCTTCGGGTTCGGGCAGCCCAGCTGCCGTCCATCACGATGCGACGGCCGAAGAGCCCGACCGAGACGGCGATGATCGACAAGCAGGCGAGCACCGCAAGTTGCCACTCGCGGAACGTCCGTCGAGGTTGCGCCTGGCCGAGGGTCACCTTGGACCAGGCGTACGGCGCGACGAGGAAACCGACGGCAAGTGCATAGAAGCTCACGATGCGAACGACTCGAAAGCTCGCGATCGCGAGCACCACGACGATCGCCAGCGACGAGATGGAAATTCCATGGCGGCCGCGCCACGCGGCCGCGATTGCGATTGCGGTCGGCACGAGCCAGAACGCCACGAGGATCGGCGGCAAACTGGTAAGAGACTGCCATTCCTGGATGTCGGTGCGATTGGGCCTGACGGTCTCCAAGAGGAAGCCGAGCATCCGCAACCCGTACGGGTTGCACAGGGTCGCCAGCGCGGATGCGATCGACGCGGCGATCAACAGGCGGCGGTGACGGACGGTCAGCGCCGCATCGACCATGCCGCACGCGGTGTACACGGCGAGGACGCCGGCGCCGACGAGCCAACCGCCGTGTACGTTCACCCAGACGGCGAAAATCAGAGGAACGAACACGAGCAGCTTCCTGTGCCCGTCGCGAACGCGCGTGAGCACGCTGAGCAACGCCGCGAAGAAGAGCAGCGAGAACATCTGCGGCCGAGCGCTGACGAGTGTGGGCCACACGCCGAGCGCTGTTGCGAAGAGCATCGAGTCGCGTTGAATCGGTGCCGGCTGGAAGATAATGCATCGACAACCATGACGCCCCTGCGCTTTGCGGTTCTCCTCGCCACCACAGTCCTGGCCCTCACGACCCACGCCGACCCGGACCTGTGGGGTCATATCCGGTTCGGTCAAGACATTCTTGACACGTGATCGATCCCGATCGCCGACCCGTATTCGTTTACGAATGATCGCCCCTGGGTGAACCACGAATGGCTCGCGGAAGGGGTCATGGCCGCGAGCTACCGGATGGCCGGCAGCGTGGGACTCGTCCTGTTGAAAATTGTGCTCGTGGCGACGATGCTGGCAATCCTGCTCTGGTCCTTGCGGGATGATCGCCTTCCCACGGTGCCTCGCGACTTCCTCACGTTCCTGGCCGTCGCGGCGACCTTCTCGCGCATTATTCCGGTACGGCCGCAGCTCTTCTCGCTCGTGCTCTTTTGTGGTCTGCTGGCGCTCCTCAAGCAGAGCGAGCGGCAACTGCGGGTTCGGTTGCTGATACAAATCCTCTTGATCGCCTGGGTGAACCTGCACGGAGGCTGGCTCGTCGGGCTGGGCACGTTGCTGATATGGAGCATGACGCGCCTGATGGTGCCGTCGGCTGGTGCCGCCGAACGGCGGTGGATCGTATCGGGAGCGGTTCTGGCGGTGCTGGCAACGTTGGTGAATCCGTATGGGACCGGCTTATGGGCGTTTCTTTACGATACCGTCAGTTTCGCGCGGCCTGACATCAACGATTGGCAACCGATCTTTCAATTGCCCCTGGGCTTTGTCGTGCCCTGGGTGCTCGGTCTGATGACGGCACTCTTTGCCTTGGCTCGCGGCGGATGGCCGGCAAATCCGGCGCGCGCCATCGTCTGCCTCATGCTCGCGGTTGCCTCGACGCGCGTCAGCCGGCTTGATGCATTTTTCGGACTCTCCGTCGTTCTCCTGCTGGCTCCCCAGGTAGCGCGGGCGTGGCCGCGATCCGCGGCGAGACGAGATCAGCACGTGACGAAAATAACCAGATCGCCTGACGCCTACGATGCTCTGGCTTCCTTCAGGTCTGCCGGTCGTGAGCCGGCTGGTGCAGCAGGGATGGGTTCCGGTATCGGGGGCCCGTCTCGGTCGTGCTCACGACAAATGCCGCGCCGAGCCCTCCTGCTGCGGCCATCGCCCCGGCCGTCAGGCGCTACTTCCCCGGCCCGTGAGTACCACCGAATCCACGACATCAAGAAGCTTCGGTGAGGGCATCGGCGGCAAAGGCTGCCGTTCACAGGATCGAGCTCATCGACCGCGGCCTCTCATATCTGTGGATGGTTATCCTCGACATGCGTACAATACGTCGGTGGTGACGACGGCCGTCATGACTGGAGGTGGGGGGTGACAGGGAAACGACAGGCGCTTGCGGTCGCAGTGATCGGGGTCCTCATGGTCGCCAGCCCTTTATTCGCGCATCACACCTGGCTGGTCGATCGATCCCGCTCCGTCACCGTCAAGGGAACCGTGACCGGGCTCAATTGGTCCAATCCGCATGTGGAGATTTTTCTCGACGCAAAGGATGATAACGGCAACGTCGAGAAGTGGACCGCCGGAGGCCCTGGCCCGAACCGCATGACCGAGAGCGGTTTGAACAAGAACATCGTGAAGCCGGGAGACATCATCACCGCGGTCGGGTATCGGGCCACTGACGGCACGAGACTCCTGCGAACGGAAACGATTCTGTTGTCGAACGGGCAGACACTCGCCTTCTACGGCAATCGTTGACTGCGCCCGCGGCCGTCGGGGGGAGGCTTCTCGCAATACGGTCGCGGTCCGACGTCGCACCACTCATGGTTCGCCACTGAGTTCAATCCTCCGGCGCCGCGGCCGGTCCTCGTGTGACTGGGCACCTTGGTTGGAACGATCACGGTCGATCGCGAGGACGACCGGTAGATCGAGCACACCTCATTTCTTCTTGGCGCCGCGCTCGCCACACTGCAAGCAACTGAGTCTGCTCCAACCCTGACGGCGGGGGACGATCTTCAACTACTCCAGTTCAATCAATCGAGAGGAGCATCGCCAAGCTCAGGGTAGTGCGTGTTCCAACACGACGGGCAAAAGCCATGCGAAAACCTGGCCTCAGTCCGCTCGGAGATGAATGGTTCCAGGCGCTTCCATTCCCCTGACTCGTTCCGGATCCTCTTGCAGAAGGGGCAGATGTGCAGCAACCCTTCCAATGTCTGCACATGGCGGCGCAGGTCGCGCTCGTGCTCCGAGAGCCGCGCGAACCAGAGCGCCATCGCGATGATCACCGCGCCGCGAATCGCCGTCGTCGCGGCGAGAGTGGACATCGACCCGGTTGCTTCTCACAGCGCCACCAGGAACACGACGTGAACCAGTGGTATGGCGACCGCCAACCCCAAGGCAGGCCATCGGCCCGAATACCATGCGGCCAAGGTGACGGGAATGACATAAACGACCGGGAACTGAGTCTTGGGGCCAGTGATGTAGTCGACCCAAACCAACAATGCGGCAATTCCGACCCACCACAGCGGATGGAGGCGGCCAAGCGGCAACAGCCACCAGGGCCGTGCCAATGTCTGTTGGCTCATAGGTCGCAGAAAGTCCAGTGTGGACGCATCCGCCGGCTCGTGCGCGCTGCATCAGCTGTCACGCTGCCGACGGGCTGCCGGCACTAGGGCCATGCGTGTGCCCGAGCAGCAACTGCGAAACGGCTTCCAGCAGTCCTCTCACCGTAGCTGGCTTTTCGATGAACGCCTCGTGTTTCCACAACGCCCGCCGGCTCTCAAACAGCCGTTCGCTAAAGCCGGTGAAGTAAAGCACCTTCACATCTGGGTCTTGCTGACGGAGCCGCCGACCGAGTTCGTCGCCGCTCATCTGAGGCATCACGACATCTACCAGGAACAGGTCGAACGGGCGGGGCTGCGCTTCCACGATCCCCATTGCTTCCCGTCCATTGGATGCGACAACGACTTCATAGCCCCCGCTGCGAAGGGCACGCTCGGCAAACGCGAGAACGGACGTTTCGTCGTCCACGACCAGCACGCGCAACGTCTCAGGGGATTTCGCTGAACTCATTCTGAGCCGTACTATCGGTTGGGATTGATCATCCCTATTGTTGAGCTTTGCTCAATCCCGCCGAATCAACCTTCATCGCGAGAAGTTTGCGCAGTCTCGTGAACTCGCCGCAACAGCCGTGATTCCCGAGCCTAGGCGCTGGCATTGGCGGTGCAACCTCGCACACGCGAGGTATGGGGGTGAACGACGGCGGGCATCTCGGTGGCGCTCGGACAAAAGCGATTGGCCGCCCTTGTGCGCTCGAATTGACACGCGATTCGGCATCACCCGCGCATCGTGCAAGATGCAGGGACGCACCGGCCGCACGCTTGCAACGTCCACGTTGGCATCCTGCTCGATGGCCACAACACGAGACGCTGTCCTGCCGAAGGTCGAACGTCCCCTATCAGTCAACGGTCAGTTTCGAGATGCGGGAGTTGTCCACGCGGGCTGAGCGTATTATTCGTTGCCGGCACCGCAGTAGGTGTCAAACGCCTGGGTGAGCGTGACCGCAATTTGCTCGGCGGTCTGATTTTCGATGTTCCGCCGTTCGAGAATGAACTGGAGCTTCCCGTCGCGCAGCAATCCGATGCACGGCGACGAGGGCGGGTACCCAGTGAAATAGCTGCGGGCACGGTCCGTGGCCTCGACGTCGGCGCCAGCAAAGACCGTCGCCACGCGCGCGGGCTTCGTCATATGCTGCAGGGCCATCGTGATGCCTGGCCGCGCCTTGCCTGCTGCGCAGCCGCACACTGAGTTGACCACGATCATCAGCGTGCCCTCTGTGGTCTTGACTGCGGCATCGACATCTTCCGACGTACGGAGTTCTTCCACGCCCAACTGCGTCAGCTCGGCGCGCATCGGCGCTACGAAGGATTCAGGATAGGTGCGCATGAGAACATTGTACCTGAAGGAGTGCCTTGAGGAACCCGACCTTCTTGGGCAGCTATTGCGGCCCCAATGCGGCGGGCGAGATCGTGCTGGTACCGCCGCTGGCTGACCGACGGTGACACGGTGTTCGAGTAGGCCTCTTCCTCCGCGATCGAGGAGGCGTTAGCGCGGGGAGCCGCACATCGTGCGCGGGACCGCTGTTCAATGCACATGATCGCGGTACACGACGTCGATAGCGTACTGTTCTGGGTCTATTACTCCTTCATCGCCCTGTGCCTCGTCAGCTTTAGCATCATCACCATCGCGTTTGCCGACACCCTTGCGGCGGGGGGCAATCTCGCGCGCGCGTTGTGTGCCTTCTTCGCATTGTTCTGGACCCTGCGGTTGATCGCGGGGACATTTGTTTTTGATATGCGGCGGTACCTGACGAGCAGCTATCGTCGTCTCGGCTATCACGCCATCAACATCGTCTTCGCGTATTTGCCCATCATCTACGCTCTGGCTGCCAGCCGGCCGCATTGGCTAGTGCGTTGAGTTGTCGTTCTAAGGCAGCCATGCGTGACAGCGAGCCACTTCTGTCCTTCCTGGGACATAGGTAACACCGTATTCCGGACACATGGGTCCCCACCCATGTGACCGGAATAGACCCTTCTAAGAGTGGCGCGCCCGGCAGGACTTGAACCTGCGACCCCCGGCTTAGAAGGGTGAATTCCTATGGCACAGGTGCTCTCTTGTTAACAGGTTGCGAGGACTGCCACGCGGATGTGCCACGCGATTGATCTCCGCTGCGTTGCTGCGACACCGGTGCGCTAGGAACTTGCTGAAAAACGCCCGATCGACATCGATCGGCGCGCGGTAAGTCGCCGGACGCGCCATGGTGGACGAGACGATCGAGGGGTCGCAGCGCGGGACCGAGTCGCGCACGCCCCGGAGGAGGCACCAGGCGTCATGCCGGCACCGCCATGAGCGTCACGAGCCGTCGCAGATTGAAGGCCGCGCTGGCGAAGCGAAAGAGCCAGTCGACCTTCGCGAGGCCCCGCCGCTTCACTTTCCGGATCCAGGCGATCGTCTTGAGCCACCCAAACGCCGGCTCGATCCGTGGCCGCGCCTGCAGACTCTTCGCGTAGCCCGGGTGCCGGGTGGTGCGCGCGTCGATCGCGCTGCCGCCGCGGCGGTTCAGGTTCTGCGCCACGTGGGGCGTGACCTCGAGTTCCCGCAGTACCTCGACGAGCCCGTGCGTGTCGTAGGCCTTGTCGGCGCCCACCGTGCGGCGGCGCGGATCCCGCCGCCAGCGCGCATGCAGCATCAGCATCGCGGCCTCGCGCTCGGCGGTGCCGTCGGCTTCGGTCGCCATCGCGTCCACGATCAGCCCGTGCCGATTCTCGATGAGGAGATGCCCGAGATAGGCGAGCCGCGCCTCCGCATTCGAGGACTTGCGATCGAGCTTGGCGTCGGGATCGGTCGTGGAGGCGTGCGTGTCATTGGTGCGCGTCTGGCCGTGGAAGTTGCGCCCATCGCCGTCGGGCGGATCCTCTTTCTTCTGAAAACTCTTCTGGCTCGCCCACGCCTCGATGAGCGTCCCATCGACCGTGAAATGCTCGTCGGACATGTACGGCTGTGCCCGCTCGCGCACGTGCGTGAAGAACCGGCCGGCGATGACGTCGTTGAGCACGCGGTCGCGATTCTTGGTGAAGACCGTGGGCGCCCAGACCGCATCGTCCATCGTGAGTCCGACGAACCAACGAAAGAGGATGTTGTATTCGAGTTGCTCCATCAGCAGCCGCTCGCTCCGAATCGAGTAGAAGATTTGCAGCAGCAGCGCCCGCAAGAGCTGCTCCGGTGGGATCGACGGCCGACCCGTCGTCGCATACACCCGGCTGAAGTCCCGCGACATGTCGCGGAGCACGTCATCGACCAGCGTCCGGATGGCCCGCAGGGGATGGTCCTGCGGGATGCGCTCTTCCGCGGACACGTAGCTAAACATGGGTTCGGGGCGGCGGTCGTCTCCTCGCATGCGCCCATGGTAGTACTCCGCCGCGCCCCTGTCGATCCGGTTACACTGCGTTTTTCAGCAAGCTCCTAGAGAATGGGGCCATCGTGTCGGCGATCCACGATCGCTCCGATGCTGAAAGCGCAGGGATTCCTCCGGGGTCGGGACGCCCGACATCGCGCCAGGTAGCGCATTATCAAAGCGAGTGGAATCACCACGGACTGCAGAATGCGCTGATCGGGCGCGCGCGTGAGCGGCACCGGCAGCGGCGTGTGTCGACGACCACGTGTGGGCGGGTTGTTCAACCGTTACGAGCGAGCGGACAACTGGCCGAAGAAATGCTTGACGCCTGAAGCGCGAAGCCGGCTATTGCGGTAGTATTGAGTCGATCCCAGCGTTCGGTCCATGGGGAACTCCCGACGAGGGAGGTATCGGTGGATCCGTCAGCGTCCCGACACTGGAGGCAAACCGTGATCAAGTTGATCATCACGCTCACACTCTCCTCAGTTTGTGTGATGGCGTGTGACCAGGCACCGCCCGCTCAATCCGAGACTGCGGGACAGGCCGCGTCGCCGGCGCAGCAACCTCCGTCGAAACCCGAGCCCGCCGCGCCACCGGCGCCTGCGTTCCGCGAGGTGACGATTCCCGCCGGCACATCACTCAGCGTGACGCTCCTCAGCACGGTGGCGTCGAACAAGAGCAAAGTGGAGGACCCGATCAAGGCATCCATCGCGAAGGACGTGATCATTTCCGACGTCACTGCGCTTCCCGTCGGCACGCAGATTCTCGGATCGGTGACTGAAGCGGCCGAGTCGGGCCGGGTCAAAGGTAAGGCGTCCGTTGCGTTCCGCTTCGACCGGCTGGTGGTCGACGGCGAAACGGTCCGCGTCCAGACCGCGACCGTGCAGCGCGAGGCCGCCGCCGACAAGCGGTCCGACGTCAAGAAAGGCGCGCTCGGCGCGGGAGCGGGCGCAATTGTCGGCGGCGTGATCGGCGGCGGATCGGGCGCGGCCGTTGGCGCCGTGGCAGGCGGCGCGGGCACGGTGCTCGCCACGAAAGGCGGCGAAGTTGAAATTCCGTCCGGTACCGTCGTCAGCGTGCTCGTCCAGGATCCGATTACGGTGAGAGTGGCGGTGAAGTAGTCCCCGGCAGGACTCGGAACCCTTCGGCGACTCAGGGCCAACAGGATGCGAGGACTGCCACGCGAACGTGCCACGCGCATGATCTGTCACGCATCGCCACGAAGGATGTGAACCCGGCGAGGTCAGCGAGCGGAATCCGGCAGCTTCATCATGCGCGCGAGCTTGGGCCAATAGGGACTGGCCCGGAGTTCTGCTGTGTACGGAGAATTCGCATAAATCGGGGCGAAGATGTCTCGCACCTCGATCATTTTTTCGTACCACACAGCGGCGGCATCGATCTCTGAACACAGCAGATGGTACCAAACACGGCCCCAGATGGGAGTAGGCGAAGAACCCATTTCCGCAACGAGAGTCTCTGCTCGGTCTCTTTCTCCAATCCGGACCAGTAAAGCCGCAAGGAGTCCCGTGGCCATGGACTGTTGCGGGAGGTTACGATGCGCCTTCTCCGCTGAAGCGACGGCTTCGGTGACTCTCCCGAGGCCCAGGTAGGCTTCACTGAGGGCGAGATGCGGCTGCATTTCATTGTCCGCGATGTCCAGCGCCTTCGTGCCTTCTTGCAGCGCCTCCTCGTACCTCTCGGCGCACACCAGGTGGGCCACCAGAACGCCGCGCCAGGTCACGTTCAGGGGGTCTTGTTCCACGGCCCGACGCATCTCCCCCGTGGATTCTTCAAAGCGAGCAAAGGTGCTCAGGTACAAGCTGGAGTATGCCCAGTGCGCTTCGGCTGGCACGGACGGACCTACCATGGCCAATCGGAATTCCCCAGCAGCTTCCAACCAGTTGTAGTCGTTTGCAGCTGCCACAGCGCCGAGCAGAAAATGCGGGTCGGTATCGAACGGGTCCAGGTCCAGGGCTCTGCGGGCTTCGCGTCGAACGAGAGGCGCGACCTCCGGCATCGGCCTGCCCGTGTGAGTACTGGAAAAGAAGGCGATAAACCCGAGCAACGCGTGAGGCGCGGCATACTTCGGATCGAGCGCGATCGCCTGCTCGCAGTATTCCTGGGCGCGGGCGTGTGCCTCGGGCACGTACGTTTTCGCGTGATGCCGAGCCTTGAGAAACGCTTCGTACGCCGGAAAGGCAGGGGTATGCCTGGAAGAATTCGAGATGAGCGTCAGCCGCAAGGCATCTGCGATGGACTGTGCGATCGCGTCCTGAATCGCGAAAACGTCTGTGAGTTCGCGGTCGTACCGCTCGGACCAGAGGTGATAGCCGTCCTCGGCGTTGATCAACTGCGCGGTCACGCGGATGCGAAGCCCCGCACGCCGGACGCTCCCTTCGAGAATCGTCCGGACGCCGAGCGCCTCGGCAATCCCGCGGACGTCCTGTTCCTTGCCCCGGAAGGCAAAGGAGGACGTGCGCGCGGTGACCTTGAGGCCGGGGATATGGGCCAGCAAGTTGATGATCTCCTCGGCCAGTCCGTCGCTGAAGTACTCGTCATCCGGGTCGCGGCTCATGTTGGCGAATGGGAGCACGGCGATAGATGGGTCCCGATTGGCTGTCTTCACCACGGCCTGTTCCAAAGCCGCTCCCACGTCCACCATGGACACAAAGCGATCGCGCGGCTGCTTGGCCAGACACCGGATGACGATCCGTTTGAGAGCCGCGGGCGCTTCCAGCGGTGGCGGCGTTTCGTGCATAACCGCCGAGAGGGTCGCCAGCGGTGTGTCGCCCGCAAACGCCCGGCGGCCACTTAACAATTCGTAGAGCACCGCACCGAAGGAGAACACGTCCGAGCGTGCGTCCACTGCCTGCCCCAGGGCTTGCTCAGGCGACATGTACGCGACGGTACCCACGACCGCATCCGCGCTCGCTGAAGACCGCGCTCATGGTCGCGTCCGAGGACAAGAGTGATGTTTCTATCTGCGCCAGCCCGAAGTCGAGAAGCTTCGCTCCGCTCTCGTTCACGAGGACATTGGCAGGCTTCAAATCGCGATGCACGATCCCCTTCCGATGCGCGGCGGCCAATGCCTCCGCGATCTGCACAGCCAACCGCTGCGCATCGGCCACGGGCAACGGCCCCTTAAGAGGCTCACCCTCGACGTACTCCATCACCAGGTAGTCCGGCCCCACGTCGTAGAGCTGGCAGATACGGGGATGATTCAGCGCCGCGATGGCGCGCGCTTCGCGCTTGAATCGCTCGGCGTGCTCGGCTTTGAGGCGTTTGATCGCGACGATACGATCGACCCGCGTGTCACGAGCCTTCCACACCTCCCCCATGCCGCCAGCGCCCAGGGCACTGATGATTTCGTAGGGGCCGAGACGGGTGCCTGGAGTCAGAGCCAACGCTGAGGATTATACGGGCGGAGTCGGTGTCGCCCGGCCGGTGTGCCAGGTTCGGTCACGTGCGGGTACCGAGAGAGCCCGAAGCAACCTGAGCGTCGGTCAGATTCACTCTACGAATAGATCGTTTAGGAAGTGGTGCCTCGCCGCGACTCGGAACCGCTCGCGACGAGCAAACGCGAGTCGCGGCGCTTCCCGAGAATGGGCACGGCATGATGGACGAGTCAGCGCGAACGAGCGCAGCGAGTGAGCCACGCGAGCGGAGCGGGGTGTTGGGGCCCCCGCGAGCGAGCGTGTGGGGGAGTTCGAGGGGCGTTAGCCCCTTGATTGAAATTGGCGCGCCCGCCGCGACTCGAACGCGGGACCCCCGGCTTAGAAGGGTGAACTTCTGTGACCGAGGTGACTTCTTTTCAGCAGGTTGCGAGGACTGCCACGCGGACGTGCCACGCGCTTAACTTGCGCCGCGTCTTCGCGAACGACGCCAAACCCGGCTACCCAACAAAACACTGCGCCAAGGGAGGACGAACCCGCGCCCGCTCGTCTCGGCAGAGGACAGACCTACGAGCTCTCGCGCGACGCGGTCGGCGTTCGGATCAGTCTCAATTGTTGAGGGCACAGTGTGTTCGTCGATCTACATGCTTCTATTTGGATGTCGATGGCTCTAGTAACCTCGGCATCGTGGCGAGCTTACGTCGACTCGTTACGTCTGTCAGTATCATCGTTTCGGCGACGCTGGTCAGCCTCTCGTGCGCAACGCGGATGGCCCTGCCGTCTCCGTTTCCGCTCACCCACGGCGGGACGACCATTCCGGCCAAAGGTATCGCGGGCGGTTTGGAAATCGGTGACGGTCTTTCAGGTCAGGAGGTGCAACGAGCCGAGCTCCTCAGCCTGAATCTGGGCGTGGGAGTCGCCGATCGCATCAGCGTGTCCGGCGCTGTATACCAGCGCAGCGAGTTCGATGTTCTGAGCGGAGAGCCGTCAGGATCGGTGTGGCGCGTCAAGGCACGGCTGGGCGACCTGTTCGGGCCGCGCAGCAGCCTCAGCGCGAATGTCGCTGTTGCGTCAATGGACCGCGAAGACCTGCCAGCGCAGAAGGAAAGCCTCCGCACACTCGATATCGCCGCAGTCCGCACTTCGGTCCCGCCGGTATAATCACGGAAAATCTCTTGACCCTCACTCCCGGTACCCGCCTCGGTGTCTACGAGGTCACCACCCCGATCGGGAATAGATGCCGAGGCGCCTTCGGTAACGAAACTTGAAGGAAGCGGCTGGCGAAGAAGGCCAGCGCAGAGCTCCTATGAAGCTAGACGTGAGCGGCCTTGAAAATCAACCAACAGAATCGCGACCCATGCAGAGAAGATCCTTCCTCGCCGTGTATCCCCTGATCCCCATGCTCTGTTGTGCCGCGATCAGCACTGCCAATCTCTTTCTGAACGTATTCGAATTCCCCTACTACGCAGATTACTCGTGGGTCACGAACTTCATCACAAACAGCACGCCTGCTCCACGGTGGCTCATACATCTCAAACTGCAGACCGCGATCTTCCATACGTTGGAATCCATGTATTTCGCCCGCGCTTTCATGCCAGCTTTCCTGCATGATCCTCTGAGCCTTGCGCGAGCACTTAACGTGGCGCTTCTGGTCGCGGCTGGAATTCATTGCTATGCGTTCTACCCGCGACTTCGCGGTACGATCAGTTGGGTCATCAGTTCCGCAGCTTACTGCTTCATGGCAACCGGATATGGCAAAGTCTACGGTGCCGCTACCGCCGTTCTACTGATGCTCTATTGTGCGCTGGCGGAGTCTGAGTTTGAAGGCGACGGTGTCGCTCTGGGCGTCGTGAGCGCCTTGGTTGGACTCTACTACCTGGCGCTCATGCCAATTGCGGTCGCCATTTTGCTGACCGTACTGATCAAAAGGCCTCAGGCGTTCCTACCCGCACTTCTGAGCTTCGTGCTGGCGGGCTATATTCTCATTGCGACATTCTCTGGCCAGAACATCCCGTCCTATTTCCAGAGTCTATGGGCCGAGTCTCATTTCGGCAACCAATTTACCGATTATGTTCCCTATCGAGGTCAAGCGTCTTCTGGCAATTCCATCTTCTTTAAGTTGTCGTTCATATTTTCGGCCAAGCATCTCGGCGACAAGCTCTACATGCTGTTTTTTTCTGGCACTCTGCTTGGTCTTGGTGGTGCCTGTTATGAATCGGTGCGGTTCTTGTCGGGCGGGCGAGGCCTGGTCAAACGATTCGAGGGCATGAAGCCGATGGCCCTCTTCTGCTGCTTGAGTGCTGGAGCCTGCGTCATCATCGTGCTGGGATACCTCAGCAAGATTGGTCCGCGGGGAGATTTGGCTTTCTACTCGCCGTGTATCGTGCCTTTCACTTTTTTGTGGCTTCAATTGCGACGACTGCGCGGCGCTGACGACGTTTCCTCGAGATTTGTCTCGATGGGGCAATACGCCTATATGGCTGTGATTGTGATCTGGTCGGGAATCGTTGGGCCGCCCGACATCTAGCGGCCGCTTGTTGACGGCGTTGGCGGGGGTCGCCAGATTCCGGGGTGCGAATCCGCGGTTTCGCAAAATCTGGCCAGATTGGCGCGCCCGGCAGGACTCGAACCTGCGACCCCCGGCTTAGAAGGGCGCGAGCGTTAGTCGGAAGCAGCTTTCTTTGCAACAATTTGAGACTCGGCCCACGCGACCGACCCACGCGCCTGATTCCAGGCTTCTTCCATCCGCTGAACAGCTGTGGCCAACTTGTCCATCGATACTTCCGTGTACCGGGCCGTCGTCTTTGGACTTTTGTGACCGAAGAGTGCTTGAATGTCCGCGAGGTCTGCGCCGGCGCGGCGCATCCGCGTGCCGAACGAATGCTTCAACTTATAAGGGTTGAACCGCGGTACGTTCGCTTGATCACACGCGAGCATCCACGATTTGTAAAACGCCTGCGTCGAGTATTTTCCCACGGCCCCGACTCGCAGGAAGAGTAGGAAAGCCGCCTTGCCATCCGAGGTGAGCGGCATCACGTAGGATTTGCCACCCTTGCCTGCTGAAACTTGAACGAATGGAACGCGAGCCTTGAGGTACGGTCGAATGTCGAGGTCAGGGCTCAGCCGCGTCAATTGCGACGGACGCATACCCGTGTGTGCAAGGACCAGCGCGCGTGCAAGTGTTTTCCAACCGCGATTGTTCATCGCCGTTCGGTACCAGAGTTCGTTCAGCACACTCTCGATGATGTTGACCGGGCGCGCGTCGGGTCTGGGATCAGGTTCTCTTGGGCGCTTCACGCCCTTGATCGGATTATCGCCGTCCTCGCCGTCTAATTCTTCGTAGACTTTCGACAGCGCCGTCATCCGATGCCTAATGGTACTCGCCGCAACGCCCTCTCGCTCCCACGCCCGTACTTGCTGATGAACTTCATCACGCGTAATCGTGTGTCGTCGTCTCGCCGCAAACCGCTCGACCCACGCCTGAAGTTGATACTTGCAATCCTTCGCCAGCCTCGGTTTGTGTTCAAGCGTCTCAAGGTACCGCGGGATGTCAGCTTCGAGTGTGCCCGACGCAGGGACTAACCGTTGGCGCATTAGTGCTGCGCGTTGTTGCGTCTGCCACCCTGTCATTGTTCGCTGTGCGGTGCCTTTCGGGAACGTCGTCTCGCGGGTTTGTCCGCCCCGCTTCCGGTCACCGACAGACACCTTGACGCGGAATGCGCCTGTCTCCAAACGGTGGATGCCGGCCGCGATCGTTTCAACGATTCTGGAGGCCATGCGTGATCAGCGAGGAAACATTCCGAGCCTCCTGGGCGCGTGATGCAGAGGCCGACCCAGCGTACACGATGAACACAAGAATGCTTCTACCACACGTCGGCTCCACCGGGGGCGATTGTCTATCGCCGGCAGCTCTGGAATCGGAAAAGAACCCTCTCGCCGGGGGTAAGCGCGAACATCAGTTGACGGAACTTGCTATTGGGAAACATGGCTGAAGTTACACTCTTGGTGCTTTCGGGAATCGCCGGTCCGCCGAATCCATGGAGCGGCAATGCAACGCGAGTTGTCGCGGTTGGTAGAGCCGCGCAACAACACCACTGAGCTGATCGACATGATCAATACTAATTTTGCTGGTTATGCACATTGTCGGACTGTGCGCGAACAAAATCATCGACTGAACGCGGAGGCCGGCACAAACGACGGGCACAGCGGCACCCTCCACCTGCTCCGCTTTCCGCTCGGCAGTGTCCCGTGCAGATGAGCGCGTGTTAAGCTGCGGCGGCAGTTCTCAACGTACGGCGCGTGTTGATTATGTGCTGCAAATACCAGGTGTGGAACAAGAAGACTGCAAAACGAGACGGCACGGAGCCGGGGCGATTCTAAGAGACGATCAATGAACATCCGTTTGACCCGAGGTGCGGGCATCCTTCTAGGGACGATCGTCCTTTTTCAGCTAGGGATGATTGGCCTTTTTCAGATTAGCAACACTTTCGGCATGTACGTGATCGCCGGACTATCGCTTCTCGTGTACGGGCTCGGCGGCTTCTGGTTTCTGAAAGTCGTCCTTTACGACTGGTTTCCACTACTTTGGCAGAAACTCGGATCGCAAGGCGCGGCACTGCTGGTCAGCGGGGTGACTGGGCTCTTCTGGACTTTCGGACACATTAGAGCGCGGATCTACCTCAACACCCTGACGGGTGTAGACCCAGGCAATTTCAACACGACACTGATAATATTTACGACACTCTACGGCTTGTACGTCTCAGTTATCGTGCTTTGGTTGTTGTTGGTATGCGTTTCCCTCGTGAAGCTATTAGTTCCCACACTCTTAGCTGAACCCGCCCTGGCGCCAGCGAAGGAATCCTCTTCTGTCCGGCATTTTCTCACGTACGCCTTGGGACCCATGTCTCTTTTGCTGTTGCTTGGTTGGCTGGAGGTTTTGCCAATCGGTCTTATTGGCAAACGTATCCTGGTCGCAGCTGACTTTTCCCACGACAGCACCTGTGCCGTCAGTAGTGAGACGCAATGGGTAGCGCCGCTCAAGGATCAACAGGGGCTTACGGTTTCAAACGTTCTCATCGCGGATGTGCAGTCGTGGTGGGACATCCACTTCCGCATTGGCCCATGCAACGTCAACCCAGAGCCATGAGGGGCTTGCGTTGACAGACCTCGCTTGGGTGGTTTGACGAATCGCCGCATCGCGGTGTCAGAACAAGTCGCGCGCTCCAAATCGGCAGAACGCCAGAACGACTGTTACATCCGTCGCAGCTTCGACTCGCAATACGTTGTCAGAATCGTGGAGCGTTTCGGCGCCAGCGTTTGACTGTGGAACGCGAAACGCCGAGCCGGTCAGCGGCCATCTCCAAAGACAGTCCGGCTGCCTGCTGGAGGCGTTCGGCAGGAATCACAGCGCTGGGCCTTCCTAGTCGCTTGCCTTGCGTCCTGGCCCGTTGTAGGCCCGCCATGACCCGTTCTCGGATGCGTCCCCGCTCAAACTCCGCGATCGCGCCCAGGATGTGCATCTGGAGCTTGCCGGCTGGCGTGGTGGCGTCGATGCCCTCCGCGAGACTGCACGAACGCCACCCCGAGCGCCTGCAATTCCTCCAGCACCGTGATCAGATGCTTGAGATTGCGTCCTAGCCGATCCAGACGCCAGCACACCAGCACGTCAAATCGGCGCCGCTTGGCATCGGTCAGGAGCTGGTCAAGTGCCGGGCGCCGCTCCTTGGCGCCCGACACTCCCTTGTCAACGTACTCGACAGCCGTCCAGCCACGGGCATCGACGTAGCGCCGTAGTTCCTGCAGCTGATTCTCTGGTTCCTGGTCGATCGTGCTTACACGGGCGTAGATGGCAGCCCTCATGCCGCCACCCCGTCATTGTTCGTGCCGGCCTTGAGGATCTGATCGGCTGCCTTCAAGATGCGCTGCGCCGAGCGTTCAGGGATCGGATTGCCGGCGCCCCACCACGATTGGATGTACGCCGCGCGAAAACTCCACACCTGGCAAGTCCAACGCGGCGCAGCACAGGAGCGCGACCGCTTCGGCTTCACATTCACGCAGATTCCGTGGCGTCAGCTCGCCGTCATTCTGCTCGCCTTCGGACGTGTGGCCGAGCAGGACGTGCGCCAGCTCGTGAAACCGCGTCTTGTGAGGCATCGGATTCAGCGGCGAGATGGCGATTGATCGGCCACGGGCGAACCCCATCACGTTTCCGTCTGTCGCATCGAATGGGACTTCTGCAACGTCAAGCGCCGCGAGTGCTTGATCCTTGTTCCACAACGGCAATCGAGACGGGCGGTAGATCCGCGCCTTCAGTCTGGGCGAGTACGAACCAGGCCGGGCGATACACGAATCGCGTGTAAACGTCCGCGCCCTCACTGTCGGTTTCCTGCTCGCGCGTTCGTTTGATCGTGACGGGCTGGCACAGCACAAGCGCCTTCTCGCCTTTGCGAACGTAGCGGCCGAGTGCCTTCCACTTGGGGAACGTGGCCATCGGGCCGGGCTGAATCCCGCGCTCGATGCACTGCGCCCAGGCAAGGAGCTGGTTCCCGATGCTGTAGTTGTGAAATTGCCGGTAAGCGGCCGAGATGGTGCCGGGCTCGGTTACGGCGGATTGGAGCAAATCTGCAAACGATGCGACGGTCGGGGTCATGGTCCCTCCTTCAGGGAGGGCTGGCGGGCTGCTACACTTGCAGGAGCCGTTCAGCCAATCTACAGTTGGTTGCCGGTTAGGGGCGTTCGCGTGCTGATCAACACGCGGGCGCTCCGATTTCACTACTGACGCTTTACATTCCTCCTCTTCCTGGTCACCGGATCAAGCCTTACATCCTTTGCGTACTGCTCCAATGCGTCGAGCAGTACTTGGCGCATTGTCCGACCGTCCATCGCTGCCCGTACTTTGACCCGGTGCCACAGGTTGTCGGGAATGTCACGGAGCAGGTAAATGGACATGAGGCAGTCTTGATAATCACTATAACCATACGCCGTGCCAACTACGACGTGGCGAAAATGGCGCGTAATCTGCGTGAGAGAGTCGGAAAGGCTTCACCACGTGCGACATTAGCCGCCTATGTTGGCGGTAACGGAAGCCTGCTCACTGAGCAGGGACCGCTATCGTGGGAACGCCGTGTTGCAGAGCACAGCTGCGACCGCGCGCCCGCACTCGATCGCAGACGCGCACGGCGCCGAACTCGCGCTAAGCACGATCAGGTTCGCACTGGGTTCACGTTCGGCTGCGTCACGGTGATCGTTTGACCACCAGGTCCAACAATCCCTTGCGCTGCGGGGTCACTTTCGCCCCACAAACATTGGCTGATCGGAAGGCGCCGTCACGGGCCGACAAACACCTGATTGTTGGTCAGTGTTGATGGTCACGACTGGCACCCTCGCGCCCAGCCGGCAACGTCAACGGTCATCACGAAGCGATCGTGCGGATCGCCGTAAGTCACGGTCGCGCAGCCAGTTGCAAACCTGTACCTCAACCCCGTCTCCTATATGACAAGTCGTGAGACAACGAATCACGCCGAGGCTGCTGGCGGATCTGGGGAGGGGGCATGGCGCGCTCACGCGGATGGCCGGCGAGTTGTCGCGGGGGGGTGCCCGGCGCCTTATTGACGTTTACTGGTATCCCAGCGATTTTCAAAAAATTCGTAAAATTGGAAGCGGATCAGGACCGACAGCAGGCTCGTGTGGGTCGATCAGTAGTCGGTTCTACTCAGGAAGGCGCTTGCCTGGTTATCCTTTGGGGGTGGACTTGGCTAGGCGAATGGGTCAGTATCCCGATTACCCGCAAAGCTCAATCCGCGAGGGTTACGATGGCCGTTGTGAGACTCGCGCTCGTCATCGTCATCACGGTGTTTGCCACCGCATGTGATGGCAAGAGCACTCCTGCCGCACCCACCGCGCCCGCCGCTACCAGCCTTGCCATCAGTGGGGTCGATGCCGTTCTGACTGGCCGCGACACCAACTACACCGTGACGGCCACCCTATCCGATGGCACCATGCGAGCGGTGACCCCGACGTGGACGAGCAGTAACACGGGCGTAGCCAGTGTGGACAGCGCCGGTCGGCTTGTCGGTGTCGCGCACGGCTCGACCATCCTGACCGCTTCTCACGAGGGCCGAAGCGTGTCGAAAACCGTGCAGGTGGTCAACAACTATGGAGGAACCTGGGAAGGCACCTTTGTCGTTAACGGATGCGATGCGCCGCCGGGTGTCTGCGCTTCTTATGAGGTCGACATTTGGGATTTCCCCATCCGGCTGGATGTCTTGCAGACCGGCAATGACCTGAGCGAGGTCAGAGCGATGTTCTTGCTGCCGAGTTTCTTTCAAATACTCGCGAATCTCAGTGGAAGGGTGACTTCCGATGGACGCCTGAACCTTGCAGGGAGCTCCGAGGTGGGGAGCCGTCGCGGCAGCGCGGGCGCGTGGGCGACCTTCCACGTGGGAGCGTGGGACACGACCCTCAGTGGCCACGATGGGATGACGGGTCGCTGGGCACAACGCCTCAGCATATTCCAGCCGCCGTCCAATGAGATTATGGAGAATGAGCTGGTTACGATGACCCGAACCTCGACAAGCACCACCGCGCGGTGATGTCTTCACTCCACGTACTGCTCGGCGTTCCACACTTCATACACGACCGAGATGCAGGCCACCCTAGCCATGCCACGCTCGCTACATGAGCACTAAAACATCCATCCGCGTGCTGTTTGTGGATGATGATTCGGCTACGCGAGCGGGATACAAAAAGTTTCTCGCACACTTTGGCTACGAGGTGATGCCCGCCGCGACCGGCCAGGAGGCATTGACGCTCGCAAGCACATGCGCGCCCGACGTGATCGTGCTCGATCTTGGTTTGCCCGACATAGACGGGTGGGAAGTGGCACGGCAGCTAAAAGCGGGGTCACTGACAGCGGCAATACCGATCATCGCCTTGACAGGGGCGGGCCTTCCGCATGAGCGCGTGAGCGCAATGCGTGCCGGGTGCGACCGATACCTGACAAACCCTGTTCGCCGGCTGATGTCGCTGATGCGATCCGACGCTGTACCGAGGTCGGGACTAGCTGAAGAGAGCGCAGAAGGTTTCAGTCGGTATTTGGGTCCAGACGAGCCACGTGGTAGCCGCGCTG
This sequence comes from uncultured Acidobacteriota bacterium, assembly GCA_963814975.1. GTDB lineage: Bacteria > Acidobacteriota > Vicinamibacteria > Vicinamibacterales > CAVVIG01 > CAVUXJ01. Next base: position 6,819 of record CAWFFB010000015.1, on the reverse strand, counting down.
TGATCAGGCACCACTCCAATAGGCGTGGTCGGTGACACCTTCCCGTGGGTACGACTGGGCGCACATTCTGGCGAGCAAGCGACATGCTGTCGTCGGTCGCTGCGAAGGCCAAGGACTCGCGGCTGTTAACGTCACCAGCGGCGTTCACGCCGCCGCATTCGCTTCGCCATCAACAGGCCCTCACCGATCACCTCACGTTTGTGGTAGTGCCGGGCGTTTTAGCAGGTGGCGGCATCTCCAGTTTGAGCTTCGGCTCGGGCTGGGAAGAGGATCGTACCTGCTGTCGTTGCCGAAGTTCTCCGCGTGGGTGACATATATCAGAGACATGATGGTTTTTGTCGTGATTGTCCAATTATCTCCTACAACAAGTTCTCCGGTTTTGGGCACACCACAGCGGTGCAGTTATTGCTGCCGTTACGCAAGGGCACACGGCCGCACTTCCGCGCCCGTGTCAGTGGAGATGTCCATTCAATGAATAAGGCCGCACGTACCTCTCATGCTGCTGCTGTCATTCGCCGCCGTGATCGGCATTTCTCGCGCAGCTGCGAAGCCGAACGCTCAGACCCCCACGAGGAATGACCGTCCCGCTGACCAAGTGGATAAGAACGGAAGGAGGGTCGTGACGGTTCCAGAGCCAGCCACCATGCTGTTGATGGGCGTGGGCTTGGGCGGCGCCATGATCGGCCGTGCGGCTAAACGACGATTCGGGCGACGGGACGACAAGTAGGAGGGCTGCCCGGTAACAGATTGTGTAATCCCGAACTGCCGATCAACTGCCCCATATGCGGAAGGCCGCTCATTTACGTGCGCACCGAGGATCAGACGCATTTCTACTGGTGCCTTCGTGACGGCTCAATCATCCTGCCGCCAGACGGGCGCATTCGCCAAGCAGATTAGCCAACACATGACATCGGTCATCACCGTACGCTCAGAGTACCGCGAAGGCGAGCCAGTCGAGCACCCAAGTGACGAGGTCCTCGTGGCCACCGCAGATGACCGCGCGGATGTCCCCGTCCATCAGCGACCAGTCCCCTTGTCTAGGCTGGGCGTTCAGTCCCCGCCAGAGGTTATAGTGGTCGGCGGTCGGAGGGCGGTCGGGAGCAAAGATGACGCGCCGGTATTGTCGCGTCCTGGGATCATCAATCCAGGCGTCACCCAAGCGCAAACATTCTTCCCCCTCTCGGTGTTTCGGTAGACGAACGTCCGATGGTTCAACTTGCGGATTTCCTGGCGAGGACCAGGTCACGCTGTGGCGCTGCAATGTCTCATCGGAGTGTAGAGGAAATTGTCGGGCTGCTCGGCTGATAGATCGATCAATCAATCATTCATTCGATATGGACGTATCGGTTATCGTGCCGACGCGCAATCGCGGCGCTCTGCTGGCGATGACGCTGCGCAGCGCGTTGCGCCAGCAGGACGTCGATTTTGAGGTCATCGTTGTTGATGAGGCGTCGACCGACGGAACGCCAGCTATGCTGGCCGCAGTCGGCGACGGGCGCGTTCGTGTCATTCGTCACGACACGCCGCGCGGATTGTCGGCCGCTCGAAACCACGGAGCTGCGGATGCGCGCGGTGATTGGCTGGCCTTCCTCGATGATGACGACCTCTGGGCTCCAGACAAGCTCGTCCGCCAACTGAATGCGGCTGAGCAAGCGGGGGCGGACTGGGTCTATACGGGCTCGGTGAACATCCGTGGCAGCCGAATCATCCATGCTAGCCCGTGGTACAAGTCGCCGCCGCTGACGAGTTGACAACGAGGGTGGTCGGATTGTCGCCCAGCCGCGCGTGATCGTGAGCAAGGGAAGCGACACGCGTATGGGGCCGAATCGGCGGCGGCACACCGCTGAGAAGCGCGAGAAGCATGGCGATCACCACGGCCACTCGGCCTTGCAGGCCGCGCGGCGTGCCGACGCCGATCAGTTGACGCATGATGAGCCCGAGATTGAACCCACCCGTATGAATCAGGACGCGCTTCAAAATGTTGGTGTGGCCGCGCAGATGCGTGCGCCGCAGCGCGCCGGTTTCGTACAGGTGCGCATTCGGTCGCTCCAGTTACTCGCCGCGTCGGCGCAACAGCTGCTGTCCGCGCGTGCCGCGAATCCGCCGTCGGTTGCGATAGACGGCGTCGCGCAACGCGGTCTGGCCGTGCCAGCGCCGCCGGCCGCGCTTCGGTTCCGAGATGTACATGCGCAGCCCGATGCCTTCCCAATCGCTGACGCGGTCGGTGCTGTGGTAGCCCTTGTCCGCGACGATCTCCCGATCGTCGTCGCCCTCCGGCTGCACCGCGTCGAGTTCGTCCAGAGCCGTGAGGACCGTGTCGACACCGCTGTCCGTATCGCCGCGGTCGGCGGGTTGGATGGTGACGGCGACCACCGCGCCGCTCGCCAAGTCGACGGCGTGCTCGGCCTTGTGCGCCAAATGCGTGCGGCCGTCTTTCATCTTCGTGATACGCGCGTCCGGATCATGCGGATGGGTCCAATCGTCGTTCGACCCTTTCTTCTTCCGTTTCCGATCCACCCGCGCCAGATCCTCCCGCGTTGGCGTCGCGACGCCAGAGGCCTGCGCCAGCTTCGTCAAAAACTCCTGATAGGTGTCCCCGTTGTCTCGCCGGACAATGCTCCGCAGCGCCGCATTCGCTTCCAAGGTCGTCGCATCGACGCCCAGGGTCTTGCCCTTCAGCAGGCCCGCCTCGGCGACGCGCTCCAGGATCCACGTGAACACGGCCTGATGGGTCTCCAGATCGATCAGTCGGCGGGTGCGCGAAATCGTCGAGTGATCGGGCGGCGCCTCGTCCAAGCCGAGACTGAGAAACTCCCGCAGGGCCAGCGAATCCGCCGCGCGCCAGGCCATCCCGCGTTCGGAATCGATGCCCTCGAAATACCCAATCAGCAACAGCCGGAAATAGACGGCCGGGGCCAAGCTCGGGCGGCCCATCGTGGCGGCATAGAATCCGACACCGCGCGCCTCGACGAACGCGTCAAACCCGGCCTTCGCGAGCAACGCGTTCAGCCGTTGATAGAACGGGTGCGCCGCCGGCGTCGGCAGATCGCTGGTGGCGATCCATATCGCCGTCTGGCGCGTCGCACGATGTTTGCCCATGGCCATGCGCGGCATTGTAGTACACCGACCACGTTGACTAAACGGACTCGTCAGCGGTTATCGACTTTCACCACGGGCTGCTAGGCCACCACTACCTCCGGAGGAAACTGTTGCCACTCTCCCGCGATATAACGCAATCCCCGGGGGAGGATCAAACGTCGTCTGGCGGCGGACCACGTGGCGGCAGGTCGGTGAATTCGACACCCGTTTTCAGGGTGGCGAGGATTGGGACATGTCGATCCGCTTGGCAAAGCACGGGCCTCCGGCATGGGTGTGCAGTCCGCTCCTGGCCAAACGGATACATTCAACGAACATGTTCCTGAACGTCACGCAGATCGTGCGCGCAACAAAATTGATCGAGGCCTTGCATAACACGCAGGCCGACTGGGGCAAACACCACCGGTGGTTCGCGCAGGTTTACCTGCGGGGCGGCGACCGCGGCGCGGCTCTTGGTCAGTTCGCGCGGGCTGCGGTTCACGGTCAACTGCGCGGCGTCATTTCCGATCTGAGTGCCATTCTCCAAGCGCGTCTTAGGCGTAACCAGCAACGAGAGGTCGTCGACAATCCTTGGAGAGCTGAGGCGAAGGCATGGCTACGCGAGTTTGAGGAATGTATTCAGTGAGGTCCAAGCAAAAACCGACGAACCTTGACATGTTGGCGTTACCAGGGGCTAGCGTGTATCGAGCGCATCATTGCATCGGTCGCGTGCGGCCCCTTGTCGGTGCGTGACACCAACGGTGCGTCAGGCGTCGGCCAGGTAGATGGGTATCTTCGCTGAGTTGGGGCCCAAGCTGCCGCGTTACCCGAATCGCTGGACCCGCCCCAAATTACGAAGTCGGACGTAAACGCGACAGAAGTCCTCCTCACAGCTACTTTGCTGTCAGAGGGCCGTCACCGTGCGCGCCACGTGTGCCAGCGATGTTCGGTGCTGGCGTAGGTTTACATTCACAAATTGGGGGTTTTGCTGACCGTAGCGGCAGATCAGGAACCCGCATCTCTGGGTCGCCCGTTGGAGCCTGACGGTATGTGTGTTGCTGCCCCCAGTCTCGCGGTGTTCAGCCACGTCCTGCTCGTTGAGCCCGATGCTGTATTCGGATCATTTCTTCAGCAGGCTGCTTCTGATGTGGCCGACATCCAGTGCGTGTCGGACTTTGCCGCTGCCCGTTCCGCCCTTCAGCAGAGCGCGGTCGACCTTCTCGTCACGAACCTGCGTCTTGGGGCATTCAACGGGCTTCACTTGGTGTATCTCGCCCAATTTGTGGCAAGAGGGACTCGGGCCATCGTGTATACCGAGTGGCTGGATACCGGCTTGGGACGAGACGTTCAACGCGCGGGCGCCTTCTACGAGACAAGACCGTGTCTGCCACACACGTTGGCCAGCTATGTGGACGCTATTCTCCCGCCGAAGGATGGGCGCAATCTCGCCGTTCACGATCGGCGGCAGAGGTTTCGAGGAGGGCGCAGATCTGCTGATCATGGAGATTTCACGGATTGGCATCAGGTGCAGCGCGCATCATCTGAACAGCTCGGACGTGCAAATCTCCTTGTCCTTTTGAACGGCGGCCGGCTGTCTAGGCTGGCTGCTCATCGACGCTCAACGTAATCATGTTGAGCGGCGGTAGAATAGGTTCTCCCAACAACGCCTAACGGTATGCCAAACGGCACAGTGCATCTAAAATGACCCGTCGTGAAATCATCTGAATAGATCACAAGTCGGATAGGTGATCATCAGAAACCCTTTTGTCACCAGTTCCCACACGCATCGAAAGTCATGGTGTACGTCAATGGTAGGCACTTGGGTCTGGATAGCCATCGGCGTGACGGCGTTCGCGGGCATTCTCGGTGTAGCGGTCATTCTCACCAAGCGTCCCGTCGACGTTGACGACCTTGGCAGGGTCAGCGCCCACTGGATTGCGCAGAATCACGACGACGATTTCCCCTGAGCCCTTTATCGCGGCGGTGGGTGACGCCGTTGTTATAGTTCGGACCCCAGCCGAACGTCACAGCGCGGCGCTTTAACGTGGCTGCGGTGCGGCACTTACATCGGCGCGCTGAGCATCGCAGCTGATGCGCTGAGCTCAACCACCATCCGCATCGGTGCCCTCGCAGGCAACGTGCTCACGTCGAGCAGCGCCACCTGTACACAGTCCACCAGTGGTTGACTTGGTCCATAGCACTTGCTCAGCACGGACCAGCCGTCTGTGGCCATCGCACGAATCACGGCGTCAGCGCCCACCTCGGACACAGAAATCTTGAGTGGAACGGCGCGCGTGTCATTCTGGATAAGAGTAATCAGCATGCATGTCCTGTGATTACCGAATCGGACGGCAATCGACACTTTTTGTAGGGAATGCCGGCTGCCTCACCTAAAATGCCCTAGCCCGTCGTTTCCTTCGGGGGGTGCTGCAATACGAATACCCACGCCCTGGCACCCGCGAATGACCACGGCGCGGCGAGCTAAGTCGTTACGACGAGACCGGCGAGGTAATCGGATGGGTGTGGCAGCGCAGTAAGTGATGACTGGGTGGCGAACTCGGTTTTTGTCGCTGTTCGCAACTCTCGCGCTCGGGGGGAATATACCTGTCGCAAGCCCACCCTCGAAACAAACGCGCCAGTAGCTGGTTCCAGCCCCATCGAGGATACAAGCGCCACATGGGAGCCGTCTTACTCTGATCACATTCCGCAGGCTGTCCCTGTTCGGATGAGAGGCAAATCAGGGTGGGCCAATGAGGTCCGTGACCGCCTCGCGTAGATCGTCCAGCCGACAGGGTTTAGCTAAATGCCGCTCACGCTTCCACCACCCGAAGCCTTCGCTATCCAGCATGGCTCCGTGACCCGTCAGAATGAGTACCTTGAGCGCCGGGTGCGTCTCGCGCAGCCGCGTCATCAGCTCCTCGCCGGTGCCATCGGGCATCAAATAATCTGTAACCAGCAGATCAACGAGTGTACTGCGCCCCAACCGCCATGCTTCGGCAACGTCGCGGGCCGTGAGGACGTGGTACCGTGACAGGGCTTTTGTCAGGAAGGCGAGCACGCCACCATCGTCGTCGGCAATGAGGATTTGTTTGACACTGGACTGTTGCGTGACCAGAGCGGGGACATCAGCGTTCGGTGCTTCCTCATCCAACCCCTGCTCACGCGCCGCCCACACAGAATCGCACGTAGCACACGCAAACCACGGCAGATTTGAGCCCGACATGCCCAGAGGTCTCACCGACGTGCCACGGCACCGAGGGCACGCCGGTAGCATCATCACTTCATCCTTCTGAGAGTCGGACAACACGCCACGCAGCCGCAGGAGGCCGCGTCGAAGCCGATCAGCCGCGTCGGCCGGCACGTCCACGAAGGATACTGCGAAGCCAAATTCGGGTTTGCTGTACATCACCTGAGCTTTGAGACAGATCCACCCCTCATCCGGCACGTCGATTTTCAGGATCAGCGGTCGACCGGGCGACGGGAGCGCATGCTGAGAATTGACGAAGCAGCCGCCCTCACTCAGGTCGTAAATGCGGATGGGCGTGTCAAGTAAGCCGATCCGATACCCGTCAAACGGACCGGGGACTCGGGTGTGGCGTCTCTGATTGATTACCACCGCGTCCACCTCAACTGTTTACGCGGCGATGTGGAATGACGGACATTGCGTAAGCCTGGCGAAGGTACGCTCAGACGAATGTGGTGGCAGGCAGGCGAGACAAACCCGCAGCATATGGCCTGATTTTA